>MERB01000018.1:6925-33291 GCA_001770475.1 Betaproteobacteria bacterium RIFCSPLOWO2_02_FULL_66_14 | reverse complement strand
TCGGCGCCCGCGCGCAGTGCTTCCGAGACCAGCGTCGCCGCATCTCCCGGCGCGCGCGTCGTGCGCGCGCGGCAAGCGATGCCGTGCCCGCCGATGCGAGCCTGAACGGCAGGCGCCAGACGCTGCGCGCCGCCCCTTCCGGCGCAGGGATTGACGATCAGATGGACTTCCGCCATGTGCGCCGGGCATTCTATCGATTGAAACGCTTGCGCAGTTCGCGCGCTTGGCCGAACACGCCGCGTCGGGTGCGCGTGGCCCCGTCGGATAGAATCGCGCCGATCCCACGATGCGCATCCTGATATCGAACGACGACGGCTATTTCTCCCCGGGCATCATGCTCCTGGCGGAGCGCCTGGCCACGCTCGGCGAGGTGACCGTAGTGGCACCGGAGCGCGATCGTTCCGGAGCGTCGAATTCGCTCACGCTCGACCGCCCGCTCACCGCGCGGCAGGCTGCGAACGGGTTTTATTTCGTCAACGGCACGCCGACCGACTGCGTGCACCTCGCGGTCACCGGATTGCTCGATTTCCTGCCCGACATGGTCGTCTCGGGAATCAATCTCGGCGCCAACATGGGCGACGACACGATCTACTCCGGGACCGTGGCGGCCGCGACCGAGGGCTATCTGCTGGGGATTCCGTCGCTCGCCGTGTCGCTCGCGAGCAAGACGGGGCGCCATTTCGAGACCGCTGCGGCGGTCGCGGTGGAAATCGTCGAGCGGTTCCGGCGCGCGCCCGTCGGAGAGGCCGTGTTGCTCAACGTCAACGTCCCGAGCGTGCCGCTTGCGGAACTAACGGGAACGGTCGTGACGCGCCTTGGCCGCCGCCACAAGGCCGAGCCGGTGGTGAAGGTACGCACGCCGCGCGGTGAAATCGCCTACTGGATCGGCGCCGCGGGCAGCGCGCAGGACGCCGGGCCCGGCACCGATTTCCACGCGGTCGAGAACCGATCCGTGTCGATCACCCCGCTGCAGGTGGATCTGAGCTTTCACTCGCAGCTCGACATGGTGAAGGACTGGCTCGCGAAATGACCGGCGTGCGCGGCGATTTCTCGGGCATCGGGATGACCTCGGAACGCACCCGCGCCCGCATGGTCGACCGGTTGCGCAAACAGGGCATCGCGGACGAGCAGGTGCTGGCGGCCATGGCCGCGGTGCCGAGGCATTTGTTCGTCGACGATGCGATTGCACATCGCGCCTACGAGGACACCTCGCTTCCGATCAACTTCGGGCAGACCATCTCGCAGCCGTACGTGGTCGCGAAGATGATCGAAGCGCTGATGCGCGGAAAACCGCTCGGACGGGTTCTCGAAATCGGAACCGGCTGCGGCTACCAGGCCGCGGTGCTGGCGCAGATTGCGCAGGAGGTGTTTTCGGTGGAACGGATCGGGGAGTTACACGAACGGGCGCGCGCCAACCTCCGCCCGTTGCGCCTCCGGAACCTGAGGCTGGTGCATGGCGACGGCCACCTCGGGCTGGAACAGGCCGCGCCCTACGATTCGATCGTGGTGGCGGCTGCGGCAACACAGACGCCACAGGCACTGCTGCAGCAATTGGCGCCGGGTGGCAGAATGATCCTGCCGCTGCGCGACGGCGGCGGAGCGGCGGGTGCTACGCAGCGCCTGGTGCTGATCGAGCGCGGCGCTCACGGGTACCGCGAAACGCCGCTCGACGCGGTGCGATTCGTTCCATTGCAGAACGGAAAGGTCTGATGAAGACGCTGGTCTTGATGGTCGTGCTGGGGGTGATCGCGGGCTGCGCAGCGCGCGCGCCCGCGCCGGTGGACGATCGCCGCAGCGCTCCCGTGGCGGCGCCGAAACCCCCGGTTGCGCAAGCCGCGCGGACTCCCGCGCCGGCGCCCAGACCGGTCGAATACGTCGTCAAGCGCGGCGACACGCTGTACAGCATCGCATTGGAGCAAGGCGTCGATTATCGCGAACTCGCGCGCGCGAACAGGATCGACGATCCATCGAAACTCCGGATCGGACAGACCTTGCAGCTCGCCGGCACGGAAGACCGCGCAGGTGATTCCGCCACAAGCGGGGTATCGATCGGGGCTGCGCGCGGTGCGGGTCCCGTGGAATCGAGACCCCTCGAGCGACCCGGCGCGGGTGCGACCGCCGCGGCCACGGATCCGTCGATCCGGACTTTTCCGAAGGCGGTGCGACTGCCTTACTCCGAACAGAATCTGGCGCTGCTCTCCCAAACCGAGCCTGCGGCGGCGCCCAAACCTGCCGCGATGGCGCCCCTGCCGCCGGCTGCGGTCGTCGCGCCGAAACCGGAGCCGCAAAAGTCCGAGGTGCGCGACCCCGACGCGATCGAGTTCGTGTGGCCGACGAAAGGCCGGATCGTCGCCAATTTTTCCGAGCCGAACAACAAGGGCCTCGATATCGCAGGCAAGCTGGGCGATCCCGTGGTCGCGGCCGCACCCGGGCGGGTGATTTACACCGGTAGCGGCATCCGCGGACTGGGGAAGTTGATCGTGATCCGGCACGACAACAACTTCCAGAGCGTGTACGCCCACAATCGCGAGATCACGGTCAAGGAAGGCGACACCGTGGCGCGCGGCCAGAAGATCGCCGAGCTTGGCGATACTGACGCCGATTCGCCCAAGCTGCACTTCGAGATCCGCAAGTCCGGCAAGCCGGTGGACCCGGCCCGCTACCTGCCCTCGGGCTGACGCGCAGCGCGCAGCGCCTCGGCGAGGTCCATCACCGCGCAGGCGTAGAAACTCGAGCGGTTGTAGCGGGTGAGGACATAAAAGTTGGCGAGGCCGACCCGGTATTCGCGCGCTGCCGGTCCGTTGTCCAATTCGATGAGCGCGACTCGCGCCTGCAGCGGCAGATCGGGCGCGACGACGCCCGCGCCCAGCAGGTCGGCGGTTGCGTGCCGCGGTTCGACGCTGCCATCGGCATAGGCCCGGTAACCGTCACCGGTCACGCTCGCCGCGAACATCACCGGGGCGCCCGGCAGCCAACCATGGCGCTTGAGGAAGTTGGCGACGCTGCCCACCGCGTCGACCGCGCTCGCGCGCAGGTCCACCGTTCCGTCGCCATCGAAATCGATCGCGTATTGAAGGTAACTTCCGGGCATGAACTGCGGGATCCCGATCGCGCCTGCATAGGAACCGCGAACAGAAAAGACGTCGATTCCGGAGTCGCGCGCGAAGAGCAGGAAATTCCTCAACTCGTTGCGAAAGAAGGTCGCGCGCGGCGGATAGTCGAACGCCAGCGTGGCGAGCGCATCGACGACGCGCCAGCGTCCCATGTTGCGCCCATACGTGGTTTCGATGCCGATGATCGCTACGATGACCTCCGCCGGCACCCCGAATTCCGTTTCCGCGCGTTGCAGGGCGGCGCCGTGGGCGCGCCAGAACTCGACCCCGCCGCCGATGTGGCGATCGTTGACGAAAAGTGCGCGATAGGCACTCCAGGACCGACGGTCCTTCGCGGGCGGCGGCGCGATCGCCTTGAGAATCGCCCGCTCACGGCGGGCGTGCGCAAACACGTACTCGAGTTCGCCTTTGACGAAGCCGTGGCGGGTGACGAGTTCGTCGACGAATTCGCGCACCTCCGCCCGGGACGCGTACGGCGCCGGCTTAGCCGGGCGCGAGTCTGCGCTGCCGCTGGCCAACAGGATCGCCAGCACGAGCGCGCGCATCATGCGGGCTTCAGCTCGCGAACGCGTTGCCTCAACTCTTCGACATCCGTCCGGGACCGATCCCTGCCGTAGCGCAGGTCGATATACAGCGCGCTGATGCGCCGGATGGAAGTGCCCGCACCGGGCAGGCGCCGTGCAGCGCGTTCGGCAAAGTCGCGCGGTCCTTCATGCGGCTCGCGCTCGATGCCGCGGCGCGCGAGCGCTTCGCAGAATCGGAGCCACGCCCGCTGCACCGGATCGGTTCGCTCGACGCGCTGCATCGTCCAGGCGAACAGAAGGAATGCGAGCACGCCAAGCACCGCGACGAGCGTTGCGATCATTTCCTGCCAGTCCGCCTGCGGGACTCCGAGCCAGGACATGAGTTCGCGCTGGCGCGCGGTGTTGTAGCCGAGAACGCGCAGGTTCCACTGATGCGCGACGGCATCCCAGCCGTGGCGCAGGCTGCGAAGCCAGTCGAACTGTGGGCGCATCAGGAATGGCAGCGCGCTTCCCTGTGGCACCGAGCGCGCAAGACCGAAATCCAGCCGGCCCGGAACCGCCGCCGCCGTGGGGTCGACGCGAACCCAGCCGCGACCGGCGAGGTACACCTCCACCCAGGCATGGGCATCGGACTGCCGCACGGTGAGAATGCCGTCCATCGGATTGGGGTCCCCGCCCAGATAACCCGTCACGATCCGCGCAGGCACACCCGCGGCGCGCATGAGAACGGCGAACGCGGACGAAAAGTGCTCGCAGAATCCGCTGCGCGTGTTGAACAGGAATTCGTCCACCGCCTCCTGGCCGAGCGGCGGCGGCTCGAGCGTGTAGTCGAATCCTCCGCTTCGAAAATAGTCGATCGCCCGCCCGAGCAGTGTGACCGGATCCGACGACTCGCGGTGCCATTGAGCGGCGAGTGCGGCGGTCCGGGGGTTCGAATCGGGCGGAAGCTGAAGCGCGCGGTCCAGCAGCGACGCATACTCTCTTGCGTCGGGCTGTCCGTCCGCGATCGAAACCATGTCGTAGCGAACTCGCGCGCGAAGGGGTTGCACGGACAGGATCTGGCCGTCCAGCGTGAACCTGGAATCGGCAGGAAGCTGCGCCGCGGTTTCGAGCGCAAAAATCCACTGGCGCTGGTGCGGCTCGATCACCATGACGTAGCGGTAGGTGCGTCCCCCTTGGGGCGGCGGCGGGGGCTGGCGTCGAAGCGTTGGTCCTGCATGCCAGGTGCGGCCGTCGAAATCCCACATCACCGGACCGCGCCAGTAACGTTGCCGAGGGGTCGGCAGTTCGCCACCGAAGTCCGCGCGGAAAGCGAGCGCATCGGAGAGCGCGACCTCCGACACGTTTCCAGGCGACATCGTGTCCGACAGGCCCGTGACGCCGATTCTCGAGTCCTGCGGCAGTCCCCACATCGGGCCCTGAACCCGCGGAAACAGCAGAAACAGGATCAGCGCCACCGGCGCGGCCTGGGCCAGCAGCACTCCGGCCGTGCGCAGGTCGGTGCGCATACTGCGGCCCGGCGCGTTGCAGCCGACGAGCGTCACCGTGATCGCGAATATCGCCGCGACCATGAGCAGCGCCGCAGGAATGTCCTGCACGAAAAGGAAGTTGGTGATGATGAGAAAACAGCACAGGAAGGCCGCGACGACGACGTCACGGTGGGTTCGCGTTTCGAGGACTTTCAGTCCCGAGAACAGCACCAGCAACGTGATCCCTGGAATTCGCCCGAAGAGCATCCGGTACTCCATCCAGACCCCCGCCATGGCCGCAAACGCGATCAGCAGAATGTACGCGTGCCGCGGTAATTCCCGGCGGTTGAAGAGCACGGCGATCCGCCACCCGTAGAGCGCGAGCGTCAGAACCGTGAGCCACCACGGCGCGCGCAATGCGTGCGGCGCGGCGGCGAGGAGCAATGCCAGCAACAGACCGGCGAGATCTCGACCCCTGACTACACGTGCTTCGGGCGCGAGCGGATGCGCAGCCGGGGCGGCGGCGTTCATTGGGCGGAGAACAACGCGAGCGCACGCAGGCAGTCGCTGCGATGCGCGTCGCCGCGCGCCATCGCAAGCTCCTGGCCGGGAATTCGCAGGGCAAAGCGCGACCCGGCCAGATGCGCGGCGAGAACCCATCCCGCGAGCCGCGACAACCGGCTTTCGACGTCGAGGCCAGCGGGCAGGTGATCCCATTCGAGCGAAAGCTCGACCGCGGCGTCACCCGAGAACTGCTTCGTGAGCAGATTGTCGCTGCGCGCGAAAGTCTTCCAGGCGACGTGCCGCGGCGAGTCCGACCGTTGATAGGTCCGAAGCCCCGAGAAATCCTCGCGGCCCGGGACCTGAGCGCGCGCAGCGCCCGCGGTCGCGTGCTCGGTGACGGCAGGGAGTGGCGTCGGCACCGGTCGCGGGTAGACGAGGCAGGTCGCATCCGGCTCGACGTAGCTCCAGGCGCGAAACCAGCCGAGCGGAAAACGCGTCTCGAGCATGATGCGACCGAGCGCCAACTGGCCGCGGCGCGGGGCCGGCACGCCGAGCGTGACTTCGGTCACCGATCGGGCAGTGACGTGGACCACCGATTGAACGCCGGAAGCGACGTGCCGCACGAGGACCGCGGGGCGCTCGAAGGGTGCGCGGTTGTCGAGAAAGAGGCGGAATTGCGCCGACTCGCCCGCAAACACCGCATCCGCGCGCCCCACGCTCACCGAGACGAGCGCAAGGTTGCGGGCGGTCTGCACCATGCCGACGAGTCCCAGACCCACGAGCGTGAAGGTCAGCACGTAACCGAGGGGGAGCGCGTAGTTGATCGAGCCCACGAGCAGAAGTGCGACGGTTGCAGCGCAATACCACCCTGCGCGCGTAGGCACGATGTAGACACGGCGATGGCGCAACAGCACGACGCCATGCTCGGGCGGCACGAAGCCGTAGAGCCAGTTCAAAAGGCGCGGACCGCGGAACCAGGCGCGCAACATGTCAGTTCTTCGGCCCGTCGTACTTCCACCGTCCTTCCCAGGCCGCCAGGACCGCGTTCGGATATTCGGGCTTGCCGAGGCTGCCGTTGTAGCGGCCCAGCGCGCGGAAGAAATCGCCGTTTTCGATATCGAGGTAGTGACGCAGGATGAGGCAGCCGTAGCGCAGGTTGGTACGCAGGCGGTACAGGTTATCGCTCCGGCCGAGCAGCTTGGGCCAGAATGGCATCACCTGCATGTAGCCGCGAGCGCCGGCGATCGAGGTCGCGTACTTGCGAAATCCCGACTCGACTTCGATCACGCCGAGCACCAGCTGTGGGTCGAGCCCTGCGCGCGTCGCCTCGTGCTGCACCGACTTCAGCAGCTCGATGCGTTCCTTGCGGTCTCGGACCTTGGTCCGCAGCCGTTCCGACATCGCGTGCACCCACTTGTGCGCGTCCTGCGAATCGCGGAAATTGAACACCGGGGGCGCGCGGTCGGCAACCGCCGCGGAGAGATTCGCCACGACGCTGTCGGCGAGCGGCTCGTAGGTCTGCGCCCCGCCGAGCGATTGCAGCGGCGCGACCAGGGCGGCGAGCGCGAGCAATCGCCTCATGCGGCGGCGAGTCGATCCTTCAGGTATTGCAGGCTCGAATCGAGCGCGATGTTGATGGGCGAGTCGTCGCGCCGGCCTTTGTACTCGGCCTCACCGGCCGCGAGTCCTCGATCCGAAATCACGAGACGATGCGGGATGCCGATCAGATCCATGTCGGCAAACAGAACGCCCGGGCGCTCGTTGCGGTCCTCGAGCAATACGTCGATGCCGCCTTCGGAAAGTTCCGCATATAGCCGCTCGGCGGTTTCGCGCACCATCGTGCTCTTGTGGAAGCCGATCGGCACGAGGCAGACTTCGAACGGAGCCATTGCGCGCGGGAATACGACGCCACGCGCATCGTGGTTCTGTTCAATCGCGGCCGCGACGATGCGCGTCACGCCGATGCCGTAGCAGCCCATTTCCATCGGCCTGGCGACGCCATGCTCGTCCAGAAACCGGGCGCCCAGCGCCTCGGAATACTTGGTTCGAAGCTGAAAGATGTGGCCGACTTCGATGCCGCGGCGGATTCTGAGGATTCCGCGCCCGTCCGGGCTCGGATCGCCATCGACGACGCTTCTCAGGTCCGCGACTTCCGGTTCCGGCGCATCGCGACCCCAGTTCACGCCGCAGAGGTGGAAGCCCTCTTCGTTTGCACCGCAGACGAAGTCCGACATCGCTGCCACGGTGCGATCCGCAATCACCCGCACGGTGGTCCGGACCGGCCCGATATAGCCGGGTTTGCAGCCCAGCGCGCGCTCGATCTCGCCTTCGGTGGCGAATCGAAATGGGGCCAGACGCCCGACCTTCGAAGCCTTGACCTCGTTGAGGTCATGGTCACCGCGCAACAGCAGCAGGACGAAGCGGTCGTCGTGCATCACCGCGATCGCTTTCACGGTCCGCTCGAGCGGCAGGCGAAGCAGCGCGGCGACGTCCTCGCAGCGGGTCCGGCCCGGCGTAGGGACCCGCTGCATCGTCTCGGCGGCATCCGCGCGCGGCACGGCCGGCGCCAGCGCTTCCGCAAGTTCCAGGTTCGCCGCGTAGTCCGACTCGGGGCACCACGCGATCGCGTCCTCGCCGGAGTCCGCGAGCACCTGGAATTCATGCGACCCGGTGCCGCCGATCGCGCCCGTGTCCGCGGCGACGGCGCGAAAACCGAGCCCGAGCCGGGAAAAGATCCTGCCGTAGGTGGCGTACATGTTGCGGTACTCGCGCTCGAGATCGGCGTAATCGGCGTGAAACGAGTAGCCGTCCTTCATGATGAATTCGCGGCCGCGCATGACGCCGAAGCGCGGGCGGCGCTCGTCGCGGAACTTCACCTGGACCTGGTAGAAATGCACCGGCAGCTGGCGGTAGCTTTTCAATTCGTTGCGCGCGAGATCCGTGATCACTTCTTCGGAGGTCGGCTGAATCACGAAATCGCGATCGTGGCGGTCCTTGAAGCGCAGGAGCTCCGGGCCGTAGTCGCTCCAGCGACCGGACTCCTGCCACAGTTCGCCCGGCTGTACCACCGGCATCTGCAATTCGATCGCGCCCGCGCGATTCATCTCTTCGCGCACGATCGAGGAAACCTTGTGCAGCACGCGCATGCCGAGCGGCATCCACGTGTAGACGCCGGCCGCGAGCCGTCTCACCAGTCCTGCGCGGATCATCAGCTTGTGGCTGACGAGATCGGCGTCGGCGGGCGCCTCTTTCACGGTTCCGATGAAAAATCTCGAGCTGCGCATGGGTTTCGCGCCGGCGCGACTCAATTCGCGCCGGCGTTGTCAATGCTGCGGGGCTGTGAAAAAATTACGCAGGGAATTCTAGCTTAGGTGGTGTTGCCATGCTCGACAGGGACGGTTACCGGCCGAATGTGGGCATCATCCTCGCCAACCTGCGCAACGAGGTGTTCTGGGGCAAGCGCGTCAATCAGCACTCCTGGCAGTTTCCTCAAGGCGGCATTCAGCGCGGCGAGACCCCGGAACAGGCGATGTTTCGCGAATTGGAGGAGGAGATCGGCCTCAGGCCCGATCACGTCCGGATCCTCGGTCGCACGCGCCAGTGGTTGCGCTACGACGTGCCGAAGCAGTGGATCCGGCGCGACTGGCGCGGAACCTATCGGGGGCAGAAGCAGATCTGGTTTCTGCTGCGCCTGCTGGGGCGCGATTGCGACGTGAAGTTGCGGGCGAGCGGGCACCCCGAGTTCGACGCCTGGCGCTGGCACGCCTACTGGGTTCCGGTGGAATCAGTCATCGATTTCAAGCGCGATGTCTATACGCAGGCGCTCGAGGAACTGCGCCGCTACCTGAACTCGGATCGGCGAGCGCATGCGCTGCGTTCGCACCTGCGCCGTGCCCCGGCGGTATCCGGGGTGCCGAAAACCTGAAGGCAAGGGCGCAGCACCGTCCGGCGATGGCCTGCGGCAAGATAGCCGTCCTCAATTTGTCGAATTGCAAGAATCAATTTGATCAATTGCCGCGCCGGCGCTATGGTGTCCCTGATCCATCATTCGACGATCACCGAGGAGATGAAGATGCAACTCAAAGGCTCGAAAACCCACGCCAATCTCAAGGCGGCGTTCGCAGGCGAATCGCAGGCGAATCGCAGGTATCTGTATTTCGCGGCGAAGGCTGACGTCGAGGGCCAGAACGACGTCGCTGCGCTGTTCCGCTCGACGGCCGAGGGCGAAACCGGGCATGCCCACGGTCACCTCGAGTACATGGAAGCCATAGGCGATCCCGCCACCGACCTGCCGATCGGCAAGACGCGTGACAATCTGACGGCTGCGGTCGCGGGCGAGACTCACGAGTACACCGACATGTACCCGGGAATGGCAAAAGCCGCGCGTGACGAAGGATTCGGAGAAATCGCCGACTGGTTCGAAACGCTCGCCAAGGCGGAGCGTTCGCACGCCAACCGGTTCAAGAAGGCGCTCGACCAGCTGACGGACTAGCGAGATGCCGCAGATCGCGCTCGAAAGCCTGCTCTCGCTCGAAGCGTATGCCAGGCAGCGGGGCGAATTCCGAGCTCGAGTCATGGCGCACAAGGGCCGGCGAAGCGTCCGGCTCGGCGAGCATGCGACGCTTGTGTTCGAGGACGAACTGACGATCCGTTACCAGATCCAGGAAATGCTGCGCATCGAGCGGATTTTCGAGGAGGACGGAATTCGCGGCGAACTCGAGGCGTACAACCCGCTGGTTCCGGACGGCGGCAACTGGAAGGCGACCATGATGCTGGAATATCCGGACGCCGAAGAACGCCGCGCGCGTCTGGCCGAGTTGAAGGGCATCGAGGACCGGGTCTGGGTGCGGGTCGACGGGCACGCTCCGGTCTTCGCCATCGCCGACGAAGATCTCGAACGCGAGAACGAGGAAAAAACCTCATCGGTGCACTTCCTGCGCTTCGAACTGACGCCGCCGATGCGCGACGCGATCAAGCAGGGAGCGGGGCTCGCGGTGGGATCGGATCACCCGAATTTCCGCGCGACGACCGAGGTTGGCGCGGAGATCCGGGCAGCGCTCGCTTGCGATCTGTCCTGAAGGCCGTCGCGCCGGCGGTGCTTGCGATGCTGCTCGCGGCGGGGGCCACGCCGCTCGCCGCCCAGCCGAAATCCGACTGGGAGACGGCGCGCGAGGAGCGCGACTGGAAGGAGAACGCGTTTACGCTGCCGGTGTATCCGAAAGCGGCCGATCTGGTGGAAATCTACGTCGGCGAAGCGACCAGTTTCAAGTTTTTCGTCGATCCGGCATCCGTCTCGGTCGGCGACGATGGGGTCGTGCGCTACACCCTGGTTGCACGGAGTTCCAGTGGCGCGGAGAACATCAGCTTCGAGGGACTCCGTTGCCGAAGCGGCATCGTGCGCGCGTATGCCTTCGGAAGCCGTGACGGGCGCTGGACCCCGGGTCGCACCGAGTGGCGACCGATTCATTCCAAGGGCGCGCAGGGAAGCCAGTTCATCCTCTGGCGCAACTACTTTTGCCCGCACTCAGTTCCCATCCGAGACTCGGCGGACGGCATTTCGGCCCTGCGAAACGGCGGACACCGCGACGCGCCTCGCGCGGAGATGTTCGGCCGCTAAAGGAGCGCGAGGTTGTCGCGGTGAATCAGTTCGGGCTCGTCGACGTATCCGAGCACGCTCTCGATTTCCGAAGACGGACGCCGCAGAATTCGCCGGGTCTCGGCAGACGAATAGTTGACGAGACCCCGCGCGATCTCGCGTCCATCGGGATCTTCGCAACAGACGACCTCGCCGCGCCCGAATTCGCCGCTCACGGCGGCGACCCCGATCGGAAGAAGACTCTTGCCGTCACGCACCAGCGCCTGCACGGCGCCTGCGTCCAGGCGCAACCTGCCCGCGACCTGCAGGTGATCGGCGAGCCACTGCTTGCGCGCCGCGATCGGCGGAGTTTGTGCGACCAATAGGGTGCCGATCCGCTCACCCGCGGCGAGCCGAACCAGTACCTCGGGTTCGCGACCCGACGCGATCAGGGTATGCGCACCGCTGCGCGCAGCGCGCTTGGCGGCAAGCACCTTGGTGAGCATCCCGCCCTTCCCGATCCCGCTTCCGGTTCCTCCCGCAACGGCCTCCAGCCAGGACGCACCGGCCGGTGCCTCGGCGACGAGTTTGGCCTCCGGATTGCGGCGAGGGTCGCTATCGTAAAGACCGGGCTGGTCGGTCAGGATGACGAGCGCGTCGGCCTCGATCAGGTTCGTCACCAGGGCGGCCAGGGTATCGTTGTCGCCGAACTGGATTTCGTCCGTCACAACCGTATCGTTCTCATTGATGACGGGAATGACTCCGAGCGCGAGCAGCGTGCGCAGCGTAGAGCGTGCATTGAGGTAGCGCCGGCGGTCGACGAGATCGGCATGAGTCAGCAGCACTTGGGCGGTCGCCAGGCCATGTTCGCGAAAGCAAGTCTCGTAACACTGGGCAAGCCCCATCTGGCCGACGGCCGCCGCCGCCTGCAGTTCATGCATCGCACGCGGCCGCCGAGTCCAACCCAGTCGCTGCAGGCCTTCGGCAATTGCGCCCGAGGACACCATCAGGCACTGCTTGCCGGCACTTCTCAGCCGGGCAATCTGCGACGCCCAGCGGGCGATTGCCTCGACGTCCAGCCCGCGGCCGTGATTCGTGACCAGCGTCGAGCCCACTTTGATCACGAGGACGGCGGCTCGGGCGATTTTTTCGGACATTCAGTAACCTCTTTCAGACCGCGCCGCGCTTGCGGTTCGTCGAATCCTTCCGCGCAGCCAGAAACCCGGCGATCTCACGGCAGAGCGCATTGCAGCCGGATCCGGTGAGGGCGGAAATCGGGTAGGCGGGTCCCTTCCAGCGCAGCGAGCGCAGGATTCTCTCGATCCGCCACCCGGCCTCCGGCGCCAGATCGGTCTTGTTGAAGACGAGCCACCGAGGCTTGCGGAACAATCCCTTGTCGTAGCGCTTCAGCTCGCGTGCGATGGTGCGCGCATCCCGAACGATTGCGCGAATGCATTCTTCGGCGTCGCTGGCATGCTCGACAGGCGCGACGTCGATCAGGTGCAGCAGCAAGCCGGTTCGCGCCAGATGACGCAGAAACCGGTGCCCCAGACCCGCGCCGTCGGCGGCACCCTCGATCAGGCCGGGGATGTCGGCGACCACGAAACTGGCGTCCTGCGCGACGCGCACGACGCCGAGCGATGGATTCAACGTGGTGAATGGGTAATCGGCAACCTTGGGCCGCGCGCTGGAAACCGCCCGGATGAAGGTCGATTTGCCTGCGTTGGGCAAACCGAGCAGACCGACGTCGGCCAGAACGCGCAACTCGAGCACCAAGCCGCGGTTTTCGCCGGGCTCGCCGCGGGTGAACTGGCGCGGGGACCGATTCACGCTCGACTTGAAATGGATGTTGCCCAGTCCGCCCCGTCCCCCTCGGGCAAGCAGCACGCGGTCGCCGTGATGGGTGAGATCCGCGATCAGCTCCGAGGTTTCCTGGTCGCGGATCAGCGTCCCGACGGGCATGCGCAATTCGATGTCCTCTCCGGAGCGGCCATACTGATCGGAGCCGCGCCCGGGTTCCCCGTTCTGGGCGCGATGCTGCCGCGCATAGCGAAAATCGATCAGCGTATTGATGTTGCGGTCGGCCACGCCCCAGACGCTCCCGCCGCGCCCTCCGTCGCCGCCGGATGGGCCGCCGCGCGGCACGAACTTCTCCCTGCGAAACGCCGCGCTGCCGTTGCCGCCGTTACCGGCCTGCACATGGATCGTCGCTTCGTCTATGAATTTCATGCGCAGAAATGAAAAAGCCCTATCGACTCCGATAGGGCTTCATGCGGAGTCGGGCGCCGGTGTCAGGCCGGCAGGACGCTGACGGTCTTCTTGCGGAGGGCGCCTTTCACGGCGTACTCGACCTTGCCGGGCGCCATCGCGAACAAGGTGTGGTCGCGTCCCATGCCGACGTTGGTCCCCGGGCTGACCACGGTGCCGCGCTGCCGGACCAGAATCTGTCCCGCGTTGACGCGCTCTCCACCATAAATCTTGACGCCGAGGCGCTTTGCCTGGGAGTCACGTCCGTTGCGGGAGCTGCCGCCCGCTTTCTTGTGTGCCATTGCGCTTTCTCCTATCCGCCGATCACGTCTTCGATGCGCAGTTCGGTGAACCCCTGGCGATGCCCCTGGGATTTCTGATAGTGCTTGCGCCTCCGGAGCTTGAAGATCCTGACCTTGTCGCCGCGGCCATGCGCGAGCACCGTCGCGCTGACGCGCGCACCTTCTACGAACGGAGTGCCGATGCGCGCGCCGTCGCCTTCGCCCACCATCAATACTTGATCGAACGAAACCGACGCGCCAACCTCCGCGGGAAGCGATTCGACGCGCAAGGCGTCGCCCGGCTTCACGCGGTACTGTTTGCCGCCTGACTGGATCACTGCGTGCATGAGCGATATTCCATGCTGGTGCGATAAAGACTTGGAATTATAGGAGATTTGCGCTTCGCTCGTCAAAGCCCGCTGTGCTAAGCTTCGCGCCCCTGTACGCATGCAAGCTCCACCCTTCCTCGAACCCGTTGCCGCCGACATGCGGCAGGTGGACGAAGTCATCGCCGCACGGCTGACCTCCGACGTGCCTCTGGTGCGCCAAGTCGCGGAGTACATTGTCAGCGGAGGCGGCAAGCGGCTGCGGCCCGCAGTACTCCTGCTTGCCGCAGGTGCCGCCGGGTATGCCGGCGCGGCGCGATTCGAACTCGCCGCGGTGGTCGAATTCATCCACACCGCGACTCTGCTGCACGACGACGTGGTCGACGAATCCGGGCTGCGGCGCGGACGCCAGACGGCCAATGCGGCGTTCGGCAACGCGGCCTCGGTGCTGGTCGGCGACTTCCTGTATTCGCGCGCGTTCCAGATGATGGTGCGCGTCAACGACATGCGGATCATGCAGGTGCTGGCCGAGGCCACCAATACGATCGCCGAAGGGGAAGTGTTGCAACTCATGAACTGTCACGATCCCGACGTCGACGAAGCGCGCTACCTCACGGTGATCCGCCGCAAGACGGCGAAACTGTTCGAGGCTTCCGCGCGGCTGGGCGGAATTCTGGGCGGCGTTGCGCCGGAGACCGAGGAGGGGCTCGCCGACTACGGGGCGCATCTCGGCACCGCGTTTCAGCTTACCGACGATGTCCTCGACTATTCGGGAGCGGTCGAGGAAATCGGCAAGAGTCTCGGCGACGATCTCGCCGAGGGCAAGCCGACCTTGCCGCTGATACGCGCCATGGCGGTCGCGGCACCGAGCCAGGCTAAGGTCGTGCGCCAGGCGATCATCGGCGGAGGGCGCGACGAGTTCCAGCAGGTGCTCACGGCGATACAGGCGACGGACGCGCTCACTTACGCGCGCCATGCCGCATGCCGAGAGCGCGACGCGGCCTGCCGCGCGATCGAGGTGCTGGGGCAGTCGGTGTACCGTGAATCTCTGCTAGAATTGGCCGCCTTTTCCGTGGCGCGCCGGTACTGAAATCGAGGCGACGGCGCGCCGCACGGACTCCGTCGTTTCTGCCGGAGGATCTGCGAAACGGGGCGCGGCACGATGTCCCCATCGGGGTGTAGCTCAGCCTGGTAGAGTACTGCGTTCGGGACGCAGGTGTCGGAGGTTCAAATCCTCTCACCCCGACCAATTCCCCCTGCGGCCACGGGCCGCAGCATAATTCGGGCATGGGCCGCTTCGTACTCCTGATCGTTGCGCTCTTCGTCCTGATCTGGTTGGTGCGTAGCGCGTTCTCGGCGCGTCGCCGCCCTCGCGACGTGGCGACGGACGCCGACTCCGCCGAACTGGTGCGCTGCGCCCACTGCGGCACGCACCTGCCGAGGAACGAGGCGCGCGAAAGCGAAGGGCTGAACTACTGCAGCGACGACCATCGTCGCCTCGGCCCGCGCATTTCATGATTCGCACGCCGCCAGCCTATTCCGGCCTGTTCGATCGAGATGCGCTCACGCCCGATTCGTACTGGGCGTCGCTGCGTTACTTCAACCTCTACCGCCTCGCGATCGGCGCGCTGTTCTTCGGCATCGTGGCGATTTACCACGATGCCCTGAACCTCGGCGCGCACCGCCTCGACGTGTTTCGGGTGGTGAGCGGGGCGTACGTCCTCGTCGGGGTCGGGTTCGGCTGGCTGCTGCGGAACTGGCGGGAGCGCTTCAACCTGCAACTGTCGATGCACGTGTTGGCGGACATCGTTGCGATCACGATTCTCATGTACGCAAGCGGCGGCATCCGCAGCGGGCTCGGCATGATGCTCCTCATTTCCCTCATCACTGCCGCGCTGTTTGCGCCGCGTCGCCTGACCTGGCTGTATGCGGCGATCGCTGCCATTGCCGTGTTGATCGAGCAGACCCTCTGGGTGCTCGCCTTCGATGCGCCGACGGCGACCTATCTGCAGCCCGGGCTGTTAGCGATCGGCTTTTTTGCTGGCACGGGCGTCACTGCCTGGCTTGCGCAACGCGTCGCGGCCAGCCAGCAGCTCGCGCAGCAGCGGGGCCGCGAGCTCGAGCGCCAGATGCAGGTGAGCCAGCTCATCATCCAGGACATGCATGACGGGGTCGTCGTGCTCGACCGCGACGGACGGGTCACCCAGCACAATCCGCGCGCGCAGCGCCTGCTGGAGGTCGAGTCGCTGGTCGGCGAGGAACTGGGAAGTCTGTTGCCGGGGTTTCAGCGAGCGTGGCTCGGATGGCGAAGCGGCAGTACGGCGGCGCCGGTCCACGATCTCGATGCCGGCGGGCGCGGGCTGCGGGTGCGCTTCGTGCAGACGGGCGTTGGCACGGAATTCGGCGTACTGTTTCTGGAAGACGTCACCCGGATGAGGGAGCAGGCGCAGCAGTTGAAGCTGGCGGCGCTGGGTCGCCTGACGGCAAACATGGCGCACGAGATCCGCAACCCGCTTTCTGCGATCAGCCACGCGAGCGAGTTGCTCGACGAGGACCGGGGCCCGGCGGACCGCGGTCGGCTGACGCGCATCGTGCGTGACAATACGCGGCGCCTCGAGCGTTTGGTGAGCGAGGTGCTGCAGTTGAGCCGCCGCGACCGCATGACGGCGGACCGGATCGACCTGAAAGCCTGGCTGCCGGCGTTCCTGGAGGAATTCGGCGCCAGCGAATCCGTGCCCGCGGAGCGGTTTTCCTTCCAGGCGGGCGCTGCTGCAGAAATCGAGTTCGACCAGGAGCACCTGCATCAGGTGCTATGGAATCTGCTGCGCAACGCGGTGCGGCATGCGCCACCCACCGCGAGCAGCATCCGCATCGAACTGCGCGCCATTGCGCGTCAAGTACAATTGAGCATCATCGACGAGGGTCCCGGCGTACCGTCTTCGGAGCAGGCGCAGTTGTTCGAACCGTTCTTTACGACCGACAGCAAGGGAACCGGCCTCGGGCTCTATCTCGCGCGGGAGCTCTGTGCGACGAATCGCGCGCAGCTCGACTACATCGACGACATGCAGGGAGCGCACTTCAGGATCCGGTTCCGCGAGGCGAGGCCATGAGGCGCTCGGAGCGACGTCCGGAGGCGTACTCGGCGCGGGTGCTCATCGTCGACGACGAGCCGGACATCCGGGAACTGCTCGAACTCACGCTCATCCGAATGGGACTGGGAGTCGACGCGGTAGGATCCATCGCAGAGGCGAAGTCCCGATTGGCGGAGGGCAAGTATGACCTTTGCCTGACCGACATGCGTCTGCCGGATGGCGAGGGGCTCGCGCTGGTGCGTCATGTCGCCGCGTTGCCGCTTGACGTCCCGGTGGCGGTGATCACGGCCTATGGCAGCGCCGAAAATGCGGTCGCGGCGCTCAAGGCGGGAGCGTTCGACTACGTTTCGAAACCCGTGGGCCTGGAGCAGGTTCGGGCGCTCGTTCGGTCTGCGCTATCGCTGCCTGAGCGCGACGAACCCGGCGCCCAGGCCCAATCCTTGATCGGTGACAGCCAACCCATCGCGGCGGTACGCGGGATGATCGGCAAGCTCGCGCGCACCCAGGCGCCGGTTTACATCTCGGGCGAATCCGGCAGCGGCAAGGAGTTGGCGGCGCGGCTGATCCATCTCAACGGCGCGCGCCGCGATCGGCCGTTCGTGCCAGTGAATTGCGGAGCGATTCCCGACACGCTGGTGGAAAGCGAGTTCTTCGGTTACCGCAAGGGCGCTTTCACGGGTGCGGAGCACGATCGGGATGGATTCTTTCAGGCGGCCAACGGCGGTACGCTGTTTCTGGACGAGGTGGCGGACCTGCCGCTCGCGATGCAGGTCAAGTTGTTGCGCGCCATCCAGGAAAAGCGGGTGCGCAAGGTCGGGTCGACCCAGGAGGAACCGGTGGACGTCAGGATCATCAGTGCTACGCATCAGGGGCTGGCGACGCTGGTGCACGCCGGCCGATTCCGTCAGGACCTGTTCTACCGCCTCAACGTGATCGAACTGAAGATGCCCCCACTGCGCGAATGCCGCGAGGACATCGACCGGATCGCCACTGCGATTCTCGAGCGCCTGGTCCGTCAAACCGGCAGGACGGCGGCACGCCTTGCGCCCGAAGCGGTCGCCGAACTGGCGCGCTATGGATTCCCGGGCAACGTGCGCGAACTCGAGAACATCCTCGAGCGGGCCCTGGCGCTGTCCGCGTCGGAGGACATCGGTATCGACGACCTCAGCCTCGATCCGCTGGCCGAAGTCGAGCCCGGTGCCGCGGAATCGCTGCCGCAGCATCTGGACAGCGTCGAACGCAAGGCGATTCTCGAAGCGCTCGGCAAGACGGGGTTCAACCGAACCGCAGCCGCCAAGCTGCTCGGCATCACGTTTCGCGCCTTGCGGTACCGCATGCAGCGCCTTGGCATCCGCGAGCCCGAACCCAACAGCCGCAGCGCCTGACCATGTTCAGGCGTAACGGCATCCTTCGGGCGGCACGCTTCGTTGCGTCGCCCAACTTCGATTTGCGGCCACGACGCACGCCGGTGACCTTGCTGGTGCTGCACTCGATCAGCCTTCCGCGCGGTCAGTATGGTGGCGACGCCGTGGAGCGGTTGTTCACCAATCGGCTCGACCCCGCAACGCACCCGTCGTTTGGTGGGCTCGACGGGTTGCGGGTGTCGTCGCATTTCCTGCTGCGGCGCGACGGTGAACTGATTCAATTCGTACCGCTCGACCGGCGCGCGTGGCACGCGGGCGCATCGCGCTGGCGCGCTCGCGAACGGTGCAACGATTTTTCCATCGGCGTGGAACTCGAGGGTACCGACGACAGCGCGTTCACGTCGACGCAGTACGCCGGTCTGGCGGAACTGGTGCGCGCAGTGCGTACCGTTCTGCCGATTCTGGAGATCGCCGCTCATGGCGACGTCGCGCCTGCGCGCAAGAGCGATCCCGGCAGCGGATTCGACTGGCGCGAGTTGCTTTTTCACCTCGCGCGCCGCTGAACGCGAAGCGCGTCCGCGCTTCGCGGCTTGCATTTTCTTTTTTCCGCGGGTACATTGCGGGCACTAGGCATAGTTTGCCTGGTCGTAGCGTGTACTAGATGTTGTGGTCGTTCCCGCGGCGCAGAGGTGACCCCGGGGAGGCGGCAGGAGGAGAGGGGAACTACAGGCATGCAGGTGGCTCAGGACAGTGCGCAACGCCCCGTGGCAACCAATCGCGACTTCCAGGCGTTGAGCGCGATCGCGAAGGCGCCGTACTCCGAATTCAAGGTGATCCGCAGGAACGGCGCGGTCGTCGCTTTCGAGCCCGGCAAGATCGCAGTCGCGATGACCAAGGCGTTTCTGGCAGTCAACGGCAGTCAGGGGGCCGCGTCGGCGCGGGTTCGTGAACTGGTCGCCGGGTTGACTGACGGCGTGGTCGGCGCCCTCATGCGGCGCCAACCGGCGGGCGGCACTGTTCATATAGAGGATGTGCAGGACCAGGTTGAACTGGCCCTGATGCGCTCGGGCGAGCACGACGTTGCGAGGGCATATGTGCTTTACCGTGACGAGCGCGCCAAGGCGCGTGCCCAGGAAAAGGCGCAACGCGCTCCTCTGGGCGGCGCACAAACGATCCACGTGACGGAAGATGGCGGGCGCCGGCCGCTGGACGTTGCGGCGTTGCGGCAATTGATCGAATCCGCCTGTGTCGGGCTGGAACGTGACACCGCACCCACGGCGGTGCTCGAAGCGACTTTGCGTGATCTCTACGACGGCGTACCCGCTGCCGAGGTCCGCAAGTCGGCGATCATGGCGGCACGCGCATTGATCGAGAAGGATCCCGCGTACAGCTACGTGACTGCGCGCCTGCTGCTCCATACGGTACGGGCGGAGGTGCTCGGTGGCGACGTGCCGCAAGCTTCGATGGCAGTCCGATATTCGGAGTATTTCCCGCAGTTCATCCGGCGTGGCATCGATGCCGAACTGCTGGATCCCGAACTCGCGAAATTCGACCTTGCGCGGCTCGGTGCGGCGCTTCGCGCCGAGCGCGACCTGAGCTTCGGCTATCTCGGCCTGCAGACGCTGTATGACCGGTACTTCCTGCACGTACACGGCCGACGCATCGAACTGCCGCAGGCGTTCTTCATGCGCGTGGCCATGGGCATCGCCTTGCGCGAGCCCGACCGCGAAGCCCGGGCGATCGAGTTCTACGATCTGCTGTCGCGCCTGGCGTTCCTGAGTTCGACGCCCACGCTGTTCAATGCCGGCACGCGGCGGGCGCAGCTTTCGTCGTGCTATCTCAGCACGGTGTCCGACGATCTCGAGGGCATCTACGAAGCGATCAAGGAAAATGCGCTGCTCGCCAAGTTTGCCGGCGGGCTGGGCAACGACTGGACGCCGGTGCGCGCCCTGGGCGCGCACATCAAGGGGACCAACGGCAAGAGCCAGGGCGTCGTGCCGTTCCTGAAGGTCGTGAACGATACCGCGGTGGCGGTCAACCAGGGCGGCAAGCGCAAGGGAGCGGTCTGCTCCTATCTGGAAACCTGGCACCTCGACGTCGAGGAGTTCCTCGAACTTCGCAAGAACACCGGGGATGACCGGCGCCGCACGCACGACATGAACACCGCGAACTGGATCCCCGACCTGTTCATGAAGCGGGTGTTGGGAAACGCTGAGTGGACCCTGTTCAGCCCGTCCGATGTGCCGGAGCTGCATGACAGGTTCGGCAAGGCGTTCGAAGAGGCTTACCTGCGCTACGAGGATCAGGTCGCGCGCGGCCAGCTCAAGCTCTTCAAGAGAATCCCCGCGGTGCAGCTGTGGCGCAAGATGCTCTCGATGCTGTTCGAGACCGGCCACCCCTGGATCACGTTCAAGGACCCTTGCAACCTGCGCAGCCCCCAGCAGCACGTCGGCGTGGTTCACAGTTCCAATCTGTGCACCGAGATCACGCTGAATACCTCGAACGACGAGATCGCGGTGTGCAACCTCGGCTCGGTGAACCTGGTCGCCCACCTGCGCGACGGGAACCTGGATTTCGATCAGCTGCGGTCGACGATTCGCACTGCGATGCGGATGCTCGACAACGTCATCGACATCAACTACTACGCGGTATCCAAAGCGCGCAATTCGAACCTGCGCCACCGGCCGGTCGGGCTCGGCATCATGGGGTTCCAGGATTGCCTGCACCGGATGCGCGTTCCCTACGCGTCACAGGAGGCGGTGGACTTCGCCGATCGTTCGATGGAAATGGTCGCCTTTGCGGCCTATTGGGCCTCGACCGAGCTTGCCGAGGAGCGTGGCCGCTACCCCTCGTTTCAGGGTTCGCTCTGGGACCGCGGCGTGCTGCCTCTGGAGTCGGTGGACCTGCTCGAGCGTGAGCGCGGCGGGAACCTCGAACTCGACCGCACCGCGACGCTGGACTGGGAATCGCTGCGCGAGCGGATCCGGCGTCACGGGATGCGCAACTCCAATTGCCTGGCGATCGCGCCGACCGCGACCATCGCCAATATCGTCGGTGTGTCCGCTTCGATCGAACCCACCTACCAGAACCTGTACGTGAAGTCGAACCTCTCGGGGGAGTTCACGGTCGTCAACGAATACCTGGTGGCGGACCTGAAGTCGGCGGGCCTCTGGGACGAGGTGATGATCTCGGATCTCAAGTATTTCGACGGCAACCTCGCGCGCATCGACCGCATTCCGTCCGAGCTTCGAAAACTGTATGGGACCGCCTTCGAGGTGGAGCCGAAATGGCTGGTCGAGGCGGCGGCGCGCCGGCAGAAGTGGATCGACCAATCGCAGTCGCTCAACATCTACCTGGGCGGCGCGTCCGGCCGCACGCTGGACGAGACTTACAGGCTGGCCTGGATCCGGGGACTGAAGACGACCTACTATTTGCGTTCTCTCGGCGCGACCCATGCCGAGAAGTCCACCGTAAGGACCGGTCACCTGAATGCAGTCGCGACAGATGCTGGCGCGGCCAATGACCTCCCCGCGGCGGCGATCGCCAGGTCCTGCGCCATTGACGACCCAGAATGCGAGGCTTGCCAGTAATGCTCCTGTTCGAGGACGACGCTGGCGCGAACCTCGTGCAAAGACCGCTGCCGCGGATCGCGGAGCAGGTTCGGCGATCCGAGCCGCGTCGCATCGAAATCGCCGGGGAGACCAGCCACTTCCGGCGCGTTTCGGTCGAAGACAAGCGCATCATCAATTCGAAGGCCGACGTCAACCAGCTGGTGCCGTTCAAGTACCGCTGGGCCTGGGAGAAATACCTTTCCGCCTGCGCGAATCACTGGATGCCGCAGGAAATCAGCATGAGCCGCGACATCAGCCTTTGGAAGGATCCCAACGGCCTGACGGAGGACGAGCGGCGCATCGTGACGCGAAACCTGGGGTTCTTCGTCACTGCGGATTCCCTGGCGGCGAACAACATCGTGCTCGGAACCTACCGGCACATCACGGCGCCCGAGTGCCGGCAGTATCTCCTGCGGCAGGCGTTCGAAGAGGCGATCCACACCCACGCCTACCAGTACATCGCCGAGAGTCTCGATCTGGACGAGGGCGAGCTGTTCAATGCCTACCACGAGATCGCCTCGATTCGCGACAAGGATGAGTTCCTGATCCCGTTCATCGACACGCTGACCGAACCCGCATTCCGTACCGGAACCCCGGAAAACGATCAGAAGCTGCTTCGGAGCCTGATCGTGTTCTCGTGCCTCATGGAGGGCCTGTTCTTCTACGTGGGGTTCGTGCAGGTCCTCGCCCTGGGCCGCCAGAACAAGATGACCGGATCGGCGGAACAGTATATGTACATCCTGCGCGACGAGTCGATGCACTGCAATTTCGGCATCGACCTGGTGAACCAGATCAAGCTGGAGAACCCACACCTGTGGACTGCAGCCTTCCGTGAGGAGCTGCAGGAGCTGTTCGCTCTGGCGGTGAACCTCGAGTACCGGTACGCGGAGGACACGATGCCGCGCGGAATCCTCGGGCTGAACGCGCCGATGTTCAAGGAATACCTGCGGTTCATCGCCAACCGCCGCTGCCAGCAGATCGGCCTCGATGCGCTGTATCCGGGTGCGGGCAATCCGTTTCCCTGGATGAGCGAAATGATCGATCTGAAGAAGGAGCGGAATTTCTTCGAGACGCGGGTCATCGAATATCAGACCGGCGGCGCATTGAATTGGGATTGATCCTGAAATGACCGCCTGCCGACCGGGGGAACCGATGCATCGAGTGACTGCATGCAAGGCCGAAGAGGACTACAAGCTGTGGATCCGCTTCGAAGACGGACTGGAAGGCAGCGTTTCGCTCGGCAGCCTGCTCGAGATCGGGGCATTCAAGCTCTGGCGGGACGTGCGCGAGTTCGAGAAGGTCGCCGTCGATCCGGCGACCGCGACGGTTACGTGGGAAGGCGGCATCCGGCTCGACCCGGATGTGCTGTATCAGGACCTGGCCGGCAGGAGCGTCGGGTGATGCGAATGGGCAGTACTGGATTCAATCCGCATGCGGGGAAAGGTCCTCGCGCGCGGTTGAATAGTCTGGTCCGTCCGGACCGGGCTTTCTTGTGCAACTCTGATAGGAGATAACCATGGCAACGAAGAAAAAAGCCAAGAAGACCGCGAAGAAAAAGAAGAAGAAGAAAGCATCTAAGAAGAAGAAATCTTCGAAGAAGAAGGTAGCCAAGAAGGCAGCGGGCAAGAAGAAAGCCGCAAAGAAGAAGCCGGCGAAGAAAAAGCCGGCCAAAAAGAAGAAAGCGGCAAAAAAAACCGCGGCCCCTGAGGCCCGGCCAGCGGCAAAGGCGGCGACCCCAGTGGTTGCTGCGTCTGCCGGTGTAGCGGTCGCCAGTGCGAAGCCTGCGCTGAATGTGGCAGCTGCTTGGCCGTTCCCAACCGGATCCCGGCCGTAATCGGGAACCGATCGGGAATCAGGCGAGGGGTGAAGGCCCCTTGCCGGCCCTTACGAAGCTTCGCGGACCGCCTTGGTCATCCGGCCAAGACTGGTCGATCAAGGTTGGTCCGCGGCTTCACTTCCTTCCCCGCAGAACCTCTGCGGGTGCGACGTAGCGGTTCCCATTTTATCCGGTCCCCGGGCTTCCCGAGACTGGAATCTCGTCCCGGTCGACCGCATTTCACTGATCCCTCGCCTGACCTCAAGCGAAGATTGGAACTTATTGACGAATAAGGATTAATTGAATTAACATCGCGCCTGCTGCGTTGCAGCAGGAGTGCTCGAGCCTGGTACTTGAAGGCAGCCGTTCGAAGGCGACCCACCCGGGGCCGGGAACGGCGGTCGCGGCACTCAGTGATAATCGACGTTGCGGACGACGGTCTGGCCGGCGCTTGCGGCAGGCCGGAGTCGGTGCCTGACGGGAAGACGGGCGCACCAGACCGATCCCTGCGACGGCGGCAAGGGGGTACAGATGAAGGCACCACGAAATGCACTGGAATCTCGAAACGACGCCGGGCAGTCTCTGGCGCTACGGGGTCGACGCACCGCGATTCTCGGCGCCGGTTTCGCGGCGCTGGTCGGATCCCTGCTGGTCGCCGCGCCTCACGGAAGGGACGCGAGGATTGACGCGGCCACGACCTCACCTGCCTTCGAGGACTTTCTTGCCGCCGCCCCTTCGCAGGCGTCGCCCCGCGCCGAGCCCGCAGACCGCGAGCAACGCGCGCTGACCGAATTTCTGTCCAGGCGGTTCAGGGTGGCCGACGATGCAGTTGGGACCTTCGTTGCCGCAGCGTTTCGCGCCGCGGGCGAACAGCGCGTCGATCCGCTGCTCGTGTTGGCGGTGATGGCCGTCGAATCGCGGTTCAACCCCGTCGCCGAGAGTTCGATGGGCGCGCTGGGGTTGATGCAGGTGATACCGAAATACCATCGGGACAGGATCGCCGAGCATGGCGGCGACGCCGCGCTGCTCGACCCGGTTCGCAATATTCAGATCGGGACTCAGATCCTGCGCGATTACCTTCGAAAGGGCGGCGATCTCGAGTCGGGCTTGCAGCTTTACGGCGGCGTCGCGGACGAGCCGTCGTCGCCTTATGCGGGCAAGGTGCTTACCGAGCGCAGCCGGCTGGAGCAACTGTTGGCGCGTCAGCGTCGCGCCGGCGCCTGACTCATGCCGTGGTGCGGCAGAATCGCGCCAGCCGCTCGGCACCCTCTTCGAGATCCGCAAGGCTCCGCGTATAGGACAGCCGAACGAAGCGTTCGGTCGCATTCGTCCCGAAATCGGTTCCTGGCGTCAGGGCGACCGCCGCGCCCTGCAACAGGCGCAGCGTGAAATCGCCGGCGCTTCCGAAGTGCGAGCAGTCCGCGTAGAGGTAGAACGCGCCATCGGGCGCCGACGGCACGGACAGCCCCGCAAGCTCCACGGCGGGCACCAGGAAATCCCGGCGCCGTCGAAATTCCTGCCTGTGACCTTCCAGAATTCGGAGCGATTCCGGCGTGAACGCTGCCAGCGCAGCGCGTTGCGCGATGGTCGAGGGGCAGATGAAGAAGTGCTGGGCGAGTTTCTCAAAATCGCGGATCCGCGGACTCGGCAGCACCGCCCAGCCGAGACGCCACCCCGTCATGCAGAAGTACTTCGAAAAACTGTTGACCACCGCGACTTCGCCAGGAAGGTCGGCGGCGCTCGAAGGCGAGCTCCCGTAAACGAGCCCCTGGTAGGTTTCGTCGACGATGAGCAGCCCTTCGCGTGCGGCGACGAATTCCGCAAGCCTGACAAGTTCGGAGCGCGAGATGGTCGTGCCGGTCGGGTTGCATGGCGTACCGAGGAGCAGAGCGCGAGTCCGCGGCCCCCAGGCTGCGCTTACCAGATCGAGACCGGGCTGGAATCTGGTTTCCGGGCCGACGGGAATTGCCTTCGCCGCGCCCTCGAACGCGCGTACGAAATGCCGATACGCCGGGTATCCGGGATCGGGAACCAGGATTTCGTCGCCCGGATCCACGTAAAGCGCCAGAACGAGCAGCAATGCGCCGGAAGCACCGGCAGTCACCGCGACGCGCTCCGGTGCAATCTCGACGCCTAACTGCTCCCGGTGAAACTGCGCAATGGCCTCGCGCAGAGCGCCAAGGCCCAGTGCGGGCGTATACGCGGTTTCGCCATCGCGCAGCGCCCGTGCCGCAGCCTCGACTACTGGCGGGGGGGCAGTGAAGTCGGGTTCGCCGATTTCCATGTGTACGACATGCCGGCCCGCGGCCTCGAGGGCATGCGCGCGCGACATTACTTCCATGACCTCGAACGGCTGGATCTGCGCGACGCGCTGCGCGGCGGAAATTCGGTTGGAGTCGCGAATGGTAGACGGGATTATACGGAGCACCCGATTGCTATAATGC
>MERB01000018.1:0-6890 GCA_001770475.1 Betaproteobacteria bacterium RIFCSPLOWO2_02_FULL_66_14 | reverse complement strand
ACCGAGATCGTCCGCGATCCGGCGCAGGCCGCCATGTTGACCTCGCGCGCGAACCTGGTGGCCGTGGTCACGAACGGAACCGCCGTGCTGGGCCTGGGCGCGATTGGTCCGCTCGCGGCCAAACCCGTGATGGAAGGCAAGGCGGTGCTGTTCAAGAAGTTCGCCGGGATCGACGTTTTCGACATCGAGATCGACGAGCGCGATCCCGAGCGGCTGGTCGACATCGTCGCCAGTCTCGAGCCCACGTTCGGCGGCATCAATCTGGAGGACATCAAGGCTCCGGAATGCTTTCGCGTCGAACGCGCGCTGCGCGCGCGCATGAAGATTCCGGTGTTCCACGACGACCAGCATGGCACTGCGATCATCGTCGGCGCAGCGGTCCTCAATGGTTTGAAAGTCGTCGGGAAGACGCTCAAGGACGTGCGTCTGGTCGCCTCGGGTGCCGGCGCCGCAGCCCTGTCCTGCCTCAATCTGCTGGTGCGCATGGGGCTGCCGTTGGCAAACATCATGGTGACCGACATCAAGGGTGTCGTCCATGAAGGGCGCACCGAGGAGATGGATCCGGAAAAGGCGCGTTACGCAAGGCGGACCGACGCGCGCAGGCTCGACGAGGTGATCGCGGACGCGGACGTGTTTCTCGGGCTGTCGGCCGGGGGCGTGCTCTCGGCGGCCATGGTGAAGAAGATGGCACCCAAACCGCTCATTCTCGCTTTGGCCAATCCGGATCCGGAAATCCTCCCCGAGGTGGCGCGGGAAGCCCGGCCGGACAGCGTCATCGCGACCGGACGCTCCGACTACCCGAACCAGGTCAACAACGTGCTGTGCTTTCCATTCCTGTTCCGCGGTGCGCTCGACGTCGGCGCGACCGCGATCACGGAGGAAATGGAGATCGCCGCGGTGGAAGCGATCGCCGAACTGGCGCAGGAGGAGGCCTCGGACATCGTCGCCACGGCCTACGGCGGCGAGCAGACGAAGTTCGGATCCGATTACATCATCCCGCGCCCCTTCGACCCGCGTCTGATCGCGCGAATCGCTCCTGCCGTGGCGCGCGCCGCGACGGAATCCGGCGTGGCGACGAGACCGATCACCGACCTCGAAGCCTACCGGGCGTCGCTTGGGCAGTTCGTCTACCACTCGGGCCTCATCATGAAGCCGTTGTTTGCTGCGGCGAAGGCTGCCCCCAGGCGCGTGGTGTATGCCGAGGGCGAGGACGAACGGGTGCTGCGCGCGGCGCAGACCGTGGTCGACGAGGGCCTGGCGAAACCGATCCTGGTCGGGCGTCCCGAGGTGATCGAGCGGCGCATCGAGAGCCTTGGCCTGCGGATCCGCGTGGGCCGCGAAATCGAGTTGGTCAACCCCGATTACGACCCGCGCTATCGAGACTACTGGACGAGCTATCATCGGCTCGCCGAGAGAAACGGCGTGTCCCCGGAGTACGCCAAGATCGAAATGCGGCGCCGACTGACGCTGATCGGCGCGATGATGATCCACAAGGGGGAAGCCGACGGCATGCTGTGCGGCACTTTCGGCACGCACGCCATCCACCTCAGGTACATCGAGCAGGTGATCGGATTGCGTCCGGGAGTCAGGCAATTCGCGGCGATGAACGCGCTCGTGCTTCCGAATCAGACCGTGTTCATTTGCGACCCTTACGTGAACCCCGAACCGGATCCCGAGTGCGTCGCCGAAATGACGGTCCTCGCGGCGGAGGAAGTGCGCCGGTTCGGGATCGTGCCGAAGGTGGCACTGCTCTCGGCATCGAACTTCGGTTCGGTCGATCTCCCGTCGTCCCGCAAGATGCGGCGCGCGCTGGAACTCGTCACTGAGCGCTCGCCCGATCTGGAAATCGAGGGCGAAATGCACGGCGATGCTGCGCTCTCCGAGGAGATCCGTCTGCGCGTCTTCCCGCGCTCGCGGCTCAAGGGGGCCGCAAACCTGCTAGTCATGCCGACCATGGACGCTGCCAACATCGCATTCAACCTGCTCAAGACCGCGGCCGGCGACGGCGTCACCATCGGCCCGATCCTGCTGGGTGCGGCCCGCGCGGCGCACATCCTGACGCCCTCGGCGACGGTGCGTCGCATCGTCAACATGACTGCGCTCACGGTGGTCGATGCGAGTGCCCCGCGCGGCGGCGAGCAGTCGCTGTTCTGATCGCGCGCGATGGCGATGCGAACTCACGGACTGCCCCGTTTCGCGTGCGAGCATCGATGAGTGGGGCCCCCACGCGTGCCGGCTTGGTGCTCACTGGCGGCGGGGCGCGCGCCGCCTACCAGGTCGGCGTCGTCAAGGCGGTGCGCGACATTCTCGGCAATCCGGCGCGCAATCCCTTTCCGATCCTCTGTGGCACCTCGGCGGGTGCGATCAATGCGGTAGCGCTGGCGGCGTTTTCGGACCACTTCGGACGGGCAGTTGGCAACCTGCTCGAAGTCTGGGAGAACATGCGCTGCGGGCTGGTTTACCGCACCGATGCATCGAACCTGCTTCGAATGGGCGTGCGGTGGATTGCCGCGATGACCTGGATTTCGCGCCGAAACCCGGTCTCGCTGCTCGACAATTCGCCGCTGCGGGATCTCTTGGCTAAATTTCTCCCGTTCGACCGTATCCAGGCCAACATCGACGCCGGCGCACTGTATGCGGTCAGCGTGACGAGTTCCGGCTACACCAGCGGCCAAAGCGTCTCGTTCTTTCAGGCCCCTCCGGGCACCGAGGGCTGGGAACGCAACCAGCGCGTCGGTGCTGCGGTGAAGCTGGGGCTGGACTACCTTCTCGCTTCGTCGGCGTTGCCGTTCATCTTTCCTGCGGTCAAGCTGCACCGCGAGTATTTCGGCGACGGATCGATGCGGCAGATCGCGCCCGTGAGCCCGGCGCTGCACCTGGGCGCGGACCGGGTGCTGGTGGTGGGAACCGGCCGGCAGGCCGTCGATCCCGAGCGCGCCCGCTCGAACGTGTATCCGTCGCTTGCCCAGATTGCGGGCCACGCGCTCAACTCGATCTTTCTCGATACGCTGATGGTCGACATCGAGCGCATGGAGCGCATCAACCGCACCGTGAGCCTGTTGCCGGAGGACCCCGAGATTCGCAGCCGGGTGCGGCTGCGTCCGATCAAGGTCCTGTTCATCTCGCCGTCCCAGCCGATCGAGCGCATGGCGGCCCGCTTCGTCCACGAGCTGCCGCGGATGGTGCGCTTCGTGCTGCGCCCGACCGGCGCAATGGCGCGTTCCGGGTCGAACCTGGCGAGTTACCTGCTGTTCGAGGAACCATTCTGCCGTGCGCTGATCGACCTCGGATACCAGGATACGATGCACTCCGAACCGGCAGTGCGCGAATTTTTCGATGGAACCTGAACGATGGCCGATACGACTCCGCCGAACGACCCGTTCGAAATGTTTCGCCGCCTGTGGGGCCCGCTCGGAGTTCCCGTCCCCGGACTCGCGATGCCGACCCTCGATCCCGCCGAAATCGAGCGGCGAATCGCCGAGATGAAGGCGGTCGAAGGCTGGCTCAGCATGAATCTGAACATGCTCCGGATGGCGATCCAGGGGCTCGAAATGCAGAAATCCGCGCTGCAAGCCATGCACGCGACCGCGGAAGCCGGCAAGGATGCCGCCGCGGGAGCGGCACAGCGGGTTCATCCCATGATCTGGCCCTGGAACGCCATGCAGGAGGCGCTGGGCGCCGGCGCGCAGACCCCGGATCCGACCGACAACAACCGAAAGAAGGAGAGCAAATCATGACCAAAGCTGTTCGCTTCCACAAGCTTGGAGGTCCGGAGGTTCTTCAGCTCGACGACATCACCATTCCCGATCCCGGACCGAATCAGGCGCGCGTTCGCCATGCCGCGATCGGCGTCAATTTCATCGACACTTACCAGCGCGCCGGACTGTATCCGATGCCGCTGCCTTGCGTCGCCGGGAACGAAGGCGCCGGAGTCGTTGAAGCAGTCGGGCCGGGCGTCACGATGGTCAAGCCCGGGGACCGTGTCGCCTACACGGGCGCACCACCGGGGGCCTACGCCGAGGCAAGGCTGTTCGCTGCAGACCGACTGGTGAAGATTCCAGAGGGCGTCAGCGACGAGCAGGCCGCATCGATGATGCTCAAGGGCATGACGGTGTGGTACCTGATCCATCGCACCTATCCGGTCAAGGCCGGTGAAACGGTGCTTTGGCATGCCGCCGCCGGCGGCGTGGGGCTGATCGCCTGCCAGTGGCTGAAAGCGCTGGGCGTGACGGTCATCGGGACGACCGGATCGGACGAGAAGGCGGCGCTCGCCAAGGCGCATGGCTGCGATCACGTGATCGTGTACACGCGCGAGAATTTCGCCGAGCGCGTCAAGGCGATTACCGGCGGTAAGGGCGTTCCGGTGGTCTACGACTCGGTCGGCAAGACCACGTGGGAAGGGTCGCTCGATTGCCTGCGGCCCCTGGGGTTGATGGCTTCATTCGGGAACGCATCTGGCGCAGTTCCACCGATCAACGTCGGAATTCTTGCGCAGAAGGGGTCGCTCTTCCTGACGCGGCCGACCTTGTTCACCTACATCGCCGCGCGAGCCGACCTCGAAACGGCTGCCGCCTCGCTGTTCGCGGTGGTGCGCTCCGGAAAAGTGAAAATCGAGGTCACCGGACGCTATGCGCTCGCCGACGCCGCGCAGGCGCACCGGGACCTGGAGGGACGCAAGACCACCGGGTCGATCGTGCTGACGCCCTGAGGAGTTCCTTCTGACCGTTCAGGCAAGTGAATAGAATACAGCCCGCGGGCGCATTACGAGGCGCCCGCGATTACCCACGGGAGGATTACCCATGAAGTTCAGAATTGCGGCGCTGACTGCAGCCGTTGCTCTTGCAGTATCGGGCGTTGCGCTCGCGCAGCAGAAACTCAAGTTCGCACACGTCTACGAGACCAGCGAGGCGTATCACACGGCTGCGGTCTGGGCGGCCGGCGAAATCGGCAAGCGCACGTCCAACCGTTACACGATGGAGGTGTTCCCGGCGTCTTCGCTAGGCAAGGAGACGGACATCAATCAGGGGCTGACCCTGGGGACGGTGGATATCATCTACACGGGCCAGCTGTTCGCCGGGCGCAATTTCGGTCCGATCTCGATCGGGGGCGCGCCATTCGTGTTCCGCGATTTCGACCACTGGAAGAAGTTTTCGACCAGTGCGCTGTTCGGCGAACTCGCCGACGGTTACGCCAAGGCGACCAGCGGCAACCGGGTCGTCGCGATCACCTATTACGGCAACCGCCAGACGACCGCCAACAAGGCGCTCAACCGGCCCGAGGACATGAAAGGGCTGAAGATCCGAGTGCCCGACGCGCCGCTGTACACGCTGTTTCCGCGTGCAGTGGGCGCGAACCCGACTCCGATCGCGTTCGCCGAGGTGTACCTTGCGCTGCAGAACAGGACCGTCGAGGCGCAGGAGAATCCGCTGCCGACCATCGACGCCAAGAAGTTCTACGAGGTGCAGTCGCACATCAACATCACCGCGCACATTACCGACGCCTTGCTGACGATCGTCGGCGCGCCGCTCTGGAGCAAGCTTTCCGAGGGCGATCGCAAGATCTTTACCGAGGTGTTCCGGGAAGCTGCCGGGAAAGCGACCGGTGAAATCATCGACGTCGAGAAGACCCTGATGACCGATTTCACCAAGCGCGGCAAGACGGTGGTCATGGTGGACCGCAAGCCGTTCATCGCGGCCGTGCAGAAGTTCTACGTCGACGGGAAGCTGCCGGACGGCGGAGCGCTCCCCTGGCCGAAGGACGTCTACGACCGGCTGCAGGCGATCAAGTAAGCGTCGCCAGGCAAAAAGAAACGCCGCCCTCGGGCGGCGTTTTTCCTTCCGCAGGCCGGCGTTACTTGATACCGAGGATTCCCTTGGCCTTGTTGAGAGCGGCCTCGGATTCGCCGTGTTTTCCCGCCTTGTGGTGGGCTTCGCCTTCCGCGCGCAGCTTCTTGACCTCCTCCATTTGCGTGGCGCCGACCTTTGCCGAGGGCAGGGCATCGTCAATCTGTTTCATCAGTTTCGGACAGGTACTGGCGATCGCAAAGCTGCTTGCGACGGCCAGGGCAACGAACAGCATCGTGCGTTTCATGGTTCCTCCTCGCGTAGTAAAGGGTCTTTGGTGCGGCCGGGATAATATGCCGGTCATGGCGAGAACACCGGCCTGAGGGCGGCTATTCCAATTGCGCGCCACCCTGATGCACGAGCGGGTAGTAGAAGTGGATGCCGGCTGGCTTCGGGGGCGCTTTTCCGGTGGCCGCGGCGGGCCGCCAGTGATCGCCGGAGACCAGGAGGCGCCGGGCCGGGAGACCGAGCTGAAGCCGGCCTCGGTCCTGATCCCGATCGTGCTCAGATCGGCTGAACTGACGGTGCTGTTCACGCGGCGAACCGCGCATCTTAGGAGCCATTCCGGGCAGGTCAGTTTTCCGGGCGGCCGGTCGGAGCCGGGCGATTTGTCGCCGGAAGCGACGGCGTTGCGGGAAACGCGCGAAGAAATCGGGCTCGAATCGCGATGCATCGAAATCCTGGGGCGCCTGGCCGACTATCGAACGCGCACCGGGTACTGTGTCTCGCCCGTGGTCGCGCTGGTGGCGCCGCCCTTCGAACTGCGTCTCGACGCGCATGAAGTCGAGGAAGTGTTCGAGGTGCCACTGTCGTTTCTGCTCGATCCGGCGAACCATCAGCGGCACGCGCGCGAGTTTCAGGGCCGCCACGTGGAATACACCGCGATGCCCTACGCGCAGCACTACATTTGGGGCGCGACCGCGGGAATGCTCGTGAACCTTTACCATTACCTCGCCTCCGGGGTCTAGCCCAACTTCCACAGTTCGCGGTCTTTTCTGTGATCGAGGCGGCATGTAGCGCCGCTGCAACATCAGGTTTTGAGAGTGC
>MERB01000017.1 GCA_001770475.1 Betaproteobacteria bacterium RIFCSPLOWO2_02_FULL_66_14 | reverse complement strand
ACGGCAGCACCTTTCCGCTGGACCTCGCGGTGAGCCAGATGCGGCTGGGGGGCGAACGGCACTACACCGGTATCGTGCGCGATATCACCGAGCGCAAGCACGCCGAGGCCGAGATCCTGCGCAAGAACGTGGAGCTCGAGGAGGCGAACCGCGCCAAATCCGACTTCCTCGCCAACATGTCGCATGAGCTGAGGACGCCGCTGAACTCGATCATCGGCTGCTCCGAGATGCTGAAGGACGGGGTGCTCGGCGAGCTGGAGGCGAAGCAGCGCGGTTTCGTCACCGACATCTTCGACGCCGGCTCGCACCTCCTGTCGCTGATCAACGACATCCTCGATCTGTCCAAGGTCGAGGCGGGGATGCTGCAGCTCGAAGCGGCTGCGGTGGATATGCCGGCGCTGCTCAAGGCGAGCATGCTGGTGGTGCGGGAAAAAGCGGCGACGCGCCGCATCCGGCTCGACACCCGGATCGATGCGTCGCTCGGCACCCTGCTGGCCGACGAGAGGAAGTTGAAGCAGATCGTCTACAACCTGCTCTCCAACGCGGTCAAGTTCAGCCCCGAGGGCGGCACGGTGACGCTCTCCGCTCGCCGCTGCGCGCGCGCCGAGGTGGCCTTCGACGCGGCCATGCCGGCACGCCTCATTGCGCTGCCGCCGGGCGAGGACGGCGAGTTCCTCGCCATCACGGTCGAGGACAGCGGCGAGGGCCTTGCCGAGGAATACCTGCCGAAGCTGTTCGAGCCATTCACGCAGGTGGATAGCTCCGTCGCCCGGCGCCATGCCGGCACCGGGTTGGGACTGTCGCTGGTGCGGCGGCTTGCCGAGCTGCATGGCGGCACGGTGGGCGTGGCGAGCCGCCCGGGGACGGGGAGCCGCTTCTGCGTGTGGCTGCCCTGGCGTGAGGCCGCAGCCGTTGTGCGGGAGGGCGAAATGGCAGTTGCGGAGACGGCCGCCTCCGCGCCCGAGGCCAGGACCCCTGCGGCGCGTGCGGTTCCACTTGCTTTGGTGATCGAGGACGACGACGCGATAGCCGACCTGATCATTGCAGAGTTGCGCGCCGAAGGGTTCGAGGTGATGCGCGCGGCGACCGGCGAGGAAGGGCTGGTGCGCGCCGCGAAGAGCCGCCCGCAGCTCATCACGCTGGACATGTTTCTGCCGGCGATGGACGGCTGGGAGTTCATGCGCCGTCTGAAATCCGATCCGAACCTCGCCGATACGCCGGTGGTGATCATCTCCCGGGCGGGAGAGCAGAGCCAAAGCCTGGCGCTGGGCGCCCGGCGCGTGCTGCAAAAGCCCTTCGTGCGCGAGGAACTCATGGCGGCGCTCGCCGGACTGATCGGGGCGCGGTCCGATGGCGAAGCGCCGCAAGTTCTGGTGGTGGACGACAACGTGAAGGCCGTGGATCTGGTGGCGACGGTGCTCCAAAACGAGGGCTACCGCGTGCTGCGCGCTTACGGCGGCGCCGAGGCAATCGAGGTGGCGCGCCGCGCGCGGCCTGACCTCGTGATTCTGGACCTGATGATGCCCGAGGTGAGCGGTTTCGAGGTCGCGCGGGCGCTGCGCGAATCGGAGCACACGGCGGATATCCCGATCCTGGTGCTCACGGCGAAGGACCTCAACGCCGAGGACCGAGCGCGCTTGAAAAGCCGCGTAAGCGTCATCCTGGAGAAAGCGAACTTCAACCCGAGCGCCCTGCTCGCCGAGGTGCGCCGCGCGATGCCCAGGCGCGACACGGAATAAAGCGGACAAGCGATGGCGAAGAAACTGGTGGCGGACGACGATGCGAGGATCCTGAGACTCGCCGGAATCAGGCGAGCTTCACGCCAGCTCGCGACAGCACGGATCGCAACGGACCGTCGTCGCAAGCAATCGGCAGCCGCAGCTCCAGCGCGAGCGCCAGGTAGTTCGCGTCGTAAGCGGAAAGATCGAATTTGCGCGCGAGTACCAGCAGCTCGGCGAACGGTATCGGATCTTCGTGGAACACCGGCTGCATGCGATCGAGAATATCCACGGCGGCCTCCGCGGCATCGGCGGCGATTGCCCGGCGCCGCTCCAGGGAACGCATGGCGTTCACCACTTCCAGGCGCCACAGTGCCGGCGCGTGATACGGTTCGCGCCGCGCCCGCAGCCGGATGCCCCGGCTGTACGCGGTGGCCTGCCTCGAAACCACCCAGCCGACCGCGACCGACGCATCGAGCACGAAAGCCATCAGCGCCGGCCTTGCTCGATCAGCCTGCGAAGGTCGATCCGGCCCTTGATCTGCACGCGCTTGCGGAACGCTTCGGCCTCGTCCAGCACCGCGGCACGGTCCCACCGCGGAGCCTGCGCCGGGACGATCTTCGCCACCACGCGCCCGCGCTTGGTAATCACGGTCGAGCGGCCGGATTCGGCGCGTTCCACGAGTTGCGAGAAACGCGCCTTGCCGTCGTACACGCTTACCCGGTCCATCTTTGTCTCCTGACTAGTCAAGTAGAAAAGCACTCTACAATGCCGGCCGGCGGGATGCAACGCGGCTCTTCGCCACGCGACTGCGCGCGGCCCGGGGCCTGAGAGGACAAGCGATGGCGAAGATCCTGGTGGTGGACGACGACGCGCTGAACCTCAGGCTCGCCGCCGCCGCGCTCGAGCAGGCAGGCCACGAGGTGCTGCGCGCGAACGGCGGCGCCGAGGGCATCGAGGCCGCGCTTGCGCACGCCCCCGATCTCATCCTCATGGACGTGCAGATGCCCGGCATGGATGGCATCGCGGCGCTCAAGTGCCTGCGCGCCGAGCCACGCACCGCGGCGCTCAAGGTGGTCGCGTTCACAGCGCTCGCGATGAAGGGCGACGCCGAACGGCTGCTGGCCGAAGGCTTCGACGGCTATCTCGAAAAGCCGATCCGCTACAAGGAATTTCTGGCGAGCGTGGCGGCGCTGCTGGAAGGCCGGAACGAATGAAGTACGCATTCCTGCCCGGAACAAGTTCACGCGTCCGTCTATCGCGTTTAGCCTCCGAGCCGCGCACCAGGTGGGCGCAGGGAACGGCGTGAAACCCTTGCGCTTGCTGTCCTCGCTGGTCAATTTCCCGCGACCCCGGTGGCTGCCAGGCATGGCGCTCGGCTGGCTCGTGGCTGCCGTCGTGCTCGTGCTGACGCTGGCAAGTTGGCGCCACCTCCAGGAAAGCCATGAGCGAGAGGCAGCGCTGCACTTCGAATCGGCTGCGCACGAGGTACGCAACGCGATCGCGGTGCGCATGGCCACCTACGAGCTGGTGTTGCGTGGCGGCGCAGCGCTGTTTGCCGCGTCGGCCGCGGTGGATCGCCATGAATGGCGGAGCTACGCCGAGGCCGCCCAAATCGACCGGCGTTTGCCCGGTATCCGGGGGCTGGGCTTCGGGCAGCTCGTGTCCGCGCACGACCGCGACGCTCATGTCCGCGCGATCCGCGACCAAGGGTTTCCCGACTACGACATCCGTCCCGGGGGAACCCGCGCCGAATACACCCCTGTCGTTTTTCTCGAACCCTTTGCCGGCGGCAATTTCCTCGCCTTCGGCTACGACATGTTTTCCGAGCCGGTGCGCCGCGCGGCAATGGAACGGGCGCGCGACAGCGGCGAGGCCGCGCTCTCGGGCAAAGTCCAATTGGTTCAGGATTCCGGGACGGAAGCGCGGGCGGGCTACCTGTTGTACATCCCCGTCTACCGCAACGGCGCACCGCGCGCCAGCGTGGCGGAGCGCCGCGCCGCGCTTGCCGGCTATGTCTATGCAGCGTTCCGCATGGACGACCTCTTGCTTGCCATACCGGGCAAGGGCACGGCGCGACTCGGTCTGGAAGTCTACGACGGACCCGATGCTTCGCCCGCCGCGCTGATGCACGACGACGCGCATCACGGCACCGAAGCCCCGCGTTTCGTCCGCGACTTTCCGCTCGAGGTCGCCGGCAGGCCATGGACCCTGCGTCTGTCCAGCACGCCGGAATTTGAAGCCCGGATCGCAAGCACCCCGCCGTGGTGGATATTGCTGGGCGGAATCGTCACGTCCCTGCTGTTGTTCGTGTTGGCGGTCACGCTCGTCAGGCTGCACGAGCGGGGTTTGGCGCTCGCCGCCAACGACGCCGAGCTGCATCGCTTGAACGATCGGCTGGACTTCCTGCTGCGCAAGACGCCGGCGGTCATCTATGCAGCCAAGGCGCACGGCGACTACGGCGCCACCTTCATCAGCGCCAATGTGCGCACGCAACTGGACCATGCGCCCGAGGATTTTCTCGGCGACCCGGGATTCTGGGTGAACAACATCCATCCGGAAGATCGGGATCGGGTGCTGGCCGGGCAGCAGCGGCTCTTCACCGAGGGATCGATCGTTGCCGAGTACCGCTTCCGCCACAGGAACGGCTCTTGGCGCTGGATGCGCGACGAGACGATACTGGTGCGGGACGCAGCCGGAGAACCGAAGGAGCTGGTGGGCTCCTGGATCGACATCACCGACAGAGTCACGGCCGAGAAGGAAGCGGAAACGGCCCAGCGGCGCCTGAAACTGGCCCTGGCGGGCGGGCGTATTGCGGTGTGGGACGCCGACGCCGAGAGCGGCAAAGTGTGGCTGAGCGAGCAGTGGGCCGGGTTGCTGGGCGAGCCGCCGCGCGAGACGTGGACGACGGTCGAAGCGCTGGCCGCGCTCGCGCACCCGGAAGACCGCCAGCGTTTGCTCGAAGCCGTCGTTGCCGTGTTGAAAGGCGGGCGCCCGGAATATGTCGAGGAACACCGGGCGCGCACCGCCACCGGCGAGTGGCGCTGGATCCAGTCGCGGGGGCGCGTCACCGAGCGCGCGGCCGACGGGCGCGCCGCGCGCATGAGCGGCACCAATCTGGATATCACGCTGCGCAAGGAGGCGGAGCTGGAGCTGGAACGCACGCGCGCCACGCTGCAGGAGGCGCTGCGCGCGAAGTCGGAGTTCATGAACAACATCACGCACGAGCTGAGGACGCCGCTCAACAGCGTCATAGGCTTTGCCGACCTGCTGAAGGACGAGGTGCCGGGCGCGCTCAACGCGAAACAGGCCGGGTTTGCCGCCGACATTCTCGCCGGCGGCCGGCACCTGCTCGCGCTGGTGGAGGGGATTCTGGAAATGTCGCGGCTCGATGCGCCCGGAACCCTGCTCGAGCGGGAGCCGGTGGAAATCGGCGCGGCGCTCGGGGAACGCGTGGCCGCGAAGCGCAAGGCGGCCGCGGCGCGCGGCGTGGCCGTGCGGCTTGATGTTGCGCCGGAGGTCGGCAGTGCGGAACTCGACCCCACGGCGCTGCGCCGCATGCTCGATGCGCTCATCGACAACGCGGTCAAGTTCAATCGCGACGGCGGCGCGGTCGCGGTGCGCGCGCGGCGCGCGGGAGACTGGCTCGAAATCGCGGTGGTGGACACGGGCATCGGCATCGCGCGCGAGGATCTGGCGAAGATCTTCCAACCGCTCGTCCAGCTCGATGCCGGCCTCTCGCGCCGGCACGGCGGCGTGGGCATGGGCCTCGCGCTCGCACGGCGCCTCGCCGAGCTGCACGGCGGCACCATCGAAGTCGAAAGCGAACCCGGCAAAGGCAGCACCTTCACGCTGCATTTGCCCATACGGGAGAAGTCATGAACCAAGCAAAGAACCCCGCGCGGATACTGGTCGTCGACGACGAGGACAGAAACCGCAGGCTGCTGGTGGCGATGCTCGAGGCGGAGGGCTACTCGGCTGCGGAGGCGGCCGACGGCGCGCAGGCGCTCGAACTCGCGCGGCAGAGTCCGCCGGACATCATCCTGCTCGACATCATGATGCCCGGCATGGACGGCTACGAGGTGGCGCGCGCGCTCAAGACGGACGCCGCCACCAAGGCGATCCCGGTGGTGATGGTGACCGCGCTCGATGACCGCGACTCGCGCCTGCGCGGGCTGGAAGCCGGGGCGGAGGAATTCATCACCAAGCCGGTGGACCGCAATGAGCTGCGCATCCGTGTGCGGAATCTCCTGCGCCTGAAGGAGTTCAGCGACTTCCTCGCCGACCACAACCGCATTCTCGACACGCAGGTGAAGCAGCGCACGCGCCAGCTTCTCGCAAGCTACCGCGAGACCATCGCCACCATGACCCGCGCCGCCTCCTACAAGGATGAGGAGACCGGCGCGCACGTGTCGCGCATCAGCTTCTACAGCGTGGAGCTGGCGCAGGCGCTGGGCCTGGACGCGGACTTTTGCGATGTCATTCACTACGCGAGCCCGATGCACGACGTGGGCAAGATCGCGATCCCCGACGCCATCCTTGGCAAGCCGGGCAAGTTCGAGCCGCACGAATGGGAGATCATGAAAAGCCACGCCGGTCTGGGCGGAAAACTGCTGCGCGGCACCGATTCGCCCTACCTCGTGATGGGCGCGGAGATTGCGGACGGGCACCACGAGCGCTGGGACGGCGGCGGCTATCCGGCCGGCCTCGCGGGCGATGCGATACCGCTCTCGGCGCGCATCATGAACATCTGCGACCAGTACGATGCGCTGCGCTCCAAGCGCCCGTACAAACCGGCGTTCAGCCATGAGCGCACGCTCGAGATCATCACCGTGGGCGACGGGCGCACCCTGCCTGCGCATTTCGATCCGGCAGTGCTGGAGGCATTCAAAGGTTGCGTCGGACGCTTCCGCGACATCTTCGAGGCGCACCGGGACGAGGGTTGAAGCCAGGGGCTGCATGCCTTGGGGTAGGGGGCACCAGACCATGACAACGCTCAACCCGACAACGAGCGGATCAAGCGCCGCTACTTCGCCTATCTGAAGGAAGCCAAGCGCCACAGCGAGCCCACGGTGGACGCGGTGGCGAAGGCGCTGGCGCACGTCAAGCGGTTCTTTCAATGGCTTGCATGGCAGCCTGGCTACAAGTCGCCCCTGCAGTATTCCGACGCGGACTATTTCAACCTGTCGGAAAAGGATGTGCGCGTGGAGGCGCTGACCGCAAGCAAAGTCGTGTCGCTGCGCGCCGCGTGATCTTTTCACGGAGGCTTGCAACCTATATACGAACGGGTATAATGCATGACTGAGACGCGCAAACCGCTGTTCTGGGAGGGGTCCTCGAAGAAGGATTTCAAGGAATTCCCAATCCCGGTCCAGAAGGACATGGGTGTTGCGCTATTCGTGGTCCAGTTGGGGCGAACGCCCGATTCGTCGAAGCCGTGGAAGGGTCTTGGTTCCGGCGCCTACGAGCTGGTGGAAGATCACCGGGGCGACACCTTTCGCGCCGTCTACACGGTGCGCGTCGGAGATGCGATCCATGTGCTGCATGCGTTTCAGAAGAAGTCGAAGTCCGGCATCAGCACGCCGCAGCCGGATGTGCAATTGATCGAGAAGCGGTTGAAGTCTGTGCTTGCCCGTCATGGGTTGAGCGGGAGGTGATGATGCGACGCAAAGACACACACAAGGGCACTGACAATGTGCTGATCGACCTTGGGTTCGACGATGCGGAAGAACTGTCCGCGAAGGCCATCCTTGCCGTCAAGCTCAACGAACTCATCCAGAGCCGGGGGCTCAGTCAGACCGAGGCCGCCGCGATCACCGGCATGACACA
>MERB01000016.1:68167-72752 GCA_001770475.1 Betaproteobacteria bacterium RIFCSPLOWO2_02_FULL_66_14 | reverse complement strand
TGATGGTGTCCTCGGGCCTGTCGCCGATGCAAATCCTCTGGGTGCTCCTCGCCGCGCTGATCGTGCTCGGCTGCCTGATGGACAGCCTGTCGATGATCCTGCTCGCGATCCCGTTCTTCTGGCCGGTGATCGCGGGACTGGATTTCGGCATGAGCCCCGAGGATCTCAAGATCTGGTTCGGCATCCTCGCGCTGGTGGTGGTCGAGCTGGGCCTCATCACGCCACCGGTCGGAATGAACGTGTTCGTGATCAGCGCGCTTGCGAAGGACGTCCCGATGAGCCAGACTTTTCTTGGCGTGATGCCTTTTTTCGCCGCGGAACTGGTCCGCGTCGTGCTGCTGGTGATGTTTCCCGTCCTGAGTCTGTGGCTGCCAAGAATCCTCGCCGGCTGACGCGCCGGAGCACCTCCAGGCACGCCGCACCGGCGGGCGTCGATGCGCTCGTCTCCGGGCGCGTCGAGGGCCATCCGGACGGCCACGGCTTCCTGCAGCCCGATGGCGGCGGGGCAGGTGTCTATCTTCCCGCGGCCGAGATGCGCCAGTTGCTCCCCGGCGACCGCGCGAAGGTGCGCGTCACCGGGAGCGACCAGCGCGGACGCCCGCGGGGCGCGATCGTCGAAGTCCTCGAACGGACGCGGCAGCGCATCGTCGGACAGCTGCACGCGCAGCACGGCGTGATGTTTCTCGCGCCTTCGGACATCAGGATCGTCCAGGAGGTGCTGGTGCCTCCGGGCGAAGCAGGAAAGGCGCGTCCCGGACAGATCGTGACGCTGGAACTGATCGCGCAACCGTCGCGACACGCGCAGCCGGTGGGCCGCGTCATCGAGGTGCTCGGGGAATCCGACGACGCCGGCATCGAAGTCGAAATCGCGCTGCGCAAGTTCGACCTGCCGCACGCGTTTTCGCGCGGTGCGACGGAACTCGCTGCGAAGATGCCGGACAAGGTGCGTTCGCAGGAGGCGGCCGGCCGGCGCGACCTGCGCTCGATGCCGTTCGTCACCATCGATGGCGAAACGGCCAAGGATTTCGACGACGCGGTGTGCGCGGCCGGCGAGGGCAAGGGCTATCGCCTCTGGGTCGCGATCGCCGACGTCGGACATTACGTGCGTCACGGCGATGCGCTCGATGTCGCGGCGCGCGAGCGGGGCACCTCGGTGTATTTTCCGCGGCGCGTGATCCCGATGCTGCCGGAGAAACTGTCCAACGGCCTGTGTTCGCTCAATCCGGAGGTCGACCGCCTCGCCATGGTGTGCGAAATGACGCTCACGCACCACGGGGCCATCGCGCGATACGAATTTTTTCCCGCCGTGATCCGGTCGCAGGCGCGCCTGACCTACGACGCCGTGTGGCGGGACCTGCAGAAGGGCCGCGCGCGAGAGCCGCTCGCGCTGCTCTACGAGATCTTCCAGAAGCTCGCCGAACAGCGCGGGGCGCGAGGCGCGATCGATTTCGAAACCGTCGCGACACGAATGGAGTTCGATGCTCGCGGGCGCGTGCAGCGGATCCGGCCCGAAGTGCGCAACGACGCGCACCGGTTGATCGAGGAGTGCATGCTGGCCGCGAATGTCTGCGCCGGTGCCTTCCTCGCCGGCCGGGAGCATCCGACGCTGTACCGGGTGCACGACGAGCCGGCCGAAGACCGGGTCCACGCGCTGCGCGAATTCCTCGCCGAACTCGGACTGCAGCTCTCGGGCGGGGACCGGCCCCGGCCGATGGACTACGCGCAGTTGCTCGAGCGGATCCGTTCGCGCCCCGATTTCGCCCTGCTGCAGACGATCCTGCTGCGTTCGCTCAAGCAGGCCGTTTACAGTCCGCGCAACCTGGGCCATTTCGGCCTCGCGTTCGAGGCCTACGTGCATTTCACCTCCCCGATCCGGCGTTACCCGGATCTCGTGGTGCACCGCGCGATCCGCGCCTGCCTCGAAGGCCGGCGCTACGAAGGGGTCGACTGGGACGCGCTCGGCCGGCATTGCTCCGAGACCGAGCGGCGCGCCGACGAAGCGAGCCGCGACGTCGAGAACTGGCTCAAGTGCCAGTACATGGAAGAGCATGTCGGCGGAGTGTTCGCCGGTCGCATCACGGGCGTGACCGCGTTCGGCGTGTTCGTCACCCTGGACGACTACTTCGTCGACGGCCTGGTGCACATCTCCGAACTCGGGCGCGAGCGCTTCCGCTTCGAGCCGGTGCACCACCGGCTGCTCGGCGAGCGCACGGGAACGCGCTTCCGCCTGGCCGACCGCATCCGGGTCAAGCTCGTGCGCGTCGACCTGGAGTCGCGCAAGATGGATTTCGTCCCGGCGTGAGACCCGAGTCGAAGGTCATCTTCGGATTCCATGCGGTGCTCGCTCGCCTGCGCGCGGAGCCCGCTTCCGTCGTCGAGATCTTCCTCGACGAGGCGCGCCAGGATGCCCGAGCGCGCGATCTCGCGGCGGCTGCCGAACGCGCGGGCGTGCGGTTGCTGCGCGTCCCGGCGAAACGGCTCGACGGCTTCTACGGCGGCGGCCGGCACCAGGGCGTGGTGGCGCGGATCGAAGCGAAGAAGGCGAGTGAATCCCTGGACGAGCTGCTCGAGCAGGTGGAGAGGCCGTTGCTCCTCGTCCTCGACGGCGTCACCGACCCGCACAACCTCGGCGCCTGCCTGCGCGTTGCGAACGCCGCAGGCGCGCACGCGGTGATCGCACCCAAGGACCGCGCTGCGGGCGTCAACGCGACGGTGTCCAAGGTGGCGAGCGGCGCCGCCGAACTCACCCCGTACTTCATGGTCACCAACCTCGCGCGCACGCTCGGGGAACTCAAGGAGCGCAACATCTGGGTCGTCGGCGCCGACGAGCGCGCCGAGCAGACGCTCTACGCGGCCGACCTTCCGGATTCGATCGCCTGGGTGCTCGGCGCCGAGGGCGAAGGCATGCGGCGTCTGACGCGAGAGAGCTGCGACCTGCTGGTGCGAATCCCGACGCAGGGCGCGGTGCAGAGCCTTAACGTTTCGGTTGCGGCCGGAGTCTGCCTGTTTGAGTCGGTGCGGCGCGGGGGCGGAGGGTCGGGCGGCTGAAGAACGGATCCAAAGTCGTCTCTCGGGCGTAGAATTCGCTCGCACTGCTTACCTTTGGAGGGGGGAATGCGTGCGGTCCGATGCGGCGAGTTCGATATCGACGTAGGCGAGATCCCGCTGCGCGCCGACGAGTTGATCGAATGAACACGTCGCTAGTGGTAGTCCTCCTCGCGCTGGTGCCGCACGGCAAGCACGGTCACCGTTCGTTCGCCCTCGATTTCAAACAGCGCGACGTAGCCGGCGGAACCGAAAGGAATGACAAGCTCGCGCAGAAACGGGTGGTCCCGCAGGACCTTGCGGCAGGAGAAAGGCGAGAAGCGCAGCAACCCGGTTGCCTCCTCTATGGCGCGGATGGCGCGCTCGGCGGCGCGAAGATCCTTCTCGAGCAAGAAGTCGTAGAGCCGCAGCAGGTCGCCTTCCGCCTCAGGCGTGAAGCGAACCCGGTAGGGACGCACCGCTCAGCGCACGCGGCCGCGTGCGCGCTCGAGACGCCTATGCAGCTTGCCGATCACCCGCCGAGCCGGGACATAGCTGCCGCTCTTTCTCGCTCGTGCAGCGCTCGCGAGCCCGCGCTCGATGAAGGCCGTCTGAGCCTTGCGCGACTCGATGCCTCGGGTCAGCGACGCGAGCATGAACGCGGACAGCGTTTCGCCTTCGCGCAGCACCGATTCGGCCTCGCGGCGCAGCCTGGCCGAAACGCGGAGCGGCGGAACCGTGTCGGTCTTCATAAGCGTTCCTCAGCCTGCATTGCAGATGCGATGCATGATAGTCGAGCTGCGACGATCTGTCGTGGCCCATGAGCGGGTGACCGAATGAAACGGCGGCACGGAGGGTTCATGTCCTGTGGACCGGATCCCGATGACCACCCGTAGCCATGGCCGACTCAACAGGTGTAGTCTTCATGCCCCAATTCCTGTCTGCGAGGACCGCATGAGCATCCGGATTCTGGCTGCCGCAGCGACCGCGCTCGGGCTCGCCACCGGCTGTGCGACGACCGGCGGCGCAAACGAGATGAAACTTGCCTTCGATTTCACCGACGGCAACCCCGCGGTGCTCCTGAAGAAGCTCGACAACGTGGACATCACGCGCAGGCAGTTGATCGAGAGCGGCATCACTCCGAAGATCGTGATGACCTTCCGCGGCAACGCCTCGTACTTCACGCAGACCAACCTCGCGGCAGTGAAGGAGCCGGAACGCGCCGACGCGCTCAGGGTCGCCGCCAAGCTTCGCGAAATGCAGAAAGCGCCCGGGGTGCAGGGACTGGAGCAGTGCAACCTGCCGCTCGCGGACCGCAAGTTGAATCCGGCGGACCTGATGCAGGAAGTGAAGCTGGTTCCCAACGGCTGGATCGCGCTCGGCGCCTACCAGCAACAGGGTTACGCCTACATCGCGCCGTGACCGATCCGATCCAGGGGACCGGCGGCCCGCGTCCCGGGAGCGATACCCATGCCGCGAGATTTGCAGTAGAATCCGCCCCCTTCCTTGCCATACCACTTTCGCATGGTGGATGGCTCAACCCATAAGGAGACTCCCCGCA
>MERB01000016.1:67278-68157 GCA_001770475.1 Betaproteobacteria bacterium RIFCSPLOWO2_02_FULL_66_14 | reverse complement strand
TGCCCGGCATGGTCGAGCGCTACCGTGGCGTCATCGCGCAGCGCAAGGGCGTCGTGCACCGGCTCGAGGACTGGGGCCGCCGGCAGCTCACCTATTCGATCCAGAAGATGCACAAGGCGCACTACGTGCTGATGAACATCGAGTGCGACAACGAGACGCTCGCCGAACTCGAGCACGCGTTCCGGTTCAACGACGCGGTGCTGCGTCACCTGGTGGTGCGCATGACCAGCGCGGTGACGACGCCTTCGCCGATGATGAAGGAGGAGAAGTCGAGGTCGCTGATGGAACGGCGCCCTGAACCGCGTGGCGCCGAGAACGGCGCCGAAGCCGGCGCGGACGAGGCGAAGCCGGCCGAGGCCCCGGCGGGCGCTTGAACGTCGAGAACCGGGTCGAGATCGCGGGCCGACTGGCGGCATTGGATGCCCTGCGCCATACCCCGGCGGGCGTCGCGGTGATCGAATTCCGGCTGCACCATGAATCCGAACGCGACGAGGCGGGATCGAGGCGCAAGGTGAACGCCGACATCGATGCGATCGCGTTCGAAACCGAGGCGCGGCTGGTGGCCGCGGCGACATTGAACAGTCCGATACGGGTTGAAGGGTTTCTCTGTGCGAAGAGCCGGCGCTCGCGAAAGGCGCTGCTGCACGCCACCCGCATCGAATTCATCGAAGGAGAGTAGACATGGCATTCAAGAAAAGAGGCAAGGGCAAGCCCAAGGACAAGAAGGACCGCGCGCAGCGCGCGCTGTTCCGGCGGCGCAAGTTCTGCCGCTTCACGGCGGCCAAGGTCGAGTGGATCGACTACAAGGACATCGAGACGCTGAAGGATTTCATCAACGAGAACGGCAGGATCATCCCGGCGCGGATCACCGGGACCGCG
>MERB01000016.1:23273-67250 GCA_001770475.1 Betaproteobacteria bacterium RIFCSPLOWO2_02_FULL_66_14 | reverse complement strand
CAATCAAGCGCGCGCGCTATCTCGCGCTGCTGCCGTACACCGACCTGCACTGAGGGGCCCGCCATGCAAGTGATCCTGATGGAAAAGGTGGTGAACCTCGGCGAACTGGGCGACGTCGTCAAGGTGAAGGACGGCTTCGCGCGCAACTACCTCCTGCCCAAGGGCAAGGCGAAGCGCGCGACCGCGGACAATCTGAAGGCGTTCGAAGCCCGCCGCGCCGAGCTGGAAAAGGCGCAGAACGAGGCGCTCGGGGGCGCCCGCGAGCGCGCCGCGAAAATCGACGGCCTGACGCTGCAGGTGACGCAGAAGGCAGGCGTCGACGGCCGGCTGTTCGGCTCGGTGACCAATATCGACATCGTGGCGGGACTCAAGGCGCAGGGCCACGAGGTGGAGCGCTCGATGGTGCGCATGCCGGAAGGTCCGCTGAAACTGATCGGCGAGTACCCGATCCAGCTCGCGCTGCACGCCGACGTCGTCGTCACGATCACGGTTTCGGTGCTCGCGGAGTCCTGATGCGGTAGCATCACCGCAGCATGGCCCGCAACCCTCAGTCGCAACTCGCGCGCACCGAACTGGGCGATCCGCAGCTGCTCGCGATGCGGGTGCCTCCGCACTCGGTGGAGGCGGAGCAGTCGCTGCTCGGCGGCCTGATGCTCGACAACCAGGCCTTCGACAAGATCGCGGACCTGGTTCGCGCCGAGGATTTCTACCGCGACGATCACCGCCGCATCTATCGCCACCTGGTCAAGCTGATCGAGGCGGGCAAGCCCGCCGACGTGGTCACGCTCGCCGAATCGATCGAGTCGAGCGAGGACCGCGACAAGACCGGCGGCGCCGCCTACCTCGGCGCGCTGTCCCAGAGCACGCCCTCGGCGCTCAACATCCGGCGCTACGCGGAACTGGTGCGCGAGCGCGCGGTGCAGCGGCGACTCGCTCACGTCGCGACCGAAATCGCCGAGAGCGCGCTCACCCCGACCGGAAAGGACGTGCGGCAGCTGCTCGACGAGGCCGAGTCGCGCATTCTCGAAGTCGGCGAGTCCGGGGCGCGCGCGAACCAGGGGTTCAAGGACATCAAGCAGGAGCTGGCGCGGGTTCTCGAGCGGATCGACGACCTGTACCACCGCGGGAACGCGTCGAGCGTCACCGGGATTCCGACCGGTTTCATCGACCTCGACGAGAAGACCGCCGGACTGCAGTCGGGGGACCTGATCATCATCGCGGGCCGCCCGAGCATGGGCAAGACCGCGCTCGCGCTGAACATCGCCGAGCACGTCGCGGTGGACAACGGCCTTCCGGTCGCGATCTTCAGCATGGAGATGTCGGGCACTCAGCTCGCGGCACGCATCCTGGGCTCGATCGCGCACGTCGACCAGCACAAAATGCGCACCGGCCGGCTCACCGATGACGAGTGGCAGCGCCTGTCGCACGCCATGGGCCGGCTGCACGAGACGCCGATCTTCGTCGACGAGACGGCGGCGCTCAACTCGCTCGAGCTGCGCGCGCGCGCGCGGCGCCTGCGGCGCCAGTGCGGCAAGCTCGGCCTGGTGGTGGTGGACTACCTGCAGCTCATGTCGGCTTCGTCGCAGGGCGAGAATCGCGCCACCGAAATTTCCGAGATCTCGCGCTCGCTCAAGGCGCTGGCGAAGGAGCTCGAGGCGCCGGTGATCGCGCTGTCGCAGCTCTCCCGAGCGGTCGAGGGCCGCAATGACCGGCGCCCGATGATGTCGGACCTGCGCGAATCGGGCGCCATCGAGCAGGACGCGGACGTGATCTTCTTCATCTACCGCGACGAGGTCTATTTTCCCGACAAGCCGGAATCGAGGGGGCGCGCCGAGGTGATCATCGGCAAGCAGCGTAACGGACCGATCGGCCGCGTCGACCTCACTTTCCTCGGCCAGTACACGCGTTTCGAAAATCTCGCCAACACGACCAACTATTGAACCGGCGCGCGCCGGGGCGGCGCCGCGCGCTCGATCGCATTGCAGTCGATTGCCGCCAGCGGAGGATACGCATGGCAGAGCCGAACATCGCGCAGAAAAGCCCCTATGCGGTCGAACTCGCGCCCGGCGATTACTGGTGGTGCGCCTGCGGGCGCTCGGGGCGCCAGCCCTTCTGCGACGGGTCGCACAAGAGCACCGAATTCACCCCGGTCAAGTTCACGATCACCGAGGCGCAGAAGGTGTGGCTGTGCGGCTGCAAGCGCAGCGCGAACAAGCCGTTCTGCGACGGCACGCACAAAAGACTGGATTAGAACCGACGCGCGGCCGCGTGCCGCCGGCCGCGCGAAATCGCGGAAAAACCGGCGCTCCGCCGCGCGCCGCTGGCTGCGCGAGACTGCGGAAAAATCGGCGCCCGCCTGGAGCGAGCCGCGCGCTACTACTTCTTGACCGCGCTCCACCTGCTCTCGGCACCGCTTTCGACCCGGAAGCTGCCTTCCATGCGGTTGCCGGTGACGCGACCGGAAAAGTCGCGGCGCACCCCCGAGTTGTCGATGAACCCGAAGCTGATGTTCGCCCCGCGCAGGAGTGCGTCGCGCAGTCCGGCGTGCGAGGGCTTGAGCGCCACCGTGCCGTCGACCTTCTGGTAGCGCTGCTCGAGTACGAGTTCGAACCGCTCGCTTCCCATCTCCAGGGTCCAGTTGCCGGCGACCCTGGCCGGAACGAGCCAGAAGTAGGCGCGCCGGCCGTCCAGGTTGGCGCTCTCGTCGGGCTCCCAGTCCTCCATGTTGAACGAGTGCGACACCACGCGCGTGCCGGGTCGCATTGCCAGGAGGATCGGCCGCAACTTGATGTTGAGCGCAGGCAGCAGGTACATCGTGATCACGTTCGCCTGCGAAAAGTCGCTCGTGAATATGTCGCCCTGCACGATCTTGGCGCGCGCCGCGACGCCCGCCCGCTCGACGTTGCGCTGCGCGTGCCTGGCCATGTCGCCGTTGTACTCGATGCCGAGCGCGCGGGCGCCCAGCTTCGCCGCGGCGATCACGATCTTGCCGTCCCCGGCGCCCAGATCGATCACGTAGTCGTGCGGGGTCACTTGCGCCATGCGCAGCATGCGATCGACCACGTCGTCGGGCGTCGGCACCCAGATCACGTCCTTGCCCGCCTGGCCGATGTGCGGCTCGTAGTCGCCTTCCTTGGGTTGCGCGTGGACCGCGAAAGCGAGCGGAAGGGCGGCGGCGAGCACCGCCAGCAGGCGTACGAAAGCGGTCATGCGGGAATCCCCGAAAAAAAAAGAAACGCAGCCTAGCAGAATTCAGAGCGTCGTGGCGGCGTGGTCAGCGAGCCTGGAGCGCTCTCCGCGGGCGAGCGTGACGTGCCCTGCGTGCGCCCAGCCGCGCATCCGGTCGACGACGTAAGTGAGCCCCGAGCTGCCCTCGGTGAGGTAGGGCGTGTCGATCTGGGCGATGTTGCCCAGGCACACGACCTTGGTTCCGGGGCCGGCGCGAGTCACCAGCGTCTTCATCTGCTTCGGCGTGAGGTTCTGCGCCTCGTCGATGATGAGCCACTTGTTGATGAAGGTGCGTCCGCGCATGAAGTTGAGCGACTTGACGCGGATGCGCGAGCGCACCAGGTCGCGCGTCGCGGCGCGGCCCCATTCGCCGCCCGATTCCTCGGAGGCGTTGAGCACGTCGAGGTTGTCCTCCATCGCGCCCATCCACGGCAGCATCTTCTCCTCCTCGGTCCCGGGAAGGAAGCCGATGTCCTCGCCCAGCGGCACGGTGACGCGCGTGACGATGATCTCGCTGTAGCGCTTTTCGTCGAGCACCTGCGTGAGCCCGGCCGCGAGCGTGAGCAGCGTCTTGCCGGTGCCGGCCTGGCCGATCAGCGTGACGAAGTCGATCTGCGGACTCATCAGCAGGTTGAGCGCGAAATTCTGCTCGCGGTTGCGCGCGGTGATGCCCCACACCGAGTTCTTGGCGTGGGTGTAGTCGCGCAGCGTCTCGAGCACCGCGACGCGTCCCTGTTTCTCCCGGACCATCGCGTGCAGCGGGCGGTCGCCGCTCTCGTCGTAGACGAATTCGTTCAGCTGCAGCTGCGGCACCAGCGGGCCGCGCACCCGGTAGTAGGTGTGGCCTTCCTTCTTCCACGATTCCATGTCGCGGCCGTGCGCTTCCCAGAAATTGTCGGGCAGTCGCCGCACGCCCGTATACAGCAGGTCGGTGTCCTCGAGCACCTTGTCGCTGTAGTAGTCCTCGGCCGCGAGCCCGAGGGCGCGCGCCTTGATGCGCATGTTGATGTCCTTGGACACCAGGATCACGCGGCGCTCGGGTTCGCGCTTTTGCAGGTGGCGCACCACCGACAGGATCTGGTTGTCCGCCTTGCCGATGGCGAGCGTCGCGGGAAGTTCGCCGTTGATGGCCTCGGTCTGCAGGAACAGGCTTCCACGCGGCCGCTCCCCGACGCGGGAGGGCAGCGGGATTCCCGCCGCAATGTCGGACGCGCTCTTGGCGCTCGTCCCGGACAGGATCTCGTCGAGAAAGCGGCTCGCCTGGCGTGCGTTGCGCGCGACGTCGGAAATCCCCTTCTTGTGGTTGTCCAGCTCCTCGAGCGTTCCGATCGGGAGGTAGACGTCGTGCTCCTGGAACCTGAACAGGCTCGTCGGATCGTGCATCAGGACGTTCGTGTCCAGCACGAACAGCTTGGCGAGGCGCTGGCTGCGCGGGGCGCGGGAGCGTTTGGCCATTGCGGGGGAACGGGGCGTGGGGGCGGGTTCCGTGACGGATGGCGAATCGGGAGCGATGTGACCTTCAGAGGGTTTTAACAAAGTCGAGTACCTCCTGCGCATGTCCCGGCACTTTCACGCCGCGCCACTCGCGCGCCACCACGCTCTCGCGATCGAGAACGAAGGTGCTGCGCTCGATGCCACGGACCTTCCGGCCGTAAAGGTTCTTCAGCTTGATGACGCCGAACTGCGTGCAGACGCTTTCCTTTTCGTCCGAGAGCAGTTCGAACGGCAGCTTGAATTTCGACTTGAAGTTTTCGTGCGACTTGAGCGAGTCGCGCGAAACGCCGTACACCGCGCAGCCCGATTTCACGAATTCCTCGTGCAGGTCGCGGAACTGCATTCCCTCGGTGGTGCAGCCCGGGGTGTTGTCCTTCGGGTAGAAGTACAGGACCAGCTTCCTGCCGCGAAGTGCGCTCAGGCGAAACGCGGTGCCGCCAGTCGAGGGGAGGGAAAAGTCCTTGACGGATTTTCCGGGCATCCGGGCGGGTTCTTACGACCCCATCTTAGGATAGTTGCGCAACGCCTTCATTGAACATGTTTTTTGCTGAGGCTGCAAGTGCTTGACCGAGACCGTCCACGGTCATGTGCATTAGACTGATTTTAAGGCGGTTTTCGGCTCCGGGTCTAATGCGGTCAGCCTACGCGTGCGCGCGCCGCACGCGGGCCTTTCGCGCCGAAGGTGGCGTCGCGCTTGGCAGAAGGCTGGTGTAGCGCTGATAAAGGCCGAACAGAAAAGCCACGCGCTCCGCGTCCGAAGCAAAACCCTTTTTTCCGTAGGCGGCGTCAACTGCGCGGTCGAGTGCTTGGTGCGCATGCGTGAGCGATGGTGGCATGGTCAATGGGTCGTACAAATCCGCCAGCGATGAGTCCGCAAATTCGGCTCGCGCGTCGAGCACGCCTTGCGCCGCCGACTCGATTGCCTGCGTCTGCTTGTCGGTAGGTCGGTCTGGCCAAGGGAAGTTGTTGTAGACAATCTGATTTGAATAGCGATAGCGGCTCTCCAAACGGCCTGCGACGGAGCGAATCCAAGCATTGTGCATAGCCGAAGACAATACCCCAAACACATAGAGCGTTGCATTCGGAACCGCTAGACAACTATCTGCGGCAATGACTTCAGGACCGAAAAATCCCATCGGGACTATGGCTCGCCGCTCGGACGAATGACGTGGGATGAGGATGTAGGCCGAGTCGGGCTGACGGTCTTCGCCAAACAACGTCGGAAATGCGGCGAGTTCTTTCGTCGTAGCGCGCCGGCTGATGGATCTCAAGGCCTTCACCTCAGCAACGCGTCGCGCGATTTCAGGCAGGGCCTTGAGATCGGTGGGGCTGATTCCCTTCAGCCACAAACACCATCGCGGCACATTGTGGAGAAACTCCTCGGCACTCATGAACCTGCGGATCCAGCGCGCAGCGCCAATTTCCTGGATCACCAATTCAGCACGTTCTGCGTCGGTCAGCAGCAGGTGGCCGCCGTCGTTCGGCATACTCCCGAACTGAATCGGCGGTACATCACAGATCGGCTCACTCCTGGACTTTAGCAGGACATCGGGGGCGTCTACCAGATACGGATTGATGTTCCCTGCGACGATCGCGTGCGGCTCGCCGTCGGGTCGTTCGTACTCGAAGATCGTCTTGCGTTCCACATCACTCGCACCAAAGCCGATCACCACGCAATGAACGGCCGCCATACCGCGAGCTTCGTTCGACCACCGAAACGTGCGATGCGCGAAATGAATCCGTATCCCCGCACGCAGCAAATCTGCCCAAAGCACGCCCACCTGCTCGCCTTGCGAAATCGAGTTCGTGGACACGTACGCGCAGCGGATCGCCTTGTTGGATTGCAGGTATCGCGCGGCCTTGAAGTACCAGCCAGTCACAAAGTCGAGTACCCCGGCGCCGCTCACCCCCGAGAGGACGGACTCGAGATCCGCCTTCTGTTCGACCGTCTGGTGCTGCTTCCCGACAAACGGTGGATTACTGATGCTGTAGCTCAGCCGCTCGGCTGGCACCACCTCGTTCCAGTCGAGCCGCAGCGCGTTGCCGTGAACGATGTGCGGCGTCGTCTTCAGCGGAATCCGGGCGAAATACATCCCGAACTCTTCAGACACCTTGAGGTTCATCTGGTGGTCGATCAGCCACAGAGCCACCTGCGCGATCTGCGCCGGAAACTCCTCGATCTCGATGCCGTAGAACTGATCGACATCGAGAGTCAGTTCCTGGTGAATGTTTAGAAACCGCGACCCGGGACCGCTGTGCACGGCACGCAGGAGTTCCAGTTCAAGCAGCCGCAGCTCTCGGTAGGTGATGACAAGGAAATTGCCGCAGCCGCAGGCCGGGTCAAGGAACACGAGCGTGCGCAGCCTCTTGTGGAACTCGAATAGCCGGTTCTTGTTGTTCCGTATCCGGCTGAATTCGGCCCACAACTCGTCGAGGAAGAGCGGCTTGATCAGCTTGAGGATGTTCTCCTCGCTGGTGTAGTGCGCGCCGAGGTTGCGGCGCGCCTTCGCGTCCATGATGCTCTGGAACAGGGCGCCAAAGATCGCGGGGCTTACCGAGCCCCAGTTGAGCGCACAGCAATCGAGCAGCGTCGCCCGCATCTTGCGGTCGAAGGTCGCAAGTTGCAGGGTTTCCTCGAAGAGCCTGCCGTTGACGTAGGCGAACGCGGCAATCTGCTCGTCAAGATTGCTTTGCCGGTGACCCTCCGGGGTATTCAGGACCTGGAACAGCAGGGCGAGCTGCGGTCCCAGGTCCGTTCCGTCCTCGGCGGTACGGGTCTCGATCCAGTCGCGGAACGACTGCTTCGAGAAAATGCCGGTGTCGTCGGCGAACAGGCAGAAGACGAGCCGCACCAGCAGCACCTCAAGATCGTGGCCGGAATATCCCGTGTCCTTCAGCAGATCGTGCAGCCGCCCCATCTGCTCGGCAGCGCGGATGTTGACCGGGTCCTGCGGCTTGATCTCCTGCGCCGCATAGCCCGCGATGAAGCCGAAGCGCTTGATGTGCTTGTGGAGGTCCTTCAGCGCGAACTCGCTGTGGGTGTCCGCATCGAGGTCGTAGAGCCGGAAGCGGGCGAAATCGGATACCAGCACGTACTTGGGCAGGTCGCGGTCGGCAATGCCGGGGAAGTAATCGAGCGCCTGGATGAACGCGCGATCGAGGTCCTGCCCGCGCGACTTGTGTTCGACCACCAGAATGCCTTTCCAGAAGGCGTCGATGCGGCCGCGCCGCTCGCCGAGCTTGCGGACTGGCTCCTCGAAGCTCGCCACGCGCCGGCGCGGCACGCCGAACACCGCAAAGAACTCGTTCCAGAACGTCTGCGCCTCGGCGCGCTCGCTTTCCGCGTCCTGCCAGTCGCGTGCAAAGCCGATGGCGCGGTCGCGGATCTCGTTCCAGGGCAGGGGCAAGGGGGTCTTCGATCGTGTCGGCGCAAACGATACCACGTGCGTTATCGGCCATGGCATGGCTCGATAACTGAATATAAGCACAGTATCATTCCAGCGGTGCGTTGAGAGGGCGTGGACTTGACCTTGACCGACCCGGAAGACGGGCTGCCGGTAGCTGAAATCGGCATCTGGTCGCTAGAAAAACACGAGCGCCTGCGCAAGTATGTGGACGCAGCGCACGGCGCGCGCAGAAGGTTCATCAGCTGCGCGTACGTGGATCTCTATTGCGGGCCGGGACGCGCCCGGATAGAGGAGACGGGCGAGATGGCGGACGGCAGTCCGTTAGTTGCGTTTCGCTCCGCTGCTAAGCACGGCGATCAGTTCACCGATTTTTATGTGGCCGACCGTGAACCGGCTTTTGTCGAGGCGGCCAAGACGCGGCTTGAGAAACTGGGCGCCAGGGTGCATGCGTACACCGGAGAGGCGCGCAATGTCACCAAAGAAATCATTTTCTCGCTTGATCCGAAGGGCTTGCACTTCGCGTTCCTGGATCCCTACGGCCTTGCGTCGCTGCCCTTTGCGATCATCGAGGAACTCGCCGCGCGCAAGCACATTGACCTGCTCATTCACGTGAGCTCCATGGATCTGAAGCGCAATTTGCACAACTACATGAAGCCAAAGTCTCGGGTTCTGGACGAGTTTGCGCCCAATTGGCGGCAGGCCGTCGACACGCGATTACCGAAGGAATCGGTTCGTCAAGGAATCTTCGAGCATTGGCGCGAACTCCTGATCAGCCGGCTTGATATCGCGCCGAACGCACGAGTGGAAGAGGTTCTGAACAGCAAGAACACGGACCTGTATTGGCTCGTGTTCGTGTCCCGTGCTCCTCTGGCGCACAAGTTATGGGAAGCGATAGCGAACGTGTCGCCTCAGGGGCGCCTCATCTGATTGAGCTTGCCGCTTGGTCAAGGTATTGTGCGCAAGGCGGGGAGGGCAGGGCGCTATGCCGACGAAGAGCAACATCGAGTGGACCGAAATGACGTGGAACCCGGTCACGGGTTGCACGAAGATCAGCCAGGGATGCAAGAACTGCTATGCGGAACGCATGGCAAGACGACTGACGGCAATGGGCAATGGGCGCTACCGCAACGGATTCCGCGTCACGCTGCACCCAGATTTGCTGGAGGTGCCGCTGAAATGGCAGCAACCTCGCGTGGTGTTCGTGAATTCCATGAGCGATCTGTTTCATGAAGATGTGCCGGAAAGTTACATCGCCAGCGTCTTTGTAAGCATGAGGCGGGCGCGCCAGCACACGTTTCAGATCCTCACGAAGCGCGCTGAGCGCCTCGCTGCCCTCGCCCCTCGACTGCCTTGGCCCGAGAACGTCTGGATGGGCGTCAGCGTCGAGGATGACAGAGTCGTGAATCGCATCGGTTATCTGCAGCAAGTGCCGGCTGCGGTGCGTTTTCTTTCGCTCGAGCCCTTGATCGGGCCGCTGGAGGCACTGCCGCTTGCCGGTGTCGACTGGGCGATTGTTGGGGGAGAATCAGGACCGCGTGCACGGCCGATGAAGCGCGAGTGGGTGACATCGATACTGCGCCAGTGCCGCACCGCGGGCGTGGCATTCTTCTTCAAGCAATGGGGCGGGACGCGCAAGGATTTGACGGGGCGCAGACTCAACGGCAGGCACTACGACGAGATGCCCCTGCGCCGAGCGGTCCCGGCCGTCTCTGCAGCATAGAGACGGGCCAATGCGTTGAAAGCTAAAGGTTGAGCCGACGAACATCGGTCTGAGTCACGCGACGATCTCTCTGCCTTGCAGCGCAAGCGTGCCGGAACGTCCCGGAACCGCGCCGAGCGCGACCTCGTGGCGCGGCAAGTGCGCAGGATCAAGTGCGATCGCAAATGCCTGCAGGCTGACAATTTCATAGCCCTGCTGCCGCCAACCTTCGAGCAGCGCGTCGAACACGCCCTCGAGTTTTCCGCCTTCGAGTTCGGCGTGCGCTGTGTACACCTGCGGTGCTGGGCGCGCCGTCAGTGCCAGCACATGCTGCACCACATCGCTGGCGTCGATCCCGTCGGTGCCGATCAGTTCGTCGAGCGTAGGCAGCGTCGTGGGAAGCTGCAAACAGGAGAACCGCTCGCCGCCCCACACCGGAAGAAACGGGTGCGTGCCGCGCGTGTCGGAGGCGTAGCGGAATCGCGCCGCATCCAGTAGCCGTAATGCATGCGGATTCATCTGCCAGCCCGCAGCGCCGTGGACGCGCGCCGCGTCGCCGAACACCTCACGGAAACGCTCGCATGCCAAATTTAGTTCGTGCTCGGTCCACGCCGCGTCCGCATCCGCGACGCCATCCTGCCAGCGAACGTGGTCCCAGCAATGGATGCCTACCTCGAATCCCGCGTCGCGCGCGGAGCGCATTTGCGCCGCGCACTCGCGCCCGATGTCCGGTCCGGGAAGCAGCGTGCCGTAGAGCAGCGTCTTGAGCCCGTAGTGCTCGCGCACCGAGGTTCGCCTGACTTTCCCAAGGAATCCCGGCCGGAAGGCGCGCCGGATGGCGCGGCCGGTATGGTCGGGCCCGAGGCTGAAGAGAAACGTCGCCCCCGCTCCGTGGCGACGAAGCCGCTCGATCAGGCGCGGCACCCCGTCCCGCGTGCCGCGGAACGTGTCGACGTCCACCTTGAGGGCGAGCTTCAATCCGGGGATTCAGTCGACCAGGCGCCGTGCTTCGCGCACCTGTGTGCGGTAGGAGTCGAAAATGCGCCGCAACGCGTCGCTCATGCCGACTCGCGGCCGCCAGGCGAGATCGCGCCGCGTGTTGGTGATCCGTGGCACGCGGTGCTGCACGTCCTGGTAGCCGCGGCCGTAGTAGTCGCAGGCTCGCGTCTTCACGATGCGCACCTTGCGCGCGGCAGCACGGTACTCGGGGTACTCCAGCGCGAGCTTCACCATGGCGCGCGCGAGCGCGGCCACCGAGACGTTGTTGCGCGGATTGCCGATGTTGTAGATCTTTCCCGAGGCGACCCCGCCGCGGTTTTCGATGACGCTCATCAGCGCGTCGATGCCGTCGTCGATGTAGGTGAAGGCGCGCGTCTGCCGTCCACCGTCCACCAGGTGAATGGTTTCGCCCCGCACGATGTGGCCGAAGAACTGCGTCACCACGCGCGAACTGCCTTCCTTCGGCGTGTTGATCGAATCGAGCCCCGAGCCGATCCAGTTGAACGGCCGGAACAGCGTGTAGTCGAGTCCGCGCTCGGCGCCATAGGCCCAGATCACCCGGTCCATCAGCTGCTTGGCGCAGGCGTAGATCCAGCGCGGCTTGCCGATCGGGCCGTAAACCAGGGGCGAGGTCTCGGGATCGAACTCGCGGTCCGGCGACATGCCGTAGACCTCGGAAGTCGACGGAAAGATGAGCCGTTTGCCGTGCTGCACGCAGGCGCGCACGATCGGCAGATTGGCCTCGAAATCGAGCTCGAACACTCGCAGCGGCTGTTTTACGTACAGCGCGGGCGTGGCGATCGCGACCAACGGGATCACGGTGTCGCACTTGCGCACGTGATACTCGATCCACTCGCGGTTGATGGTGATGTCGCCTTCGAAGAAATGGAAGCGCTTCTCGGCGAGCAGGCCGTCGACGCGGTCGGTCTGCATGTCCATGCCGTAGACCTCCCAGCTCGTCGTCTCGAGAATGCGGCGCGAGAGATGGTGGCCGATGAATCCGTTGACGCCGAGAATGAGGACGCGTTTCATGGTTTGAGTTCGACTTCGAGCAGGCGCAGGACTGTACCATCGCCGCAGGCCGCGAACCACGCATCGCCCTCGCGGAACGGGCCGGAAACCGCCTGCGGCGCCGTGCGCCCGGGCTCGCGGCGCGTGCGATGGATCATCAGGCTGGCGCCGCCGATCTCGGTGAACGCGCCCGGAAAAGGCGGCGCCACGGCGCGCACCAGGTTGTGAATCTCGGCTGCGCTGCGCCGCCAGTCGATGCGGCCGTCCTCCGGCTTGCGGCCGCCGAAGTAGCTGCCTTTCGAGAGATCTTGCGCCCGAAACGCGGTGGTGCCGGCGATCAGTCCGGGCAGGCTGCGGCGCAGGACCGTTTCGGCTGCCTCGGTGACGCGTCGGAACACTTCGACCGCGAGATCCTCCGGTCCGATCGGGACCGGCTCCTGGTCGACGATCCGTCCCGCATCGGGCTTTGCGACCATCTCGTGCAGCGTCGCGCCGGTTTCGGTTTCTCCGCGCAGCACCGCCCAGTTGACGGGCGCACGGCCGCGATACCGCGGCAGCAGCGAGCCGTGCAGGTTGAACGCGCCGCGACCGGCGACGGCGAGGAGTTCGGGCGAAAGCATGCGCCGGTAGTAGAAGGAGAAGAGGAAATCCGGCGCCAGCGCTCGCAGCCGCGCCATCAATTCGGGAGTGTCCGGATCCTCCGGAGTGAGAGTCTCGATACCGTGCCGGGCGGCGAGTTCAGCGACGCTCGCGAACCAGATGCGCTCGCCGGGATCGTCGCGGTGCGTGACCACCAGCGGGACTTCGACGCCCGCAGCGAGCAGCACGCCCAGGCAGCGCACGCCGACGTCGTGGTAGGCGAAGACCGCGGCGCGGACGGGCATCGCTCAGGCCGGAGGGTCACGCTCGATCACCGCGCGCACCAGGTAGCGCGGCCGGCCGCGCACCTGCTCGATGATTCGGGAGACGTATTCGCCGAGCAGCCCGATGCCGAAGAGCGTCACGCCGATGAGCAGGAACTGCAGGATGTCACGGTCCCAGATGACCGCGATCGCGCGACCGAACGAATCGCCCTCCAGGAGCCGCTTGCCGAGCACGATCACGTAGGTGGCGATCGAGCCGACCGACACCAGCATTCCGAACAGCGAATAGATCTGCAGAGGCTTCGCGGAAAACCCGGTCATCAGGTCGAAATTGAGCTGGATCAGCCGATACAGCGAATACTTCGATTCGCCGGCGGCGCGCGGCGCGTGCGCGACCTCGATTTCGGTCGGGCGGCGCGCGAAGGTGTAGGCGAGGGCGGGGACGAAGGCGTTGGTTTCGCGCGACTGGTTGATGGCGTCCACCACGCCCCGGGCGTAGGCCCGCAGCATGCAGCCGTGGTCGGTCATGCGGATGTCCGTGGTGCGTTCGCGAAGCGAGTTGATCATTCGCGACGCGATGCGGCGGAAGGCGCTGTCCTCGCGCTCGTGCCGGTAGCTGCCGACGTAGTCGTGCCCCGCGCGGATCGCCTCGAGCAGCTTGCCGATTTCCTCGGGCGGATTCTGCAGGTCGGCGTCGAGGGTCACCACGGTCCCGCCGCGCGAGCGCTCGAACGCGGCGAGGATCGCCATGTGCTGCCCGAAGTTGGCCGCGAGCAGCACGACGCGGGTCACGTCTGCGCGCCGCGCAAACTGCTCGCGCAGGACCTGGGCAGAGCGGTCTCGGCTGCCGTCGTCGACGAAAATCACTTCGTAGCGCAAGCCGAGTGAATCGAGCGCCGGATACAGCCGCTCGAACAGCGCCGGCAGCCCGGCCTCCTCGTCGAACACCGGGATCACCACGGAAAGCTCGATCGCGCTCATGCAAGCACCTTGCGCGCCGCTGCGCAAACGCGATCGACATCTGCGTCCGCCATCGCCGGAAAAAGCGGCAGCGTGACGATCGAGCGGCCGATGCGTTCGGCCTGAAGAAACTGTCCGGCCCTCCAGCCCAGCGCGCGGTAGAGGGCGAACAGGTGCATCGCCGGATAGTGCACGCCGACGCCGATCCCCAGGCCGCGCATCTCCGCGATGAACGCGGCGCGGTCGGCGCCTTCCGGCAGGGTCACCTGGAACATGTGCCAGTTGCTTTCGTCGAAGTCCTCGACCGGAAGCCCGCAGCCGAGCGTCCGATCCCATTGCGCGAAATAGCGGCGCGCGAGCGCGTGCCGGCGTGCCGTGAACTCCTCGAGCCGGGCGAGCTGCCCCAGGCCGATGCGCGCGGCGACGTCGGTCAGGTTCCACTTGCCGCCGAGCACCTCCACCTCCATGCCGTCCTCGCCCGAGCGCACTACGCCCTGCAGGCGCAGCCGTTCGCACAGGCTCGCGAGTCCCGGATCGGGGAGCACCACGGCGCCGCCCTCGGCCGTGGTGACGTTCTTGTTGGCGTGAAAGCTGAACGCGACGAGGTCGCCGAAGGATCCGATCGGCCGGCCCCGCGAGCGTGCGCCGAAAGATTGGGCGGCATCCTCGATGACGCGCAGGCCGTGCCGTTCGGCGATGGCGTAGAGGCGATCGCGCGGCACCGGCAGCCCGGCGAGGTCCACCGGCAGGATCGCGCGCGTCGCCCGCGTGATCGCGGCTTCCGCCGCGTCGAGATCGAGGTTGCGGCTGCGCGGATCGACGTCCGCGAACACCGGGCGCGCCCCGACCTCGAGCACCACGTTGGCGGTCGCGACCCAGGACAGCGGCGTCGTGATCACCTCGTCGCCGGCGCCGATTCCGGCAAGCCGCAGCGCCACTTCGAGCGCCGCCGTGCCGGAGCAGAACGTGCGCACGCTCCTGCCGCCGCAATGCTGCGACAGCGCCGCTTCGAACGCCTTCACCTGCGGCCCCGAGGTGATCCAGCCGGAACGCAGCACCTCGGCAACGCCTTCGATCGTCTGCTCGTCGATCGAGGGCCGGGTGAAAGGGAGCATCTGCATCAGCTTCGCGCCACCAGGACCACGCCCACGATGATGAATCCGATTCCGGCCATGCGCACCGCGGTCAGCGATTCGCCGAACAGGTACCAGGCGGCGACCGCGTTGATCACGTAGCCGAGCGAGAGCATCGGATACGCGATGCTCACCTCGACGCGCGACAGGCCGAGTATCCAGACCACGAGGCTGACGACGTAGCAGGCGACGCCGCCGAGGATGTGGGGTTCGAACGCGAGCCTCAAGCCGACCGGCACGACGTTGCCGGCGCTGAATTCGAAATGGCCGATGGCGTTGGTTCCCGCCTTCAGAAGCAGTTGCGCCACGGCGTTGAGCAGCACGCCGCCGAGAATGAGCCCGAGGCTGACCGGGCTCATGGTCCGGGCTTCCGGACGACCACGAAACGCGCATCGCGCGCCACGATCTCCGCCGGCAGCGAGTACTCGGCGGCGATGCGTTCGAAATCTCCCGTGCGAAAGATCGCCGCCGCCTTCGGTTGCGTGCGCCAGGCGGCGGCAAAGGCCGCCACGTCCGGCAGGAACTTCTGCGGCTCCCACGAAATCGCGGCCGCCAGCTCGTCGCGGTAGCCGACCATGGTCACGGTCCTTTCGAAATAGAACGGAATGGTGTGGTCGAAGAGGTCGACGGCATACAGTGGCACGCCGTCGCCGATCGCCGGCCGGGCGCGTTGCGCGAGATGATACGCAGAATACGCCGGCGCGAGCGATTCGTGTCCGAGCAGGAGCAGTTGGGTGCTCGCGAGGCCGGCGAGCGCAAGCGCGATCACCGAGGCGAGCGTCCGTCGCCGCCAGGCGAGCCAGAGCGCCGCAGCGGAAGCGGCCGCAAGCACGCCTCCGGCGGCAAGGATCCACTCGAGATAGGCCTCGATCTGCCCGGGCGAGTACCTGCCGCTCGCGCGATCGGAAAGCCCTGACCCGAACGCGACGATCGCCAGCCCGACCAGGATCGCGACGCCCGCCTGCACTGCGAGCAATCGTCGGGACGCCTGCTGCAGGTGCCGGCCGATCAGCACCGCGAGCGCCGGGAACATCGGCAGGATGTACGAAGGCAGCTTCGAGCCCGAAACCGAAAAGAAGACGAACACGACGGCGCACCACGCGAGCAGCCAGCGCAGCGGCCGGAACCGCCCCGGTTCGGCAGTCCGAAACGCGGCCACGACGGCGCCGGGCAGCGCCGGCAACCAGGGCAGGATCCCGACCGCGAGCACCGGCACGAAGTACCACGGCGGCTCGTAGCGTCCATGGACCTTGGTGAGGAACCGCTCGAAATGCTCGTGGATGAAGAAGAAGCGGAAGAATTCCGGGTTGGCGAGCGACACGGCGACGAACCAGGGCGCGCTCAGCGCGAGGAAAAGCGCGCTCCCGGCCCCCGCGTGCAGGCGGCGCGCCGTTCGCCAGTCGCGCTGCCACAGCAGGTAGGTTGCGAGCGCGGCAACCGGGAGCACGATTCCGATGAGCCCCTTGGACAGTACCGCGAGCGCAGCCGCGGACCACGCCGCGAGCATCCAGCGCAGGCGCGAGGATTCGCCGGCTTCCTCGCGTTGGGCCAGCAGGATCGCGAACACCGCCAACGAGAGAAAGAACGCGACGCCCGCATCGAGCGACGCGAGGTGACCCGTGACCACGTAGAGCGCGCTGCCCGCGAGCACTGCGGCGGCGAGCACGCCTGCCGTAGCGCCGTACAGCCGGGCGGCAGCAAATCCGGCCAGGACGATGCCCCCGAAGGCGGTGAGCGCGGTCCAGAGCCGCGTCTGCCATTCGCCGACGCCGAACAGCCGGTACGCGGCAGCCGTCGTCCAGTACTGCAAGGGCGGCTTTTCGAAGTACTTGAATCCGTTCAGGCGCGGCGTGAGCCAGTCGCCGCTCGCGACCATTTCGCGCGGAATTTCCCCGTAGCGGCCCTCGTCGGGCTTGATCAGCTTGCGATGGTCCAGACCGGCGAACCAGGCGAGCGCGAGGACGAGCGCGAGCGCCGCGACGACGCCGCGCCGCGCCGCGATCATGCGAACAGCAGCGCCGCAGCCACCTTGCGCGATTCCGCCATCAGGAAGTTGTAGGTGCGGCAGGCCGCCTGAAGGTCCATCACTTCGAGCCCGATGCGCGCGGCGACGAGCGGCCGCGTCAGCTCGGGCCGCGGAAACCGCAGGCGCGCGCCGGTGCCGAGCAGCACGATTTCCAGATCGAGTTCCGCGAGGCGCTCGAAGTCGGCCACCGCGAGCGCATCGAAACTCTGCGCGCTCCAGGCGAGAACGCGCTCGGGCAGCACGATCAGGTTTGCCTCGTGTCGCGCGTTGTTGACGAGGACGTAGCCGCTGCCGTATCCGTTGATGAGGTTGAGCGCGGAGTGGCCGGGAAGCGGGCCGGAAGGCGTGAGTTTCACTGCTAGAATTCTAGCGTCATGAGAGAGTTTTCGCGCATCCGCCGCCTGCCGCCGTACGTCTTCAACATCACTGCCGAGCTGAAAATGGCGGCGCGCCGTCGCGGCGAGGACATCATCGATCTGTCGATGGGAAATCCGGACGGGCCGACGCCGAAGCACATCGTCGACAAACTGGTCGAGGCGGCGCAGCGCCAGGATACGCACGGCTACTCGGTCTCGAAGGGCATTCCGCGCCTGCGGCGCGCGATCTGCGAATGGTACCGGCGGCGCTACGACGTCGAATTCGACCCGGATTCCGAGGCGATCGTCACCATCGGATCGAAGGAAGGGCTCGCGCACCTGATGCTCGCGACGCTGGAGCGCGGCGACACGGTGCTGGTGCCCAATCCCTCGTACCCGATCCACATCTACGGCGCGATCATCGCCGGCGCCGACATCCGCTCGGTGCGCATGACGCCGGGGGTCGATTTCTTCGCCGAGCTCGAGCGCGCCATCGGCGAGCTGTTCCCGAAGCCGAAGATGCTGGTGATCGGCTTTCCGTCCAATCCGACCGCGCAATGCGTCGAACTGGAATTCTTCGAGCGCGTGATCGCGATCGCGCGGCAGCACGACATCCTGGTGGTGCACGACCTGGCCTACGCCGACATCTGTTTCGACGGCGCCTGGCCGAACAACCGCGCGCCCTCGATCATGCAGGTGAGCGGCGCGCGCGAAGTCGCGGTCGAGTTCTTCACGCTCTCCAAGAGCTACAACATGGCCGGCTGGCGCATCGGTTTCATGGTCGGCAACCGCGACCTGGTGCACGCGCTCGCGCGCATCAAGAGCTATCACGACTACGGCACCTTCACGCCGATCCAGGTCGCCTCGATCATCGCGCTCGAGGGGCCGCAGGACTGCGTCGAGGAAGTGCGCGAGACCTACCAGCGCCGGCGCGACGTGATGGTGCGCGGCCTGCACGAGATCGGCTGGATGGTCGAGAACCCGCGGGCCTCGATGTACGTCTGGGCGAAGATCCCGCCGTTCTACGCGAGCCTCGGTTCGATCGAATTCTCCAAGCGGCTGCTGCAGGACGCGCGCATCGCGGTCGCACCGGGGATCGGTTTCGGCGACTACGGCGACGATCACGTGCGCATCGCGCTGATCGAGAACGATCACCGGCTGCGCCAGGCGCTGCGCGGCGTGCGCGACCTGTTCCGCAAGGACGGGTTGCTGAAAGGCGCGGCTTGAGGCGCGCGCGCGCGATCCGCGGGGCGCGGCCGATCCACGCCGGGCTGCTGGGCATCGGCACGGTGGGGCGCGGCACCTGGGAAGTGCTCGGGCGCAATGCCGACGAGATCCAGCGCCGCGCAGGCCGCGCGATCCGCATCACGCGCGTCGCCGACACCGCGCTCGAACGCGCGCGCAAGATCGTTGGCGCGGGCGCACGGCTGACGGCGGATGCGCGGAAGGTGACGCGGGCGCGCGACATCGACATCGTGATCGAGCTGATCGGCGGAACCGGCATCGCGAAGGAACTGGTGCTCGATGCGATCGCTCACGGCAAGCACGTCGTGACCGCGAACAAGGCGCTGCTCGCCAGGCACGGCAACGAGATCTTCGCGGCCGCGCAGAAGGCGCGGGTGATGGTCGCGTTCGAAGGTGCGGTCGCGGGCGGCGTCCCGATCATCAAGGCGCTGCGCGAGGGACTCACGGCGAACCGAATCGAATGGATCGCCGGGATCATCAACGGCACCTCGAACTTCATCCTTTCGGAAATGCGCGACAAGGGGCTGCCTTTCGCCACGGCGCTCAAGGACGCGCAGCGCAGGGGCTACGCCGAGGCGGACCCGGCGTTCGACATCGACGGCGTCGACGCCTCGCACAAGCTGACCATCCTCGCGGCGCTCGCGTTCGGCATCCCGATGCAGCTCGATCGCGCCTATACCGAGGGTATTTCGGCGTTGACCACGCAGGACATCCGCTACGCCGAGGAACTGGGCTATCGCATCAAACTGCTGGGCATCACGCGCCGCGCGAAGAAGGGGATCGAGCTGCGCGTGCATCCGACGCTGGTGCCGACCAGGCAGCTGATCGCGAACGTCGAGGGCGTCATGAACGCGATCCTGGTGAAGGGCGACGCGGTCGGTCCGACGCTTTACTACGGCGCGGGCGCCGGCAGCCTGCCGACCGCGAGCGCGGTGGTCGCCGACCTGGTCGACGTGACGCGCCTCATCACCGCGGACCCGGAGCACCGGGTGCCGCACCTCGCGTTCCAGCCCGACCGGTTATCGGGCGAGCGGATCCTGCCGATCGGCGAGGTGGAAACGTCTTACTACCTGCGCATGCGGGTGCGCGACCGGCCCGGGGTGCTCGCGGACATCACGCGCATCCTCGCCGACGCCGGCATTTCGATCGACGCGATGGTGCAGAAGGAGCCGGGCGAGGGCGAGAGCCGGGTCGACATCGTGATGCTCACGCACCTGGCGCTGGAAAAGAACGTCGAGGCCGCGATGCTGCGCATCGAGAAGCTCGCGACGGTGCTCGGCAAGGTGACGCGGATCCGGCTGGAAGAGCTGCTTTAGTGCGCTACGTCTCCACGCGCGGCGAGGCGCCGCCGCGGCGCTTCGGCGAAATCCTGCTCGAGGGCCTCGCTCCCGACGGCGGGCTGTACGTTCCGGATTCGATTCCGCGCGCCGACCTCGCTGCGCTGCGCGGCAGGCGCTATCCGGATCTCGCCTGCGAGGTGCTGCGTCCGTTCATGGACGACGTTCCGGAGCTTCCGGCGCTCGTCGCCCGCGCCTATTCCGCGGACGCGTTCGGCGGCGAAGAAGTCACCCCGCTCGCGACGCTCGAGCCGGGGCTGCACCTGCTGCGGCTTTCGAACGGCCCGACGCTCGCGTTCAAGGACGTGGCGATGCGCCTCCTCGCCGAGTTGTTCGAGAACGCGCTTTCGCGTGGCGGCGCGACGCTCAACATTCTCGGCGCAACCTCCGGCGACACGGGCTCTGCGGCGGAGCACGCGATGCGCGGCAAGCGCGGCATCCGGGTGTTCATGCTCTCGCCGCACGCTCGCATGAGCGAATTCCAGCGGGCGCAGATGTACAGCCTGCAGGATCCGAACATCCACAACCTGGCGGTGAAGGGAAGCTTCGACGACTGCCAGGACCTCGTGAAGGCGGTCAACGCCGATGCGCCGTTCAAGCGGCGCCACCACATCGGCGCAGTGAATTCGATCAACTGGGCGCGGGTCGCGGCGCAAGTCGTGTACTACTTCAAGGGCTATTTCGCGGCCACGTCGTCGAATCACCAGGAAGTGTCGTTCGCGGTGCCTTCGGGCAATTTCGGCAACGTCTACGCCGGTTACGTTGCGCGCGCCATGGGCCTGCCGCTGCGGCGCCTGATTCTCGCCACGAACGAAAACGACGTGCTCGACGAGTTCTTCCGCAGCGGCCGCTACCGCGTGCGCCGCGACGTGCAGGCGACCTCGAGCCCGTCGATGGACATCTCGAAGGCGTCCAACTTCGAGCGCTACGTGTTCGATCTCGTCGGCCGCGACGGCGCGCGCGTCCAGGCGCTGTGGCGTGAACTCGGTGCGCGCGGCGAATTCGACCTGTCGGCGCTCGGCGAACGCATCGCGGGATCGGCGTTCGTCTCCGGGCGCAGTACGCATGCAGACCGCCTGGCGACCATCCGCGAGGTGCACCGGCGTCACGGCGTGGTGGTCGATCCGCACACCGCCTGCGGAATCAAGGTGGGGCTCGAGCATCGCGAGGCGGGCGTGCCGCTGGTGTGCCTGGAGACCGCGCTGCCTGCCAAGTTCGGCGAAACGATTCGCGAGGCGCTCGGCCGGGAACCGGACCGGCCCGCGGGGTTCGAGTCGCTGGAGCGACGTCCGCAATGCTACGAGGTGATCGCGGTCGATGCGCAGGCGGTCAAGGCGCACATCCTGCGTCATGCACCGGGCTAGCGTCGCCCTTGGTGCATCCCGGGCGACCGCCTTTCCTGCGAATTCGCCAACCTAGTCCTTCTTTGGTGCCGATGCCCGCGATTGCTCCGCCATGCACTTGCGGTGCTCGGCACGCGTGCCCCTGTCCTCGCACGCTCTCAGCGCGCTCGCATGTAATTCGCAGGCCTGCGCACTGCGCGCCTTGCTGCAGTCGCGGGGCTTGGGCGGAGTGAACTTCGCGGCCGGCGCCGGCTGATGCATGCACTCGCGCCACTCGTCGTCCGTCTTGTCCCTGCACGCCTGGATATCCTTGTTGAGGGCCGCGCAACGTGCCTTGTCCTTCCACCTGGCGCAGTCCAGGGGATACGCGCTCGCAACTTTCTCCGCGGCGGTCCCGGCAGCCATTACGGCAGCGGTCGTGGCAAGCGTCGCGACGATCATGCCGGCAAGCAGCATGGAGAGGCATGGTTTCATTGGCTTTCCCTCCAAAGAAAATCCGCGCGAATGCGGCGCGTACACGCCCCATTTCGCGCTCTCGGAATTCGAGCAGCAGACGAATCGAATCTACGCCTGCGCTCCGGCATCAGTTTGCCTTGGGTCAAAATCCGGCCGCCTCGCCCGGTTCCACGAAAACGACCGCTTGCCGCCACGTCGGCAACGACGTCGTCGCGCAAACTCCCTTACGCTTCGCGACCGATCGGCCGTGCAGTATGCGGGCTAGGCGGCCTCGCGCGCGATCGCCGACAGGCGCGGGCGATCGAGGATCTGGATGTCCCGCTGCTCAACGCTGATCACGCCGCGTTCGCTCAGGTCGCGCAGCATGCGCGAGAGCGTTTCCTTTTTCACTCCAAGGCGGGAGGCCACCACCGTCTTGGAGGTCGGCAGTTGCACCTGGCAGCGCCCGTTGCCACCGGCGCCTTCGGCGAGCGAATCGAGGTAGGTCGCGAGCCGCTGCACGCCGCGATGCAGCGAACCGGACTCGACTTCCGCCAGCAGGATCAACGCGCGCTCGGCAACCGCGTTGAGCACGGTGTGCATGAACTTGGGATCGTTGTCGATGAGTACACGGATCGCCGCGGTCGGTACGACGAGCAGCAGCGTGTCTTCGAGCGCGACCGCTTCGAAGGGTTGCGGACGGTTGAGGAGCGCCACCGCCAGACCGAAGCATTCGCCGGCCCCGGCGAGGCGCAGCACCCGCTCGTCGCCATCGGCGGCGCGCAGCGCGAGTTTCACCTGCCCGTAAGCAATCGCGTGCAGCCCCGCGGGGTATTCGCCTTTTTCGCTGACGTGCGCTGCGCGCCGTACGTGCAGCGCCTTCGAACGCGCTGCAAGTTCCGCCACCTGGCGCGGCGCGACACCCCGGAAGAGCGCGATATTCGAGAGCACGCCTTCGAGCACGCGAGGGTCCCGGGTTCGGCCATCGCCGTTTACGCGTGTCCCTTGGAGCGCTTGGTGCATGGCACAAATGATCGCGGACGGGCGTTTCCTGCGATTGACCTGTGTCAAGCCCTCGCCATGACCGGCACCCGAATTGCGCTTGATCCAGGTCAACCTCAGGGGCAGCGTATGCGTTGAAATGATGTGAATAGTTGGCATGGTTCCTAACTTTTTCGGGAGGAAAGTCGCATGAAGCGCATCATCGTTTCCACGGCAATCGGCTTGGTCGTCGCAGCGTTCCAGGTTTCGGCTTTCGCGTCTGGCGAGCCGGACGCACTCAAGGCGGGCGGCTGCACGAACTGCCACGAACTCGACAAGAAGAAGGTGGGACCGTCGTTCAAGGACATTTCCGCCAAGTACAAGGGCAAGAAAGTCGACGAGGCGATGGCGGGAATGAAGGGCAAGCCGGTGCACAAATCGGCGTTGCAGAAAACGGATGACGCCGCGCTCAAGACGATCATGGAGTGGGTGCAGAAGCAGTGAACGGACGATGATGCGGTTGCGCGGGACGCTGCCTGACGCAAGCCACGCGATCGCGTCGCTGGGATCCAAACTGACGAAAGGATGGACGCGATGAAGTCGATGTTGGTGGTCATGGCGGCAGCCGCGATGTTCGCAGCGGGTACCGTGCAGGCGGACGACGCGCTGAAAGGTTGCGTGAAGTGTCACGACGCGGAAAAGAAGAAGGTCGGGCCCGCGATCAAGGACGTCTCCGCGAAATACAAAGGCAACAAGGATGCCGAGGCGATGCTGGTGGCGAAGCTGAAGGATGGCAAAGGCCACCCGAAGGCCAAGGAGTCCGACGCCGAACTCAAGGCGGCCGTGCAGCAGATGCTCAAGTAATCGGGCAATGCGCTTCGGAAAAAGCTGGCCTCGGCCAGCTTTTTTCGTTTTGGAGCTCGGCAAAAGCGCTCGGTTACAATCCCGAAAACGTCTCCTTACCGGACACCTGCCCGCATGAAACTCGATTGCAGCCTCGCCGGAACGTCGCCTCTGCAGGCGGTCGCCCGATTTCTTTCATTGGTGCTGCTGCTCGTGGCGGGCAGCGCAGGAGTCCAGGCCGCCGAGCGCAGCGGCAAACAGGTGGTCGACGCAGTCTGCTCGTCCTGCCACGCCACCGGCGCCAAGGGCTCGCCCAGGATCGGCGATCGCAAGGCCTGGAGCACGCGCGCGTTTCAGGGCCTCACCAGCCTCACCGATCACGCCCTCAAGGGGATTCGCGAAATGCCGGCGCACGGCGGCGACCTGAAACTCTCCGATCTCGAAATTGCCCGCGCGGTGACCTACATGGTGAACCGGTCCGGCGGCAGCTGGATCGAGCCGGCGACGGCTGCCGACCTGATGGCCGAGCGCGGCGGACAGCACGTCGTCGAGATCCAATGCTCCAAGTGCCATGCCAAGGGCGAGGGCGGGGCGCCGCGGATCGGCGACCGGGAGGCCTGGAGGCCGCGGCTGTCCCAGGGGGTCGAAGCGCTGGTGCGCTCCGCGGTGCGCGGGCACGGCGGCATGCCTCCGCGCGGCAACCGCGCCGACCTGACCGATGCCGAGTTGCGTAGCGCGATTCTGTACATGTACAACCCGGTCGTGCCGGCGAAGAGCGCGCCCGCGCCCAGGGAGGCGCTCGTTCCGGCCGGCATGCACAAGGTGGTCGGCGGCCTCGACATCTACCTCGGCTTCGTCCCGGCGGAAGCGCTTCGCAAGTACCCCGAGGGTTCGTACGAGCGGGTGATGCACGGCGGCGTGCCGGGCGGCGACAACGAATTCCACGCCAACGTCACGGTGCTCGATCGCGTCAGCAAGGCGCCGATCGCGAAGGCGAAGGTCGAGGTGCAGGTCGAGCAACCCGGACTGACGAGCGAAACCCAGTCGCTCGAGCCCGTCGTGATCAACAGGCTCGCGAGTTATGGGAACTACGTGAAGCTCAAGCCGAAAACGAGCTACGTCGTCACCGTGCGGGTGCGTACCGCGGAAAGCCCGCTGCCGGTCGAGGCCCGCTTCCAGTACCGGCAATACTGACCGGCGCCGGCCGCTTCACTTCGCCGGTTGGCCGGCGTAGTGGGCTGCGATGCCTTCGATGACCGAGTCGCCGTAAGGCAGGCTCATTTTGTGCATGGTCGTGCTTTCGCGACGATCGTCGCGATACGCGCGCAACGCCATGATCAGGTAGTCACGGTCCTGGCCGGCCAGCTTCGGCACTGGCATTCCCGGGATTTCCTCCTGCGCGCTGTGGCAGCGGTCGCACCTGTCGATGAGATCGCGCACCATGGTCTGCGCGCGTTCGGCAGGGCGTGATTTCTGCACCGTGTAAAACGCGGCGATGTTGCGGATGTCGGTGTCCCCCAGCCCGGTGATGTAAAGGCGCATCTTCTCCCGCTTGCGAGTCGTGCGGTACGCCTTGATCGCTTCCACGAGATAGCTGAAGTCCTGGCCGGCGAGGTTTGGCGTCGACGAGTCGGCGCTGACCCCGTGCGCGCCGTGACAGCCGCTGCACACCGCGCTCAGCGCACCGCCTGCGGCGGGGTCGCCAGTGGTCGGAGCGGGACGCGGCATCGGCGCCTGCGACGCGAAATAGAGCGCCACGGCCTCCATGTCGGTCGGAGTGAGCGAGCGCATTTCGGTATGCGCCGCGGCAATCTTGCGTTCGGCACGCGCGTATTCGTGCAACGCGATGATGAGGTAGCGGGCCTGTTGTCCGGCAAGGCTCGGCACGCCTGGGAGGGTGCTGTTGCCATCCGCGCCGTGGCATTTTGCGCAGGTCACGGAGCGCGCCTTGCCGCGCTCGTAGGGCGAAACCTGCGTGCCATTCGGCGCGTGCAGCAGGCCGACCGGCGGCAAACTGGCGTAGTAGGCGGACACGTTGCGGATCTCGGCCTCGCTCATGTGCTCCGCGATGACCTTGAGCGCGGCGTGCGAGCGTTTGTTTTCCTTGTAGGCGTGAAGCGCAGCGAGCAGGTAGCTTTCACGCTGCCCAGCCAGATGGGGTACTCCGGGTGCGACGCTGCCGCCATCTGCGCCGTGGCAGGTCCTGCACTCCCCGTCGGCAAACGTCTTTCCCGCCTTGGGATCGCCAGGCGCGCGTTCTGCGGCAGGCTTGGCGGCCGGCTTCGGAGGTTCTTCCTTCGAACAGCCCGCCAAGGCGAGCGCACACAAAATTCCCAGCAGCATGCGTTTCATCGGAGTCCTCGAAATTTCGCCGCTCAACCCACATCCGGTGTTCTGCTTTCACTGCGTTGCGCGATCGCAGCGGGCAGCTTGGCAAACCAGAGCTGGTACATCGATACGAACCACATGTAGGCGAACGAAAGGCCCATGACGGCGCCCGAGACGATGACGACTCCGGCAAACGGATGGAAAAGCTTGGTGAAGTACCACGAGCTGATGTCGAGCGCCAGGCTGATGAACGGAAGCGCCATCACGGTGCACTTGAACCACACGGGACGCACATAGGCGTGACTGAAAATCGTGCCCATGAGGAAAAACACGAAAGTCAGGCCGAACATGTGGATGTGCGAAACGCGCACCAGGGTGAAGAAGCCGGCGCCGGTGTCCTGCTCGGTGACTTTGAGCATGTTGTCGAAGCCGTTCAGATTGACCAGGTTCGGGTTGCTGCCGTCGTGGCACGCCATGCAACGCCGGTCCAGGATCGGCCGGACTTCCGGTTCGAACCTGGCGCGGTCGGCTCCGTCCTTTACCCAGCCGAGAAGCACGTCGCGCTCTTCGAACGGCAGCATGACCGACATCGAACCCCGCAATGCGGCCTCCAGGCGGGATCCCTTGCCGGTGCCGCTGTAGGCGATGACGACGTCGTCGTAGGACAGCGACGCCGAATTGCCGTCCTTGCCCGAATAATTGTGAAACAGGTACACAATGGCGAAGAGGTAGCCCATGCCGAGCATGAGCAGCACGGCGGTGTACATGACCCGCAAGCTTGCCGGCAACTCGGAGAAATGGTGGTACAGCCGATGTACGGGCGAATCGATCACGGTCTTATCCTTCCCTGGCAGGTCACTTGGAGGGCAGCACGATGAAGGACACGGCGCGCGCGGTCTGTTGCGAATAGTGTGCCGCGAGTTCCTTGACTTCTGCGTCGCTCAACACCGACATCATGGCGCTCATGGCGGCACTCTTGCGCGCACCCGTGCGATAGGCGTTCATCACCTCCTCGAGCCAGTCGGCGCGCTGCGCCGCCATCGCGGGTACGATCGGGTCGCTGCTGTTGCCGTTGATGCCGTGGCAGCGGTCGCAGCGCTCGGTCCATTCCGTCAAGCTCAGCGGTCTGCGAACCTTCGGCGCTTGCGGTTGCTGAGCGGCATAGAAGGCGGCGATGTCGCGTATGGTCTTCTCGCTGAGATCGGCCGCCGCGCCCTTCATCGTCTCGTCCTTGCGCGTGCCGTCCTTGTAGGCCTGCGTCGCAACGGCGAGATATTGCGCGTCCTGGCCGGCGAGACTCGGAGTCGCCGGATCCGAAGCGACACCCTTGTCGCCGTGGCAACCCGAGCAGGCGCTCGCTGCCGCTTTGCCCGCGGCCGCATCGCCCGTACTCTTGGTCGCAGCGCGAACCGGCTTCTGCAGCGCATAGAACAGTGCAAGATTGGCCAGGTCGGCGTCCTTCACTCCCGCCGCGAACGTTTTCATGACGTCGTTCTTGCGCTGTCCGCTCTTGTAGGCGTTCATCGCCGCGACGAAGTATTTCGGATCGAAGCCGACGAGACTGGGAGACCCGGGCGTCTCGCTGATGCCGGTGTCGCCATGGCAGCCGGCGCAGGCGCCCGCCGCGGCTCTGCCCGCTTGCACGGGATCTGGTCTTTGCGCGGCGGCCCTGGCCGGCGCGGCCGCCGAGCGCGGCGGATCCATGCTCGCGTAATACGCCGATACTTTGGCCAGTGCGTCGTCGCTGAGAAACCGCACCGCCCCGGTCATCGCGCTCTGAGGGCGCTTGCCCTGCAGGTAATCGCGCATCTGGAGATGGATATAAGGCGCGCGCTGGGCCGCGATGTGCGGGATGCCTTTCGCGGTGCTGATGCCGTTGATGCCGTGACAACGGGCGCACGAGACTTCCGCGAGCCGCTTGCCTTCCGCAACCTCAGGGGCCGTGACGTAGAGCGAACGCAAGTCCGGTCCGGCGCCCGCTGCCGGCTTGGCCGTGGACGACTGGGCGCCGGCGGTCGGCGCGTAGCCGGCCATCAGCGCCGCAAGGAACACGCTCGCCATCGCCAAGAGAATCTGTGCAGGTCGTTTCATCAGTGCTCTCCCGTCAAGATACGCTCCGTTGGTGAGCATGCGCGCCGGCTGACCACGGTGGAAGCACACGAACCATCGCGAGCAATACGAACAGCGGCGCAATCGCCACGGCAATCGCCGTCAACAAGCCCTCCTTGTGGAACAGAACCATCTGATAGGTGAGCAGGCCCTTGCCGGTCTTGGCAATTTCCTGCCCGCCGATGACGACGTTCCAGCGCATCATCCAGACCTGGAACAATACCAGCAATGCGCTCACCGTCACGCCAGCAATCAGCGCCTTGCCGGTGGTGCCCCGCCAGATCATATAGGTGAGCAGCGTGATCGGGATCACCGCCCCCAAGCTGAACTGCAGGATGAAAAACGGCACCAGCAGCGGGCCGGTCACGTACTGCACGATCATCTCGATTCCTTCGCGGCCCTTGTACATGATGTTGGCGAATTCCAGCCCTTCGAGCGCCAGGGTGAACATGGCGAAACCCCACAGCACGTACGCCAGGCCCTTCAGGCACGCCAGGTCAACCGGGATCTTGCGCAACCGGCAGGACAGGACGTAGAGGACGATCAGCAGCGCGACGCCGGAGATGATCGCGGAAAACAGGAACACCACCGGCATCAGGTCGGAGGACCACCATTCGCGGGACTTGAGGGAGCCGAAGATGAATCCCACGTAGCCGTGCAGCCCGTGCGCGGAGGGTATGCCGACCACGGCCAGTGCGAAAATCCACTTCTCGTCGTAACGCATCGCCTTCGCGGAAAGGTCGTCGGATCCGAGGCTCGCCAGGTGCCAGAGCCTGCCGATGAACCCGCTTGTCTGCTGCGCTTTCCTCACGGCATAGGGCCGGAACATGAACCAGATTTCCAGCATCAGCAGGAGGAGGTAGAAACTGGCGAACATGCCGAACATGGCCATCGCCGACGTCCAGTGTGGCGTGAGCATCGTATTGAACGCCCGCTCCGCGTGGCCCAGGTGCAGCAGCAGCGGCAGGGGCACGAAGAGCATGAAGGCGAGCGCCGTGAGCAGCGCGAACTGCCCCACCGGCTTGAACCGTTCCATGCCGAACACGTGATAAAGACTCGATACCGTGAAGGCGCCGGCCACCAGTCCCGTGAGGTAGGGATAGACGACGATCAGCACGGTCCACGGAATGGCCGTCTCGTTGGGGTACACATAGCCCGTGTACGGGGCGATTTCGACAAGATGCCCCCAGAAGCCGACGGGTTCCATCAGCTCACCTCCTTGTCGATGCCGACATAGAAGACGTTCGGTTCGTTGCCCGATTCGGGCCGCAGGACCTGCACGCGGTTGTTGCGTATGAACAGGCTGATCGGGCTCTGCTTGTCGTTGCGATCACCGAAGATGCGTGCGCCCACCGGGCACGCCTCGACGCAGGCCGGCCGCAGTCCCTTGGTGATGCGGTGATAACACCAGTAGCACTTCTGCGTGACCCCCTTGGTCGGGTTGAAGTAGCGCGCCCCGTACGGGCAGGCCTGCACGCAATACTGGCAGCCGATGCAGTACTTGTCGTCGATGAGGACCACGCCGTCCTTGCTCTTGTAGGTCGCCCCGGTCGGGCACACCTGAACGCAGGCGGGGTGCGTGCACTGGTTGCACAGCTTGGGCACGAAGAAGGCCTTTTCCACCTTCGCGTCCTGGTAGCGGTTGGCGAATCGGAATTCCTTTTCCGACCCGGAGGCGGCGATGTTGACGGGGTCGTGGTGGCTGTCGATGCGCGCCTTGGTTTCTCCCTCCAGGTAGACGTAGCGTTCGATCCACGTATTGAAGTGGTGCGCGTCGCCGGGAACGTCGTTTTCGGTCTTGCACGCTTCCACGCAACGCAGGCAGCCGATGCATTTCGTCGCATCGACGCCGAAGGCCCAGTGGTGCTTGGTCCAGTCGTAATCCTTGACCGGGGACGGGTCCGGACCCGCGACGGGTCCGCCGCTTTGTGGCGCCACCGAGCACGCCGCCGCCCCGGTGCACGCGACTGCAACGCCGCCCAGCCGCCGGAGGAATTCGCGCCGCGCCTTCCCGGATGGGTCGGACGGATTGGTCATGGCGTTTCCTTCACTTTGGCTGCGGGGGCGCAGTTCTGCGCGCTGTAGAACGCGGCGAGGTTGGCGATATCCGTGTCGCTCAGGCCGCGGACGACGCCCGCCATCATTGGATCCTTGCGCAATCCGGCGCGGAATGCCTTGAGTGAATTCACCAGGTATTCCGGCGCCTGGCCGGCGATGTTCGGCCACGCAGGATTGCCCCCGATGCCCGCATCGCCGTGGCACGCGGCGCAGTTCTTCGCCAGCGCCTTGCCGGCCGCAGGATCGCCGAGGCGTGACTTGCGCGGTTTCGCCTCGCAGCGCAGGCCGGCGTAGTAGGTCGCGAGGTTCTGGATCTCCGCGTCGCTCAGGCCCTGCGCGATGGGCGACATCATGGCGTCGGTCTGGGCGCCGGACTTGTACGCGGCCAGGATGCCGACGAGGTAGGCGCCGTGCTGCCCGGCCAGATTCGGCCAGGAGTCGTTCGGGCTGACCCCCGCAGCGCCGTGACAATCGGCGCAACGCGCGGCGTGGGTCTTCGCTCCCGCGGCGGCGTCGCCCGCCACCTTCGCCACGACGCCGGCAAGCTTGGGCGCGTGCGGGTTGTGGCACACGATGCATTGCTGGCCCGGAGAGTGCTGGGCCGGATCGATCTGCGGCTGCGGGCGCGGCCGTTCCGCCATGCGCTCATGGCACAGCGTGCAGAGCTTGCGCGTGTCGGCGGGAATGGGCAGCTTGCCGTTCTCGGGATGGCCCTTCGCCGCGCCATGGCAGACTTCGCAATTCACGCTCTTGTGGTTGTTCGCCGACCATTGCGCATGGCGCTCGGTGTGGCAGTCTTCGCAATAGCGGGCGGTCTGATAAGCGGGCTCCTTGGCGGCGATTTCGCCTACCGCCTTGCCACGGAAATGGCCGAATTGGTAAAACGTATCGGCGGTGAAGTACCACCTGGCGACGAGGGCAAGAATGCCCGCGCCGACGAACAGCAGCAGCAACCGGGAGATGTGCCTGGGCATTGGTATTGGTTTCAGGTCTTGCGCGGGACGGCTAACCGTGCCGGTGCCCGAAGGCAAGTGACCTTCGCATCAACCCGCACACGCTCCGACCCGTGATTCCGATTCACGTGCTTGTCCCCCTCGCGCAACCGACGCCTGCGACCGGATGAACCTATCAGCGAGGTCCTGCACGCGCTTGACCTATGTCAAGCGCGGGTCGAAGCATGGCCGGCGGCGCGAACCGAAGGACGCGGTGGGGCTCACTGCATGATGCCGCTGACCCATCCGGTCACGACCAGCAACAGCAGGATCAGGCCGATGGTGATGAGTGTGAATCCGAGGACTTTGGAGCCGAGCGTCAGCGGCTCGGACGGCGCGTCCACCAGGTACTTCTGCAACTCGCCGCTTTCCAGCAGGCGCCTGTATTCCAGCGCGTGCTCGTGCCTGAACTCCTCGATCGACACGCGCCCGGTGAACATGACGACGTCGATCGGGAACTTGTCCGGCCGGAAGTGGTTGTTGAAGAAGTGCACCGTGAACAGGAACACCGCGGCGAGGATCGCCTCTTCGCCGTGGAAGATGGTCGCGATGTTGAAGATCCAGCCCGGCAGGAACGTGGCGACGACCGTCGGGAACCAGAGCACCAGGCCGCTGCCGCCGATCACGCCGACGCCCCAGAACACCGCCCAGTAGTCGAATTTCTCCCAGTACGTCCAGCGATCGAATTTGGGCCGTGGCGCCCTGCCGAAGAACCACTGGAACATCGCCACGATGTCCTTCAGGTCCTGAAGATTGGGCACGAGCGATGTGGGCCCGAAGACGTCGAACGGCGTGCCGCTGCGGGCCATGCGGATCGCGAGGTACACCAGGTGCCACACGAACAGGCCCATGAACAACGCCGCGGCGGCACGGTGGATCAGCGCCGCGACCTTGGGACTTCCGAGGTTTCTCATCACCATCGGCGCCCACTCGGTGTGCGCGAACAGCACGGAGGTGCCGGTCAGCACCAGCGCCATGACGCTCAGCAGCAGCAGCAGGTGCGCGATCCGCCACGGCAGTTCGAAGCGCTGGATCTGCTTGCCCTTGAATTCTTCGGGCAACGCATCGAGCACGACGTGCGGCCGCGCCAGACGTGCCTTGCGTTCCTTGTACTCGCGGTAGAACCACAGCGCGATATGCGACCAGAAGAACGTGAACACGCCCGCAAGCAGCGCGATCATGAAGACGTAGGTGCCCCAAAGCAGCGGATAGGCCTTGCGGTCGTGCGGGTCGCCGTGCGGCTGGAACGAGACGAATCCGGCGCTCGCGTCCTTGTGGCACTGCTTGCAGGTCTGCAGGCGGTTGTCCCGGTGCACCGTGGACGAGGCATCCGCGACCCGCTGGATCTTGTGGCTGCCGTGGCAGTCGAAGCACTTCGCGGTGTACGCAAAGCCGAGCGTGTTGACCTGGCCGTGATAGGTCTGCGAGTAGGTCTTCAGCGCATCGTGGTGGCAATTGCCGCAGTTCCTGGTAATGACGAGGCGGCTCGCGTCGAGCTTCGCCGATTCCACGTCGTGCGTCGTATGGCAGTCCGAGCAGATCGCGGCGACCGGGTTCTTGTTCTCGAGGACTTCCTTGCCGTGGACCGACTGGGCGTATTCCTCGCGCTGCTTGACGTGGCATTTGCCGCAGGCGTCGGGAATGCCCAGGCGCCAGTCCGCGCGTCCGGTACTGCCGACCGGGGACACGTAATGCGCTTCGTGGCAGTTGTAGCAGGTCGCGTTGGTGCGCGATTGGTCGGCGCGGCTCGGCCGGGCGTGGATCGAACGCATGTAATGCTTGATCTGCTCGACGACCACGCCCAGGCGCGAATGGTCCTTCGTCTTGCCGTCGCGCTCCGCCTCCGCCCACAGATCCTCGTGGCACTGCACGCAGCTCACGCGGACCTGCACGGGCTCGTGAGGCACTTCGGTGATGTTCTTGTGGCACTCGACGCACAGCCGCTTGCCGTGCACGCTGCCCCCGAAGCGCTCGGCGTTCACGTGGAGGTCGCGCTTCTTGCCGTTCGGCCCGTCGGATTCGAAGCCCTCGTTGCCGTGGCAGGCGAGGCAGGACTCGTTGTCGGGACGTTCATCGGCCACTGCCGCGGGCGCGGCCGCTGTCTCGGCGGGCTTGGCCGACTGCTGCGTCAACGCAGGCGACGCGACGAGCGCGACCAGCACCGCGACCAGGCCGACGGACAAAAGTCCTGTGCTATACCACTTCATCGATTGGGGCCTCTGAACCGGGTAATTGCAGGCGCCCCGTACCTTAAAGATGGACGGCCGGGTGACGGTTGATCCAGGTCAAGGCACGCGGCCGTTCGAAAACTCAGGGCGGATCGGCGACCTCGATGCGAAATTCACCGCGCACCGCGGATGCGCGCAGCCAGCGAACCTGCGGCGAACCCGGCACCACGACACGACGCAGCCGCGGAAGCGGTTCGTCGTCGCGGAAAAAATGCGTGTCGCCGTGGACCAGCAGAATCCTCGGCGAAGAATCCTGCGCCGCGCGGCGCAGCCAATCGCGCAGCGACGCGAAGCCGTCCGGCCCCGCGCGCGGCGCGAGGAACGGGTCGGCCTGCATGAGCACCACGAGCGCGCCGCGCCCCTGCGCGAGAGTCTTCGCTTCCTCGAGCCAGCCGAATACGGCTCGCATTCGCGCCGAGTGTTCGGCGTCCATTTGCGGAGTGCGGTCGAGATTGTTGTTGCTGCCGGGAACGTTCACTCCCACGAAGACGATTTCGTTCGCTTCCCAGAGCACGTTTTCGCAGTGCGCTCCGGGCTGGCGCCGGAATGCGTGCAACGCGACCGGCCCGCAGAACAACTCCCGCCAGCGTGCTAGGCGCTCGAGCGGATCGAAACCGCTGCGGTGGCAATCGGTCCACTCGTTGTCCCCCGGCAGCAGCACGAACGGATGCCGGAGGCGCGCGAACTGGCGCCTTCGCGCCTCCAGCCACTCGTCGCTGCAGGGCCCCCGGCCGGAGGTGATGTCGCCGACGTGCGCGACGAACGCGAGCGGCTCGGCGTTCATTTGCGCGATCAGCTCGTCGAGCAGGTTGGCCTGCGCGTGCGAATACGGCATGTCGCCCATCAGCGCGAACGCGAAGTCGGGCGCAGGCGGTGGCGTCGCCGCGCAGCCCTGCAGCGCAACGGCAAGAAGCAGCGCACGCCGGAACGCGGTAGCCTTGCGCATCACGCGACCGGAATTGCGCCATGCGCGAGCCATTTGGCATGAAACTGCCTGCGTCGGGCCTGATCGGCTGGGGCATCGTCGCGGTGGCGGCTGTCGTCATGACAGGCTGGCTGCTGCGCGAGCCCGCGATCCTGCGCGCCGTGCCCGGCACGCTGATGGTGTTCAACACGGCACTGTGCTTTGCGCTCGCCGGGCTGGCGCTTGGCGCCGAAGGCCTCGTGCCCGAGGCGCGCCTGCAACGACTGCGAACGGTGCTCGGCACCGTGCTCATCCTGGTGAGCGCGCTGGTGCTGGCCGAATATCTCTCCGGGCGCTCGCTCGGCATCGACTGGCCGCAGCTGCACCGCTGGCTCACCGACGACAATCCGCACCCCGGGCGGATGGCGGCGCCTGCCGCGGCCGCATTCATGTGCGTTGGCGCGGCGCTCGTCCTCCTGCACCGGGTGCGCGCCGCCTGGCAGGGCGTCGCGGTGCAGGGCCTCGCGCTTGCGACCGTCACGCTCGCCGCGATCGGCATCGCGGGCCAGGCGCTGCGTTTCGCGCTGATCTTCGCGGACTATCCGTTCGGTCCGATGGCGCTGCATACGGCTGCGGGGTTCGTCGCTCTGAGCGTGGCATTGTGGCTGTGCGCGCGGCGAATGGCATGGTACCGCAGTCGTACCGTGATCGAACGCGAGGATCGGCGCATCGCCGCCGCCGGCGCCGGGATCCTCGCGCTCATCGTCTGCGCCTACGCCATTGGCGCGTTCGCCGTCACCATGCACCAATTGGAGGATTTCGCGCGCAGCAACCTGCTGGCCCAGGTCAACGGCCGCGTCGACTCGTTCCGCACGACGGTCGAGTATCGAACGACGCGGGCGGCCGTGGTGGCGACCCGCCCGGCCATCGCCGCGAATCTGGCTGCGCTGCAGGGACGGCCGGACGACGCGGCCGCGCGCCGGGCGCTGCAGGCGGAAGCGGACAGCGCGCTGCAGTTCGGATTTTCCGGCATCGCGTTCCACGGCCTGCACGGCGCGCGGCACGCCGCCGCGGGACGGCAGCTGGAGGTCCCGGCACTCGTGCTCCCCATTGCGGGTGCGCATCGCTCGGCGCTGCTCTGGGACGACGGCTTCGTGCTCTACGACCGCGTGACGGTGAGCCTGAACGGCGAGCCGGTCGGGGTGGTCGTGAGCGAGCAGCGCCTGGAGGCATTGACGCGCGCCCTCGGCAACGCGGACGACTTCGCGGCGAGCGCCGAGATCGTGGTCTGCAGGCGCCTTGCAATGGAACTGGATTGCGTGCGCCAGCGACCGGCCCCGTCCGCGTTTCAGACCGCATTCTCGGATGCGATGCCGATGGCGCACGCGCTCGCAGGCGAGCAGGGCGTGGCGGTGGGGCGCGACTATCGCGAGCGATTCGTCATCGCCGCCTACGCGCCGATCGGCGCCACCGGTCTCGCCATGGTGATCAAGATGGATACCGCCGAGCTGTATGCGCCGGTGCGCCGGCAGTTGCTGGCCGCAGTGCTGTTGCTTGTGGTGCTGGCGGCGCTCGGCGCCTGGCTGCTGCGTTTGCGCGTCGCGCCCCTGGTGCGCCGGCTCGCCGCCGACGAGGAGCGCCTGTCGCTTGCGCTCGACGGCTCGCGCCTCGCGCTCTGGGATTTCGACGTGCGCTCGGGACGGATATACCTCGACGAACAGTGGTCTGCCCTGCTCGGGAAGGCGCCTGCGGCGGTCTCGCACACGCCGCCGGAGCTCGAGGCGCTCGTGCACCCGGATGACCTCCCGGCGCTGCGCCGGCACCTGCAGGAGGTGCTCGAAGGCAAGGCGACGCATTACGACATCGAGCATCGCGTGCGCAAGCCTTCGGGCGACTGGATGTGGATCCGCAGCCGCGGCCGGGTCGTGGCGCGCGACGGCCGCGGCCGCGCGCTGCGGCTGGCCGGCACCAATGCCGATATCGAGCACCGCAAGCGCCTGGAACTGGAACTCGCGCACCAGGCGGGGCACGACGCGCTCTCGGGGCTGCCCAACCGGAACCTGTTTCACGACCGCATGCAACGCGCGATCGCGCGCAGCCGGCGCAACCGCACGCTGATGGCGGCGATGTACCTCGACATCGACCGGTTCAAGCGCATCAACGACAGCTTCGGCCACGACGCGGGCGATGCGCTCATTCGCGGCTTCGCGAAACGCCTCAACCAATGCATCCGCGATACCGACACCGCGGCGCGCCTCGGCGGCGACGAGTTCGCGGTGATCCTGGAGGCGCTCGATGACCGCGCGGCCGGCGAGCGCATCGCCGGGAAGATCGTGGCCGCAATGCGCGCCGAATTCGACCTCGGCGAACACCGATTGGCGATTTCAACCAGCCTTGGGGTCGCGTTCTACCAGGGCGAGGAGGAAAGCGAAGCCGCCGGAATTCTCAAGGCAGCCGATGAGGCGCTTTACCGCGCCAAGGCGGCAGGGCGCGACACCTGGCGCGCGTGCATGGACGGCGCCCCGCCCGCGGCGCCGGATCAGAGGCCGTAGGCCTTGCGCAGCAGCGTGAGCGGGTGCGCCTTCTCGGCGCCCTTCGCCTCCGCGCCCATGCCCTGCAGGATGTGGCGACCGGCGATCGGGCAATCGGAGGCGACGTAGTCGGGTTGCGTCCCAGCCATCTGGCGGAACACCGGCCGCCCGATCTTCATCGAGTTCTCGTAGTACTCGCGCTTCACGCCCCAGGTGCCGTCGTGGCCGGCGCAGCGCTCGACGGTGTTCACCTCGGTGCCCGGGATCAGCTCGAGCATCTCGCGCGTCTTCTGGCCGACGTTCTGCACGCGCGAATGGCACGGGATGTGGTACGAGACCCTGCCCAGCTTGTGTTTGAAATCCTTCTTCAGCAGGCCGTCGCGGTTGCGCAGGATCAGGTACTCGAACGGATCGAACATCGCCTCCTGCACCGCCTTCACGTCGGCATCGCCTGGAAACATCAACGGCAGCTCCTGCTTGAACATCAGCGTGCACGAGGGCACCGGCGTGAGAATCGCGTAGCCCTCGCGCGCCAGCTTCGCCAGCGGCGGAATGTTGACCGCCTTGAGCTTCGCCACGCTCTCGAGATCGCCGAGTTCCAGTTTCGGCATTCCGCAGCAGGCTTCCTTCTCCACGATCACGTAAGGAACCTCGTTGTGCGCGAGCACGGCGAGGAGGTCGTGCCCCATTCCCGGTTCGTTGTAGTTGACGTAGCAGGTCGAGAAAATCGCGACCTTGCCGGGCGTGTTCGCGCCGTCCTTCACCTGGAACTCCTGCGAGCGGGCCGCATTCGGGCGGAACTTCGCGCCGGCGTACGGCGGCAGTCTTCGCTCGCGGTGCACGCCGATCGTCGCCTGCATCACCGTGCGCGCCGCGCCGTTGCGATTGAGTGCGTTGACCGTCTGCACCACGATCGGAATCGTAGCGAGCTTGCCGAGCGCGTCGGTCGAGGACAGCAGCCGGTCGCGGAAGCTCGCGCCGCGCTCCCGGAAGCGGGCGGCCTTCGCGCGCAGCATCAAGTGGGGAAAATCCACGTTCCAGGCGTGCGGCGGAACGTACGGGCACTTGGTCATGTAGCACATGTCGCACAGGTAGCACTGCTCGACCACCTTGCGGAAATCGGCCTTCGCGACGCCATCCACTTCCAGCGTGGGGGATGCGTCGACCAGGTCGAAGAGCGTGGGAAACGCGGTGCACAGGTTGACGCAGCGGCGGCAGCCGTGACAGATGTCGAACACGCGCTCGAGTTCCCTGTCGAGCGACGCCGCATCGTAGAACTCGGGGTTCTTCCAGTCGAGCGCGTGGCGGGTGGGGGCCTCGAGGCTGCCTTCGCGCGGGGTGGAGGTCGGGGTCGTCATAAGAGGGCACTCTACAGGCCGTCGCCTCGATTGAACAAATGGATTCTCGCAATCGGATGCATTCGGTCGGCCTATGCTGGCGCAAACCCGATTGACCCCCGTCAACACGGATTCCGCGCAATGATTTACGCTGCTTGACGATGGCCGGGTGCAACCCCATCTAGCAGCCAGAAAGGAGGCCAACGATGGCAAACATTCAACGCTATGGCAGTTTGCTGGACGACTTGTTGGGCGACTTCAACAAGGGGTACTGGGTGCGGCCGTTCGCCTATCCGGGCGAGACCGAGTTGCGCATGAAGGTCGATGTCGAGGAAGACGACAAGTCCTACAAGGTGGACGCGGAAATTCCCGGTGTGAAGAAGGACGACATCCAGATCGACCTCAACGGCGACCAGGTCTCGATCCGCGCCGAGGTCAAGCGCGAGCACGAGAAGAAGGAAGGCGACAAGGTCCTGCACGGCGAGCGCTACTACGGCATGGCGTCGCGCAGCTTCACGCTGCCGACCGATGTCGACGCGCAGGGCGCGGTCGCCAACTACAAGGACGGGGTGCTCGAACTGACCCTGCCCAAGAAGGCGAGCGCGCAGACCCGGCGCCTGGCGGTGCATTGATGCATCCGGAGGCGGGCTAGGTGCCCGCCCCCGCGGGTGGCGCCTCGGAGGCGCTGCCCGGCTGTTTTCACTGCGGCGCGCCGGTACTCGAGGTGCGCCGCTGGCGCTCGCCCGTGCTCGGCGCAGAGCGCGAGTTCTGCTGCGGCGGTTGCCGCGCGGTCGCGGACACCATCGTCGCCGCGGGCTTCGCGAACTACTACGAAACGCGTTCGGCGGCGGGCCCGCGGCCGCAGGATCTGCCGCCCCTCGAAGCCTACGACGACCCGGCGGCGCAGCGGCAGTTCGCGCTGCGCGTCGGCGAGCATTCGCACGCTGCGACGCTGATCCTCGATCGCATCCGCTGCGCGGCCTGCCTGTGGCTGAACGAGCAGTGGCTGCGAAAACTCCCGGGACTGCTGCGGGTCGACGTCAACTACGCGACGCACCGCGCTCAGATCGAATGGGACGAGCGCGCAACACGGTTGTCGCGAATCATCGAAGCGATCCGCGCCATCGGCTACGAGGCCTATCCGTTCGATCCGCAGCGCCAGGTCGATCTCGCGCGCGCTGAAAAGCGTTCGGCGCTGTGGCGGCTGTTCGTCGCCGGGTTTGGCGCCATGCAGGTGATGATGTATGCGATCCCGGCGTATCTGGACGGCGGTGCAACCCTGTCGCCGGAAAGCGCGCAGGTGCTGCGTTGGGCGAGTCTTGCGCTGACGTTGCCCGTGATCCTGTTCAGCTGCGGGCCGTTTTTCGGCGCTGCCTGGCGCGATTTGAAACTCGGGCGATTCGGGCTCGACACGCCGATCGCGCTCGGCATCGCCGCCGGTTTCGCGGCGAGCGTCTGGGCGACGGTCAGCGCCACGGGCGAAGTGTATTTCGACTCCATCAGCATGCTCGTGTTTCTCCTGCTCGGCGCCCGCTATGCGGAGTTGCTCGCGCGCGGGCGGGCGGCGCGCGGGCTCGACCGCCTTTCGCGCTGGATGCCTTCGTTCGCGTTGCGGTTCGCCGGCGGGGCGACGGAAAGCGTTCCCGCGCACGCGCTCGTCGCGGGCGACCGGGTCGTCGTGCCGCCCGGCGAACGCGTGCCCGCCGACGGCATCGTGGAAAGCGGAATCTCGAGCGCGGACGAATCGCTGCTCACCGGTGAATCGCTCCCGGTCAGGAAGGACGCGGGCGCGGCGCTGATCGGCGGCTCTGTGAACGTCGAGCAGCCGCTCGTGATGCGCGTGACGCGCGTCGGCGCGGAGACCGCGGTGGCGGCGATCGCGCGGCTCGTGGAGCGCGCCGCGGCGGCGAAACCGGCGCTGGTGGCGAGCGCGGACCGGATCGCGCATTGGCTGACCTACGTCGTCGTTGCGGTCGCGTTCGGCGCGCTCCTGTGGTGGCGCGATCCGTGGGTCGCGGTCGCCGTGCTCGTCGTCACCTGCCCCTGCGCACTGGCGCTCGCGGCGCCGATCGCGCTCACGGCGGCGGTGGGCCGGATGCTCGAGCGCGGCGTCGCGCTGACGCGCTCGGGGGCGCTCGAGTCGCTCGCTCGCGCGACCGACATCGTGCTCGACAAGACCGGCACGCTGAGCACGGGTCGAATGGCGCTTGCGGACGCGGAGCCGCTCGGCGATCTCGACCGGGCGCAATGCCTTTCGCTCGCTCGCGCGCTCGAATCCTCCAGCCGGCATCCGATCGCGCGCGCCTTCGGGGATGGCCCGCAGGCGCAGGGCGTGTCGGAGATCGTGAATCATCCGGGGCACGGCATCGACGCGGTGGTGGCGGGACGACGCCTGCGAATCGGCGCTGCCGCGTTCTGCGGCGCGCTTGCTGGACCCGCGCCACGCGAGATCGAGGCACGCAGTTCGGCGTGGCTCGCCGACGAGGGCGGCTGGCTCGCCCGGTTCACGTTCGAAGACCCGCTGCGGCCCGATGCGGCGCGCCTGGTGCAGGACCTGATCGCGGGCGGACTGCGCGTGCACCTCGTGAGCGGCGACGATCCGCGGGTGGTCGAGCCGCTGGCGAAGGCGCTCGGCATCGAGAACTTCTCCGGCGGCGCGACGCCGCAGGCGAAGTTCGCCTACGTCGAGCGGCTGCAGGCCGAGGGGCGCGTCGTGGCGATGCTCGGCGACGGATTGAACGATGCGCCGGTACTCGCGCGCGCCGATGTCTCGATCGCGATGGGCGGCGGATCGGAAATCGCGCAGTTGCAATCCGATCTGGTGCTGACGGGCGAACGCCTCGCGTCGGTCGGTGCGGCGTTTGCGCAGGCGCGCGGAACGATGCGCGTGATCCGGCAGAATTTCGGCTGGGCGCTCGCCTACAATGCGCTCGCGCTGCCGCTCGCCGCGGCCGGCTGGGTCGGGCCCTGGGAAGCCGCGGTCGGCATGGCGGCGAGTTCGTTCATCGTGGTGCTGAACGCGCTGCGCGTTGCGACGAGGGAACCGGGTCACGCCACATGGAAAGCAGCCTCTACCTCCTCGTTCCCCTCTCGGTCGCGCTCGTATTCCTGATCGGCTGGGTGTTCTGGCGCGCGCTGCACGGCGGCCAGTTCGACGATCTCGATCGCCCGGGCTACTCGATTCTCGATGACGACGAAAAATCGGGGACAGACCACGATTTCCATAAGCCCGACGGGAAGGACCGGTGAAATCGTGGTCTGTCCCTGATTTTCGGGCGATGCGGCTGCGTGGGCCGCGCGGGCCGCTCGAGGAATCGCGTTTGCCGCTGAGTGAGCCTGGAAGGGGACAGGTGTTGCTCGAGGTGCTCGCTTGCGGTGTGTGCCGTACCGACCTGCATATCGTCGATGGCGAACTGGCGGGCGGTCGACGGCCGCTCACGCCGGGGCACGAAATCGTCGGCCGGGTGGCGGCGGCGGGGGCGTCGGCAACGCGCTACCGGGTGGGCGACCGCGTCGGCGTGCCCTGGCTCGGCGCGACCTGCGGTGAATGCGATCACTGTCGCGCCGGGTGCGAAAACCTCTGCGACGAGGCGCGCTTCACGGGCTACGATCTCGACGGCGGCTACGCCGAGTACGTGCTCGCCGACGAGCGCTACTGCGTCGCGATTCCGCCGGGCTATGGCGACGAGGAAGCCGCGCCGCTGCTGTGCGCCGGGGTGATTGGTTACCGCTCGCTCGCGATCGCGGGCGACGCCCGGCGACTCGGGATCTACGGCTTCGGCGCCGCCGCGCACATCGTCGCGCAGGTGGCGAAGCACGAGGGCCGGGCCGTGTACGCGTTCTGCAGGCCCGGCGACGCCGAGGCGCAGCGTTTTGCTTTGAGTTGCGGCGTGGACTGGGCGGGGGATTCGACGAGCGCGCCGCCCGAAGCGCTCGACGCCGCGATCCTCTTCGCGCCTGTCGGAGCGCTCGTGCCGCAAGCGCTCGCCGCCGTGCGCAAAGGCGGTTCGGTCGTGTGCGGCGGGATCCACATGAGCGACATCCCCGCGTTTCCCTACGCGCTCCTGTGGGGCGAGCGTCGCATCCAGTCGGTGGCGAACCTCACGCGCGCCGACGCCGAAGCGTTCATGCGTATCGCCGCTGCGGTTCCACTCCGGATCGCGACCGCGCACTTCGCGCTTGCCGAAGCGAACGAGGCGCTCGCCGCGTTGCGCGAAGCCCGTCTGGCCGGGGCCGCGATCCTCGTCCCCCCAAGGCCTCCGATTTGATTGATCCATGTCAACCCCGCGAGGGGCTGGCGCCTTACGATTTTTCGATTCATCGCGCATCGCGGGGCCCCGTATGTCCACCGAAGGCAGCTACAACTACACCGTCGTCCGGCAGTTCGCGATCATGACCGTGGTTTGGGGCGTCGTGGGCATGCTGGTCGGCGTGGTCATCGCGGCGCAGCTGCTGTGGCCGGAGCTGAACTTCGATGTGCCCTGGCTGAGCTACGGCCGGCTGCGGCCACTGCACACCAACGCCGTGATCTTCGCTTTCGGCGGCTGCGCCCTGTTCGCGACTTCCTATTACGTCGTGCAGCGTACCTGCCATGCGCGCCTGTTCGGCGATCGCCTTGCCGCCTTCACCTTCTGGGGCTGGCAGGCGGTGATCGTGCTCGCCGCCGTCACGCTGCCGCTCGGCTACACCTCGGGCAAGGAGTACGCCGAGCTCGAATGGCCGATCGACATCCTGATCACGCTGGTCTGGGTGGCCTACGCAGTGGTGTTCTTCGGCACGCTGTTCAAGCGGCGCATCGCACACATCTACGTCGCCAACTGGTTTTTCGGCGCCTTCATCATCACGGTCGCGGTGCTGCACATCGTCAATAGCGCGGCGATTCCCGTGAGTCTCTGGAAATCCTACTCGGCCTACAGCGGCGCGCAGGACGCGATGGTGCAGTGGTGGTATGGGCACAACGCGGTCGGTTTCTTCCTCACCGCGGGCTTCCTCGGGATGATGTACTACTTCATCCCGAAACAGGCCGAGCGCCCGGTGTACTCGTATCGCCTGTCGGTGGTGCATTTCTGGGCCCTGATCTTCACCTACATGTGGGCCGGCCCGCACCACCTGCACTACACCGCGCTGCCCGACTGGGCGCAGTCGCTCGGGATGCTGTTTTCGCTCATCCTGCTCGCGCCTTCCTGGGGCGGGATGATCAACGGCATCATGACGCTCTCGGGCGCCTGGCACAAACTGCGCACCGATCCGATCCTCAAGTTCCTCGTCGTGTCACTGTCGTTCTACGGCATGTCGACCTTCGAAGGGCCGATGATGTCGATCAAGACGGTGAACGCGCTGTCGCACTACACCGACTGGACCATCGGCCACGTCCACAGCGGCGCGCTTGGCTGGGTCGGGCTGGTGAGCATCGGCTGCATCTACCACCTCGTGCCGCGGCTCTTTGGCCGCACCGAGATGCACTCGGTGCGCCTGATCAACACGCACTTCTGGATCGCCACGATCGGCATCGTGCTGTACATCGCGGCGATGTGGATCGCCGGGGTGATGCAGGGGCTGATGTGGCGCGGCGTGAGCGCCGACGGCACGCTCACCTACACCTTCGTGGAGAGCGTCAAGGCGACCTACCCGTTCTATGCCATCCGCCTGCTGGGCGGCGTGCTGTACCTCGCCGGCATGCTGGTCATGCTCTACAACGTGTGGAAGACGGTGGCCGGCACGAAACCGGTCGATGCGCCGATTCCGGCGCCCGCGCATGCCTGAGGAAAGGGGAAACCGGATGCTCACCCACGACATGATCGAGCGCAACCAGGCGCTCCTGATCGTCCTGGTCATCCTCGTGATCGCAGTCGGCGGGCTGGTCGAGATCGTGCCGCTGTCGTTCATGAAGACGATGACCGAGCCGGTCGCGGGCCTCAAGCCGTACACCGCGCTGGAACTCACCGGGCGCGACGTCTACATCCGCGAAGGCTGCTACAACTGCCACTCCCAGATGGTGCGACCGCTGCGCGCCGAAGTGGAGCGCTACGGGCACTACTCGGTGGCGGGCGAATTCGTCTACGACCATCCGTTCCAGTGGGGATCGAAGCGCACCGGCCCGGACCTGCACCGCGTCGGCGGGCGCTACTCG
>MERB01000016.1:21200-23219 GCA_001770475.1 Betaproteobacteria bacterium RIFCSPLOWO2_02_FULL_66_14 | reverse complement strand
GGCTCGCGAAGACCGCGGCAAACGCCGACGACATCGAGGCGAAGATGCGCGCCCTGCGCCGGGTCGGCGTGCCCTACGCGGACCCGGAGATCGCGCAGGCGAAAGCCGAACTCAAGGACCGGACCGAAATGGACGCGCTCATCGCCTACCTGCAGGTGCTCGGCACCGCGATCAAGACGAGACAGTGACCGCCATGGACATCAATCTGCTCAGAAGCCTCGTCACCGTCGCCGCGCTGGCGGCGTTCCTGGGGATCGTCTGGTGGGCCTACGCCCCGTCGCGCAAGGACCGCTTCGAGCGCGACGCGCGCATGCCGCTGAACGAAGACGGAGACCGGCCATGAGCCAGTTCTCGAACAGTTTCTGGGACTTCTACATCGCGGTGGTGAGCCTCGCGTCGATCCTCGCCTGCGGCGTGTTCCTGAAAATGCAGAGCGTGCGCAAAGCGGTCGAGGCCGACACCACCGGTCACGTGTGGGACGAGGATCTGCAGGAGTACAACAACCCGATGCCGCGCTGGTGGGCGTGGCTGTTCTACGTCACGATCGCCTTTTCGCTCGGCTATCTGGTGCTGTATCCGGGCCTGGGAAGCTACGGTGGAATGCTCGGCTGGACGCAGATCGGCCAATACGAGCAGGAAACCCGGGAGGCGAACGCGCAGTTCGGTCCGCTCCACGAAAAGTACGCGAAGCTCGAGATCGCGGAAGTCGCGAAGAGCCCGGAAGCGCTCGCGATCGGCCAGAAATTGTTCCTCAACGCCTGCTCGCAATGCCACGCGTCCGATGCGCGCGGCAGCCGCGGTTTCCCGAACCTGACCGACAAAGACTGGCTCTGGGGCGGCACCCCGGAAGCCATCCGGACGTCGATCGCCGAGGGCCGCCGGGCCGTGATGCCGCCGTTCGGGCCGACGCTCGGGGAGACGGCGACGCGCGAGGTCGCCCATTACGTACTCTCGCTTTCGGGCGCGGCGCACGATCAGACGGCGGCGTCGCGCGGCAGGGAGAAGTTCGCGCAACTGTGTACCGCCTGCCACGGCGCGGACGGCAAGGGAAATCCGGCGCTCGGCGCGCCAAACCTCACCGACGGCATCTGGCTGCACGGATCCGGCGAAGCCGCGATCGTCGAGCAGATCACGAAGGGCCGACAGAACCAGATGCCGGCGCACAAGGACCTGCTTTCCGAGACCAAGATTCACCTGCTGACCGCGTACGTGTACTCGCTGTCGGCGCCTCCGAGGTAGCCTCGTGTCGGAGGGCATGGCTCGACCTTCCACGATCAAGAAAACCGCGACCGACGATCCGGCATCGCCCGCCGCGGCAGGGGGGGGCGGGGAAGTCGCCGTCACCGAACTTTACGCCGCGCACAAGAAGGTCTATCCGCGCGCGGTCACCGGCTGGTTCGCCGCCTGGCGCTGGGGGCTCGTTTGGGCGACGCAGATCGTGTTCTACGGCACGCCCTGGCTCACCTGGAACGACCGGCAGGCGATGCTCTTCGACATCGTGAACCGCAAGTTCTTCATTTTCGGCCTGGTGTTCTGGCCGCAGGACGTGATCTACCTCGCCGTGCTGCTGATCATCGCGGCGCTCGCGTTGTTTCTGTTCACCGCGGTCGCGGGGCGGCTGTGGTGCGGATACGCCTGCCCGCAGACCGTGTACACGGAGATCTTTCTCTGGATCGAGCGCGTGGTCGAGGGCGATCGCAACCGGCGGATCCGGCTCGACCGCGGCGGCTGGGACGCGCGCAAACTGGCGCTCAAGGCACTCAAGCATTCCCTGTGGATCGCGCTCGCGCTGTGGACCGGATTCACTTTCGTCGGCTACGTCACGCCGATCCGCGATCTGTGGTCGGAACTGGGCCGCACGCCGGCGTGGATCGACGGCGGCACCGGGCTCGGACCCTGGGAGACGTTCTGGATCCTGTTCTACGGGTTCGCCACCTACGGCAACGCCGGCTGGATGCGCGAGCAGGTGTGCCTTTACATGTGCCCTTACGCGCGCTTCCAGAGCGCGATGTTCGACCG
>MERB01000016.1:0-21188 GCA_001770475.1 Betaproteobacteria bacterium RIFCSPLOWO2_02_FULL_66_14 | reverse complement strand
CGACTGCGTGAATTGCGGCGTCTGCGTGCAGGTCTGTCCTACCGGAATCGACATTCGCGATGGCTTGCAGTACCAGTGCATCGGCTGCGCGGCTTGCATCGATGGCTGCAACCAGATCATGGACCGCTTCGGCCAGCCGCGCGGACTGATCCGCTATTCGACGCAGCAAGCGATGGAGCATGCGCTCGACCGCCCGCAGGTCCTGAGGCGCGCGTTCCGGCCGCGCGTGCTCGTGTATTCGGCGATCATCTGGGCGGTGATCACGGCGGCGGCAATCGGCCTGTACCTGCGCGTGCCGCTCAAGGTCAACGTCGTGCCGGATCGCGCGGCGATCGCACGCGAGGTCGAGGGGGGAGGCATCGAGAACGTCTACCGCCTGCTCATCATCAACACGGCCGAGCGGGCACGCACCTTCGACATCGAGGCAAGAGGGCTGCCGACGCTGCGCCTCGATGGAGAAACGCATGTCGAAGTCCCGGGCACCGGGTCCCGCACGCTGCCGATCCGCGCTCGGGTTCACGCGCAGCCGGGCGTGGTGGGGCCAGGTACCCACCGCATCGAATTCCTGGTGCACGCCGACGACGACCCGGGCGTCTACGTGCGCGAATCGACGGTGTTCATCGTCCGATGACCCGAACCCGGGGTCAGAGTCACGCTTGCGTCGCAGAGTGGGGTCAGAGTACGTTTTTTTCCACGGGGCCGTGAATGACTGACCTATCCAAAAATCGTACTCTGACCCCAAGTTCCCTGGGAAACGTTACTCTGACCCCAAAGCCGACCGCAAAGCCGTGGTACCGGGAGCCGTGGCCGTGGATCCTGATGGCGGGACCGGCGGCCGTGGTGGTGGCGGGCGCAGTGACGCTCTGGCTCGCGATGGCGAACGCGGACGGGCTGGTGGCCGACGACTACTACCGCCGCGGGCTGGCGATCAATCGTGATCTCGGGCTGCAGCGCCGCGCGCTCGAGCAAGGCATCCGGGCTCAGGTGACGCGCGCGGACGGGGTGCTGCGCGTCGAACTCGCCGGTGCCGCCCCCGATGCGCTGTTCGTGCAGCTGGTGCACCCGACGCGATCCGGATTCGACCAGCGCTTGCGGCTGGCGCGCACGCCCGGCGGCGCCTACGAAGCACAACTTCCAGCCCTGCCGGCGGGCCGCTGGCGTCTCGTGGTCGAAGATTCGCGCGGCGAGTGGAAGATCGTCAAGGAGGACCTATGAGGCAGGCGATCTGGATCCTGTGGCCTTCGTTCATCGTCGGCGGCATCGGGGAAGTGCTGTTCTTCACCGTGTTCGACCCGAAGGAGCTTTACCTGTTCGGTGAGCCCGCGAACCTGAGCCGGCACGCGGCGTACACGATCGGATTCTTCCTGTGCTGGGCGTTTGCCGCGGCGTCGAGCGCGCTGACCTGCTACCTGCAGCGCGGCGCGCGCGAAGTGAACCGATGAAGCGCCCCGGCGCCGTTGCAACGACCTTGCTGCTTGCCGCAGCGCTTCCGGCGGCGGCGCAGGACGCGAACCGGGGCCGGCAACTCTACGAGACCATGTGCGGCGGCTGCCACTACGAGCGCATCCACCAGCGCGATCGCAACCGCTCGCGCGTAAAATCGTTCACCGAGTTGCGCCTCGAGGTGGCGCGCTGGGCGCAGCAGGTCAAGCACCCGTTCACGCTCGAGGATCTCGACGATATCGCCGCGTATCTCGACCGGGCGCACTACAAGTTCGGGCCGTGAAACTGAGCTTCCTCGGCGCGGCCCGCGAGGTGACCGGTTCGTGCTACCTCGTCGACACCGGCGCGAGCCGCTTCCTGATCGATTGCGGGATGTTCCAGGGCAGCCGCGCCGGGCGCCGCCGCAACGAGCGCTTTGCCTTCGACCCGCGCGGGATCGCATTCGTTCTGCTGTCGCACGCGCACGTGGATCACTCCGGGCTCCTGCCGCGGCTCGTCGCGCAAGGATTCGGCGGTGCGATCTATGCGACGCGCGCGACGATCGATTTGCTCGGTGTGATGCTTCGGGACGCGGCGCACCTGCAGGAACGCGAGGCGGAGCGGGAGGGCGGGCCGCCGCTGTACACCGTTGCGCAGGCCGAGCATTGCCTCGAGCGACTCGAGGCGGTCGAATACGGCCGGGACTTCCGCCCGCAAGTCGCGGTGCGCTGCGCGTATCGCGACGCCGGGCACATTCTCGGATCGGCGATCGTGGAGGCCGTGGTCGGCGGCCATCGGATCGTGTTTTCCGGTGACCTCGGACAACCCGGCCGTCCGATCGTGAGCGATCCGGAATCGGTTGCCGAAGCCGACACTCTGCTCGTCGAGTCGACCTACGGCAATCGCAACCACAAGAACCTCGCGCAGACGCTCGATGAACTGGCTTTCGCGCTCACCGACGCGTTGCGCAGCCGCCGCGGCAACGTGGTGATTCCCGCGTTCGCCGTCGGCCGGACCCAGGAAATCCTTTCGCATCTCGCCGACCTGCGCGCCGCGCAGCGCGTCCCGCCGATGGACGTGTACGTCGATTCGCCGATGGCTCTTGCCGCGACGCGAATCACCCTGAAGCATGCTGCGCTCGCGGAGCGTCCGCAGCTCGAAGGCGTGCACTTCACCGAAAGCGTCGAGGATTCGATGCGCATCAACCGGATCCGCTCCGGCGCCGTGATCATCTCGGCGAGCGGCATGTGCGAAGGCGGCCGGATCAGGCACCACCTGAAATACAACCTGTCGCGACCCGAGTGCGCGATCGTGTTCGTCGGCTTCCAGGCGGCCGGCACGCTCGGGCGGCGCATCGTCGACGGCGCGAAGACGGTGCGCCTGTCCGGTGAGCCGCATCCGGTGCGCGCGAAGGTCTTCACCATCGGCGGCCTTTCGGCGCACGCCGACCGTGACGCGCTGCTCGCGTGGCTGGCGGGTTTCCGGCGCGCGCCGCGCCGATGCTTCGTGGTTCACGGCGAGCCGCTCGCCGCGCATTCGCTGCGCGAGGCGATCAGCGCGCGCTTCGGGTGGGACGCGACCGTTCCAGAATGGAAGCGGTCAGTCGAACTTTGCTAGAACCCGGTTGCGGAGGAAGCGCGGTCCTGCGGGCTCAGTCGCCCATCACCGCTTCGAGCCCCGCGATGTCGACGATGCGCACGTGCTTCTGCTGCACCTCGATCAGGCCGTCTTCCTGGAAACGCGAGAACAGGCGCGACACGGTTTCGAGCTTCAGGCCGAGATAGCTGCCGATTTCCTCGCGCGTCATGCGCAGGTGGAAGTCCGAAGGCGAATAGCCGCGGCGCGTGAAGCGCTTGGACAGGTTGAGCAGGAAGGTCGCGAGCCGTTCCTCGGCGCGCATCGATCCGAGCAGCATCATCACGCCGTGGTCGCGAACGATCTCGCGCGAGAGCACGCCGTGCAGGTGCCGCTGCATCGTCGGGACTTCGCGCCCGAGTTCCTCGAGCAGCGAGAAGGGCAGCACGCACAGCTCGGCATCTTCCAGCGCCACCGCGTTGCCGTGGTAGCGTCCGGTGCCGATGCCGTCCAGCCCGAGCAGCTCGCCCGGCATGTTGAACCCCGTCACCTGCTCGCGGCCGTCGTCGTTGATCACGGTCATTTTGAGGAAGCCGCTGCGGATTGCGTACACCGCGCTGAACTCGTCGCCCGCGTTGAACAGCGAATCGCCCCGGCGCACCCTGCGGCGTGCATACACCACCTGCTCGACCCGGCGCATCGCCTCGGCGTCGAGATCCATCGGCAGGCACATCTCGCGCAGGTTGCAGCTCGAACACGTCACCTCGAATTTGCGCAGCTGCGGAATCGTGGAAAGAATCGCGGTGCGCGGTTCGATGCGGGTGATGGTGGCGGTTTGCATGGGTGGCGTCTCCTGGTTCAGTGCGGGGTCAGCGCGGCGCGCGCGGCAAGCACTTCGCGCACCCGCTGGATTTCACGGCTCTTGTCGAAGAAGTCGCGCGCCCCGAGCCGCGCGGCCATGCGCCGATAGGGCTCGGCGCTGAAATTGGACAGCATGTACAGGTCGATTCCGGGCGCGCGCTCGTGCACCGCGCGCAACACGTCGAAGCCGCTGCCTTCGGCGAGTTTCAGGTCGAGCACCACCGCGTCGGGCTGCGTTTCGATGATGCGGTCGATCGCTTCGCTCGCGCTCGATGCTTCGCCGACCGTGGCTGCACCGTCGATCGAGCCGAGCAGCGCGAGCAGGCGCTCGCGCACGATCGGGGAATCCTCGACGATGAAGACCTTGAGGGTCGGCGCTTGAATCGAGCTGCACATGGGGCGGAGTCTGCCCGCAGCGCGGGGCGGGGGCTATCGGCCGCGGCTGAATTTGCCCGTAGGAGGGCGCGCCCCCGGGTAGGAATCGTCCTACAGCAGTTTTCGCTCCACCGCGTAGCGCACCAGTTCCGCGGTGCTTTCCATGTTCATTTTCTGCAGGATGCGCGCCTTGTGCGTGCTCACCGTTTTCACCGAGAGATTGAGGCGGTCGGCGAGGCTGCCGACGGCTTCTCCGCCGACGAGGGCGCGAAAGATCTCGAATTCACGGTCGGAGAGCCGCGTGTGCGGCGCGTCGGTCGTGGCGGCCTGACGGCCGATCAGCAGCGCCGCCGCGGTCTCGCTGACGTGGACGCCGCCCGCCGCGATCTTGCGGATCACGCTGACGAGTTGCGAGGGCGCGCTGTCCTTCGTGAGGTAACCGGAGGCGCCGGCCTTGAGCGCGCGCACTGCGTACTGCTGCTCCCCATGCATCGAGAGCACGAGAACCCGGAGCTTGGGTTTTTCGCGCAGCACGCGCTTGATCAGGTCGATCCCCGAAAGCCCGGGCATCGACAGGTCGAGCACTGCGACATCGAAGTCCTCCGCGCGCACGAGCGCGAGCGCCGCGTCGCCGTCGCCGGCTTCGCCCGCGACATTGATTCCCGGCGCCGCCGAAAGCAGCTGCTTGAGCCCCTCGCGAACCAGCGTGTGGTCGTCGGCGAGCATCACACGGATCACGATTCGGTCTCTCCTTCGAGCAGGCGGGGCACTTTCACGTGCAGCCGCGTTCCGCCTCTCGGCGCACGGCCGATGTCGAGCGTGCCACCGAGGTACAGCACGCGCTCGCGCATGCCCTTCAGTCCGAGCGAGCGCGGCCGCGCGAGATCCTCCTCGCGGATGCCGCGTCCGTCATCCTCGATGTCCATCCGCAGGTCCTCTCCACCCGTGCCGACCACTACCCAGGCGTGCTTAGCCTGCGCGTGGCGGGCGATGTTGGTGAGCGATTCCTGCAGCACTCGATACACGGTGTTGGCGACCCGGCGATCGAGCTTTTCGAGCGCCGGGTCGTCGGGCAGCGTCAGCTCGCACTTGATCGAGGAGCGCGCTCCGAAATCCTCCACCAGCCAGGAGACCGCGTCCGACAGGCCGAGGTCGTCGAGCATCAGCGGCCGCAGATCCGCGGAAATGCGCCGTACCGAGGTCACGGTGCGATCGAGGAGCGCCTCCATCTGCGCGGCCTTGCCTCCAAGTTCCGTGCCGGGCGGCGGCAGGCGCTCGCGCAGCCAGGCGAGGTCCATCTTCAGCGCGGTCAGCAGTTGGCCGAGTTCGTCGTGCAGTTCCCGCGCGATGAGCGTTTTTTCCTCTTCGCGTGCCTCGAGCACCCGCGCCGAGAGCTCGCGCAACTCGGCCTGCTGGCGCATCAGCGTGTCCTCCGATTGCTTGCGCAGCGTGACGTCGCGCACGATCACCGTGTAGAACCGCCCAGCCTCCCCCTGAGTCTGGGAAATCGAGGCTTCCAGCGGGAACTCCTCGCCGTCGGCGCGCAGCCCCCACAGCGTGGTTGCATCGCCCATGCGGCGGCTGGTGCCGCCGGTGCGCCCGAACCGCTCGAGGTGCCCGCGGTGGCGCTCGCGGAAGCGCGCCGGGATGAAACGATCGAGCGGCGCGCCGATCGCATCGACGCGCGAACAGCGAAAGACCGTTTCCGCCGCACGGTTAAACAGGATGATGCGCTGGTCCGGGTCGGCCGTGATGATCGCGTCCATCGCCGAATCGATGATCGAGGAAAGCCGTGCGTGGCTTGCATCGAGGGCGGCGCGCCCGAATTTGCGTTCTTCCTCGTAGCGCTGCGCGAACCAGAGCGCGACCGCGATCGAGGCCATGAGCAGCAGGGCGTCCAGCACCAGCACCACCGCGACCAGCGTCGGGTTCCCGCCGCCGCCAAGAAACGTGGCGAGGTTCAGGGCCGCCATGCCGGCGAGTCCGAGGACTACCGCGGCGATCACCCACAACGAAAGCCAGTCGGGGCGCTTCAAGCGCAAATCCGCCTTTGACTCAGGTCAACCACCGCATTGCGCCGCGCGGCATAGTGTTCGCCATGGCGTACCCCGCATCCGAATTGGTCATCGATCCGGTCCAGATCCGAAAATACGACGTCGCGGGCCCGCGCTACACCTCCTACCCGACGGCGGACCGGTTCGTCGAGGCTTATGGCGAGAGCGATTTCCGGCACTGGCTCGGCAAGCGAAACATCGGAGGCATCAAACAGCCGCTTTCGGTTTACGTGCACCTGCCGTTCTGCGACACGCTGTGCTACTACTGCGGCTGCAACAAGGTGGTGACGCGCGACCACGGCCGATCGGCCAAGTATATCAAGTACGTCGGCCGGGAGATGGCCGCGGTGGGCGCGCTGCTCGGCGAGGATCGCCGCATCTGCCAGCTGCACTGGGGCGGCGGCACGCCGACGTTTCTGTCGCGCGACGAAATGGCCGAGCTGATGCAACTGATCGATGCGCAGTTCGTCCGCGAGCAGCAGGCCGAGTACTCGATCGAGGTCGATCCGCGCCGCGTCGAAAAAGGGCGCATGAAATTCCTCGCCGAGCTCGGCTTCAACCGGGTTTCGGTCGGGGTGCAGGATTTCGACCCGGTGGTGCAAAAGGCGGTGCACCGGATCCAGAGCGAAGACGAGACGCGCCGAGTGATCGACGAGGCGCGCGCGAACGGCTTTCATTCGGTCAATCTGGACCTCATCTACGGGCTGCCGCGGCAGACGCTCGACAGCTTCAACATCACGCTCGACCGCGTGCTCCAGATCGCCCCCGAGCGCATCGCGCTGTACAGCTACGCGCACCTGCCGCGCATTTTCAAGCCGCAGCGGCGCATCGTCGAGGGCGAGCTGCCGACGCCGGAGGCGAAGCTGCAGATCCTCACCCTCGCGATCGGGCGCCTGACGCGCGCAGGCTACCTCTACATCGGCATGGACCATTTCGCGCGGCCCGACGACGAGCTCGCGGTCGCCCAGAGTCAGGGCCGGCTGCAGCGCAATTTCCAGGGCTACTCGACCTATCCCGAATCCGACATGCTGGGCTTCGGCGTTTCGGCGATCGGGCGAGTCGGACCGACGTACTATCAGAACCTGAAGACGCTCGAGGAGTACTACGACACGATCGACGCCGGCCGGCTGCCGGTGTGGCGCGGGCTCGAGCTGACGCAGGACGATCTCGTGCGACGCGCCGTGATCCAGGGGTTGATCTGCAATTTCCGCCTCTCGACCGAATCGATCGAAATCGCCTACCTGATCGACTTCAAGCGCTATTTCGCCGCCGAGCTCGAGGATCTGAAGCGGCTCGCCGCGGATGGGCTGGTCGAACTGAAGCCCGACTGGATCGTGGTGACCCCGCGCGGCCGGCTCGTGGTGCGCGCCGTGTGCATGGTGTTCGATCGCTATCTGCGCGTGAGCGCTCAGCGCACCGCGTACTCGAAGGTCATCTGACGTGGGCGGTGACGGCGGCGTCCTGCTGCTCGCCCTGTTCGTCGCGGGAATCGCCTCCGGAGTTCACTGCGTCGGCATGTGCGGCGGAATCGTGACCGCGTTTTCGGCTGGACGCACGATTCCGATCGCGACTGCAAGGCACGGCGGCGCCGAGTTCGCGCGGCAGCTTGCGTTCAATGCGGGCAGGATCACGAGTTACACGGCGGCCGGCGCAACGGCCGGATTCGTCGGCGGCCTGGCGACTTACCTCCCGGGCGCGCTGCCGGTGCAGACTGCGCTGTATGCAGCCGCCAACGTGATGCTGGTGCTGGTCGGGTTGTACCTGATGGGTGCGGGACGCCTGCTCGGGCGGCTCGAAGCGCTCGGCGGCCCGCTGTGGCGCCGGCTGCAGCCGGTCGCGGCGCGCGCGCTCGCGGCGCGCACGCCGCCGCGCGCCTACGCGGCGGGTCTCGCCTGGGGTTGGCTGCCCTGCGGGCTCGTCTACGGCGCGCTCGCGGCCGCCGCGTTTGCGGGCTCACCGGGCCGCGGGGCGCTGGCGATGTTCGCCTTCGGCCTCGGTACGCTCCCGAACCTGATGGTCGCGGGTCTCGCCGCATCGACGCTGCGGGCGTGGTTCTCGCGTCGCGCGGTGCGCATGGGCGCAGGCGCGCTGGTGCTCGGATTTGGCGCATTCGGTCTCGCGCACGCAAGCGGCGTTGCGGAGGTGATATGGGCATCGGTTCGAACCTGACGTTCCATGGTCTGCCGACCTGGCGCGGTGTTTCTGCGCCGTGGCGGCAGATCGAGGAGCGGCGAAACGGGTGGCAGGTTGGCATGCCGCGCGGATCGTTCAGCGGTACGTGAATGAACGAGGCCATCCGCATCCTGCGCGCCGAGCACCACTCGCTCGCCGCCGTATTGCACGGTCTGCGGCATCTGGCGCATACGGCGGAAAATCCCCGCGTGCGGCCGCAGTTCGACGTGTTCCGCGCCATGATCCGCTACGTCGACGAATTCCCCGAGCGGCTGCACCATCCGAAGGAGGACCGGTTTCTCTTCGCGCGGCTCGCCGAACGCGCTCCCGAAACGATTCCGCTGCTCGATTCGCTTCGCGCCGAGCATCGCGAGGGCGCGCGGCGGATTCGCGAACTGGAGCGCACGCTGGACCAGTTCGAGCGGAGCTGGCCGCATTGGAGCGGACCGTTCGCCGCGGCGGTCGAGGAGTACGCCGAGTTTCACCGCCGTCACATGCAGCGCGAGGAACGGGAGGTGCTGCCGGCGGCGGAGCGCGCGCTGAATGCCGAAGACTGGCAGGCGATCGAGCAGGCGTTCGCCGGAAACGAAGACCCGATCGCCGACCTGCGCGAACAGGATCTCACCAAGCTGTTCACGCGGATCGTCAGTATCGCGCCGGCGCCCATCGGACTGGGCGCGCGCTGGAATTCACCCCCGGCGTGATCGCGTTCGCGGCGCGCCGCGCCGCTCGGGTCAGCGGCAGACGAGGACCGGGATCTTGGAGTGCGTCAGGACCTTGGTGGTTTCGCTGCCGAGCAGCAGTCCGGACAGGCCGCGGCGGCCGTGCGAAGCCATCACCACGAGGTCGCAGCCCTTCGAGTGCGCGGTGCGCACGATGCCGTCCCAGGCCTGGTCCGCGGTGACCGTCACGGTCTTGCAGGTCACGCCCGTGGATTTGGCTTCGGTTTCGAGCGCGGCGAGCGCCTCGTCGGCGTGGCGCCGCGTGATTTCCTTGTAGCGCCGCGGCGTCATCTCCGGCATGTAGATCACCGCCTCGCCGTACACGGGCGGCACGTACGGGGGAATGACGTACACGCCCATCAGTTTCGCGCCCAGCGTCTTGGCGAGCGTCGCCGCGGTCTTCACGGCCTTGAGGGAAAGTTTCGAACCGTCGGTGGGAACCAGGATGTGCTTGTACATGAAGGCCTCCTTCAGGTCCTCAACTTAGCACGCAGGAATCAGGCCGCCTTGACGCCGGTCATGCGTGCGCGGGGCCCTGCGCCACCAGCGCGAGGCCGGTGCGATTGCGCAACACGATTTCCCGCTTCTCGACTTCGATCAGCCCCTGGTTGGCCATTTCGCGCAACAGGCGCGAAAACGTTTCCTTGGTGACTCCCAGGCGTGCCGCGATCACGGTCTTGGTCGCCGGCAGGCGAGCGCGGCCGTTCGTGCCTTCGGGCGCGAGCGACTCGAGATACGAAGCCACGCGCTGGCGCGCGCTGAGCAGGGTGCTCGCCTCGACTTCGGCCACCAGGTCGTGCATGCGGTCGGAAAGATTGCCGAGCAGGCCGCGGGCGAAGCTCGGGTCATGCTCGAGGAGCGACAGCACGGCCTGCGAGGGAAACACCACGACCATCGTGTCGGCGAGCGCAACCGCCTGCAGCGGATTGGGCCGCTCGCTGAACACGAGCGCCTCGCCGAAGGTCTCCGCGGGACCGACCAGGCGCAGCACCTTTTCCTCGCCGCCATTGGCGCGCAACGCGAGTTTCACGAGGCCGTAGGCAATGCCGAAAAAGCAGTTGAGCACTTCGCCGCGCCGGCAGATCGTCGCGCCGCGACGCACGTGCTGCACGCGGGCGTGGCGCGCCAGTTCCGCCAGGTGCGGCCGCGCAATATGCCGAAACAGAGGCATATTTGCGATGACCCCTTCCAGTAGTCCTGTTGCCATGCGTCAAATGCTGGCACGCCCGGACGAAGGGTAATTGAGTTAGATCAATCGATTCGTCGGACCGGCGTCGCGAGCGTGCCGCAACCTCAGCCCTGAGAGGACGCGGGCAGCGACCGGAGGTACGATGAGAACCCCTGCCATTTGCGGCCGGCCCCGCTTCGGGGGGCGCGGCGTAGCATCTCGGCGCAGGGTGATGCGAGGCGTGAAGGTCCTTCGGGCGCCTTGGTTCGCGCTCAGGCGCAGGCGGCCCGAACTTCCACCAGGTCGGTGATTCCCAGCAGGCATTTCTCGATTCCGTCCTGGCGCAGCGTGCGCATGCCTTCGGCCATGGCAGTCGCGCGCAGTTCGTCCACACCCGCGGCGTGGCGGATGAGCGGGCGTATCTTGGGCGAATTGACCAGCAGCTCGTGGATTCCCAGACGGCCCTTGTAACCCGTCTTCAGGCAGTCGTCGCAGCCTTTCGCGCGCGGCAGCTGCAGCTTCTTGCCATGGCGCTTGCGCCATTCGGCGATCACGTTCCCGGGCTCGAGCGGCGTGTCGGCGCAGTATTCCGCGGCCAGATCGTCGAGCGCGGTTCCTTCGAGCGGCTCGAGCTGGCGGCATTTCGGGCATAGCCGCTTCACCAGGCGTTGCGCGAGAATTCCGAGCAGCGAGTCGGCGAAGTTGAACGACTGCACCCCCATGTCGAGCAGGCGCACGACGCTCTCGGGCGCGCTGTTGGTGTGCAGGGTGGAAAACACGAGGTGCCCGGTGAGCGAGGCTTCGATGCCGATGCGCGCGGTCTCTTCGTCGCGCATCTCGCCGACCATGATCACGTCCGGGTCGGCGCGCAGGAATGCGCGCATTGCCATGGCGAAGGTCCAGCCGATTTTCGAATTGACCTGCACCTGGCGTAGCCCCGGCTGCTGGATCTCGATCGGGTCCTCCGCGGTCCAGACCTTGAGGTCGGGCGTGTTGATCGAACTCAGCACCGCGTGCAGCGTGGTCGTCTTGCCCGAGCCGGTCGGCCCGCAGACGAGCAGGATCCCGTAGGGTCGCGCGATCGATTTCTTGAGGGCAGCCAGCACGTCGTCGCGCAGGCCGAGCTGATCGATGGGCGTGGCGGCGCCGCCCGAGAGGATCCGCAGCACCGCGTCCTCGTGGCCGTCGAACGTCGGAATCGTCGCGAGCCGCAGCTCGATCTTCGCCGGCCCGAACTGCTGGAACTGGATCTTGCCGTCCTGCGCCCGGCGTTTTTCCGAGATGTCGAGCGAAGCCATGATCTTGATGCGCGAGATGAGCGCATTGCGGTAGCTCGAGGGCAGCGTCAGGTAATCGCGCAGGTCGCCGTCCTGCCGGAAGCGCACCCGCACCGGTTTCTTCCCCGGGTTGGACTCGATGTGGATGTCGGAGGCCTTCGCTTCGTACGCATCGAGGATGATCTTGTTGACCAGGCGCACCAGAACGCTGTCGTTGTCGCGGACGAGTTCGTCCTCGATCTCCGTCGACACCGCGGCGGAGTCGAGCTGGGCGGCCAGCTCCTCGACCTTGACGTCGATGTTCTGCACGCCGTAGTGCTTCTTGATCGCGGCCCGGATCTCGTCGCTCGAGGCCATCACGGGCGCGACCACCATGCCGGTCAGGAAGCGGATGCGATCGAGCGGCAGCGGATCGACCGGGTTTTCCAGCGCGAGCACCAGCTTGCGGCCGCTGACGCTGAGCGGCAGCACGTTGTATTCGGCGGCCACCATCCCCGGCACCAGCTTGATCGCCTCGGAATCGGCCTCGTAGCGGCTGAGGTCCACGTACGGAATGCCGAGCTGTTGCGTCAGCGTGCGCTTGACGTCCTCGCGCGACACGAATCCCAGGTTGATCAGCACCTCGCCGAGCGGCTTGCCGCGCTGTTCCCTCTGCCGCGCGAGCGCGTCCGAGAGCTGGCCCTCGGTGATCAGGTTCATCGCCACCAGCGCTTCGCCGATCCGCAGCACCGGCATCTGGCGCTGGCGCTCGATCGCCGCCGCGAGGTCGGACTTGCTGATGATCTGCCCGCGCGTCAGGTAGTCGCCGAGCTTGAGGTCGCGGCGCGCTTTCTGGGTTTCGATCGCAGTGGTGATCTGGCGCGCGGTGACGAACTGCTCCGAAACGAGCACGTCGCCGAGCCTGCGCCCGATCTGCTTGCGCTTGATCGCATCCGAAGGAATGAACAGGCGCGTCGCCCCTTCGGCGCCGTTGTCGACGACGTACAGGAACAGCCCGTGGCTGTGTGCGTCGAAGCCGAGCGTCTCGCCTTCGATCACGTTGTCGTTGACGAGCGTCAGGCGAAAGGTCTGGCGTCCCACCGTTTCGTCGCGCCTTTCCGCCTCGGACACGAGCACCGAGGGGCCGCGCTTCAGCGCGATCGGGTGGGTGAGGCGGATTTCGAGCAGGTCGGGCGACGAAATTTCGGTCATCGAGCCGTCTTCGGCCCGCAAGACGAACACGCCCTCGTCGCGATCGAAATGCACCAGCATGCCTGCGATGTGGCGCCCGTCGCGAAGCGACGCGAGCACCGGTTCTTCCCGCGGCAGGGCCTCGTCGACGCGCTCGTAGTACGGCGGCAACGGCCAGTCGATCTGATGCAATTCGGGGCTGTGCTGCGCGCCAGAGCCGCCGCGCGACTTCTCGGGAAGAGTGCTGTTCATTCAGTCTCCGGGGCTTGGGCTAAGATAGCGCCTCTTTTTCCGCCCGCATGGCTGACATCTTAATGCATAAACCGCTGAACTCGTTCGCCGCAGGGCTGGTTGCCGTCGCGGTCGTGACCGGGGCGCTTGCGCAGCCTGTCGGAAACGGCGGCGCTGGCGGAGCGCCGCCGCCAATGCCCGTGAAAGCTGCCGCCGCACGCGTTGCGCCCGCAGTGGACGAGGGCACCGCGGTGGGCACGCTGCGCGCCGACGAATCGGTCACGATCCGCCCGGAAATCGCGGGGCGCGTGGCGCAGATCGGGTTCGCCGAGGGGCAGGGGGTGAAGAAAGGTGCCCTGCTCGTGCGGCTCGATCAGGCCGAGTTGAAGGCGGCGCTCGCGTCGAGTCGGGCGCAGGCCGCGCTCGATCGACAGCGCCTCGAGCGCGCCGAGGACCTGCGCGTCAAGGGATTCATCAGCCAACAGGCGCTCGACGAGGCGCGCAGCAACCTCGCGCGCTCGGTGGCGAAGCAGGCCGAGGACGATGCGAAACTCGCGAAAACCGAAATCATCGCGCCGTTCGGCGGCGTCGCCGGGCTGAGGCAGGTCAGCGAGGGCGCCTACGTCGCCGCCGGCACCGATGTCGCGCGGCTGGAGAAGATCGACCAGTTGAAGCTTGATTTCAGGATTCCCGAGGTGCTCCTGTCGCGGCTCCGCGGCGGGCAGCTGGTCCGAATCGGCGTCGACGCTCATCCGGATGCGAATTTCAGCGGCACCATTTACGCCATCGAGCCCGCGGTCGACGAGCAGACGCGAACGGTCCAGGTGCGGGCGCGTGTCGCCAACACCGAGCTGAAGCTCAGGCCCGGAATGTTCGCGCGGGTGCGCCTGCAGTTGGAGGTTCGCGAGAAGGCGATCTGGGTGCCCGAGGCGGCGATCGTGCCGCGCGGGCAGGAGAGCTTCGTGTACCGCGTTTCGAAGGGCAAAGTGGAACTCGTCAAAGTGCGAACGGGACTGCGCAAACCCGGCGAGGTCGAAGTGCACGAGGGCATCGCAGCCGGGGACCTGGTGGTCACCGACGGAATACAGAAGATCGGGCCGGGCTCGCCAGTGAGCGTGATGGGCGACGCACCGGCGAAACCGGTGGCGGAAGCGCCGGGGAAAAAGGGATGAATTTTCGCCTTTGCCTTTGTACCGATCTCGGCTTTTCGGCCGCTTGTGCCGAAAAGCCGAGAACCTGGAGCGGTCGCATTGTCGCGACCGTGGTGACGGATGCTAAAGCTGCGGGGTCTCGGCTTTTGCGGCAAGACGCACCGGCGAAACCGGTGGCGGAAGCGCCGGGGAAAAAGGGATGAGCTTTTGCCTTCATGCCGATCCCGGCACTTCCGGCGTCATTCGCCGGAAGTGCCGAGACGCTGCGGTGCTCGCGTTCGTCGGGACGTTCGCGCAAACGCGCCCGCTCCAGAGTCCCGGCGTTTCGGGAAGAACGCCCGAAACGCCGGGATCGTAGAAAAGCGAAAGGCGAAGCCCTCGCGGACCATTCATGCAACTTCCTGAACTGTGCATTCGCCGCCCGGTCTTCGCGACCGTGTTGAGCCTCATGATCGTGCTGCTCGGGCTGGTGTCGTTCCAGCGGCTCTCGGTGCGCGAGTACCCCAAGATCGACACGCCGGTGGTGTCCGTGCGTACCGTATACAAGGGCGCGAGTCCCCAGGTGATCGAATCGCAGATCACGCAGCCGCTCGAGGATTCGCTCTCCGGCATCGAGGGCGTGCGAACCATCAAGTCGGTGTCGCGCGAGGAAGTCAGCCAGATCACGATCGAGTTCGTGCTCGAGCGCAACGTCGATGCGGCGGCGAACGACGTTCGCGACCGCGTGGCGCGCGTGCGCGCTGCGCTGCCCGCGGAATCGGACGACTCGGTGGTGTCCAAGATCGAGGCCGATGCGCAGGCGATCATGTGGCTGCGGCTCTCCTCGGACAAGCACACCGCGCTCGAACTCTCGGATTACGCCGATCGCTACGTCGCCGACCGGCTGAAGACGCTCACCGGGGTCGCCTCGGTGATCATCGGCGGCGATCGCCGCTACGCGATGCGCCTGTGGGTCGACCGCGACCGGCTCGCCGCCTACGGCCTGACGCCGCAGGACATCGAAGCCGCGTTGCGCCGCCAGAACGTAGAGATTCCCTCGGGGCGGATCGAGTCGACGCAGCGCGAATTCACCGTGCTCACCGAAGCGGACCTGCGAACGGTGGCGCAGTTCAACGACATGATCGTCTCCGAGGCGCGAGGCTATCCGGTGCGGCTGCGTGACGTGGGTTACGCGCAGCTGGGCGCGCTCGACGAGCGCAACATCGTCCGCGTCAACGGCATTCCCGCGGTCGGCATGGGGATCGTCAAGCAGTCCACGGCGAACACGCTCGCGGTGGCCAACGGCGTCAAGGCGGAGCTCGCGCGGCTTGGCGGCACGCTGCCGCCCGGCATGCAGCTCGCGATCGCCTTCGACTCCTCGGTCTTCATCCAGCGCTCGATCGAGTCGGTGTACCGCAGCATGGCCGAGGCGGTGCTGCTCGTGATGCTGGTGATCTTCGTGTTCCTGCGATCGTTCCGCTCGACGCTGATCCCGTTCGTCACGATTCCGGTGTCGCTCATCGGAGCGTTCTTCATCCTGTTCCTGATGGGCTTCACGATCAACGTGCTGACGCTGCTCGGCCTGGTGCTCGCGATCGGACTGGTGGTGGACGACGCGATCGTGGTGCTCGAGAACTGCCACCGCCACGTCGAACTCGGCAAGTCCCCGATGAAGGCCGCCGCCGACGGTTCGCGCGAAATCGCGTTCGCCGTGGTTGCGATGTCGCTCACGCTCACCGCGGTGTTCGCGCCGCTCGGTTTCATGACGGGCAACACCGGGCGGCTGTTCACCGAGTTCGCGCTCACGGTCGCCTCCGCGGTGGTCGTCTCGGGCGCGGTGGCGCTCACGCTGACGCCGATGATGTGCTCGCGCATCCTCAAGGAACACGAGCAGCACGGCGGCGTGTATCTCGCCATGGAGCGGTTCTTCCACGGCATGACCGAGGGCTACCGGTGGCTTTTGCGCCGGCTGCTCGGGTTGCGCTGGGTCGTGGTGGCGGTCTTCGCCGTCGTCGCGGTCGCGGGCGGGTTGATCTACAAGACGCTGCGCGCCGAGCTTTCGCCGCTGGAAGACCGTGGTTTCTTCATTTCCCTGGTGCTAGCGCCCGAGGGTGCGTCGCTGGATTACACCGACCGCTACGTGCGCCAGCTCGAGGGACTGCTCTCGCAGGTGCCCGAAATCCGCTCGTATTTCACCGCAGTCGCGCCGGGCCTCGACCGGCCCAACCCGGTGAACTTCGGCATCGCCTTCAGCCAGCTTGCGCCGTGGGAAGAGCGCAACCGCAGCACGCAGCAGGTCACCGCGGAGCTCGGCCCGAAGATGTTCGGCAGCATGCCCGGGGTGCTCGCGTTCCCGGTGAATCCGCCCTCGCTCGGGCAGAGTTTCCGCAACGCGCCGGTGCAGTTCGTCATCCAGGCCACCTCCTACGCGGACCTCGACCGCATGTCGAGCGCGCTGCTCGAGAAGGCGAGGGCCTCAGGTCTGCTGTTCAACGCCGACATCGACCTGCGCCTCAACAAGCCGCAGCTCTCGATCGAGATCGACCGCGAGAAGGCCTCCACGCTCGGCATCGACGTCGAGACGATCGGCCGCACGCTCGAGACCCTGCTCGGCGGGCGCCAGGTAACGCGCTTCAAGCGCGAGGGCAAGCAGTACGACGTCATCGTCCAGCTCGAAGCGAAGGACCGCGACACGCCCGCCGACCTGAACGCGATTTTCGTGCGCTCGCGCGACGGCCGGCTGGTGCAGCTCTCGAACCTGGTGAAGGTGCGCGAGACGGTCGGACCGAAGGAGCTGAACCACTTCAACCGCCTGCGCGCGACCATCCTCTCGGCGAACCTCGCGCCCGGGCGCACTCTCGACGAGGCGCTCAATTTCCTCGAAACCGCCGCGGCAGAGGTGCTCGACAAGACCGCCCGCACCGAATTGGACGGCGTTTCACGCGAGTTCCGCGAATCCGGCGCCGCGCTGTGGATCACCTTCCTGCTCGCGCTCGGTTTCATCTACCTGGTGCTTGCGGCGCAGTTCGAGAGCTTCGTTTCTCCGTTCGTCATCATGCTCACGGTGCCGCTCGCGATGACGGGTGCGCTCGGGGCGGTCAAGCTGACTGGCGGCACGCTCAACGTGTATTCGCAGATCGGCCTGGTGATGCTGATCGGGCTGATCACCAAGCACGGCATCCTGATCGTCGAGTTTTCCAACCAGTTGCGCGAGCGCGGCGCGGAGCGGCTCGAGGCCGTGATCGAGGCCTCGACCCTGCGGCTGCGTCCGATCCTGATGACCACCGGCGCGATGGTGCTCGGTGCGCTGCCGCTTGCGCTCGCGCAGGGCGCCGGCGCCGAGGCGCGCCAGGCGATCGGCTGGGTGATCGTCGGCGGGCTTTTGCTCGGCACGGTATTCACGCTGTTCGTGGTGCCGACCGCGTACGTGCTGCTGGTCCGCAGGGGCCGGCCGGTGCGAATCGAGGTGGGTGCGGATGGCGTCGCGGCGCCCGGCGGGTGAGCGCGTGCCGGTGATGGGCGCACCGCCCTGCGGCGAGGATCCCGCGAAGGCGGTGCGCATTGGCTGAGGCTGCCGCCGCGTCGGTCTCCGGCCCCTGGTTGCCGCTCGCCGGAGTGCGCGTGGTCGATTTCTCGCTCTTCGTTCCCGGCCCGTTCTGCTCGTCGATCCTCGCCGATCTGGGCGCCGAGGTGATCAAGGTCGAGTCGCCCGGCGGTGATCCCGGGCGGCGCTACATCCCGGCGCAGTTTCGCACCGAAAACCGCAACAAGCGCGCGCTCGCACTCAACCTCAAGGCGCCGGAAGCGGGTGACGTCGTGCGGCGCCTCGCGCGCGCCGCGGACGTCGCGATCGAGGGGTTCCGTCCCGGCGTCGCGGCGCGCCTGGGCATCGATCATGCGACCCTGCAGCGGCACAACCCGAAGCTCGTGTACTGCTCGATCTCGGGTTACGGCCAGACCGGGCCCTGGCGCGAGCGTCCGGGTCACGACGTCAATTACGTCGCCGCCGCGGGCGGGCTCGCGTTTCCCGGGCAATGGCGTAAACCTCCGGTGCGTTCTTCTCTCGCGATCGCCGATCTCGGCGGGGGCAGCGCGGCGGCGATCGCGGTGCTCGCCGCGCTCAACGAGCGTTCGCGAACCGGACGGGGCGCGAGGCTCGACCTGTCGCTTTTCGAGACGGCGTTCTTCTGGGCGGCGCAGCGTCACAGCCTCGATGCCGCGGCCGACCCCAAAGCCCACATCTTTCCGGTGAACGACGTGTTCGAGACGCGTGACGGCGAGCGCATCACGCTCGGAATCCTGGAAGAGCACTTCTGGGAGAATTTCCTGCGCATCGCGCCGGAGCTTGCCGACGAGCGCTTCGCCTCCGATGCGAGCCGCCGCGCGAACGGCGATGCGCTCTCGGAGCGGCTCGAGGCGGTGATGCGAACGCGCAGCGCGGACGAGTGGGTGCGCCTGTGCGAGGCGAACGACGTTCCGGCAGACCGCTGCCTGACTCCGGCGCAAGCAGCCGAACTCGAGCAGATCCGCGCGCGCGGCGGGGTCGTGGCGCGCGGCGGGGAGCGCTTCGCGCTCTTTCCGGTACAGGCCGATGGCGGGCGGCGTACGAGTCTGCGGCGGGGCGTGCCGACGCTCGGCGAGCACAGCCGCGAAGTCCTCGTCGAACTCGGCTACGACGACGAGCAGGTCGTCGCGCTGGTGCGCGCCGGGGCCGTGAAAACCGGGTAGCGGATTTCGCATTGGGAGGCGTCATGAAATATCCCCTGTGGCCGTTGGTGCTCATCGTCGTCGGGCTCGCGTTCCTCGCGATCAACCTCGGCGTCGTGTCCTCGGTCGAGTTGCGGCGCGTCCTCGGCACCTGGTGGCCGCTGATCCTGATCGGGATCGGGATTGCGGGGCTGCTGCGGCGCAGCCGCTGAGCGGATGAATTTCGCGCCGACCCCGGAACAGGAGCGCATCCGCGAGGCGATCCTGCGGCTGTGCGCGCAATTCGGCGACGACTACTGGCTCGGGCGCGACCGCGAAGGCGGTTTTCCCACCGAATTGCACCAGTCGCTCGCGCGCGACGGCTGGCTCGGCGTCGCGATGCCCGAAGAATTCGGCGGCGCGGGCCTGGGCATCAGCGAGGCCGCGGTGATGATGCAGGCGATCGCGGAGTCGGGCGCGGGCTTCTCCGGCGCCTCGGCCGTCCACATGAACATCTTCGGCCTCAACCCGGTGGTGGTGTTCGGGACGCAGGAGCAGAAGCACCGCATGCTGCCGCCGCTCATCGCGGGCCGCGAGCGCGCCTGCTTCGCGGTCACCGAGCCGAACACGGGCCTGAACACGACGCGCATCAAGACGCGCGCCGAGCGAGCGGGCGACCGTTACCTGATCTCGGGCCAGAAGGTGTGGATCTCGAGCGCGCAGATCGCGGAAAAAGTACTGCTGCTCGCGCGCACCACGCCGATCGAGCAGTGCGGGCGGCCTCAGGACGGGTTGTCGCTCTTCTACACCGACTTCGACCGGCGCCACATCGAAGTGCGCGAGATCGAGAAGATGGGCCGCAAGGCGGTCGACACGAATCAGGTGTTTTTCGACGGCCTGCCGGTGCCGGTGGACGATCGCATCGGCGACGAGGGCCGCGGCTTCGACTGCATCCTGCATGGCATGAACCCGGAGCGCGCGCTGATCGCCGCGGAGTGCGTGGGCCTGGGGCGCTGCGCGCTCGAACGCGCCTCGCGCTACGCGAAGGAGCGCATCGTGTTCGACCGCCCGATCGGCCAGAACCAGGCCATCCAGCACCCGCTCGCGGCGAACTGGATGGCGCTCGAGGCGGCGAGCCTGATGGTCGCCAAGGCCGCGTGGCTCTACGACCGGGGCAAGCCCTGCGGCGCGGAGGCGAACGCCGCCAAGTATCTCGCCGCCGAAGCCTGTTTCGACGCCTGCCAGCAGGCGGTCATGACGCACGGCGGATTCGGTTACGCGAAGGAATACCACGTCGAGCGCTACCTTCGAGAGTCGCTCGTGGGCCGGATCGCGCCGGTGAGTCCGCAACTCATCCTGTGCTTCATCGCCGAGCGCGTGCTCGGGCAGCCGAAGTCCTACTAGGAGAGCCCCGATGGATCCTGCGCTGATTCAGGAACGCATCAAGGGCACGCTCGCGGAGCATCTCGGAATCGTCGTGACCGAAGCTTCGCGCGAGCGCGTCGTGGCGACGCTCGACGTGCGCCCGCAGCTGTGCACGCACGGCAAAACGCTGCACGGCGGTTCGATCATGGCGTTCGCCGACACGCTGGGGGCGATCGGCACCGTGCTCAACCTGCCTGCGGACCACCGCACGACGACGATCGAATCGAAGACCAATTTCTTCGGCGCGGCGGCTTTGGGCACTCGGGTCACGGGCGAGAGCACGCCACTGCACCGCGGCCGCACGACGATGGTGTGGCAGACGCGCATCAGCGCCGAGTCCGGGAAGCTGCTCGCGATGGTGACGCAGACGCAGATGGTGATTCCGGTCGCATCCTGAGGGGAACCGATGAGCCAGGCACTTCAGTTGGTCGGACGGGGCTTTTGCTACGAGGATCTGCAGGTCGGAATGCGTTTTCGCACGCACCGGCGCACGCTCACCGAGGCAGATCTCGCGAGCTTCGTCAATCTCACCTGGCTGACGGAAGAACTCTTTGCAGTCGCCGACGACAGCGATCGCGCGATCAAGGGCCGGCCGGTGCCAGGCGCGCTGGTGTACGCCTTTGCCGAAGGGCTGCTGCTGCCGACGATGCAGGACACGGGGCTTGCGTTCCTCAACGCGACGCTCGAAGTGAAGCGCCCGACGTTCGTAGGAGACACGATCCACGCCGAAGCCGAGGTGACGGAGATGCGCCTGACTTCGAAGGGCGACCGGGGTCTCGTGCGCTTCGCCAATTCGGCGATCAACCAGCGCGGCGAGACGGTCCTCGTCTACAACCCGCTGCGGATGCTGAAGCGGCGCTAGCGTGCCAAGTCCGGACTCCGTGATGGTTTTCTTCGATCTCGGGACTTCGGCCGTATTT
>MERB01000015.1:11683-15551 GCA_001770475.1 Betaproteobacteria bacterium RIFCSPLOWO2_02_FULL_66_14 | reverse complement strand
TACGATCAGCCTGAAACGCCGTCTACGTTCCTCTGAAATGACCGTCTACGATGGGCTGAAATACGCATCTACATCAGCGGACGCACCGGCAAATATCTGGAGCCGGCGGCGGGCAAGGCCAACTGGAACCTGTTCGCGATGGCGCGCGAGGGACTGCGCCACGAGCTCAACGCGGCTTTCAGGAAGGCGCTGCGGCAGGCACGCGCAGTCACCGCGAAGGGATTGAAGGTCGGAACCAACGGCGGCGTGCAGGTGCTGGACCTCACCGTCGAGGCCATTAACGAACCGCAGGCGCTGCGCGGACTGGTGATGATCGTATTCGCCGACGCGGCAACGCCCGCGGAGGCGAAGCCGCCGGCCCAGGCACGAGGGCGCCGCGCCGACGCGCCGCGCATGGCGCAACTGGAGCGCGACCTGGCGCAGGCCCGCGAGGAGTTGCATACCGGCCGGGAAGAAATGCAGACCTTCCAGGAAGAAGCCAAATCCGCCCACGAGGAATTGCAGTCCACCAACGAGGAGCTGCAGTCGACCAACGAGGAGCTGACCACCTCGCGCGAAGAGATGCAGTCGATGAACGAGGAACTGCAGACGTTGAACCACGAGTTGCAAACCCGGGTGGAAGACATGACCCGCCTCGGCAACGACATGAAGAACCTGCTCGACAGCACCGAGATTGCCACCGTGTTCCTGGACAACGCGCTGTGCGTGCGCCAGTTCACCCCCGGATCGAACCGGATTTTCAAGCTCATCCCGAGGGACCTGGGCCGGCCGATCACCGATATCGCCTCCGCCCTGGCCTACCCCGAGCTGGCCGAGGATGCGCGCGAGGTGCTGCGCTCGCTCGCCTTTCGCGAGCGCGAGGCCGCGGCGCGCGACGGGCAGTGGTTCAGGGTGCGCATCATGCCCTACCGCACCTCCGACAACCTGATCGACGGCGTGGTCATCACCTTTGTCGACATCAGTGCGTCGAAGAAACTCGAAGCCGCGTTGCGCCGGACGCAGGCCGGCATGGAACTACGCATCACAGATCAGGACCTGAAGCTGGACCGGGCCGATGAGAAGCTGCAGGCGGAACGGCAACGCGGACAAGGGCGCGGCGGGCAGGAAGACGGCAGCCCCGCGGGACCTGCAGACGCCAAAGGGGACGCAGCATGAAGAAGAGCCCGGACAAACCACTGGATGCCGGCAAGCTGCGTTTGCGCGCCGAGGAGCGGCTGCAGCGGCGGCGCCCGGCGCGCGCGGCGCAGCCGACACCGATCGATGCGGCGCGGCTGGTGCACGAACTGCAAGTGCACCAGATCGAACTGGAGATGCAGAACGAGGAACTGCAGCAGGAGCGCGCCCGGGTGGAAGTACTCGCCGCGCGCTACACCGAGCTCTACGACTTCGCGCCTGTGGGATATTTCAGCCTGGACCGCGAGGGCGTGATCCGCCAGGCGAACTTGCGCGGCGCGCGCCTGCTTGGCCTCGATCGCTCCAATCTCATGCAGCAGCGCTTCGGCCTGTTCGTCGCCGAGAGCGACCGGCCTGCGTTCAGCGCCTTTCTGCAGAAAGAATTTGCCGGCGCGGGCGCGCAATCCTGCGAACTGGGACTGTGCAAAGGAGGGGATGCCTCCATGTGGGTGCGCATCGAGGCCACCGCCTCCGAAGACGGGCAGGAATGCCGCGCGGTGGTGCTGGACTTGAGCGAGCGCCGGCAAGCCGAGGCACAGGCGCGTGCGGCCGTGGTCGAGACGCAACGGCTGCTGGCGCTGTCCGAGCGCTCGCGCCGGGCGCTGCTCAGCGCGGCGGAAGACCAGGAAGCAGCGACCAGGGCGCTGCGCGATAGCGAGCAACGCTTTCGCGGCCTGGTCGAGCAGTCGCTGACCGGCATTTATATTTCCCAGGATGGCGCGTTCCTGTACGCCAATCCGCGGCTGGAGGAAGTGCTCGGCTACCGCCCGGGAGAACTGGTCGGCGTCCGGGCCGATGACATCGTCATCGCGGAAGACCTGCCGATCATGCAGGCGAAACGGGAGGCGCTGCGTGCGGGCGCGACGACAAGCAACTATGAGGTGCGTGCCCGGCGCAAGGACGGCGCCATCATCGAGTTGGGCGTGCAGGGGCGCGTTCTCGAATCCCGCGGCGTGAAAACCACCATCGGCATGGCGCAGGACATCACCGAGAAAAAGCGCGCCGAGGAGGAGATCCAGCGCCACATCGCCCGGCTGAAGGCCGCGTTCGCGGGCACGGTGGATGTGACCATGCGCATGAGCGAGATGCGCGACCCCTACACCGCCGGCCACGAGCGGCGCGTGAGCGAGATCGCCGCGGCGATCGGCGCCGAGCTCGGCCTCGAGGCGCAAGCAACCGAGGGCCTGCGCGTCGCGGGCCAATTGCACGATGTCGGCAAGATCGCCGTGCCGGCGGAGATCCTGGCCAAGCCCGGCAAGCTGAGCGCGATCGAACTCCGGTTGATCCGGGAACATCCCCAGGCGGGCTACGATGTGCTGGCAGGCGTGGAGTTTCCCTGGCCGGTGGCCCAGGTCGCGCTGCAGCACCACGAGCGCATGGACGGCAGCGGCTATCCGCAGGGCTTGAAGGGCGAGGCGATCCTGCTCGAGGCGAGGATCATGGCGGTGGCGGATGTGGTCGAGGCGATGTCCTCGCATCGACCCTACCGGCCCGGATTGGGAATCGGCAAGGCGCTTGCGGAAATCGAGCGCGGGCGCGGCACGGCCTACGACCCTGCCGTTGCCGATGCCTGCCTGAAGCTGTTCCGCGAGAAGGAATATGCGCTTCCCGCCTGAGGCCTGATCGCTGCGGCGGCGCGCGGTCCGACGAAGTCATGCGGTTGCCCGTCGGGGTCTTTCGAGGCCCGCGATCCTTCGGGCCTCGTCTCATGGGATCGCACTATTGATCGATTTCATAAATCCAATTGGACCGATAAATGCAAAAACTTTATCGTGCCCCCATACTCAAACAGCCGAACACGACGGGAGACAATATGGAAAACGAAAGCAAGTGCCCGGTGACGGGCGGAGCTCACCAGCGCGCGGCGGCAGGGCGCATGTCGAACCAGGACTGGTGGCCCAATCAGTTGAACCTGAAGGTTCTTCACCAGAATTCCCCCCTGTCCAATCCAATGGACAAGGCGTTCAACTACGCCGAGGAGTTCAAGAGCCTCGACCTGGAGGCCGTGATCAAGGATCTCCATGCGCTGATGACGAAATCGCAGGACTGGTGGCCTGCGGACTACGGCCACTATGGGCCGTTCTTCATCCGCATGGCGTGGCACAGCGCGGGCACGTACCGCATTGCCGATGGTCGCGGCGGCGCGGGCTCCGGATCACAGCGATTTGCGCCCCTCAACAGCTGGCCGGACAACGTAAGCCTCGATAAAGCGCGCCGGCTGCTCTGGCCGATCAAGCAGAAGTACGGCCGGAAGATCTCCTGGGCCGACCTGATGATTCTCGCCGGCAACGTCTCCCTGGAGTCCATGGGGTTCAAGACCTTCGGTTTCGCCGGTGGGCGCGCGGACATCTGGGAGCCCGAAGAAGACATCTACTGGGGGTCCGAGGCCGAGTGGCTGGGCGACCAGCGCTACAGCGGCGACCGTCAGCTCGAGAATCCTCTGGGTGCGGTACAGATGGGCCTGATCTACGTGAATCCGGAAGGGCCGAACGGCAAGCCTGATCCGGTCGCTTCGGCCAGGGATATCCGGGAAACATTCGCCCGCATGGCGATGAATGACGAAGAGACCGTTGCGCTCGTTGCCGGCGGACACACCTTCGGCAAATGCCACGGCGCTGCCGATCCGGGAAAGTATGTCGGTCCCGCACCCGAGGGTGCCGGCATCGAGGAGCAGGGCTTCGGATGGAAGAACACT
>MERB01000015.1:6827-11662 GCA_001770475.1 Betaproteobacteria bacterium RIFCSPLOWO2_02_FULL_66_14 | reverse complement strand
TTCGGCTATGAGTGGGAACTCACGAAGAGCCCCGCCGGTGCTTACCAGTGGACTCCCAAAGATGCCTCTGCAGCGGGCACGGTGCCGGATGCCCACGATCCGTCGAAGCGACACGCGCCCATGATGTCCACGGCGGACCTTGCGCTGAGAATGGATCCTGCCTACGAAAAAATTTCCAGGCGGTTCCTCGATCATCCGCAGGAATTTGCGGACGCGTTCGCCAGGGCCTGGTACAAGCTGACACACCGCGACATGGGCCCCCGGTCTCGGTATCTCGGCCCGCTCGTGCCTCGGGAAACCCTGTTGTGGCAGGATCCCGTTCCCGCGGTGGATCACGAGCTGGTCGAGGATCAGGACATTGCTGCCCTGAAAGCGAAGATCCTCGCATCCGGACTTTCCATCTCCCAGCTGGTCACGACGGCCTGGGCGTCGGCGGCAACGTTCCGCGGCAGCGACAAGCGCGGCGGGGCCAACGGGGCGCGCATTCGCCTTGCGCCGCAAAGGAACTGGGAAGTCAACCAGCCGGCCGAACTGGCGAAGGTGCTTCAGGCGCTGGAGGCGATCCAGAAGGATTTCAACACCGCGCAGTCCGGTGGAAAGAAGATTTCCCTCGCCGACCTGATCGTTCTCGGTGGCTGCGCAGCCGTAGAGCAAGCGGCGAAGAAGGCCGGCCGCGCCGTGAAGGTTCCGTTCTCGCCGGGGCGCATGGACGCGTCGCAGGAGCAGACCGACGTGGACTCGTTCGCCGTGCTGGAGCCGATCGCGGATGGGTTCCGCAACTACCTGCGCAAGGGTCACGGGGAATCGGCGGCCGAGCTGCTGCTGGATCGATCGAACCTGCTGACGCTGACCGCGCCGGAGATGACGGTTCTGGTCGGTGGCTTGCGCGTCCTGAACGCCAGCGTCGGGCAGTCCAAGCACGGCGTTTTCACCAGGCGGCCTGAAACATTGACCAATGATTTCTTCGTGAATCTCCTCGACATGAAAACGAAGTGGCAGAAGTCCGCCGCCGCCGAAGGCGTGTTGGAGGGGCGCGGTCGGGCGAAGGGCGAACTCAAGTGGACGGGCACCGTCGTCGATCTCGTCTTCGGTTCGAACGCCCAGCTCCGGGCGCTTGCGGAAGTCTATGCGAGCAAGGATTCGAAAAAAGCATTCGTGCGCGACTTCGTGGCGGCCTGGAACAAGGTGATGAACCTCGATCGCTTCGACCTCGCCCTGGCTCAGCGGAAGCGCCGTCCGTCGAGGGCTTCCATGGCGCAGCCGCGACCGGACATCGGGTGATCGGTACCGGATCGGCGTTTCGCAAACCTTGCGCTTGGCACTGGTCTGCGGATGCCGGACGCAGCGAAGTGAAAGTGAAAGGAGGCGCGTCATCAGGATCCTTGGCATCGACGTCGGCGGTTCGGGCATCAAGGGCGCGCCGGTCGACACACGCCGCTGACGTCATCATGGTGACGCTCGGCACCGGCATCGGCACGGCACTGTTCATCGACGGCCACCTGGTGCCGAACACGGAACTCGGGCATCTCACGCTGCGCGGCCGCGACGCCGAAACCTGGGCGGTGGGATCGAGGTTGAGCGTTCGCGGGACTGCAATGGCCGGCGCGAGAAATGTGCTTTACCCTCCAATCATGCCGCTTTTTCCTGATTGCCCTGCGCCTGCCGTCAGCCCGCCGCCGGGCGCGCGCCGGGAACCCTGTCCCGCATGAAATTCGCCAGACTCGTCGACCGCGCGCGCGACGCCCTCTGGTCGAGCGACGCGCCCGAGGGCGGAGGCGCCACGGCTTCGCTGCGCCAGGGCCTGCGCATCGCGCTGGCGCTGGGCCGCGACCTGACGCAGGAGCAGCTCAACCTGCGCGCGATGAGCCTGGTGTACACGACGCTGCTGTCGATCGTGCCGCTGCTCGCGTTGTCGTTTTCCGTTCTCAAGGCCTTCGGCGTATACAACCAGGTCGGGCCGATTTTGCTCAATTTCCTCGAACCGCTGGGCGACAAGGGTGCGGAGATCGCCGGGCGCATCATGCAGTTCATCCGCAACATGAACGTCGGCGTGCTCGGCTCGGCCGGCCTTGCGCTGCTCGTGTACACGGCGCTGTCGCTGATCCACAAGATCGAGAGCGCGTTCAACTTTATCTGGCACGTGACTCAGCCGCGCAAGTTCGGCGAGCGCTTCACACGCTACCTGAGCCTGCTGCTCATCGGTCCGCTGCTCGCGTTCTCGGCGCTTGGCATCACCGCCAGCGTGATGAACATGGAACTCGTACGCGGGCTGCTCGCGCTGGACTCGGTCGGCTACGCCGCGTACGTCGTTGGCCGGATCGTTCCCTACCTGCTGGTGATCGCGGCATTCACCTTCGCCTACGTCTTCATGCCCAACACGCGCGTGCAGTTGCGCGCGGCTCTGGTCGGCGGCGTGGTCGGCGGCGTGCTGTGGCAGACCGCAGGCTGGGCGTTCGCAGAATTCGTTTCCGGCTCCACGCGCTACACGGCGATCTACGCGAGCTTCGCGATCCTCATCTTCTTCATGATCTGGGTCTACCTGAGCTGGCTGATCCTGCTGTTCGGGGCGAGCGTCGCGTTCTACTGCCAGCATCCCGAGTACGTGCTCGCGCAGGGCGGCGAGCTGCGCCTGAGCAACCGCATGCGCGAGCGACTCGCGTTAGGCGTGATGAGCCGCATCGCGGAGCGCTTTCGCTCAGGTCAGCCGGCGATGTCGCTGCTTCAGCTCACTCGCGAACTCGGCGTTCCGATGCACGCGCTGCAGGCCGTCATCGACGCCCTGCGCGAGGGCGGCCTATTGGTGCAGAACGACGGGGACCCGCCGGCCTACCTGCCCGCGCGCGAGCTCTCGCAGGTGAGCCTGGCCCAAATGCTGCAGGTAGTGCGTGCCGCGGGGGAGGTGGAGTTCCTCACGCCGGCGCGGATCAAACTACCCGGGGAGGCAGCCGCGGCGCTGCAACGCTTCGAGAAAGCCGGCGGCGAAGCGCTCGCCGGCATCACGCTGGATCAACTCGCCGCCGGCTCGGATGCACGCGCAGTCCCGGACGGTGCGAAGCAGCGCGAATGAGATTTCTCGCGTGATGCGCGTCTGCGGCACGGAAACGATCTTCCGCAGGTGCTCGCACAGCGGCTATTTCATCTGCAGCGAGAAAATGCCGCCGCCGCGATCGATCGCGATCAGACGCAGCAGCGGCGTCAGTTGCTGCTGGTGTTGCGGGGGCACGCGAGCGGTCCCCTGGAACTCGGGGTTTCGACCCGGGCTCCAGGAACCCTGTCCGTCGAGTTGCAAGGGTCCGCGCAGCGTGCGCAGCGATCCGCGCACCGCACCGCCGTCGCCTTCCAGGCTCAGTTCGTAATCGCCCAGCGGTGAGACCGGCGCGAGCGCCGAACCGGCCGCGCGCCATTGCAGCGTCGCATTGCCCTGAATCGTGCCCGACGAGAGGGTCAGCCGGGCGACGTGCAGTTGCACGTCGCCGGTCAGTTCGAGCGCGGCGAGCCTGGGCTCGGCGAGGCCGAACGCGGCCGCCGGAAGCGCGATGTCGGCATCCGTTACGTCCGCCCGCGAACGCTGCAGTGCCACGAGAAAGGGGTTCGGCGCGTGGTCCAGGAAGACCTCATAGACCAGCTGCACGCGCAGAAGATAGGCGGGGCGGAGGCGCCACCTGAGGTGCTTCGCGATTCCGCTTTGCAGGTTCGTGGCGCGAATCTCGACGAGCCCGCTCCCCGACCAGAGCGTGCCTTGCGCCTCGGCCAGCCGGATTCGGCCCTCGCTCTGGCGCGCGAGCCTCGAGTCGAGCAGGGTTGCGGGCGCAGTGACGATCAGCGCAAGCGCAAAGACCGCCAGCCCCGCGCCCGCGAGTACCCGGCGACTCACTGCGCCCTGGCGCGGGAGAACGTAGCGCTGCTTCCCACCATGCCCGGAGTCGAGAGGGCTTCGACGCGGCCGGTTTCGAGGCGGATCTGCTGCGATTGCAGCACCGTGACCCATTGCAGCCACTCCGCGAATGCAACCGACCCGAACACCACCTGGACGTGGTTCGCGTCGGTCGCGTCGATACGCAGCAATCCGCCCGAGAGCCCGGCCCCGGTAATCAGCGCCTGCACGTGCGTGCGCAGGTCCGTCTGCGCAACCGGCGGGACGCGGACGGCACGAACGCGCGCGAGTTCCGCGGCGTCCCGCTCCAGGCGCAGCGCCTGCGCGCGAAGCGTTGCCACGGAGGCGCCGAGCTGGGTCCGCGCGCGGTACGCCGACTGGATCAGCACGAAATACAGAACGACCGCCACGAGCGCTCCCAATGCTGCAATCACCACGCGATCCCGAGGGGAGCGCGATTCCCACCACTTAATGATCTGCTGCTTCATGACGTGCGCACCGTGAGAATCGTGGCGGATCCGCCGGCGCCGGTCGCACCGCGCGAAGTCTCGGCGCGCAGCCCCGATTCGAGCAGGCGTGCCACGAGGCGCCGTGAGCTGGCTTCGTCGAGCACCGCGAGTTCCAGCGTCATTCGCCCGCTCTCGTAGGACAGCACGCGCAGTCCTCCTGCCGGCAGGCCTTTCACCGCTTCCGACACGATCGTGACCATCGGCAGGAAATCGCTGCCGTCGGGCTGCCCGAGCGCCCGGCGCGCTTCGACGAGCTTGCGCCGCATCTGCAGCGCCGGATCGACCACGGAGACGGTGTCCGGAAAGTTCGCGCGAAAACTGCTTTCCATTTGCGCGCGCAGGCTGCGTTGCTCGAGCGCGAGCCGGGTCCAGTCCACGACCAGTGCAACGGCGTGAATCGCGAGCGCGGCCCCGGCAATCCACGCGGCGGGCCGCAGTCGCGCAAGGGTCGC
>MERB01000015.1:0-6818 GCA_001770475.1 Betaproteobacteria bacterium RIFCSPLOWO2_02_FULL_66_14 | reverse complement strand
TCGCCAGCGGGCTTGCTCCTGAGCGAGGCCGACGCCGGCATCGGCCGGCGCGGAGCGCCAGTTCCACGACCCGGCGGGGCGCAGCGCGACTCCGAGCGCGCGCTGCCAGGGCTCGAGATCGGGCAGGGAATCCGGGGCGGTCGCATACAGCGCAATCGAAGCGGGCGCCTCGCCGCGCGACTTTGCGTCGTCGAGCATCATGCGCAGCGACAGCGGCGGCGAACCGGGCTCGGCGAAATCGGTTGCGCCGCCTTCGAATTCGCCGGTTCGCACGAATCCTTCGCGACCGTCCCAGGCAAGACTCCACTCACCCGGAATCCAGGGCAGCATCAGCGTTTCGCAATGAATCGAATATCCACGAATGCCGGCAGCCTCGAGCGCCTCCTGCCACGGCTTGAGCCGGGTGCGATCGAGCACCGCGAGCACATCGGCTCCGCCGGCCGAGCCGAGCCAGGTCACCAGGTGCGTGTCGGGATCGCCGAGCGTCTGCTCCTCGACTGCGAAAGCGAGCACGGTTCCGCTCTGACGCCTGGCCGATTGCGGCAGTCGCGAGCGCGTGATCAGGACGTCGGCCGCGGGAAGCACAAGCTGAATGCGCTGGGCTCGCTGCGGCAGTTGTTCCGGCGGACCCGAGCCTGCGTGCGGTTCACGGCCATCGCTGATCAGCGTCCAGTCGCAATGCCGTGGTCCCTCACGCAGGGAGACGTGGATTCGAAGCAGGCTCATTGGTTCTTTCGCCAGGCGACGGCTGGCCAGCCCGCCGAGCTGCGCGCAAGCAGCGCGCTGCCGCGCGCCTGCGCACCGCCGATCGTGACGCGAAGCGTCGCGAGGAAGTAGTTGGTGTTCACGCTGAGTCCTCCGGATGCGGCCTCCGCGCCGTACGGCAGTCGCTTGACGAAATCGTCGACGCTGCGGAAATACGCGCGCTCGCGTTGCGCAGCAAGAACCCGCGCGCTGCCGAGGTCCAGACCGTCGATCACCGCGGCGAGCACTTCCGGCGAGGCCGTATTCACGTTGACCGTGGTGACGCGGGGAAGTGCCGCCACGTAGGGGCGCAGTCGCGCGCGCACTGCTTCGTCGTAGCCACGCACCAGCGCGAGTTCCGACAGGTCCGTGAGGGGCCGGTTCGCGGTGAGGTACGGCTTTTCGAGCGACAGGTAGTACGCGTCTTCCGCCCCGTGTCGCGGCTGCGGTTCGCCATCCGCATCGATCCAGTCCGCAAGGGTGTCGGCGAGTTCGCCGGGCAATCCGAGAATCGCCAGAAGGCGCTTGTACTGCGCCAGATGCGTCACACTGATTTTTCCTTCCGTGACCAGGTTGTTGAGGTTGAATGCGCCCTGCCGGTCCTCGATCTGGCCGACCAGTTCGCCATTTTCCACCTGCATCGGCGGCAGCTTGAGCGCCCAGGGCTCGCCGAGATGATCGACGCTTCCGGCGCGCAGGTCGTCGCTCAGGATGGCTCTCGCCCAATCGGCGCCGGCCTGCAGCACCGCCTGCGCCTGGACGCGGTCGCCTGAAAGTTCGCTCTGCCGCGACCAGGTGCTCTGCGAGGTCACGATCGCCACGGCCGCGATCGCGGCGAGCGCGACCACGCCCATCGCAAGCACGATCGCGACGCCACGCTGGCGGATGCTCATGTCTGCAACGCGAACACGCGCACGATTTCCTCCCCCGACGCGAGCACGATACGCAGCCGGACGGCGCGCGGAATCGGCGAATCGAACCTCGCCGGAGGCCAGGCGTCGAGCCAGGCGAGCGTCGAATCGAGGTATTTCAGCTCGAAGGCCGTCACGTCCGCGAGGACCCGGTAGCGCGCCGCCTGGATCTCCGGCGCGACGTCGAGTCCCGGCCACAGCCACAGTTCGATTTCCCCGCTCTCGTTCATGGCGTAGCCGATTCGCCGCGGCAGGTCGACGCCGTCGACCGACGCGAAACGGCTGAATTCCAGCCGCGCGGAGGTGGCGGCGGCATCGCCGCGCCACGCCGGCGCGCTGCCACCGGCCGCCAAACGCACCGGGCGCGGTGCGGCCATTCCCACGTCGCGTTCGAAACGCGCCAGAAACGCCGCCACGCGCCGCCATTTCTGCGTCTCCTGGGCGACGTGCTCGCGCGTATCGAGAACCGCGCCCAGCCCGCGGTAGGACATCAGCGCGAGCAGCGACAGCACCAGCAGCGCGGTCAGCAGTTCGATCAGGGTGAAACCGCGCGCGCCGCCGCGGCTTGCGGTCATCGGCCTCATCGCGGTGCGTTCACGATGAACCCGACGACCCGCGCAAGACTGTGCGAATCGTCCCCCGGATTGAAGACGCGAATGTCGACACGTCTGAACGAGCCGTTGGGGGTGGCGATCACTTCTTCGGTCCAGGCGAACTCGCGCCCGCCCTCCCGCGCCGTGCCGCGCTGCAGGCCGAGCGGAAGCCAGGCCGCGAGCGCGCGATGCTCGGCGAGGCGATTCTCCGCGACCCAGCCCGCCAGCATTCGCGATCGCAGCGCATCGAGCTGGTTGGTCCCCTGGCCGGCCGCGCGCAGCGCCGCCAGCAGCGCGATCGAGATGATGGCCACGGCGACCAGCACTTCGACCAGGGTGAACCCGGTTCGCTTAGCGCGCCGGGATTTCGGCAGTCGCATTTCCCGTTCCCGGAACGACGCGCACTTCGCCGATTGGGGACCCTTCGATCGCGTACCGCTCGGCGCCAGAGGACACGACGACGGTGAAGGCGAGCGACGAGCCTTCCGGCGTGAACTCGAGGCGCATGGCGTCCTGCGCACGCATGTTCTCGACCAGCAAACTTGACACCGCGACACCCTGCGGCAGGACGCGCGATCGCAGCATCTCGCCGTCGCGGATTTCGAGCCAGTCGAGCTTGTCGCCGGCGCGCCAGAACCGATACCCCGCGGCATCCGCAGTCCAGGCGATGGTCTTTCCGGTGAGCCGTGCCTCGGCCCCTGCGAGATCCAGCAGTTCCGAGAGACGATCGGCCTCGAGGCGAAGCACGGCGCGCGCGTCGGGCTGAACGATCGCGCTGACGAGCCCGACGAACAAACCCATGATCATCAGCACGACGAGCATCTCGATCAGCGTGAAACCCGTCGCGCTCGACGCGCTAGAGGTTCCAGGAGCCGATGTCTGCATCGTTGCCTTCGCCGCCGGGCGCCCGGTCCGCGCCGTAGCTGAATACGTCGATTTCGCCATGCACGCCGGGATTCAGGAACTGATAGGCGTTGCCCCACGGGTCCTTCGGCAGCCGCTCGATGTAGCCGCCGGTTTTCCAGTTGGTCGGGATCGGCGCGGCAGTCGGTTTGGTCACCAGCGCCTGCAATCCCTGCTCGGTCGTGGGGTAACGCTGGTTGTCGAGACGGTAGAGTTTCAGCGCCTGCATCAGGCTCGCGATGTCCTGTTTCGCCGCGATGATCCGCGCCTCGTCCGGACGGCTGATGATCTTCGGCACGACCAGCGCGGCCAGAATCCCGAGGATCACGACGACGACCATCACCTCGAGCAGGGTAAAACCGCGTTGGCCGCGAAGCCCGATCAGCGTCGGCACAGGATCTCCGTCAATCGATGGTCCAGCGTCTGGAAAAGAGTCGCTTCCATTATAATGCGGCGTCGATTCTGACTGCGCTCCGCAGGCGGCGGCTTCGATCCCGACGGTGCGGGAAACGCATCGGTCCGGCGACACGGTACGGCGCGAGTCGCTTCCTTCGCGCGATTGAAACGAGCGAGCCATGCGCGAATTCCTTTTCGAGCGGTCGAACCTGACGCAGTCCGCGATCCTCGCGGCGGCGACGCTGGCGGCGGTCATCCTGCTGGGACTCGTGCTCGCATACTGGACCTGGATCTGGTTCGCGCCGAGCGCCGAACCGCGGGCGGAACCCGCGCCTGCGCCCGGGATCAGCCTGGTGTCCGCCCGCACCCTGTTCGGCGCTGCGCCCCCCAGGCAGGCGGCGTCGGTTCCTGCGGGGATCGCCATCAAACTGCTCGGCGTTGCCGCCGCCACGGGCAACCGTAACGGTTACGCGGTGGTTCAGTTTGACGCAAAGCAAATCCTGGCGGTGGAAGAGGGCGAGGATATTGCACCGGGCATCAGGCTCGCCGAGGTCCATTCGGACCACGTCATCCTGGAGCGCGGCGGCGTGCGCGAAACCCTCGCGTGGCCGCGGCGCCAGACGACGGCGGCAACTGGCGCCCGGACCGTCAATCAATGACGCACCATCGCCTGCCGGTGGCCCGTCCGAGGATCGAACCATGAAGAACCGCTGGCTGCAAACTGTGATGCTGGGCGCCGTTGCGATGGGGCTCGCGGGGCCGGCGTGGTCCGCCGACGCGACCACGACCGAGAAACCGAAAGCCAACGGAATCGCGCGCCCGGCCGGACCCGACCTGGTGACGCTCAATTTCGCCAATGCCGACATCGAGGGTGTGGTGAAGGTGGTCGGCGAGCTCACGAGCCGGAATTTCGTCCTCGACCCGAGAGTGAAGGGCACGATCAACATCATCTCGGCCAAGCCGGTTCCGCGCGCGCTCGTCTTTCCGGTGTTCCTGTCGGCGCTGCGGCTGCACGGATTCACCGTGGTCGAGGAACGCGGCGTCTCGATGATCATGCCGGAAATCGAGGGCAAGATGTATCGGGGCGCTCCCGGCGGGGCAGGCGCCGGCGACACGATCCAGACGCAGGTGTTCACGCTGCAGCACCAGCCGGCGGCGCAGATCGTGCCGGTGCTGCGCCCCTTGATCCCGACCAACAACACCATTGCCGCCTACCAGAGCAACAACTCGGTGATCGTGACCGATTACCTGAGCAACCTGCAGCGGATCGAGAAGATCATCGAGGCGATCGACCAGCCGGACGACACCGACCCGATCATCATTCCGCTCCGTCACGCCTCCGCCATCGACATCGCGCAGACGATCACCCGGCTGCTCGTCGATCCGGTGGTATCGCCTGCAGATTCGACCACGCGCGTCTCGGTGACCGCCGATGCGCGCACCAACAGCGTGCTCGCGCGCGCCGGCAGTCCGTCGCGGCTGATGCGGGTACGGCAGCTCGTGGCAATGCTCGATTCGCCGACCAGCGCGGGCGGCAACATTCACGTCATCTACCTGAAGAATGCGGTGGCGGTGAAGGTGGCGGAAGTCCTGCGAGCGATCTACAGCGGCGAGTCCCCGGGCGGGGCGGGAGCTGCACCGCGCGCGGCGGCCTCGCCGCTCGGGCAGCCGCAGGCGCCGGCACAGTCGGCGCCGGCCCCCGGAATCATCCAGGCGGACGCGGCGACGAACTCGATCATCATCACGGCGCCCGACGCGATCTACAACAATCTGCGCGCCGCGGTGGAGAAGCTCGACGTGCGGCGGGCGCAGGTGTACGTCGAGGCGCTGATCGCCGAAGTGACCGCCGACAAGGCGCAGGAGTTCGGGATCCAGTGGCAGAGTCTCAGCGCGCTCGGAAAGACCAGCACGCAGGGATTCGGCGGAACCAATTTCGGCACGCCGTCGCAGAACATTCTCTCGCTCACGCAAAATCCGAGCGCGGCGGGGCGCGGCCTCAACATCGGCGTGGTGAAAGGAACCATCACCGTTCCCGGCGTGGGCCAGATCTTCAACCTGGGGCTCCTGGTGCGCGCGCTGGAGGCGGACTCCAACGCGAACATTTTGTCGACGCCGACGCTGCTGACGCTCGACAACGAGGAGGCGAAGATCGTCATCGGCCAGAACGTGCCGTTCATCACCGGCCAGTACGCGGTCACCGCGGCGGCGGCGACGCCGACGCCGTTCCAGACCATCGAGCGCAAGGACGTCGGGCTCACGCTGCGCATCAAACCGCAGATTTCCGAAGGCGGTGCGATCCGGCTGCAGATCTTCCAGGAAGTCTCGAGCGTCGCGGATTCGACCAACGCCTCGGGCCTGATCACCAAGAAGCGCTCGGTCGAATCGACCGTGCTGGTCGACGATGGGCAGATCGTGGCGATCGGCGGGCTGATCGAGGACTCGGTCAAGGACGGCCAGGAAAAGATTCCGGGACTCGGCGACATCCCGGTAATCGGCGCGCTGTTCAAGTACAACACGCGCTCGCGCACCAAGACCAACCTGATGGTGTTCCTGAGGCCGGTGGTGCTGCGAAGCGCGCAAGGGGCCGAATCGATCGCGGCCGACCGCTACGACTACATCATGGGAGAGCAACTCCGCGCGAAACCCGTGCCCAGCGCGCTTCCCGAGATCGGCTCCCCGGCGCTACCACCGCGCGACGCCCCGAAGCCGCAGGGAGCCGACAAATCCGCGGGGGAGAGCGAGCCGTCCCGGGTCCCTCGCCCGCAATGAGTCGCCCCGCCGTTCCCTACGCCTTTGCCAAGGCGAACGGCGTCGTCGTAACGAGTGCGACCGGCGTCCTCGCCCACGTGGCGGTGCGCAGCGGCGCGAGTCCCGGCGCGCTCGCCGAGGTGCGGCGCACGCTCGGTATCCCGGTCCAGGCCCGCCGCCTGAGCGCGGACGAGTTCGATGAACTGCTCTCGTCGCTCTACAACGCGGCGGACGCCGGCGCCGCCGCACTCGCGGACGACCTCGCGCAGGACCTGGATCTTTCCCGGCTGCTGCAGGACATTCCCAAAGTCGAGGACCTGCTCGACAGCCAGAACGACGCGCCGCTGATCCGGCTCATCAACGCGCTGTTCACGCAGGCGCTGCGCGAGGGCGCTTCCGACATCCATAGCGAGCCGTTCGAAGCGCGTTCGGTGGTTCGGCTGCGAATCGACGGCACGCTGCGCGACCTGATCGAACCGGCGCGGGCGCTGCACGGCGCGATCGTCTCGCGCGTCAAGATCAT
>MERB01000014.1:63664-64315 GCA_001770475.1 Betaproteobacteria bacterium RIFCSPLOWO2_02_FULL_66_14 | reverse complement strand
TATTGGCGCACCAGCTGCGTATGCTCTTCCGGCGGCAGCACGCAGCCGGCGCGCAGCAGCAGGTACACCTCGGAGGTCGGCGCCTGCCACGGTTTCTGCGCGCGGTAGGCGTACAGGTCGCGAATCGCCGCGCGGTTCTCGTTGTACACCGCGATCGACGCGTTCAGCTCGGCATCGGTGATCGGCTTGCCGCGCAGCTTGCCGAGATCGTCGCGCAGGTGCTGCATCTCGGCGATGTAAAAGGTGCCGCCGATCGAATCGTCGTAGTTCTGCGGTACGTCGATGTAGCGCACGTACTTGTCCTTGAACATGATCTGCCACATCCCGGAGAGGTTGCGGATCACGTCGCAGATCGACGGAAACAGCAGTCCGTCCAGGCAGTTCAGGCGCCCCGTGAGTCCGAGTTCGACGGTCGAGCGCGGAATTCGGCAGATGTAGCTCTGGTAATAGGCGTCGCCCTGGATCACCTCGATCTGGTCGCCGCCGCCGAAGATCCCGACCGGCAGCATCCCCGCGGCGTGGATGATTTCGTGCGGCACGTACACCGGCATGTAGCCGATGGCTTTCCGGCCCGGCTGCGCCGCCTTCCATTCGCTGACTGCCTTGAAATGCAGGTCCTCGAACAGGCCTTCGCAGCGCTTGACGATATCC
>MERB01000014.1:33583-63577 GCA_001770475.1 Betaproteobacteria bacterium RIFCSPLOWO2_02_FULL_66_14 | reverse complement strand
CCGCTGCTTGACGCGCTTGGCGTAGGGCGCGCGCGCTGCGCATACCGCGTAGTAGAGCGCCGCCGCGCTCTTTTGCGCGAGATGCCGGTCGAAGTATTCGATCGCCGCCGCCGCCGGATCGTCCGCCAGCTGGTTCACCAGGCCCCATTCGAGCGCGGTCCTGGCGTCGATCGATCGCCCCGAGTACAGCAGGTCTTCGGCGCGCGTCTGACCGGTGCGCTCCGGCAACAGGCAGGAGGCGGCCGGCGCGAACACCGCGAGCTTCATCTCGGGCTGCCCGAACTGCGCGTCCGGCGCGGCGAAAATCAGGTTCGCCGCGGAGGCGAATTCGAGTCCGCCGCCGAGGCACTGGCCCTTGACCGCCATGAGGATCGGCTTGGGCCAGTCGATCATGCACTCGATGAGCGCGTGCAGGCTGCGGATCATTTTCGCGCACTGCGCGGGCAGGTGCTCCTCGACCGACGCGCCGAAAGAAAAATGCGCGCCCTCGTGATCCACCACCGCCGCCAGCAGCCCCGCCTTTCCAGAGTGCGCCGCGAACGCCGCTTCGAGCGCGGCGATCATCTGCGCATCGATCAGGTTGGCCTTCGGGCGCGCCAGACGCAGCCGCAGGAGCTGGCCGTCGCGCTCGAGCCAGACCTTGAGCGGACCGTCGGCTCCGCCGGGTTGCCGGGCGTCGGTGTTCACGCCGTCTTCTTCGCTTTGGGCTGGATCGAATCGTGCAGCGGGCCGACCCAGCTTTCATTGCGCGCCAGCGCCTGGCGCAGCTTGACGAAGTCGATTTCCCGATCGTCCTTCGGGCCCTCGTTGAACGCAATGAATCCGGCGCGCGCCTCGGTCATCATGTTGAGCGCGAGCCAGGCCCTCGAGTCCTCCTTGTTGCGGTTCCATGCCTCGAGCTTGGGCTTGCGCAGCTCTTCGAGCGTCTTGGTCGTGCAATCCGGGAAAGTAAGCAGGATCTTCGCGCACAGTTCTTCGACCTTCGCGTCGAGCGCGGACAGATCGACCTTGCCCTTCGCGAGCAGCGCCTTTCCCGCCTTGAGCGCTTCGCCGGTTTTCGACCGCCCGAAGACGAGCCGCCCGTACTCGTCGTAGATCCGCGCCGTTTCGACCAGGGGATTGGCGACGAAGCTGTCGTCCACCTTCAGTGCCGGCGTGATGTCGGTCAGCATGCCCATGTGGTAGGCCTCGTGCGCCGAAAACGGTTCGCACAGCACGCAGGCCGCCATCGCGCGTTCGGCGCCGATCACCACCGGAAGGAAGTCGGTCGCGCCGCCGATCGGCGCCGAGCCGTGCTTGGGGCCGGCCTGCCCGAAGCGCGCCAGGTCCTGCGCCACCGAGAAGTCGCAGGCCATGCCGATTTCCTGGCCGCCGCCGATGCGCATGCCGTTCACGCGGCAGATGACCGGCCGGTCGCAGGCGAGAATTGCCGAAACCATGTCGTTGAACAACCGCATGTACTGGCGGTACTCCTGCGGGTGGCCGGCGTAGTACTCGGCGTACTCCTTGGTGTTGCCGCCGGTGCAGAAGGCCCGGTCGCCGGCGCCGGTGAACACGACCGTCGAGACGTCGCGCGCGTTCGATAGGGCGCGAAACGCGAGCGTCACCGCCTTCACCATCTCGGTGGTGTAGGAGTTGAACTGCTGCGGATTGTCGAGCCAGATCCAGCCGTTATAGAGTCCCTGGGCCACCTTCCCGTCGGGGGTTTTCGCCGGAATCTTCTCGACCTTTACGCCGGGTACCGAGATTTCCGCCAGATCGTGGTTTTTGACTTGGATTGCGGCCATGGCCAGTGTCCTTTCAGTTCGGCGTCAGCACCACGCGCCTGGAAATCTCGCGGTGATGAACGGCCTCGAAAATGCGATTGATCTCGGCGAGCGGATGGCGCTCGACGAACGGTTTCACCTGAACCTTGCCCTCCAACGCAAGCGCAAGGGCCTCGGGATAGCGCTCCGGCGGGCAGCCCCAGTTGCCGATGGCGCGCGCATCGAACGCCATCAGGTTGGAGAGCCGGATTTCGACCTTGTCCATCGTGAACCCGACCACCGACAGCGTCGCGCCGTGCACGAGGAGTCCATACGCCGTGAGTTGTCCCGCGGCGGTTCCGGAACACTCGAAAATGCACCATTCGGTCGCGCGCAGCGCATTCGACTTCGCGAACGCGCCGATGGCGGCCTTGAGCGCCCTGGCGTCCGTGGTCTTCGCGTTCAGGGTGAGCGCCGCGCCGTAGGGCTTCATCGCGTCGAGCTTGCGATCGTCGACGTCGATCGCGACGACGCTCGCGCCCGCTGCCGCCGCGACCTGCACGCAGTAGCCGCCGACGCCGCCCACGCCCACTACGATCGCAAGCGAACCCGCCGCCACGCCCGCGCGACGCACCGCCTCGTAAGGCGTGGTGACCGCGTCGGCCACCACCGAGAGTTCCTCCAGCGCGAGCCCCGCGGCCGCGAGCTTCGACTCGTCCACCGGGCACAGGCCGCGCGCCGGCACGACGATGTGGCTGGCAAAGCCGCCCTGAATGTCGTTGCCGGGCATTTTCTGGCTGCGGCAGATGGTGCCGTGTCCGCGGCGGCACAGATCGCACTCGCCGCAGGGCAGCACCGCCGGCACGATCACCGCGCGCCCGAGCCAGGGCTCGGCACCCGCTCCCGCGAGCGCGACCCGTCCGCTCACCTCATGGCCCAGCGCGAGGGGCAGCGCATGGTTGACGCGCACGCCGTCGTAGAAGTAGCCGAGATCGGTGTGGCACACGCCGCAACCCGCGACCGCCACCGCCACCTCTCCGGGGCCCGGCTGCGGGTCGAATTGCCGGCATTGCATCGGCGCCTTCGGTGCCGTCATCACCCAGCGAGTCGCAGTGGTCGTCATCTGTTCAATCTTCGCCTATTGTGGTATTACAGTACCGCATTACCGATTTAGGGTCAACGCGCGGATAGGCACCGTGGACCCTCCCTCCACATGGAGCAATAGATAACTTGGACGGGGGTGAGCGGATTTGATCTGGCACAAACAAATCGCAGGCGGTTCGGCGTAAATGGCGCGAGCAAGGAGGACAGCGTGACGGGCGAGGGGAAAGGACTGGACAGCGTATCGATCGCGCTCGCGGGCAGCGGCGGCGCGGGCGTGATGACCGCGGGCAACATGCTGCTCGAGGCCGCCGCGCAGGCGGGTTACTACGGACTGATGACGCGCTCGAGCGGCCCGCAGATCCGGGGCGGCGAAGCCGCGGCGATGCTGCGCGTCGCAACGACGCCCTGCGACAGCGTCGACGACCGCTATCAGGTGCTCGTGGCCATCGACTGGGGCAACGTTGCGCGCTTTGCCGCGGAACTGCCGCTCGATGCGGCGAGCCTCATCGTCGGAGATCCGGCGCACGGCGAACCGCCGGAGGTGTTCCTGAAATCCGGTGCGCGCCATGCGCCCGTGACCCTGAAGGACATCGCCAAGAAAATCACCGGCGGCTGGCCCAACATGGTCGCGCTCGGACTTCTCGGCGGGATCATCGGACTGCCTTACGCGGCACTGCGCGCGGCGGTCGAAAGATCGCTCAAGAAGGGCGGCGGGGCGCTCGCCGCCTCGCTCGCAGCGGTTCAGGCCGGAGCGGCCGAGGCGGCGCGAATCGGCTCGAGCTACGCGCTCGCGCCGGCGCCCGCGCGCACGGCGCGCTGGCTGATCACGGGCAACCAGGCGGCAGGATACGGCGCGATCCGCGGCGGCGTGCGATTCGTCGCCGCCTACCCGATCACACCCGCAACGGAACTGCTCGAGTGGATGGCGCCGTCGCTCGAACGCGTCGGCGGCACACTGGTGCAGGCGGAAGACGAACTCGCTTCGATCAACATGATTCTCGGCGCCTCCTACGGCGGCGTGCCTTCGCTCACCGCGACCTCGGGCCCGGGACTCTCGCTCATGATCGAGGCGCTCGGTCTGGGCGTCGCGGCAGAGATCCCGATCGTGGTGGTCGACGTCATGCGGACCGGTCCTTCCACCGGAATCGCGACGAAAACCGAGCAGGCGGATCTCAACCTTGCGATGTACGGAATGCACGGGGACGCACCGCACCTCGTGCTCGCGCCGAATTCGGTCGCGGACTGCCTGCGAACCACCCAATGGGCGACGCATCTCGCGGAAACCCTGCAGGTGCCCGCGATCGTGCTCTCGGACCAGTTCTTCGGCCAGGCGCGCGCCGTGCTCGAGCGGCCGGAAACGGTCGCCTTCGCCGGAGAGCGACTGCGCGCTGCGCCGAACGCGGCGGACTACAAGCGCTACGCACTCACCGAGTCCGGCGTGTCGCCGATGGCGATTCCGGGCACTGCTGGAATCACCTACACGGCGGACGGGTTGGAGCACGCCGAGCGCGGCACGCCGTCCTCGCTCGCCTCCGATCACCTCGCGCAACTGGAGAAACGCGCGCGCAAGCTCGCATCGATCGACTACGGCGAGGACTGGGCGGATCTCGAAGGCGAGGGGGAGCTTGCGGTCATCACCTGGGGCTCCTGCACGGGCGCGGTGCGCGAAGCGTTCTCCCGTGCGCGCAGCGACGGCATCACCGGGCGGCTGCTGTCCTTGCGCCTGCTCTCGCCCGCCCAGCCGGAAAAGCTGCGACGAGCACTCGCGGGCGTCACGCGCGCGCTGGTCATCGAGCAGAGCTTTGGCGGGCAGTTTCTGCGATACCTGCGCGGCGAATATGACCTCGACTGCGAGCTGACGAGCTTCCGAAAGCCCGGTCCGCTGCCTGCGCGCCCGGATGAAATCCACCGCAGGATTCTCGATTGGAGCCGCGCATGAACGCGCCCGCCCCGGCGGCCGGCCTGAAGCCGCAACTGTTCAAGTCCGACGTGAAGCCCGTGTGGTGCCCGGGGTGCGGCGACTACACCGTGCTCTCGTCGGTCACCAAGGCGCTTGCCGCGCTCGAGGTGCGCCCGGAAAACGTCGCCGTGGTTTCGGGCATCGGCTGTTCTTCGCGAATCCCCGCCTACACGACCTGCTACGGTTTCCACGGGGTGCACGGGCGCGCCCTCGCCGCGGCGACGGGCCTCAAGGTCGCGCGCCCGGACCTCACGGTCCTCGCCATGGGCGGCGACGGCGACGGTTACTCGATCGGCGGCAACCATTTTCTGCACGCCTGCCGGCGCAACGTCGACCTCACCTACATCGTGATGGACAACCGCGTCTACGGCATGACCAAGGGCCAACCTTCCCCGACGACGGAACCCGACTGGGACTCGAAGCTCGCGCCGCACGGCACCGGGTTGCGCGAGTTCCACCCGCTCGTGATCGCGCTCGCCTCGGGCGCCAACTTCATCGCGCGCGCCACCTCCAGCGACCCGAACGGGACCGCGGATCTGATCGCGCAGGCGGTGCGCCATCCCGGGTTCTCATTCGTCGAGGTGCTCTCGCCCTGCGTGACCTTCCGTCCGGAACAGCGCAACTGGAAGGAGATGGTGCACCCCGCCCCGGTGGCCCCCACCGACGACGCGGCGCGCGCCGCGCGCCGGCTCATGACCGACGACGGATTCAACATCGGCGTGCTATATGCGGGACACCGCAAGCCGTACCGCCCCGAGATGGGCCGGCCGGCGGCGGAGGTCGCGGAACTGGAAACGGAGTTCATCCTATGACAGCGAAAAAGAAACCCGCGCGCAAGACGAAACGCGCGACTCCCGCAAGGAAAACGGCCGTGCGCGCGGTCAAGCGCGCCGCAAAGCCGGCGCGTGCGCCGAGCGCCGCGTACGCCGATTTCATGGTGCAGGCCTACGCCATGGAAAACGACGCGCGCGACCGCTACACGGAATTTGCCGAGCAGATGGACATGCACAACAATCCGGACGTGGCGCGCCTGTTTCGCAAGCTCGCGCGCATCGAGGGCCTGCATGCCGAAACGATCGTGCGCGAAATGGGCTGGTCGAAACCTCCGGCCAGGACCGAAGCGTGGATGTGGCGCCATTCGGAAGCCCCGGAATCCGCCGCTCCGGGCGACCTGCATTACCTGATGCAGCCGTATCAGGCCCTCGAACTGGCGCTCGAATCCGAGCGGCGCGCAGTGAGCTTTTTCTCCGGAATGACGCACTCGACCGCGCCGGTCGAAGTGAAGCGCATCGCGCGCGAGATGGCGGCCGAGGAGCGCGAGCACGTGCGGCTGATCCGCGAGTGGCTGAAGAAATTCCCCAAACCCGAACGCGGCTGGGATCAAGACCCCGATCCACCGCAGCAATCCGACTAGGAACCCCCATGGACATCCTGCAACCCGGCGGCTGGGATCCGCCCGTCGGTTATTCCAACGGCATCGCAGTGCCCGCCGGAAAGATCGTGTTCATCGCCGGACAGGTCGGCTGGGACGCGCGCCAGAAATTCCAATCCGGGGACATCGCACCGCAGTTCGAGCAGGCGCTGAGGAACGTCCTCGCGGTGCTCGCCGAAGCCGGCGGCCGGCCGGAGCATGTCTGCCGCATCACGGCCTACTGCTGCGACAAGCCGGCCTACCTCGCCGCGCGCCGGCAGCTGGGCGCGATCTGGCGCGCGCTCATGGGAAAGCACTACCCCTGCATGAGCATGATCTTCGTCTCGGATCTGCTTGACTCGCCGGGAAAGATCGAGCTCGAAGCGACTGCAGTGCTGCCGCCTACTTGAACTTGTAGTACGCCTCGTTCAGATAGGCGGCGACGCTTTCTTCCTCCTCGCCATCCAGGCCGAGGCGCGTATTGACGTTGCAGCGCTGCACCCACGCGAGCAGCGATTGCTTGCTCGTGGGCCTGCGGTTTGCGCGAGTGAACATGCCCGATCCGTCGCCGCCGAAGCGCGCTATGTGGCAGCTGCTGCACTTCTGCTCAAGCACTTTCCTGCCGAGCTTCACGTCGCCGAAGGGAAAGACCTCCGACTGCCCCCAGGCAAGGAACGAAGTCGAAACCAATACGATTGCAAACACGAGGCGCATGGTGCTCACTCCACGGTGACCGACTTCGCGAGATTCCTCGGCTTGTCCACGTCGGTGCCGCGAGCAAGCGCCGTGTGGTAAGCGAGGAGTTGCAGCGGCACCACCTGCAGGATCGGTGACAGCGACCCGTAATACTCCGGCAGGCGAATGACGTGGACGCCCTCCGAGGACCGGATATTCGTTCCCGCGTCCGTCAGTACGTAGAGTTCCCCGCCGCGCGCGCGCACCTCCTGCATGTTCGACTTCAGTTTCTCGAGCAGGGCGTCGTTCGGCGCCACCGTCACCACCGGCATCTCGGCGGTCACGAGCGCCAGCGGCCCGTGCTTGAGTTCGCCCGCGGGATAGGCCTCGGCATGGATGTATGAAATTTCTTTCAGCTTGAGCGCGCCCTCGAGTGCAATCGGGTAGTGCAGCCCGCGACCGAGAAACAGCGCATGGTCCTTCGCCGCGAAGCGCTCCGACCACGCCATGACCTGCGGCTCCAGAGCGAGCGCCGCCGCGAGCGCCGTCGGCAGGTGCCTGAGCCGGCGGATCTGGTCCTGTTCCTCGCCGCTGGAAAGCCGCCCGCGCAGCTTCGCCAGCGTCATTGCGAGCAGAAAGAGCGCCACCAGTTGCGTGGTGAAGGCCTTGGTCGAGGCGACGCCGACCTCGACGCCGGCGTGGGTGAGAAACGCAAACCGCGTTTCGCGCATCATTGCGCTGGTAGCGACGTTGCAGATCGCGAGCGTATTCGGCTGGCCCAGCGCGCGCGCATGGCGCAGCGCGGCAAGCGTGTCTGCGGTCTCGCCCGACTGCGACACCACCACCACCAGAGCGTCGGGATCCGGAACGCTGTCGCGATAGCGGTACTCGCTCGCGATTTCGACCTGTACCGGAACCCGCGCGAGCGATTCGATCCAGTATTTCGCCGTCAGCCCGGCGTAGTAACTCGTCCCGCAGGCAAGCACGAGGACCGACTTCACCCGCGGCAGCGCCTCCGCGGCGGCCTCACCGAAGAGCGCCGGGGTCACTTCGCCCAGGCTCTCGAGGGTTTCCGCAACGGCCTGCGGCTGCTCGAAAATCTCCTTCTGCATGAAGTGGCGGTACGGCCCCAGTTCGACCGTGCCGGTGCCCGCTTTGACGATGCGCACCTCGCGCGCCGCCGCCCGGTCGGAGGCATCGAGAACGCGGTAGCCATCGAGCCGGATCTCGGCCACGTCGCCTTCCTCGAGATACGCGATCCGCTCGGTGGTGCCGGCGAGCGCGAGCGCGTCGGAGGCGAGGAACATCTCGCCGTCCCCCACGCCCACGACGAGCGGGCTTCCGGCGCGCGCGCCCACCACGCAGTGCGGCTCGCGCTGCGTCATCACCGCGATCGCATAGGCGCCGGTCAGGCGCTTGGCCGCGCGGCGCACCGCGTCGAACAGGTCGCCCGCGTAGAAGCTGTGCACGAGGTGCGCGATCACTTCGGTGTCGGTTTGGCTTTCGAACACGTACCCTTGCGCGATCAGGCCGGCGCGCAGTTCCTCGTAATTCTCGATGATGCCGTTGTGCACCAGCGCAATCTCGCCGCGCGAGACCATCGGGTGCGCGTTCTGCGTGAGCGGCGCGCCGTGGGTGGCCCAGCGTGTGTGCGCGATGCCGGTTTCGGCGGCGATCTGCTGCGAAGAGGCCTGCTGCGCGAGATCGGCGACCCGCGCCACGCTGCGCACGCGGCCGAGCGTGCCGCCGTTGAGGACCGCGACGCCGCAAGAGTCGTAGCCGCGGTACTCCAGCCGCCGCAGCCCCTCGATCAGGACCGGTACGATGTCGCGCCGCGCCGCAGCGCCGACGATTCCGCACATGGCGTCAGCCCTTCCTCGGCGGCTTCCACCGCGGCACGGTGATCTGCCGCGCCCGCGCGACCGTCAGCTCGCCCGCCGGCGTGTCCTTGCTGATGGTCGATCCGGCGCCGATGTAGGAACCCTTGGCGAGGCGCACCGGCGCCACCAGCGTAGCGTCCGATCCGATGAAACAGTCGTCTTCGATGACGGTGCGATGCTTCGCTGCGCCGTCGTAGTTGCAGGTGATGGTGCCGGCGCCGATGTTGACGCGGCTGCCGACCTCCGCGTCGCCGATGTACGCCAGGTGATTGGCCTTGGAACCGGCGCCGAAGCGGCTCGCCTTCACCTCGACGAAATTGCCGATGTGCACCTCTTCGGCGAGCATTGCCCCGGGCCGCAGCCGGGCGTAGGGGCCGATGCGGCAGCGCGCACCGACCTCGGCATTTTCCAGCAGCGAAAAGGCGAGGATCTCGCTGCCCGCGGCGACCGAAACGTCGCGCAGCACGCAGTTCGGTCCGATCCTCACGCCGTCTCCCAGACGGACGCTGCCTTCGAATACGCAGTTGACGTCGATCGAAACGTCGCGCCCGCATTCCAGTTCGCCCCTCACGTCGAGGCGCCATAGGTCTGCGAGGGCGACACCGGCTTCGAGCAGGCGCCTCGCCGCGGCGTTCTGGTAGGCGCGCTCGAGGATCGCCAGGTCGTGGCGTGAATTGATCCCCGTGACTTCCTGCCACTCGGCCGCCTTGACCGCGTTCACCGCCACGCCCTCGGCCACCGCGTGCGCGACGACGTCCGTGAGGTAGTACTCGCGCTGCGCGTTGCGGTTTTTCAGGCGGGCAAGCCATTGCCCGAGAGGCGCTGCGCCCGCAGCGAGGAATCCCACGTTCACTTCGCGGATCGCCAACTCCTCTGGCGTCGCATCCTTGTGTTCCACGATGCGCTCCACCCGCCCGCCGGAGGAGCGCACGATGCGTCCGTAGCCCGCAGGATCGGGAGCCTCCGCAGTCAGGATGGCGAGCCCTCCCCGCGCCGCGTCCGCAAGGCGTCGCAGCGTGTCGGCGCGAACCAGCGGCACGTCGCCGTACAGCACGAGCACCTCGGCGTCGGGGCTCACGCGCGGCAGCGCCTGCATCACTGCATGGCCGGTGCCGAGTTGTTCGGCCTGATCGACCCATTCGACGCCGGCGTCGCCGATTGCCGCGCGCACCTCGGCGCCGCCATGACCGTGCACGACGATTACGCGCCGCGGCGCGAGCGTTCGCGCTGCTGCGAGCACGTGCGCAAGGAGGGGTTTTCCGGCGAGCCGGTGCAGCACCTTGGGCAGCGCCGAGTGCATGCGTTTGCCCTGCCCGGCCGCGAGTACGATGATTTCAATGGACATGACGTATCATGTTGATTCTAGCTCAATATGTTTAGGCACCTCGTCCTGGAGGAAGCATGAAAACGTGGCTCATTGCGGTTGCGATCGTCGCGCTCGCGGCCTGCGGCGTCGAGACCGCGAGCACCGCGGCGACCGCCGCGAGCATCAAGCAGAGGGAACTCGAAGAGGGAAAAAAGGCGCAGGACCGCGCGCAGCAGAAAATCGATCAGGCGAAGGAGATCATGCAGCAGCGCGCGAATCAGGCGGGTGGCGACGCCACGCGCTGATGCCGCCGCAGCGGCCCTTTACTCCCGCAGGCCGAGCACGTTGTACGCGCCCACCGCGCGTTGAATGCCCTTGAGCGGAAGTTCGCCCACGCTTTCGGCCTCGACGCGTTCCTCGACTTTGCCGTAAAGCCGCTGCGAAATCAGGATCTGGCCGGCTTTCGCCTCGCTGCACAGCCGCGCCGAGAGATTGGTGACCGGGCCGATGGCGCCATAGTCGCGCCGGCCCTCGAAGCCGATCGCGCCCAGCGTCGCGTAGCCGTTCGCGATGCCGATGCCGAAACCGAGGTCGTAACCGCGTTTTTTCCAACCCGTGCCGAGCGCGCCCACGGCCTGGCGCATCTCGAGCGCCATGCGGATCGCCGCCAATTCGTGCTCGCCGATCGGGATCGGGTCGTTGAACAGGATCATCACGCCGTCGCCGGCAAAATGCTCGATCGTGCCCTCGTGCGCCATGGCGATGCGGCCGAGTTCGCCGTGATAGGCGCGCAGCACGTCCATCGCCTCTTCCGGCTCGGCGGTTTCGCTGAAGTTGGTGAAGCCGCGCAGATCGGTGAACACCACCGTGATCTCGCGGCGGTGGGTCTTCAGCGGATCGTCCACCTCCCCCGCAATGATCAGGTCGCCGATGCGCGGCGAGACGAACCGCTTCAGGCGCGCGAAACGATCGAGCTGCGCGACCTGCTCGGCGACGCGTTTCTCGAGATTCGCGTTGAGTTCCCCGAGCTGGTCGTACAGCGACTTGATGCGAAGCAGCGATTTCACGCGCGCGAGCAGTTCCGCCTGGTTGATCGGCTTGGTGAGGAAATCGTCCGCCCCTGCCTCGAGTCCCTTGATCCGTTCCTGCGCCGGATCAAGCGAGGTCACCATCACCACCGGCAGCACCCCGGTGGAAGGATCGGCACGAATCGCGCGGCAGACTTCGTAGCCGTTGATCCCGGGCATCATGACGTCCAGCAGTACCAGGTCCGGCCGCTGTTCGGCCAGACGCTTGAGGCCTTCCTCGCCGTTCGGCGCAGTGGCAACCTCGTAGCCCTTGATCGTCAGCAGGTCCGCCAGCAGTTTGACGTTCGCGGGCGTGTCGTCGACGACGAGAATTCTGGCCAATGCCATCAACTGCCTCCCGCGGGATCCTTGTCCAGTGCCGCGGCGACCGTCGCGATGAATTCCTTCAGGTTGATCGGCTTGGCGACGAAACCGTCGAATCCCGCCTCCATGATTTCGCGCCGATCCTGCGGCATGACCGACGCGGTGAATGCGAGCACCGGAATGCCACGCGTCGCCTCGTTCTCGCGCAGCTTCTTCAGCGCCTGGATGCCGTTCATCCCCGGAAGCTGGATGTCCATCAGCACCAGATCGGGATTCTCCCTGGGCGCCATCTCAAGCCCCGCCTCGGCCGTTTCGGCCTCGATCGTGCGATAGCTCTTCACCTGCAGGATGTCGCGCGCGAGCCTGCGATTCTTCTCGTTGTCTTCGACGATCAGGATCAGTTCATTGGCCATGTTGGGTGGGGATCGTAAAAGTGAACGTGGAGCCCTTGCCGAGGCTGCTCGCGACGCGGATCTGGCCGCCGTGCAGTTCGACGAAGCGCTTGGCGAGCGCGAGCCCGAGGCCCGTGCCCTCGGCCTTGCGCGTGTAATCGCGCCCGACCTGTTTGAACTCCTCGAATACGGCGCCGTGATCCTCGGCCGCAATGCCGACGCCCGTATCGCTCACCGACACCTCGATGCCGGCGCCGTTCGGTTTCGCCGCAACGCTCACCCTCCCGCCCTCGGGGGTGAATTTCACCGCATTGGACAGTAGATTCAGCATGATCTGCTTGAACTTGCGCTCATCGGCGCGCACCGTTCCCAGGGCGAGATCGACTTCGAGGCTGAGCCCGATTCCGTGGCGCTGTGCGCGCTCCTTGACCAGCGTCATCGCGTTCTGCAGCGCCGACGGGAGGTCGAATTCGGCGACGTCGAGTTCCATCCGGCCGGCCTCGATCTTCGAGAGATCGAGAATGTCGTTGATGAGTCCGAGCAGGTGCCTGCCCGATGCGTGGATGTCCTTGACGTACTCCTCCTGCTTCTGGTTCAGCTCGCCGAAATAGCGTTCCGCAAGCACTTCCGAGAACCCGATCACTGCGTTCAGGGGCGTGCGCAGTTCGTGACTCATGTTGGCGAGGAACTCCGACTTGTGGCGATTGGCGATCTCGAGTTGCTGGCTTTTTTCGCGGATCTCGCGGAACAGCTTCGCGTTCTGGATCGCGATCACCGCCTGGTCGGCGAAGGTCTTCAGCAGCGCGATCTGCTTCTCGCTGAACGGGCTGACGTGACGCCGACCGACCCAGATCGCGCCGATTCCGCTCCCCTCGAAAATCATGGGCGCAAACAGGATCGATCGCATCCCCGTGACCCGGCATCCGGCGAGAACGCCGGGCGGTACGCCGGGCGCGTCGACGTCCGGGTAGTGCTTCACGGCCGCTTCGAGAATCGCGCTGCCCGAGCCGCTGTCCTGGGACAGCGGCAATGGATAGATCGCCTGCAGGCGCTCGCGATCGACGCCGTGGTAGGCGGCCAGTTCGATCTTCTCGCCCTGGGCGATCGTCACGCCGACCAGTTCGCTCTCGAACAGTCGCTCGCATCGTTCCAGGATCTTTTCGAACACCGGTTGCGTATCCGCGATCGAGCTGCTGATCGCACCGAGCACTTCGGCTGAGGCACGCTGTTGCTCGAGCGCCTCCCTGGTTTCATTGAACAGACGCACGTTTTCGATCGCGATCGCCGCCTGATCGGCAAAGGTCTGCAGCAATTCCTCCTGCGCTATTGGAATCGGGCCCGCGTCGGCCCAGCCCACCACGATCGCACCCAGCGGCACGCCTTCGCGCAACATCGGAACGGCCAGGAGTCGCCGATACCCTCCCGTGACCGCCATTCCCCTGTCATAGTCCGGATCCAACATCACGTCCTCGATGCGCGCCACCGTCGCGCCCAGGATGGCCCTTCCGGACATCTGCGTGCTATCCGGCCGCATCGGATAGCGACTGCGAAGCCCGTCCACAAATCCCGAGATCGAACTGTTGCTCGCCCCGAGGTGCAGCAGTCCGCCCTCGTAGCGGAACGCATTGGCATACATGCCGTCGCACAGCGTGACGGCATTTCGCACGATCGCCTCGAACACCGGCTGCACGTCCGACGGCGAGCTGCTGATCACACGCAGAATCTCGGAGGTCGCCGTCTGCTGCTCGAGCGAGCGCTTCAATTCGACGGTGCGCTCCTCGACTTTTCGTTCCAGGCCGGAGTACGACTCGGTCAGATCTGCCGCCATCCGGTTGAATTGTTCGGCCAGGTCCTGCAGCTCGTCGTTGGTGCGAACTTCGATCCTCTGGTCGAGACGCCCGGAGCCGATGGCGGCGGCGCCGTCCTGCAGCGCGCGGATCGGATCGGTCATGCGGCGCGCAAACACCAGGCCCGCGAGCACCGAGAGCAGCAGTCCTGCCGCCAGCACGATGCCGCTGCGCGCGAGCGACGCGTACAGCGGTTTGTAGGCTTCCGCGGTCGCCTGCTCGACGAACACGTACCAGTCGAGCGGCTCGATGCGCGCAAACGCCGTCAGTACGGGGTAGCCGCCGCGATCGCGGGCCTCCGCGACCGATTGCTGGGCGCTCGACGATTCGCCCGCGGTCGGGGGCGGGGACTTGAGTGCCGCACTGACCTGCGGCAGCGTGGAGAAATTCGTCTTCTGCAGCACCAGGCTGATGTCCGGGTGCGCCACGAGCGCGCCCTCGCCGCTGACCACGTAGGCGACGCCGGATGCGCCGATCCGGATGCGCTGGATCACCTCCCACATGAATTTGAGGTTCACCTCGACCGAAGTGACCCCCGCGTTGCCGCGCCCGGCGCGAATCGCGATCGCCATGTAGGGCTCGGTTTCCTTGCGGAAATACACCGGCCCGAAATACACCTTGCCGCCGCGCGCGCCGAGAAACCGCGGGTCCCTGGACAGGTCCTCGAGGCAGTCCCCGATGCGGTCGATCGCGAGGCGCGACCACACCACCTGCAGGCAGCCATTGGCGTCGATATAGCTCGCCTCGGTGATCTCCTGCACCTGCCGTCCGAGCTTGACGAAGTCGTTGCGCCGGAGCGCCTTCGGATCGCCGTCCTCGACGATCTGCGGTAGCGCGGTCCAGCCGATCTGGTGCTCGATTTCCTTGATGAACTGCTCGATGCGATTGGCCGCGGAGGCCGCCTTCTCGCGCGCCAGTGCGATCAGCGAATCGCGCGTCTCGAGGTAGGAGAAGTAGGTGGCGATCGCGCCGCTCACCACGAGCGTCGTGGCGACCAGCGCGATGATGAGCGCGAGATACTTGCGATAAATCCGGCGCCGCGCGGCCATGCGATCTCCCTGAAGCGGCGAGCCTCTACCGCCGCCAGCGCCGTGTCAACTTGATTCGCGCTTTCATTCGATGCCACGGTCGGCGCGCGGGAGCACCGGTTGGGGGAGCATTACGGCGGGCGGCTCGTCCAGTTGCGCGGGAGGCGCGCTCCATCGACCGCCCTAGCGCGGCAGTACCGAGGATCCGGTCAGGAATTCGTCGACCGCGCGGGCGCATTGGCGGCCCTCGCGGATCGCCCAGACGACGAGCGACTGGCCGCGCCGCAGATCGCCCGCGGCAAAGACCTTCGGAACGCTCGTCGCGTAGCAGCCGGCGCCATCCGAGGTCGCCCGCGCGTTGCCGCGCTCGTCCTTCTCGACGCCAAACGCGTCGAGGAACGATTGCCACGGCGACACGAACCCCATCGCCAAGAGCACGAAATCGGCCGGAAGCGTGAATTCGGAGCCCGGCAATTCGACCATCCTGCCGTTCTTCCAATCCAGCCGAACGGCCTTGAGCGCCACGACCCGGCCGCTCTGTTCTCCGACGCCGCCGATGAACGCCTTGGTCGCAATCGCCCAGTCCCGCGAGCAGCCTTCCTCGTGCGACGACGACGTGCGCAGGCGGCTCGGCCAGTAAGGCCACACCGGATTGCGCTCGAGCTCTGGCGGCATCGGCAGCAGTTCGAACTGGGTCACCGAACTCGCTCCGTGCCGATTGGACGTGCCGACGCAGTCCGAACCGGTATCACCGCCGCCGATCACGACGACGTGCTTGCCGCTCGCCCAGAGTTCCTTCACCCGGTCATCGCCCGCCACCCGGCGGTTCTGCAGCGGAAGGAAATCCATGGCGAAATGCACGCCGTCGAGCTCGCGCCCCGGAACGGGGAGGTCGCGCGGCTGCTCCGCGCCCCCCGCGAGCACGACCGCGTCAAACTCATCGACCAGTTGCCGTGGGTCGACCGTCTGTGCCTGCGCGTTTCCGGCGCCGACCGGGGCTGCGCCAACGACGTGGTTGACGCGAAATTCGACGCCCTCGGCGCGCATCTGTTCCATGCGCCGGTCGATGAGCCACTTTTCCAGCTTGAAATCCGGAATGCCATAGCGCAGCAAACCGCCGATGCGATCGTTCTTTTCGAATACCACGACGTCATGGCCCGCACGGGCAAGTTGCTGCGCACTGGCGAGTCCCGCGGGTCCCGAACCGACGATCGCGATCCGCCGTCCGCTCTTTTCAGCCGGTGCGAGCGGCAGGACCCAGCCCGCTTCCCACGCCTTGTCGATGATCGCGTGCTCGATCGACTTGATGCCCACGGGATCGTTGTTGATGCGCAGCGTGCAGGCTTCTTCGCACGGCGCCGGGCACACCCGCCCGGTGAATTCCGGAAAATTGTTCGTCGAGTGCAGCACCTCGATCGCGCGCTCCCAGTCTTCGCGGTAAACGAGGTCGTTCCAGTCCGGAATGATGTTGTTCACCGGGCAGCCCGGCATGCAGAAAGGCGTGCCGCAGTCCATGCAGCGCGCGCCCTGCACCTTCGCCTCCGCGTCGCTGAGATGCGCGACGAACTCGCGGTAGTGCCGCTTGCGCTGCTCCGGCGCCTCGGCCGCCTCCTGCAGGCGCCGGTATTCCATGAAACCCGTGACCTTGCCCATTCAGGCCGCCGCCTTCCGGTGCGAAGCCGCGAGTTCTCCCAGCGCGCGCCGGTACTCCTTCGGGAAGACCTTCACGAACCGCAGGCGATGCTCGGCCCAGTTCTCGAGGATGCGGTGCGCGCGGCTGCTGCCCGTGTGGCGCGCATGGCGCTCGATCAGACCTTTGAGCAGCGGCTCGTCGCAGTAGCCGAGATGCCAGAAATCGCGCGCCACCCGCGCCTGCTGCTCGTTTTCGCTCAGCACCGGTTCGAATTCGACCATCGCCATGTTGCAGCGCCTGGTGAAATCGCCGTCGACGTCGTACACGTAAGCGATGCCGCCCGACATGCCGGCGGCGAAATTGCGCCCGGTGAGGCCAAGCACGGCGACCGTGCCTCCGGTCATGTACTCGCAGCCGTGGTCACCGACGCCCTCGACCACCGCCTGCGCACCGGAGTTGCGCACGGCGAAGCGCTCACCCGCCACGCCGCGGAAATAGGCCTCGCCCGCGATCGCGCCATAGAGCACGACATTGCCGGTGATGATGTTCTCGCCCGGTTCGCCGCGGAATTTCGGCGACGGCTGCACCGAAATGCGGCCGCCCGAGAGACCCTTGCCGCAGTAATCGTTGGTCTCGCCGACCAGATCGAGCGTGACGCCGCGCGCCAGGAACGCGCCGAAACTCTGTCCGGCGGAGCCGGCGAACCGGATGCGGATGGTGTCATCCTTCAGTCCTTCGTGGCCGTAGCGCTTCGCGATTTCGAAGGACAGCATCGTTCCGACGGTGCGATTGACGTTGCGGATCGGGGTCTCGATCCTCACCTTCTCGCCGCGCTCCAACGCCGGCCGCGCGAGTTCGATCAGCCGATTGTCGAGCGCCTTTTCCAGGCCGTGGTCCTGGGTTTCGCAGTGATACCGCGCCACGTGTTCGGCAGCCCGCGGCGCCGCGAAGATCCTGGAGAAATCGAGCCCTCTCGCCTTCCAGTGCTCGATGCCCTTGCGCGTGTCGAGCAGATCGACACGGCCGATCAGTTCGTCGAAACGCCGCACGCCGAGTTGCGCCATCAACTCGCGAACCTCCTCCGCGACGTAGAAGAAGTAGTTCACCACGTACTCCGGCTTGCCGGAGAAACGCTTGCGCAGGACCGGGTCCTGCGTCGCCACCCCCACCGGGCAGGTGTTGAGATGGCATTTGCGCATCATGATGCAGCCCTGGACCACGAGCGGCGCAGTGGCGAAGCCGAACTCGTCTGCGCCGAGAATCGCGCCGACCACGACGTCGCGACCGGTCTTGATCTGTCCGTCGACCTGGACCGCGATGCGTCCCCGCAGGTAATTGAGCACCAGCGTCTGCTGCGTCTCCGCGAGCCCGAGTTCCCAGGGCGTCCCGGCGTGTTTGATCGACGACCAGGGCGAAGCCCCGGTGCCGCCGTCATGGCCTGAAATCGTCACGTGATCGGCCTTCGCCTTGGACACGCCCGCGGCGACCGTGCCAACCCCCACTTCGGAGACCAGTTTCACGGAAATCGAAGCCTGCGGATTCGCGTTCTTCAGGTCGTGGATCAGCTGCGCGAGGTCTTCGATCGAGTAGATGTCGTGGTGCGGCGGCGGCGAGATCAGCTCGACGCCAGGCGTCGCAAACCGCAGCTCGGCGATGTACTCGGAAACCTTGCGCCCCGGCAGCTGACCGCCCTCGCCGGGCTTGGCGCCCTGCGCCATCTTGATCTGGATCTGCTCCGCGCTCGCCAGGTACTCGGCGGTCACGCCGAAGCGGCCGGAGGCGACCTGTTTGATCTTCGACTTGAGCGTGTCGCCTTCGCGCAGTTCGATGTCCGCCTCGACGCGGCCCGCCCCCAGGCGCGAGCGCAACGTCTCCCCCGACTTGACCGGCGCGTAGCGCCTGCGGTCTTCGCCGCCCTCTCCGGTGTTCGACTTGCCGCCGATCCGGTTCATCGCCACCGCGAGGGACGTGTGCGCCTCGGTCGAAATCGAGCCGAGCGACATCGCCCCGGTCGAGAAGCGCTTGACGATCTCCGCAACCGGTTCAACCTCCTCGATCGGGACCGGAGTCACGCGGTCGGTGCGAAACTCGAACAGCCCGCGGAAGGTCATGTGCCGCCGCGACTGGTCGTTGATGATCTGCGCGTATTCGCGGTAGGTGGCGTAGGAGTCGCGCCGCGTCGCTGCCTGCAGTTTCGCGATCGCATCCGGCGTCCACATGTGTTCCTCGCCGCGAACTCGCCATGCGTATTCTCCGCCCGTGTCGAGCGCATGCTCCAGCACCGGGTCGTCCCCGAATGCGGCGAGGTGCAGCCGGATCGCCTCCTCGGCGACCTCGAACACGCCGATGCCCTCGACCGAGGACGTCGTGCCGGTGAAGTACTTGTCGATGAGCGAGCGCTTCAGCCCGACCGCCTCGAAAATCTGGGCTCCCGTGTACGACATGTAGGTCGAGATGCCCATCTTGGACATCACTTTGCGCAACCCCTTGCCGATCGCCTTGACGTAGTTCTTCACTGCCTTGTGCTGCGCTTCCGGATCGGCCGAAACCGTGGCGAGAACGGTTTCGAGCGCCACGTTGGGGTGCACGGCTTCGGCGCCGTAGCCGCCAAGCAGAGCGAAGTGATGCACTTCCCGCGCCGATCCGGTTTCGACCACCAGACCTGCGCTGGTGCGAAGTCCCTTCGCGACGAGGTGCTGGTGAATCGCCGACAGCGCAAGCAGCGCCGGAATCGCGACCCGCTCGGGGCTCACGTTCCGGTCCGAGATCACGAGGATCGAATAGCCGGTGCGCACCGCGTCCTCGGCCTGCGCGGCGAGCGACGCGAGCCGCGCTTCGATCGCCTCCTTGCCCCACGCGACGGGATAGGTGATGTCGAGTTCGTCGGCGCGGAACTTGCCGTTCGTGTAGCGCTCGATATGCCGGATTTTCTCCATGTCGTAAAAATCGAGCACCGGCTGGCTCATTTCGAGCCGTAACGGCGGATTGGTTTCGTCGATGCCCAGGAGATTCGGTTTCGGACCGATGAACGAAACCAGCGACATCACGAGTTCCTCGCGGATCGAGTCGATCGGAGGATTCGTGACCTGGGCGAAGAGCTGCTTGAAGTAGTGATACAGCGTGCGGTGCTTGTCCGAGAGCACGGCAAGCGGCGAATCATTGCCCATCGAGCCGACCGGCTCCTCGCCGTTTTCGACCATCGGCCCCATCACGAACTTGAGGTCCTCCTGCGTATAGCCGAACGCCTGCTGCCGGTCGAGCAGGCTCACCTCCGACCGGTAGGGCGGCGTCTTGTCGCTTTCGACTTCGTCGAGCTTGACGCGAATGCGGTCGATCCACTCGGCGTACGGTTTCGCGCTGGCAAGCGTTTCCTTCAGCTCGCGGTCATCGATGATTCGCCCCCTCTCCAGATCGACGAGGAACATCTTGCCCGGCTGCAGGCGCCACTTCTTCACCACGCGTTCCTCGGGGATCTGCAGGCAGCCGCACTCCGATCCCATGATGACGAGATCATCGTCCGTCACGAGGTAGCGCGAAGGCCGCAGACCGTTTCGATCGAGCGTGGCGCCGATCTGGCGGCCGTCCGTGAAGGCGATCGACGCGGGCCCGTCCCACGGCTCCATCATGGCGGCGTGGTACTCGTAGAAGGCGCGGCGCGCCGGGTCCATGAGCGGGTTGTGCTCCCACGCCTCTGGAATCATCATCATCATGGCGTGCGCCACAGAGTAGCCGCTCATCACGAGCAGCTCGAGCGCATTGTCGAACGAGGCCGAGTCCGATTGGCCGGGATAGATCAGCGGCCAGATCTTGGCCAGATCGTCTCCCAGCACGGGGCTGGAAATCGCGCCCTGCCTGGCGCGTATCCAGTTGACGTTGCCGCGCAGAGTGTTGATTTCGCCGTTGTGGCAGATCAGGCGGAACGGGTGCGCCAGGTCCCACGACGGAAACGTATTGGTCGAGAACCTCTGGTGCACCATGGCGAGCGCCGATTCGAGCCGCTCATCCTTGAGGTCCAGGTAGTACTCGCCCACCTGGTAGGCCATCAGCATGCCCTTGAATACGAGCGTGCGCGCCGACATCGACGGCACGTAGTACTCCTTGCCGTGGGCGAGCCGCAGCGACTGAATCGCGTGGCCTGCGCTCTTGCGGATGATGTAGAGCTTGCGTTCGAGGCCGTCGGTAACCGTGACGTCCCTGCCGCGGCCGATGAACACCATGCGGACGACGGGCTCGAGGTTTCTTGCCGGTTCCGCAAGATCGGAGTTGTCGACGGGCACGTCGCGCCAGCCCAGCAGGACCTGCCCTTCGTCCTTCACCGCGCGCTCGATCTCATACTCGCAGGCGAATCGGGAAGCCGGCTCGCGCGGCAGAAAGACCATTCCTACGCCGTACTGTCCGACCGGAGGAAGGCGCAAACCCTGCGCCGCCATTTCGTCCCTTAGGTAGCGGTCCGGAATCTGGATCAGAATTCCGGCACCGTCCGATAGCTTCGGATCCCAGCCTACGGCGCCCCGATGGGTGAGGTTCTTGAGAAGAGTCAGTCCTTGCTCGACGATCGCGTGCGACTTCCGCCCCTTGATGTGCGCGACGAAGCCGACGCCGCAGGCGTCGTGCTCATGGTCCGGGTGATACAGTCCCTGCGGACCGGGAGGGTGCACCCATTCCATTTATAAGCTCTTGATATAAGGACACATATTAAAAATTGCCGCTTCGCACAAAAAACGCTGGTCGACTCTGGAATATACCTACCGAATCCCGGCGAAACAAGGGATTTCAGTCCGACGACGCTAGGAAGGAACGGCGAGTCGAGCCGATGGTTTGATGCAGGCTGCCATCGCTTCGATGACCGTTGCGTCATCGACATCGCCTCGCAGCAGCGATTGCCCGGGCGACGAAAGCAGCACGAATCGAAGGCGCCCGGCTTCGGCTTTCTTGTCGCCTCGCATCGAGTCCAGCAACTGGCGCGCGGAAATCGCCGGAACGAACACAGGTAACCCAGCCCGCTCCAATAGCGCTCTCAGGCGCATTGCATCCGCCGGAGCCAGCACGCCCAAGCGAACTGACAGTTCGGCCGCCATGACCATTCCAGCGGCCACCGCCTCGCCGTGCAGCCAGACGCCGAAACCCAGCGCAGCTTCGATGGCGTGACCAAAAGTGTGCCCGAAATTCAGCATCGCCCTCGGTCCGGATTCACGCTCGTCGCGCGCGACGATTTCGGCCTTGAGTACGCAGGAGCGACGCACGGCATGCGCAAGCGCCGCGCGGTCGCGTGCGAGGAGTTGCTCCAGGTGGCCGTCCAGCCAACCTGCGAAGCCCGCATCCAGCGCGAATCCGTGCTTGATGACTTCGGCGACGCCCGCGCGCAATTCCCGATCCGGCAGCGTATCGAGGGTCGCGATGTCGGAAATCACCGCAAGCGGTTGATGGAAAGCTCCGACCATGTTCTTGCCGCGCGGGTGATTGATTCCCGTCTTGCCGCCAACCGAGGAATCCACCTGCGCGAGCAACGTCGTGGGCACCTGGACGAAGGGCACGCCGCGCTGGTAGACCGCTGCGGCAAAACCGGCCAAATCGCCGATGACGCCACCACCGAGCGCTATGAGGACCGCATCGCGCCCGATTCGTTCTGCCAGCAGCCAGTCGAACACGCGCTCGAGCGTCCCCCATTCCTTGGTTCGCTCGCCATCGGGCAGCACGATCGAATCGGTTCGCGCGCCAGCGGCTTGCAGCGTGCGCGCCAGTCGCTCGAGGTAGAGCGGCGCGACGACCTCGTTGGTCACCACTGCGGCCCGTCGACCGGCAAGGTATGGCGCGAACAATTGGGGATCGTCGATCGTGCCGGCGCCGATCTCGATCCGGTACGCGCGCTCTGCCAGGCCTACGCGGACTGTTTCCACGCGGTCTCGAGACTCGCGGCCAATTGGCGCACCATCAAATTCACACTCTGGCGACCCGTTTCGACGATGCAATCCGCGATTTCACGGTAGAGCGGATCGCGCTGCGCGTACAGTTGCGCCAGTTTGAGCCCAGGCTCCGGCGTCGCCAGCAGCGGTCGGTTCCGGTCGTGGCCGATCCGCAAAAACAGATCTTCCGGCGATGCATGCAGATAGACCACGGTGCCGCGTTCCGCAAGACGGCGGCGATTTTGCGGATCGAGCACCGCGCCTCCGCCGGTAGCGAGGACGACGCCCGGGGTCAGACTCAGCTCATCAATCGCCTGCGATTCGCGCGCGCGGAATCCCGCCTCGCCCTCGATATCGAAAATCACTGAAATCGAGACCCCGCAGCGCGTTTCGACCTCATGATCGGAATCGAGAAACGATCGCTTCAGCCGTCGGGCAAGGAGCCGCCCGACGGTGGTCTTGCCGGACCCCATCATTCCGACGAGAAACACGCTTCGCGCGGATTTCATGGCCCTATTCTAAGCACGCGCGCCAAAAGCAAACGGCCGGGGTGTCCCGGCCGCTCACCAGACGAAAAACCGTACCGGCGGATCAACGCACCGTCAGGCGCTCGCTCACGATTCGCGGCGTGATGAACACCAGCAGCTCGTTCTTCGACGTCGTCGTCTGCCGGTTGCGGAACAGGAATCCCACGTAAGGCAGATCGCCGAGCAGGGGAACCTGGGTGACGTCGCTGCGATCGCTCTGCTCGTAGATTCCGCCGATCACCACGGTGCCGCCGTTTTCCACCAGAACCTCGGTCTTGACGTGCTTGGTGTTGATCTGAACGCCCTGCGCCGTGATCGCGCCCGGCTGGTCCTTGTTGACGTCGAGCGTCATGATGACATTGCCGTCCGGCGTGATTTGCGGCTTCACCTTCAGCGCAAGGTTGGCCTTGCGGAACGCCACGCTCGTGGCGCCCGAGGACGTCGCCTGCTGGTAGGGAATCTCCGTGCCCTGCTCGATCACGGCTTCTACGCCGTCCGCAGTGAGCACGCGCGGGCTGGAAATGATCTTTCCCTTGCCGTCGGCTTCGAGTGCATTCAACTCGACGTTCAGGAAACGCGTCATCCCGTTGGAGAACAGCGTGAAGGCGATCTGCCCGACGTTGAATCCATTCAGGCCGGCGGCCGGCAGGTTGACGTTGTAGCTGTTGGGAAAATAGTCCGACGCGGGAGCCGCCGTAGTCTGGCCGGTGCGAGCTCCGACGCCCTGCTGATTGGCGCTGACGAGGAACCGGGCGTTTGGACCGAGCACATCGATCCGGCTCCCCGGCGTCAAACCTGCCGCGCCCCGGTTGTCGTTCCATCCGAGCCGTACGCCGAGGTTCTTGCTGAACCCGTCGTTCGCCTCGACGATTCGCGCCTCGATCATCACCTGGCGGACCGCCACGTCGATCCTCGTGATCAGCTTGCGCACTTCCTCGAGGCGAGCCGGCGTGTCCTGGACGAACAGCGTATTGGTGCGGGCATCGACCACGGCGCTGCCGCGCTTGGACAGCATGCGCTGCGTGGCATCGGCAAGCAGCTTCTGGACGTCCGCCGCCTTCTGGTAGTTCATCTGGAAGGCCTCGGTTCGAGTCGGCTCCAGATCGTTGATCTGCTGGCTCGCCTCCAGCGCCAGTTTCTCGCGCGTCGCGAGTTCGTCGCGCGGAGCGATCCAGATCACGTTTCCGGTCTTGCGCAGGTCCAGTCCACGCGCCTGCAGGATGATGTCGAGCGCCTGGTCCCAGGGCACGTCCTTCAGGCGCAAGGTGATGTTGCCAGTCACCGTGTCGCTGGTCACGATATTGAAGTCGGTGAAATCGGCGATCACGTTGAGCACGGCCCGCACTTCGACGTTCTGGAAATTGAGCGACAGCTTTTCGCCCGTAAACACGCCGCGCCGGGCGGCCTGCCCTGTATCCGCAGATACCGGCTTGACCTCGATGACGAACTGATTGTCCGACTGATAGGCGTTGTGTTCCCACTGGCCGCGAGGCTCGATCATCATCCGTACGTTATCGCCCTGCTGAAACGTACTGATGGTCTGCACCGGGGTGGCGAAGTCGACGACGTCCAATCGGCGCCGAAGGCCGTCGGGAAGAGAGGTCTTGACGAATTCGACGATGATGTTCTGTCCCTGCTGCCGAATGTCGATCCCGGTCGATGAATCCGCGAGGTCGACGACCACTCGGCCTTCTCCAGCGCGCCCGCGCCGGAAATCGATGTCCCTAATCGTATGCTTCGCGTCTCCGCTGCCTTCCGCAAAACGAGCCGCCTGCGCCGAAGGCGCGCTTGCCATGGCCGCTCCCGCGACCAGCGTAATGAGGAGCGCATTGCCATCGATCTTGGTTTCGTGCGAAACGCTGCGAGCCAGGTTCAGTACCAGGCGAGTGCGATCCGCGCCCTGCACGATGTTCATGCTGCGCAGATCACCCTGGCCGATTTCCTGTGAACTGCGCCCGAGCGCGTTGGCCGTGCCGGAAAAATCGAACGCGATCCGCGCCGGACTCGCGATCGCGAAATTGGGCGGAACGCCCTTCAGCGGCTCCTTGGTCGTCACGCGAACGACGACGGTTCCACCCTGCTGCGCCACCTCGAAGCCGGTGATGCTGTTGGCCTGGGCTGCCGCAACGCTGATACCGGCGAGGCAGAAAAGAAGCGCGTGTAACGCCTTCTCGAAAATCCTGTTCATGCTCATCTCCTCACCTCCTGCAGTTGCAGCGCGCTCGTGCGTTCCGTCCAGTCGCCGCCGCTGTCCTGGACCAGTTCCTTGAGCGAGACCTGGCCATCGTCGATCAACGTGATCACGCCGAAGTTCTGGCCCATGTAGTTGCCTTTCCGTACCCGATACAAGCTGCTGCCCGCCTTGACCAGAGCGAAGTACTCCTTCTTGCGAGTCAATGTGCCGACCATCTGGATCGATTCCAGCGGAAACGCCTCGAGTGGCTCCTTGGGACGGTCAAAATTGGGTTTGACACCGCCGCCAGCTCGCGCACCGCCGGCCTGCGCGACGTTGATCCGCTCCGGCCGGAACGGATCGACCTCACCCTCGGCAGTGTAGGGCACTGGCTCGTACGGTTTCACCTGCGGCAGCGGATCGACCTTGCCCCGCAAATCCTTGGTGGCGAGCTTCAATTCCTCCTTCAGCTCGCTTTGCTCCTCGCCGCACGCAACGAGCAACGCCACTGCTGCCAGGACGAGAGCTTTCCTCATTTCTTGGCTGCCTTGCTGGCTGACTGCGCCCTGCGCCGCGCCGCCACTTCCTCTTCATCCAGGTATCGGAACGTGCGGGCGACGGCATCCATGACGAGATTGCCGTCCTTCTGCGCTTGCATCGCAATGTCCTTCAGGATCACGATCCGCGACAGCTGGCCGACGTCGCTCGCAAACGCCCCCATGTCGTGGTAGGTGCCGGTGACGCGAAGTTGGATCGGCAATTCGTTGTACGACTCGCCCGTGATTTCACCGCCTGCCGGCTTGAACAGCTCGAACTGGAGCCCACGTCCCAGACCGGCCTGGTTGATGTCCACCAGCAGCGCGTCCATCTGAGACCGGTTCGGGAGTTGCTTCAGCAATGCGCCGAACTGCGTGTCGATTTCCCTGAGCTGCTGCTTGTGCAGGTCGAGATTGACCGCCTGCGTCTTCTTTTTCACGTACTCGTCCTTCAGCTTCACTTCCTGGGTGCGGCCCGCATCCAGTTCTTCCATTTGGCCCTGCCAGTCGGCGAAATACCCCATGACCGGAATCGCGATCAGCACCAGCAGCAGCACGGCGATCTTCGGCACGAGCGGCCACGTACCCGGGTCCTTGAGGTTGAGGGTGCGGAATTCTTCGACGTACCGGCTGAAATCAAGTTCCATGGCTCAGCCCTTCTTCGCCGCCGGCGCCGCTTTGGGCGCGCCCTTGGCCGCTTGTTCCACCTCAGGGCGCTTGACCGAAAAGTTGAGATTGAATTCGGAAACCCGTTTCTTGTCTACGCTCGCCGCCTTGATTTCCACCAGCACGGGCGCCTCCAGCCAGGGCGAGGAATCGATGTTGCGCATGACCGTAGACACGCGTGCGTTCGACTGCGCGTACCCGACCATGTTGACGCGCAGCCCGGTCTGCTTGATTGTGCGCAGGTAGACGCCCTCGGGCGTCTGCCGCACCAGTTCATCGAGCAGGTGCACGGTCTGGGCCCGGTCGGCCTGCAGGTTCTCGATCGCCTGCTTGCGCGCAAGCAGCGCGGCGATTTCCTCCTTCAATTTCTTGATCTCGTCGATTTCCTTGTCGAGTTTGGCGATTTCGCTCTTGAGGAAACGGTTTCGCTCGTCCTGCGTCGCTATGCGCTGGGCGTTCACCAGGTGCACGCCGCCGACGATCAACAGGCCGACCACCGCGGTCGCGACTGCCAGCAAACCGAAATGCTGGCGGGCCCGAGTGCGCCGCTCCGCGCGGTGCGGCAGCAGGTTTACACGCACGCTCATACCGGGTCGAACCTCCGCATGGCAAGACCGCAAGCGACGATCAACGAGGGCGCGTCCTGCATCAGCCGTTTGATCTGTACTCGCGGCGATGTCTGCATTGCGCCGAACGGGTTGGCGACCAATGTCGGGACCTGGGTGCGCGAGTGCACGACCTCGTCGAGTCCGGCAATGACCGCCGAGCCGCCCGCAAGCAGAATGTGATCCACCTGATGGTACGACGTCGAGGTAAAGAAGAACTGCAGCGCCCGCTGCACCTCCATGGAGACGTTTTCCATGAATGGCCGGAGCACCTCGGCCTGGAAATCGTCCGGAAGCCCGCCGGCGCGCTTGGCATTCTCGGCTTCTTCAGGGCTCATCCCATAACGCGCCATCACTTCCTGAGTGAGCTGATTTCCGCCGAACGCCTGCTCGCGGGAATATACCGATTGTTCGTTGCGCAGCACGTTGACATTGGTCACGTTGGCGCCGACGTCGACCACGGCGATGTTCTGGTCCTTGCCCCCATGGGGCAACTGCCTCACGACCAGGCCCAGGGCCGCCATCTGGGCATACGACTCGACATCCATGACGATCGCCTTCAGACCGGCCGATTCGGCCACGGCGACCCGGTCTTCGACCTTTTCCTTGCGCGTCGCGGCGATCAAGACCTCCTGCTCCTCGGGGTTCGTCGCTGACGGGCCGATGATCTGGAAGTCGAGGTTTACTTCGTCGAGCGCGAACGGGATGTACTGATTCGCCTCGGTTTCGACCTGGACTTCGAGTTCCTCCTCGCGCAACGCCGCGGCGACGATGATCTTCTTGGTGATGACCGCGCCTGAGGGGACCGCCATCGCCACGTGCTTGGTCCGGGTGGCGAGCTTTTTGTGCCCCCGCTTGACCGCCTCTGCGACGGCTTCGAGGTTGCCGATATTGCCGTCCACGATCGCGTCGCGCGGGAGCGGCTCGATCACGTACCGCTCAACCCGGTAGGCGCCCTTGCCGGCATCAACGATCTCCAGCATCTTGACGGACGAAGAACTGATGTCGAGCCCGAAAAGCGCTGGCGCCTTGGGCTTGAAGATGTCGATGTTCATCGCCGTTCTATCGCCCTTTTTTCCTTAGGTATCGGCGGCTTACGTACGATACGTAGAAACTGCGTTAAATGCTAGCAACAACTCCCGCTGGTGTCTAGCGAAATGTACCATTCCCCGGCGGGCTATAATGCCTCGGATCTCCCGACCAGTGCAACTCCCGTCCAGCTGACTGCCGCCGAAGTGGGACGATACCCCTGATGTGGCAGCGTTTCTTGTGGTTTCCGTTCGCCCTGCTGTTTGGGTTCGCCGCGGCAGTAGCGTGCCTTGTCGCGCTCGCCCTGCTGCTCGTCTACCCGAATCTGCCATCGCTCGAGTCCCTGACCGATTATCAACCCAAAATCCCCCTCAGGGTATACACGGAAGAAGGCGGCTTGATCGGGGAATTCGGGGAAGAGCGCCGATCCGTAGTGACCATGAGCGAGGTGCCCGCGGTACTCAAGAGCGCGATCCTCGCCGCCGAGGACGAGCGTTTTTACCAGCATACAGGAATCGACTATGTCGGGGTGCTGCGGGCGGCGTACTCGAACCTCGTGCTGGGGGGACGCCGGCAGGGCGCCAGTACCATCACGATGCAGGTGGCGCGCAATTTCTTCCTGTCTTCGGAAAAAACCGTCACCAGAAAGCTGTACGAGGCCTTGCTCGCGTTCAAGATCGAGAACAGCCTCAGCAAGGACCAGATCTTCGAGCTCTACGTCAATCAGATTTACCTGGGCCAACGAGCCTATGGTTTTGCGGCCGCCGCGCAGGTCTATTTCGGAAAATCGCTCGATCGGGTGACTTTGGGCGAGGCCGCCATTCTCGCCGGCTTGCCGAAGGCGCCGTCGAGCTATAACCCTGTTGTAAATCCGCAACGCGCGCGCCAGCGACAGCAGTACGTATTGCGCCGGATGCGGGATCTGGGACAGATCACGGACGCGCAATTCATCGAGGCGAGCAGCGCTCCGATCCGGGTGAAACGCGAAATCAACGAGTTCGCGACGCGCGCGGACTACGTCGCCGAGATGGTGCGCCAGGCGATCCACGAACAATACCCCGAAGACGTCTACACGAAGGGGTTCCGCGTCTACACGACGATTCGCAAGGCCGACCAGGAGGCGGCCTACGAAGCGCTGCGTCGCGGCGTTCTCGACTACGACCGGCGGCACGGCTATCGCGGTCCGGAGGGCTTCGCGCAGATTCCCGAAAATCTCGACGACGACGACGTCGAGGAGGCGCTCGCCGACCATCCGGACATCGGCGATCTGCGCGCCGCGCTCGTCCTCGCAGCCAACCCACGCGACGTCCGCGCGGCGCTCAAGAGCGGGGAGATGATCACCATCGGCGCCGACAACCTGAAATTCGCGGCGCGTGCGCTTGACGAAAAGGCCACGCCGCAGCGCAGAGTTCGCCGCGGTGCCATCATCCGCGTGCAGCGCGACGAGAAATCGGGCTGGCAGATTCTGCAGCTTCCCGAGGTGGAGTCGGCGTTCGTTTCGCTGGACCCTGCGGATGGCGCAGTGCGGGCGCTGGTCGGCGGATTCGACTTCAATCGCAACAAGTTCAATCACGTGACCCAGGCGTGGCGGCAGCCCGGGTCTTCGTTCAAGCCGTTCATCTACTCTGCGTCGCTCGAAAAGGGCTATACGCCCGCGACCGTCGTTCGCGACGAACCGATTGTCGTCGAAGCCGAAGTGACGGGAAGCCAGCGCTGGGAACCGAAGAACTACGACGGCAAGTTCGAGGGCACGATGCGCCTGCGCACCGCCCTCGCGAAATCGAAGAACATGGTCTCGATCCGGCTGCTGCAGGACATCGGGCCCAAGTACGCTCAGGACTACATCGGCCGTTTCGGGTTTTCCCCCGACAAGCACCCGCCCTACCTGACGATGGCGCTCGGCGCGGGCAGCGTGACGCCGCTGCAAATGGCCCGCGGGTACGCGGTTTTCGCCAATGGCGGGTTCCTGGTGCAGCCGTATTTCATCCGCAAGATCGTGGACGACCGGGGAAACTTGCTGGGCTCGGCCAATCCGCCGCGCGCCGGAGACGAGGCGCTGCGCACGATCGACGCGCGCAATGCCTTCATCATGGATTCGCTGATGCAGGACGTGACGCGCTATGGCACGGCGGCGCGCGCGACGCGGCTTGGGCGGCGCGACCTCGCCGGCAAGACGGGCACGA
>MERB01000014.1:28807-33568 GCA_001770475.1 Betaproteobacteria bacterium RIFCSPLOWO2_02_FULL_66_14 | reverse complement strand
GGCTGGTCGGGGTGGCGTGGATCGGATTCGATCAACCCAGATCGCTCGGTCGAAATCAGACCGGCGGCCAGGTCGCTTTGCCAATCTGGATGGACTACATGGCCCGCGCGCTGAAAGGCGTGCCCGAGGCGGAACGGGTCGTGCCGCCCGGTGTGGTCTCGGCGAAGACGGAGCCAGATCCCGCCGCTCCGGAGGGCGTGCGGTCTAACTCGGAATGGTTCTACGAGGAGTTTCTACCGCCCATTCCTGCCGCCCCGCCGGTCGGTCCGGCGCCCCCGTCGGGGCTGCGGCCAGCGGCGCCGTCCTATCCGGACCGCGGGCCGACCGGCCCCGTACCGAGCGTCTAAGCCGGATTGCGCCTGAGTAGCACGGGCTGCCCGCCGTGAAGCGACGCGAGTTTCGACAACGCGGCGAACAGCTCTTGGCCTTCGCGCGTATCCCGCCAGGCGGACCCGTCGTGTCGGAAGTGGTAGCCACCGGATTTCGCTGCGACCCAGATCTCCTGCGCGGCCGCGTGGCGATTGATGACGATTTTCGACCCGTTCTCGAACTCCACCTCGAGCACTCCGGAACCCTTGTTCTCGAGCATCGCGTCCGGAGCGCTCGCCTCGAACGCGCTTTCCAACGCAGCCAGCGTTCGATCGGTCAGGCTTTCGAACTCGGTCTCGGTCACGGAAGTGGATCCTGCTAACATGGGCATTCTATCTTCCGCCATGCGCTTCGCGGTGCTCGTTTTCCTCCTCGCGGGATTGGCCTCGGGCTGCGGCCAGAGAGGTGAACTGTATCTGCGCGATAGTCCGCCGCCGGGCGTCAAGCCGCCGCGGCCAGAGGCGTACGCGCCGGTCCCGTATCCGCCGCCGGCCGGCGACGCGGCCGAAAAGAAACGCTAGGTATCGCGCATGGGTTTCGCCTACCGTGACGGCGCGTTTTGCGTCGACGGTGTCCCGCTGGAATCGATCGCGCAGCAGTTCGGTACGCCCTGCTATGTCTACTCGCGCGCCGGGATCGAGCACAATTTCCGCGAATTCTCGAACGCGCTCGCGGGTCGCGACGCATTGATCGCGTACTCGGTCAAGGCCAACTCCAACCTTGCCGTGCTCGCTCTGCTCTCGGGGCTGGGCGCAGGCTTCGACATCGTTTCGGCAGGCGAACTGGCGCGGGTGCAGGCCGCTGGCGGCGACCCGCGCAAGGTCCTTTTTTCCGGAGTCGGCAAGACGGCAAGCGAAATCCGCCTTGCGCTCCAATCCGGAGTGCGCTGCCTGAACATCGAATCGGCAGCTGAAATGGAGCGCGTCGACGTCGTCGCGCGCGAACTCGGATGCCGCGCGCCGGTCGCGTTTCGCGTCAATCCGGATGTCGACGCGCAAACACACCCTTACATCTCGACGGGCCTCAAGCAGAACAAGTTCGGCATTGCCTACGCGGAGGCCGAAGCGCTTCACCGCGAGGCGGCTCTGAAGCGAAATCTCGAACTCGTCGGCATCGGATTTCACATTGGATCGCAGCTTGTCGACCCGGCCCCTCTCGCCGCTGCGACGAGCCGGATCACGCGGCTCGCCGATCGCCTGGCGGGCAGTGGCATCGCTTTTGCGCATATCGACGTCGGGGGCGGCATCGGCATTCGATACCACGACGAATCGCCGCCGCCGATCGCCGAGTTCGTGAGCGCCGTGCTGCGCGAATTCGTCGGCCGCAGGGAGACGCTGATCATCGACCCGGGGCGTGCAATCGCCGGCGACGCGGGAATCCTTCTGACGCGCGTCGAGTACGTTAAACCGGGCGAGACGAGGAATTTTCTCGTGGTCGATGCCGCCATGAACGATCTGCTGCGGCCGGGGCTTTACGACGCCTGGCACGAAGTGCTGCCGGTGCGCGAGGCGGACGCAGGTGCCGCCGAGGGGACCTACGACGTCGTCGGCCCGGTGTGCGAAAGCGCCGACTTCCTTGCGCTCGGGCGGCGGTTGGACGCGCGTTCCGGCGACCTCCTCGCAGTGATGGGCGCTGGCGCCTATGGCATGGTGATGAGTTCGAATTACAACAGCCGGCCGCGTGCCGCCGAGGTGCTGGTCGGCGGCGGCATCGCGCACCTCGTGCGGCGGCGCGAGTCCACTGACGAGTTGTATGCGCTGGAGACCATCCCCAAGTGATTGCAAGTGCCCTGTTTCGGCTGTGTTGCGTCATCACGGCCCTCGGCCTCGCGGGCGGTTGCGGCAAGGAAACCGAATCGACGACGCGGCCATCGGGCCCGCCAGCGGCGCTGGTCACTTCTACGGTGGTGCAGCCGCGCAGCTTCGAGATCACCGAGAACGTGGTCGGTTCGCTCGAAACCGTCATCGATCCCAGCCTGGGAGCAGAAGTTGCGGGGCGCGTGACGCGAGTGCTTGCCTACACCGGAAAGAAGGTCTCCAAAGGCGAACTGCTCGCCGAGATCGACCCCAAGGACTTCGAGATCCAGTCGCGCGCCGACTCGGCGGAAATCGCGCGGCAGGAATCGCTGCTCGCGCAGGCCGAGCGCGTCGCCGATCGGCAGCAGAAGCTGGTGGCGCAGGGATTCATCTCGCAGAACGCTGCGGACGATGCGGTTGCGCAGCGCAATGCACTGCGCGAGGGCATCGCTGGCGCAAGAGCGCGCGGCGATCAGACTCAGCGCAGCCTTGGCAAGACGCGCGTCGTCGCGCCGATCGACGGCGAAGTGGAAGTGCAGGTCGTCGCGGCAGGCGCTTTCGTCAAGGTGGGCGATCCGCTGTTCAAGCTCGTCGGCACGCAGCGCCTGCAGGCGAACCTGCCGCTGCCCGAAAATGCGAACAGCATCATTCGCCCGGGCCTCAAGGTGCGGCTATCCGTGCCTTCGGCTCCGGGTCGCGAGATCGATGCGCGCATCGACGAAATCAAGCCGACGGTCACCGCGCAGAACCGTTCGCTCGTCGCCATCGTCAAGTTCGACAACGACGGCAGTTTTCGCGGCGGCGGAAGCGTCAGCGCGAAGATCGTGATCGCGGTTCGCGAGAATGCCCTCACGGTGCCCGAGCAGAGCGTGGTGCTGCGGCCTGCAGGCAAGGTCGTCTACGTCCTGCAGCAGGTCGAGGACCGTATCACCGCGCAGCAGCGACCCGTGGAGACGGGGGTCCGGCAGAACGGCTATTACGAGATCGTCAAAGGGCTCCAGCCCGGTGATCGCGTCGCGGTGGATGGAGCGGGGTTCCTGACCAATGGCGCCGTGGTTGCTTTTCCCAAACCGCGCGCCGACGCAGCCGCAAAGGACGCGCCCAGGAAATGAACCTGCCCGAAGTATCGATCCGGCGGCACGTCTTCGCGTTCATGGTGAACGCGGTACTGATCCTGTTCGGCGTGATCGCATACACGCGCATCGGCGTGGACAAACTGCCGTATATCGAATTCCCCGTCATTTCGGTGGTGACCACGCAAAAGGGCGCCAACCCCGAAGTGATCGATGCCTCGATCACGAACCTGATCGAAACCACGGTCAACAGCGTTCCCGGCATCGAGCACATTTCCTCGACCTCGTCGCCCGGCGTGTCAATCGTCAACATCACCTTCAACCTCGACAAGCGAATCGACATCGCCTTCAACGAAATCCAGGCGAAAGTCAATCAGGTGCTGCGGCGGCTTCCAAAGGACGCCGATCCGCCGGTCGTCGCCAAGGTCGAGACCAACACGCAACCGATCTTTTGGACCGCGCTGCAGGGCGATCGCACGCAGCAGCAACTCAACCAGTACGCGATCAACATCATCAAGAAGCGCCTCGAGACGATCGACGGCGTGGGCGAAGTGCGCATCGGCGGGCGGCGGGATCGCACCATTCGCGTGAATCTGCTCCCCGCCCGAATGACGGCCTTCGGCATCGCGGCGCAGGATATCGCCAACGCGTTCGCCACCGAGCACATCCAGTTCTCGGGCGGGTTCGTCACGGGCAGCACGACCGAGCACCTGCTCAAGCTCGATCTGGAGTTTCATCGCCTGGACGAGCTGGAGAAGCTAATCGTTGCCTACCGGGACGGCGCACCGGTGCGCCTGCGCGACATCGCGGAAATCGAGGACGGCCTCGCGGATTTCCGCCAGCTCGCGCGCTTCAACGGCAAGCCGACCGTCGGCGTCGGAATCGTGAAAGTGCCCAACACCAACACGGTGGAGATCATCGAGCGCGTGCGCGAGCGGATCGAGGGCGAGATCCGGCCCCAGCTGCCGCCCGGTCTCGAACTGCATTACGTCCAGAACGACGCGATTTTCATCAGCGAGATGGTCGATGCGCTGAAAGGTCACCTGATCGAGGGCACGCTGCTCGCTGCGCTCATCGTGTGGCTGTTTCTGAAGAGTTTCCGCGCCACGGTGATCATCGCCACGGCGATTCCGGTGTCGCTGTTTGGCGCGATCGCGGTGATGTACTTCTTCGGCTACACCTTCAATTCGGTGACCCTGCTTGCCCTGCTGCTGCTCATCGGGGTCGTGGTCGACGACGCCATCGTGGTGCTGGAGAACATCTACCGGCACCGCGAGCACCTCGTCGCGGACACGCGTCAGGCGGCGCTCGAAGGCAGCCGGGAGGTCGCATTCGCGGTGATCGCAGCGTCGCTTTCGCTGGTTGCGATTTTCGCACCAGTGATTTTCGTCTCCGGAATCGTCGGCCAGTTCCTGCGCTCCTTCGCGATCGTCGTCACCTTCGGCGTGCTGGTTTCGCTGTTCGTTTCGCTCACGCTCACGCCAATGCTGTGCTCGCGTTACATGCACGTGCAAAAAAGGCAC
>MERB01000014.1:22332-28780 GCA_001770475.1 Betaproteobacteria bacterium RIFCSPLOWO2_02_FULL_66_14 | reverse complement strand
CTGGCGCCGCAGGCCGACGAGGGGCGGTTTCTGGTTTCGATCCGAACGCCGCTCGGTTCCTCGATTCACTACACCGAAGGCAAGCTCCGCGAAATCGAGCAGATCGTGTTCCGCTACCCCGACGTCGTGACGGAGTTCGGTGTCATCGGCCTGGGTTCGGCAGGACAGGTCAACCAGGCGACGCTGGTCGGCCGGATGAAGCCGAAGGCCGAGCGCCGCGCGACCGGTGGCATGACGCAGCAGGAAGTCCTGCAGGCCCTGCGGCGGGATTTCTCGCAAATCGCCGGGGCGCGAGCATTCCCGCGCGCCTTCGGCATCGTCCAGGGTCAACGCTCCGAGCCGCTGCAGTTCGTCGTGAAAGGTCCGAACCTGCAGGAAATGGGGCGCCTCGCGGGCGACCTGCAACGCACCTTGCAGGCGGCCCCGGAGATCGGGCGGATGGACACGGACCTGCAGCTCGACCTGCCGCAACTCGTACTCGAGCCCGATCGAGTGCGTGCCGCGAGCGTCGGTCTATCGTCCCAGGACCTCGCGCTCGCGATCAACATGCTCACCGGGGGCGTCGACATTGCCAAGTACAACGACGACCCGGGAGACGGCGAGCGATACGACATCCGCGTGAAGGCGAAAGAAGGGGACTTCGCGTCGCAGGCCGACCTGTCCAAGATCTATTTGCGCAACCGTCAGGGGCAACTGGTGCGGCTCGACGCGGTGGCTGCGTTCAAGGAGCGCGTGGGACCCGCGGTGATCGGCCGCTTCGACCTGCAGTACGCGGCCTCCTTCTACGCCTCGCCCTCGATCGCGCTCGGCGCGGCGATCGCCAAGGTGCGCGAGGCCGCACGCCAGCTGCCGATCGGCTATACCGTCGTCTTCGTGGGTGAAGCCGAACAGCTCGAAAAGACCCGCGAGGCCATCATCTTCACCTTCGCGCTCGCGCTGGTGCTCCTGTTCATGGTGCTCGCGAGCCAGTTCAACTCGTTCCTGCAGCCGTTGTTCATCATGCTGGCCGTTCCGCTCGCCATCGTCGGCGGGGTGCTCGCGCTCTGGATGTTCGTGCCGCTCTCCGAGTTGGGCAAGGCCTGGGGCCTGCGCATCCCGCTGCACACCCTGAACATCTTCTCCATGATCGGGCTCGTGCTCCTGATCGGTCTGGTCGCGAAGAACTCGATTCTGCTGGTCGACCTCACGAATCAGCGCCGCGCGCAGGGCCTCGGAGTGGACGCGGCCCTGAACGACGCCTGTCCGATCCGCATGCGTCCGGTCTTGATGACTTCACTGACGATCATTCTCGCCCTCATGCCGGCGGCGTTCGGGCTCGGAGCCGGGGCGGAAACGAATGCTCCGCTCGCTGTTGCGGTGATCGGCGGCATGATTACCTCCACCCTGCTCACGCTGCTCGTGGTTCCCGCAGCGTATTCCTTGGTGGAAAACTGGCGGCAGCGGCGATCCGCCCACGTGACGAGCGGCGTCCCGGCGATAGACTCGCCGCAGAGTCCCAGGCAGGACGACTAGATCAGGAACTCGATCAGAAACGGTCCGCTGCGTTTGCAGGCCGAGCGAAATACGTCCGCGAAACGCTCGAGCGTATCGAGGCGCACGGCTTCGACGCCCATCCCCTCGGCAAGCTGAGTCCAACGGATTTCGGGCCGCGACAGTTCGAAAAGTTCCTTCGACGCCGGACCCGGTGCTGCGCCTACGGCGGCAAGCTCCCCTTGCAGGATGGCGTAGCGGCGGTTCGCGAAAACGACGTTGACGACATCCAGTCGTTCGCGCGCCTGCGTCCATAGCGCCTGAAGCGAGTACATCCCTCCGCCGTCCGCCTGCAGGCAAACGACTTTGCGCCCGGGGCAGGCGATGGCGGCGCCGGTTGCCGCGGGAAAAGCGTGCCCGATCGCTCCGCCGGTGATTTGAATCCAGTCGTGCGGGGCTGAGTTGAAAGTGACGGGAAATAGCGCCCGCCCCGAGGTGACCGCGTCCTCGGCAACGACCGCCTGCTCCGGGAGCAGCGCTGCCAGAGTGATTCCGAAAGCATCCGGTTTGAACGGCCCCCGCTGCGGCCCAGGCAAGTGACCGTCGTCTGCCATCGGCACCGTTCTCGCGGCACCCAGTTCATCCGCCAACGCCTCCAGGGCACCGACCGCGTCTTGCTCGGCACGCGCCAATACCTGGAGCGAACAATCGCGCGGCCAAAGCGTGGAAGGTTTCCCCGGATAGGCGAAGAAACCTACGGGCGGTTTCGCGCCTGCGAGAATCAAGTGCCGCGTTCCCGCGAGAACGCCGATGGCGGCATCGACCGAGTAGGGCATCCGGTCCACCGGCACGCGACCGCGTCCGCGCGCGATTCGTCCCACCTGCGTCGGTGTGCGCAACTTCGCGCCGCTCGCCTGTGCGACGCGCTGCGCGGCACGCAGTCCTGCTTCGCCGAGCGCCGTGTGCGAAAGCAGCAGCATTGCGGGCTCCCCCGTGCGAAGCGCCCGCGCGATGGCGAGAATCGCTTCCTGGTCAACGGCGGCGGGTTTCGGGATGCGCAGTGCCGGCGCGGGCTGCGCGCCATCGTCCCACGCGCAATCGGCTGGCAGAACGAGCGTCGCGATGCCGCCCGGCGGCGCCTGAGCCGCCTGGATTGCCGCGGCAGCGTCCGCGCCGACGTCCGCAGCCCGCGTGCTCGTGCGCACCCAGCAGGACACGCTGCGCGCAAGGCCCTCGGTGTCTGCGGTCAGCGGCGCATCGTGCGGACGGTGGTAGGTTGCCTGATCACCGACGATGCTCACGATCGGTGTGAACGCGCGGCGGGCGTTGTGAAAATTCGCCAGAGCGTTCGCAAGCCCGGGGCCGCAATGCAGCAGCGTCGCGGCCGGTTTTCCGGCCATTCGGCCGTACCCGTCGGCGCATCCCGCCACCACCGTTTCCGCCAATCCGAGCACGCCCCGCAGCCCGCTTACGCGGTCCAGCGCGGAGACGAAATGCATTTCCGAAGTGCCGGGGTTGGCGAAGCAGACTTCGATTCCTGAAGCCTGCAGCGTTCGCGCGAGCGCCTCGGCACCGTTCATTCGCGGATGCTAGCATGCGAGATGAAAGGATCCTCACTATGGCGGCAACCCCCGACACCCGCAGCATGGCGCTGTATTGCGACTTCGAGAACATCGCGCTCGGCGTTCGCGAAGCGAAGTACGCGCAGTTCGACATCGGCAAGGTCCTCGAGCGCCTGCTGCTCAAAGGCAGCATCGTGGTGAAGAAGGCTTACTGCGATTGGGAACGGTACAAGGATTTCAAGCCCACGATGCACGCGGCCGCGTTCGAGCTGATCGAAATCCCGCACGTGCGCCAATCCGGCAAGAATTCGGCCGACATCCGCATGGTGGTCGATGCGCTCGACCTGTGCTACACCAAGTCGCACGTCGACACTTTCGTCGTCATCAGCGGCGATTCGGACTTCTCGCCGCTCGTCTCCAAGCTGCGCGAAAACGCGAAGAACGTGATCGGCGTCGGCGTCAAGAACTCGAGCTCCGACCTGCTGATCGCGAACTGTGACGAGTTCATCTTCTACGACGACCTGGTTCGCGAGGACGAGGTCAAGCGCAAGGCCGCGCGCAAGCGCCGCGAGGCGCGACCCGCAACCACCGTCAAGGAAGCGGCGCCGACCGAGGACAAGAAACAGGAAGCCTTCGACCTGGTTCTCGAGACCGTACTCGCGCTGATCGCCGAGCGTGGCGAGGGCGAGAGGATCTGGGGCTCGATGGTGAAGCAGGCGCTCAAGCGCCGCAAGCCGGGCTTCAACGAGTCGTACTACGGCTTTCGCGCGTTTTCCGACCTGCTGCAGGAAGCGGAGCAGCGAAAACTCGTTTCACTCGAGCGGGACGAAAAATCCGGCGGCTACATCATTCGGCCGGCCGGCGCTGCGGCTTAGGCGGCCGCCGCCCGCGCGCGGCGCGCGCCGGATTCAGGGGTTGAGCTGCGTGTAGGCGGCGTTCGCGATCTTCAGCAGCTCGTTGCGGTCGATGTCCGCGGACGAAAGCGCGTAACCAAAGCTGCGGTCGATCCAGTAGAACACGCCGACCTTTCCTTCGCGCGCGTAACGGAAAGCGGTCTGGTCCTGGTCCCGCATGTTGGTCCGAACGTAAAGCGTAACGCGCGTGCCCTGCCTGTTCTGGTACATGAATTGCGCCGTCGGCGAGACGCTGCCCGGTTCGCCATCGTCGCCCGGGAGCAACCGCCCCCCCATCAGGGTGTAGCCCACGGCTTCCAGGCTCGGGGCGCGAACCTTTCCGCCCAGGCGCTTCGACAGCCAGGCCACCAGGTGCGCCTCCTGATCGGCGCCGACCTCCACCGCGTGACGCACTTCCGGCGAATACGCGGCATGCGCAAGCGCTGCGCCGCGCGCGATCGTCTGAACGCGCTCCTGCCGCTCGATCGAGCCGTGCAACTGCCAGCCGATGATTCCCCCGAGCGCAACCAGCGCGAACGCCGCCGCGACGCGCAGCAGCCTTGCGCCCCGCGGCCGCAACGCCTGCACCAATCCCTCTGGAATGCGTTCGTCGAGCACCGGCGCGAACGCCGCGCGCAGCTGCTCGCTCTGCGTGCGGTATGCAGCCAGCCTTTGCGAGTCCTCAGGGTGAGTCGCCAGATAGCGTTCGACCTCGCCGCGCCGGTCATCGGGCAAGCGCTGATCGACGCACGCCTGAAACTCCGCTTCGCTGATCGAGAATTCAGTCATTTGATGACCTGCAAACGCCCCGTGGCAGGCAATCCTTCCATCAAAGCCCGCAGCCGTACCCGGGCGCGCGACAGTCGCGACATGACGGTGCCGATGGGGATTCCCAGCGCCGTCGCGGCTTCCTCGTAGCTCAGGTCTTCCAGCACCACGAGCAGCAGAACCTCCCGCTGCTCAACCGGCAGCCGTTGCAGCATCCGCTCCAGGTCGCGCGTTTCCAGGCCCGCATCGTGAGTCGCGCGCGTTTGAAGCTCGAGCGCATCGCCGTCGAGCCCGACGTGCTCTCGGCGGCTGCGCACCTGATTGACATGAACGTTATGCATGACCGTGAATAGCCACGCCCGCAAATCGGTGCCGCGTTTCCAGAGGTGGAACTTGTTGAGCGCGCGCTCGAGCGTGTCCTGGACCAGATCGTCTGCGGCAGCGCGTTCGCCGAGGAGCGCGCGCGCGTAGCGCCGCAGTCGCGGAATGTAGGTAACGACCTGCGCGACGTCGCTCAACTGGTGAAGGCCCCCGACCCGCTCGCCCGGCTCATACGAACACCGGCATGCGAAGGGTTATTCCAATCCGCGCGCCCGACCCTAGCGCAGGCCGGCGACGTATTCCGCGACCGCCTTGATCTCGGGGTCGGTCATTTTCGCCGCCACCGCGCGCATCATCCCGTTCGGATCGTTCGCGCGCGCCCCCGCCTTGAAAGCCTTCAGCTGGGTCTCGATGTACTCGGCGAACTGGCCGGAGATGCGCGGATACTGGCTCGGCATCCCAGCCCCGGTCGGGCCGTGGCAGCCCGCGCATGCGGCGACGCCCGTGGAGAGATTGCCCCCGCGGTAGATCTTTTGCCCCTGGGCCGCGAGGTCCTTGCTCCTGGCGCTTTCCGGCTTCAGCTTCTGCGAAGCGTAGTACGCGGCCAGATCTCGCATGTCGGTCTCGGACAGATTCGCCACCATGCCCGCCATGACCACGTTTTCACGTTCCGCCTTGCGGCCGCCCGCGGACTTGAAATTCATCAACTGTTTGTGCAGATACTCCGGAAACTGACCCGCAATTTTCGGATTTGCGGGCACAGTGCTGTTACCGTCGCTGGCATGGCATGCAATGCAGATCTGGTTGGCGATCTGCTGGCCCTTCGCGGGGTCCGGTTTGGCGGCGCTCTGCGCCACGCTCGCCGCGGGCAGCGCAACAGCCGCAGCCGCAAGGATCAGAGTTCGGAACATGGTGCCATTCTCCCAAATCAGGACCGCGCCCGCAGATCGACCTCTGCGGATCAAAGTGCGCGATTTTATTAGAATTTTGCCGATTGCCCGCGTCGCATGAAGCTCTTTACACAAGCCGCCTTCCTCGCCTCCGCCGGGTTGAGCACCCAATTTCCTCCGCCGGGACCCGCCGAGGTCGCGTTTGCAGGCCGCTCGAACGTCGGCAAGTCGAGTGCAATCAATGCGCTGACGGGCCGCAGGCGACTCGCGTTCTCGAGCAAAACGCCTGGACGCACGCAGACGATCAATTTCTACGACCTGGGCGAAGAAGGCAGGTTCGTCGATCTGCCGGGTTATGGATACGCCCGCGCCCCGCGTATCGAGCGGGACCGATGGGAACGGCTGGTCGGAAGCTATCTGCAGGATCGCGAAACTCTCGTAGGCGTGGTGATGGTCATGGATGCCCGCCATCCGTTGATGCCGCTGGATGATCGCTTGCTCGACTGGCTGGCCCCGTTTTCGCGGCGGTTGATGGCTATTCTGA
>MERB01000014.1:19833-22287 GCA_001770475.1 Betaproteobacteria bacterium RIFCSPLOWO2_02_FULL_66_14 | reverse complement strand
CGCGGGCAAACCGCGTAGTCGGAGATGCGCTGCTCTTTTCGAGCGTCAGCCGAGAGGGCGTCGAACCGGCGCGCGAGCGCCTCGCGCAGTGGCTGCTCGACGATCGATCGAACAGGCCAAAATAAAAGTGCCCCCGGCAAAGGGAGATGCAACCGGGGGCGGAAACGCCTCGACAAGAGTCAAGGCACCCGCTCAGGGAGGAGAAGCGGGAGACGATCTGCATCGTCTAACGGTAAGATTCATCCCGATACCAAAAGTTCCCGCGCCCGGAACGATCTCCGGAAAATTCCATAAACATCGACTAATCAGGGCCTTATGAACATCTACGGGAGTTTCCCGGCAGTCCGGATGCGGCGCATGCGGAGGAACGATTTTTCCCGCCGCCTGATGCGCGAGCACGTCCTCACACCCAACGATCTGATTTATCCGGTGTTCTTGCTCGACGGGGAAAACCGCATCGAGAAAGTGGGGTCCATGCCCGGGGTCGAGCGCATGACGATCGACCGCCTGCTGCCGGTCGCCGAACAGTGCATGAAGTACCACATCCCCGTGATGGCGCTGTTTCCGGTCATCCCGCCGAGGCTCAAAACCCTGGACGGTCGCGAAGCCTTCAATCCGAAGGGACTCGTGCCGCGTGCCGTGGCGGCGATCAAGAAGCGTTTCCCGGAACTGGGGGTGATGACCGACGTGGCGCTCGACCCCTACACCTCGCACGGACAGGACGGCGTGGTCGATCGCACGGGCTACATCGTCAACGACGTCACGCTCGACGTGCTGGAAAAGCAGGCGGTCGTGCAGGCCGAAGCGGGCGTCGACATCGTCGCCCCCTCGGACATGATGGATGGACGCATCGGCCGAATTCGCGGGGCGCTCGAAAGCAAAGGACACATCCACACCAAAATCATGGCGTATTCGGCGAAATACGCCTCCGGGTTCTACGGTCCGTTCCGCGACGCGGTGGGCTCGGCGAAGAGTCTCGGCAAGGCCGACAAGAAGACCTACCAGATGGATCCGGCGAATTCGGACGAGGCGCTCTGGGAAGTGGGACTCGATCTCGCGGAAGGTGCCGACATGGTGATGGTGAAACCGGGGCTGCCCTACCTCGACATCGTGCGCAGGGTGAAGGACGAATTCCGGGCGCCCACCTTCGTCTATCAGGTGAGCGGGGAATACGCGATGCTGCGCGCGGCGATCGGCAACGGCTGGCTGCCGGAGTCGTGCATCCTGGAATCGCTCGTGGCCTTCAAGCGCGCAGGTGCGGACGGGATCCTTACCTACTTCGCGCTCGAGGCGGCGCGGGCACTGAAAACCTGAAGCACGTCGAAGGCTGGAAGTGTGGCGAATACCTGGTCGGTTTCGACCTTATCCGATCTCCGCTTTTTCGGCGAGATTCATGCCGAAAAAGCGGAGACTCTGGGAACTACAAAACCGCACTGCGACTGAACCGCCGCGCGATTCGATACGTCTTTATCCGATCTCCGATTTTTCGGCGAGATTCATGCCGAAAAAGCGGAGACCATGGGAACTTCAAAACCGCACGCCGCCCGAGCCGCCGCGCGAACGCTGAGCGGATCGCAGATGCCCCCGCTACCCGAACACCAGCGTCACGCCGCAGGCTTCCTCGGCACCGATCGCGAACGATCCGTCCCGCAGCGCGACCGGCGAAAACCCGCCGCGCTCGAGTTGTTCCGCGGCGTGCGCCCGGTTCGCGACGCGAATGAAAAGTGCCGCGACCAGCGGCCGCGAGCGCAGCGGCAGCCCGACGCCGTCGAGCCGATGTCCCAGCTTCCAGCGTGAAGTGAGGGCGATCGGCGCAGTCCCGGTCGCAACGAGCAGCCCTTCGTCGATGGGCGTTGGCAGGTCGTCGAAGATCGCAGCGTAACTCGCGGCGCTCGCATGCGGCTCGTCCGCAACCACGGCGAGCGCCGCGATGGCGGTCGCGCCCACCGCATGGTGCTGATATTCGGGCCGCCAGACGACGCCGCGCGTGAAGTGCTGGCAGAGAAACATCCGGGACCCCGGCGTTTGCGCCACCGGCAGTTGGACGACTCGAAACGCGGCATCGAACGTGCCGTCGGCAAGCATGACCGGACGCGAAAAATCCAGAGGCGGATCGGCCCGGATGCCGCCCGCGCCGAGTTCATCGTGCGCCGCGTTCGCGTCGTCGGTCGCCAGCGCAATCGCGGCAAGCCCCTCGCCCTTGGCCAGGAAGTCGCTGAAGTATTGGAACGCGGGGTGCGGTTTCGGTATCGCCAGCAGTTCGACGTAGTCGCGCTCGAACATGATGCAGTAATTCTGCGACCCGAGGGTGTGATAGCCGCGCGGCGTCAGGGCAAAGCCCAGGCGGAGGTAGGTGTCGTGCGCGCGCTCGAGATCGCGCGTCAGGATGACGACGTGATCGATGCCAAGCACGTGTCGGCGCATCGGGGAATTGTAAGCCGCGCGACGGCGGCG
>MERB01000014.1:0-19785 GCA_001770475.1 Betaproteobacteria bacterium RIFCSPLOWO2_02_FULL_66_14 | reverse complement strand
GAGCGTCTTTAGAAACTCCTCCGCGTTCTGATACCCGACCACGCGGAGCCCCTTGATCTCGCGCCCCTGCGAATCGAAAAAGATGATTCCCGGCGGGCCGAAGAGGGAAAAGCGCTTCAGCAGAAGTTTGTCCGCCTCGCTGTTGGCAGTCACGTCCGCCTGCAGCAGGAGCAGGCCGTCGAGCCTCGCCCTCACGCGCGGATCGCTGAAAGTAAACGCTTCCATCTCCTTGCAGGACACGCACCAGTCGGCGTAGAAGTCGAGCATCACCGGTCGCCCCGGTTCGCGCAGTTTTTCGTCCAGTTCCACCGCAGAATCGATCCGCGTGAAGCGAACCGGCGAGGCGAGCGGCGCGCCAGCTTGAAGGAGGCCCGAGAGTGGTCGCAGCGGGTCGCGACTGCCGGCGAGCGCACCCACGAGCAATGCGATTCCTGCGACGAGCGCGATGATTCCGGCACCCTTCGCAAGTCGCGAGGCGCCGTGCGCATCGTGTGGCAACGGGTCAAGCGCGCGCAGGAACATCGCGGAACCGATCGCGAGCGCCGCCCACGCAACCATCACCACAACCGTGGGCAGCACGGGCGAGACGATCCAGATCGCGACGCCAAGGAGCAGCGTGCCAAAAAACTTCTTCACGCTCGTCATCCACGGCCCCGCTTTGGGCATCAGGGCTCCCTCGGAGACGCCCACCACAAGAAGCGGCAGGCCCATGCCGATTGCCATCGCGAAGAGCGCCGATCCGCCGAGCGCCACATCTCGCGTCTGGCTGATGTAGAGGAGCGCGCCCGCAAGCGGCGCCGCGACGCAGGGACTCACGATCACCGCCGAAAAGACGCCCATCAACGCGACCGAGACGAGTTTCCCGCCTTGCAGTTTGCCGTGCGCCGCGTGCAGTCGGCGGTGCAGGAACGACGGCAGCTGGATTTCGTGGAATCCGAACATCGAAAGCGCAAGCCACACGAACACGAGGGCGAAAGCGCCCAATACCCACGGGTTTTGAAGCGCGGCGGCGATCATCGAGCCCGAATACGCCGCCGCGACGCCCGCGACTGCGTAGGTCACCGCCATCCCGAACACGTAGGCGGCCGACAAGGCAAGCGCGCGCAGCTTGCCGAGGCTTTTCCCCTCTCCGATGATGATTCCCGAGAGGATCGGCACCATCGGCAGGACGCAGGGCGTAAACGCGAGCAGCACGCCGAAACCGAGGAAGCTCGCGAGCACCACCCAGGAACTGCCGGCCCGGAACATGGCCGCCACGTCGACATCGCTTGCCGAGAGCGAAAGCCGCGGCCGCGGATCCACTGCCGGAGGCCCCGGCGCGATTCCGGGACCCGCTTCCGAAAACGCGGCCATCTGCACCGTGACCTTCGAATCCATCGGCACGTAACACACGCCGATGTCGGCGCAGCCCTGTGAGGTCACAAGGAGTTTCAGCGCCCCGGACGCACCTTCCACCGGAAGGCGAATCGCGACTTGCTTGCGATAGGTCTCGACGTCACCGAAAAATTCGTCCTTCTTGCGCTCGCCCGGCGGCAGAACGGCCGCCCCGAGCTTCGCGCTGCCCGGCCCGTCGAGGGCGAACCGGAAGCGTTCGCGATACATGTAGTAGCCGTCCGCGATCGCGAACCGGATTTCGACATTGCTCGCATCCAGCGCAATCGCAGAAATGCGAAACGCCTTTTCCGGCTCGAGGAGATCCTGTGCCGCCGCAGGACCGTGGAGCGATGCCCAGACCAGAACGAGCGCGATGAACCGGATCATCGTGTCGCCGCCGTTTCGGCTGCCACCCAATCGAGATACGCAGGGAGTCCGCGCTCGATCGGGATCGCCACGATTTCCGGAAGTTCGTAGGGGTGCACAGCGCGAATCGCCGTCTCGAGCGCCGCGTAGCGCTCGGCGGTCGTCTTGATCAGCACCGGGTGCTCCTCGTCGTGCTGCACCGCGCCCTGCCAGCGATAGACAGAGCGGCACGGGGCAAGAAGGTTGACGCAAGCGGCGACGCGCTGCTCGATCAGCGCAGCTGCGAGCTTTTCGGCCGCAGCGCGGTCGGGCAGGTTCGTCAGCACCAGGAGCGCGCTCACGCGAGCGCGGCCGACTGGCGCGGCACGCCGTCGAACACGGTCGGGTAGACAAGCGTCACGCCGAGGTCGCGCTTCATTTTGAGATTCACCAGGCGCCGCGATTCCAGCATGAACGAAAGCCTCGTCGGTGAAATCACCTTGGCCGCTTCGGCGCGGGGAAGCCTGGGCGGTCGCGGCAGCCCGAAGCGATCCGCCAGCAGGTCGAACCACTCCCCCATTTTCACCGCCGAATCGTCAGAGGCGTTGTAAGTCCCCGGGGGCGCCGAATCTTCGGTCGCGCGCAGGCAGATCGCCGCCAGATCCTCCGCATGGACGTGATTGGTGTAGACGTCGTCTTCGTCGCGAAACACGGGCGCGCCCGTGCGAATCGACTCGAGCGGCAAGCGATCGGTCGCGTAGATTCCGGGCACGCGCAGCACGACGAACGGAACCCGTTTTTCGGCGCACCAGCTTCGCAGACCGTCTTCGGCCGCGACCCTTCGCATGGCTCGAGAACTTTGCGGATTCACCGGACGCGTTTCGGCCACCCAATCGCCGCCGCAGTCGCCGTACACACCGCTCGTGCTGAGATAAACGATGCGCGCCGGTATAATTCGCCCGCGATCGAAGGCCGCGAGCAGGTTTGAAGCGCGCGGGTCGCCTTCTCCAGCGGCAGGCGGCGGCGCGGTGTAGAGAACGGTGTCGCCCTGACCCATCGACGCGGCGAGGGTCTCCGGGCGATCGAGGTCCGCGCCAAGGCTCCTGGAAATCAAAGCCACCTCGACGTCGGCAGGCAGGCGCCGGCGAGCGCGCCGCGCGATGTCGCCGTACCCCACGATCAACAAGCGCTTCATGCGCATATTCTAACGAGCATGCCGACCATCACCCTCCGCCCGAGCGGGCTGCAGTTCCAGACCGAAGACGGCGAGGCCGTGCTCATCGCCGCCCTCCGGCAGGGGTACATCCTGCCCTACGGCTGCAAGAACGGCGCTTGCGGCACCTGCAAGGCCAAAATCCTCGAAGGCAGCGTGGACTACGGCGCCTACCAGAAGAAAGCGCTCACGGATCTCGAAAAGGAGATGGGGAAGGCACTTCTTTGCCAGGCGAAGCCGCTCGGGGACCTCGTGATCGAGGCGCGCACCGTGGGCGCGGCAAAAGGGATCCAGATCAAGACCCTCCCCTGCCGCGTGCAGAAACTGGAGCGCCTCGCGGACGACGTGATCGTGCTGCAGTTGAAGCTCCCGGCGAACGAGAAGCTCGAATTCCTCGCCGGCCAGTACATCGAGTTTCTGTTGCGTGATGGCTCACGGCGCAGCTTTTCGATGGCGAACCCGCCGCATGCAAGCGACTTGCTCGAGCTGCATGTGCGCCACGTTGCGGGCGGCCATTTCACCGCGCACGTCTTCACCAAAATGAAGGAGCGCGACATCCTGCGCTTCGAAGGGCCGCTCGGCACGTTCTTCCTGCGCGAGGACTCGACGAAGCCGATCGTGTTCGTTGCCTCGGGCACCGGCTTTGCGCCGATCAAGGCGGTGATCGAACACGCCTTCCACGCCGGAATCGACCGCCCGATGACGCTCTACTGGGGCGGCCGGCGACCGAAGGACCTCTACCTGGGTGCGGTGCCGAAGCAATGGGCCGCCGAACATGCGAACTTCAAGTACGTGCCGGTGATCTCGGACGCTTTGCCGGAGGATTCATGGAGCGGACGTACCGGCTTCGTTCACCGCGCGGTGATGGAGGATTTTCGGGACCTCTCGGGTCATCAGGTCTACGCCTGCGGCGTGCCGGTGATGGTGGACGCCGCGCGGCGCGACTTCACCGAGCAGTGCAGGCTGCCAGAGGAAGAGTTCTTCGCCGACAGTTTCACGACGCAAGCGGATGTGGCCGGAACGAATTGACGACCCATTACGTTTTCAGCATGACCTAGAACATGCCCTCAAGGCCCCAGGAACTTCCATATCGGGATCGCTTGCGTGTGGATCAGGCGAAGGTTGTGGATTACCTGTTGAGCGTGACGAACAGCCGGGGCAAGGCAACGTTCTTTCTCGATCTGGGTTTTCGCACCGAGAACTGGACGCTCATGGCGGATTCGCTCATCAAGCACGCGCAAACCCATCCTGTTTCGGTCATGGTTGCTTCCCCGTGGGGCGCGCGCTACAGTGTAGATGGAATTCTCGAGTCACCGTCTGGACGGAGGGCGCGCGTGCGGACCGTGTGGATCATCGAGACAGGAACCGAGCAACCGCGTCTGGTTACTGCACACCCGGTCTGAAGGGCGGCGACATGATCAAAGAGCACTCGTTAGTCGTATTGACCGAATCGATCGCACGCGCGAATCTGGTTGTTGGAGATGTCGGCGTAGTAGTGCACGTGCATCAAGAGGGCAAAGCCTTCGAAATCGAATTTCTGGCGCTCGACGGCAACACCCTCGCGGTGGAGACACTTACCGCAAACCAGGTGCGGGCAGCGACCAACCGCGACATCCCTCATGTCCGACAAGCACGTGTCGCGTGACCGCGTGATTCCAGTAGCTGTGCGGGCTGCGGTAGCTAAGCCCGCGTGTGGTACTCCAGTGCTCAAAGGTGCGGGACGGAAGGTCCCGCTCGAGAAGTGGAACCAAGAGCTTGGACGCGCGTTAAGACGCGAATACGGGCGCCGTTGATTCCGTGGTGCAATCGCGACCGTTTTAAAGCGGCACTCGACCGCGGCCCATGAGCGTCGCGTTGCCAGTCGCAGCGCGCGTTGCTGCTCTCACTACGGGTTTCGTGCTCGTCGGCGCCGCCCACGCCGCCGACTGGCGCGCCCTGCCGTCGCCTTCCGCCTACCAGTCCTCGGTGGACCTCGATGCGATCAAGGTGCAGCACGGCCTGACGCAGTTGACCATACGCCGCGCCTACATCCGGCCACAGGCGCATGCTTCCGGCAAGGAGGTGCACAGCAGCCGAGTGCACTACCTGACCGATTGCACCGCGCGCACCGTGACGCGCGTCGCGGCACAGTACTACGGTGAGGATCGCAAGCTCATCGAGACCGATGTCCGAAAGACGGTCCGAAAATCTGAACTCGCCGCACCGGAAGAAGGCTCCGACGTCGCGGAAGCCGTGCGACTGGTGTGTGCGCGCGCGGCCGACCTCGCGCCGAGCGACTCAAGCCCTTCAAAGCACCCCGATCCGACGAAGGCGCAGCCGATGCGCTCATCGACCGGCACCGGAATCGTCGTCACGCGCGAAGGACACGTGCTGACCAACGAACACGTCGTGCGCCAGTGCGACGCGATCGAACTGGTCGACGAAACGAACGCGCGCTACAAGGCGGTCCTGAAGGCCACGGACCCGCAACGCGACCTCGCGCTGCTCACCGCCGAGGCTCGCACAGGCGACGTCGCAGTTTTTCGCAAGGACCCGCTTCCGCGGCTGGGCGAATCCATCACGATCGTCGGCTACCCGCTCGTTGGAGTCCTCGGCACGCGCCCCACGGTCGGATTCGGCCACGTGGCATCGACGGTGGGCGTGCGCGGCAATGTGGCGCAGATGCAGATCTCGGTGCCGGTGCAGCGTGGCGCGAGCGGCGGGCCGGTGCTGGATGAATCCGGTCACGTCATCGGTGTGGTGGTCTCAAAGCTCGATGCGCTGAAGCTTGCGGAAAAGCTTGGCGATCTGGCGCAGAACGTGAACTTCGCGATCCGAGGTGACACCGTGCGCGCGTTCCTGGAAGCGCAGCGGGTCGAGTTCCGCGTCGGCGAAGAGGGAGCGAAACTCGAAAACACGGAGTTGGCGAAGCGGGGGGCGGCGGTGACGGCGAGGGTGAGGTGCTTGAAAAACGCCACATCGACTGGTTCGGGCGTGCCCGAGGTGTCCACGAAGTAGCGACGCGCGCGCACTTCCGCGCGCTGCAAGGCTGGCGTTACGCCACGGCTCGTGGCGCCAACCCGTTTGCCGCCTATACCAGGCTTACGAAGTTGCCGTAGCGAGACAATGCCGCGTCGTGGGTGAGAAGCCTCATGCGCTCGGCCTGGGCCTGCGCGATGGGTGCGTGATCGAAGGGGTCGGCGTGATGGCGTGCGAGGCGCGCGACCCGCAACGCATGCTCCGGCTCGAATGCGAGCCAGCCGGAACCCGGCGGCGCGCGCGTCCGCAATCAGCTTGCCGAGATCGCTGCGGAACGCCGCGCGGCGCAAGCTCGCCTTGATCGCAATTTCCCAGAAACTGATCGCCGAAACGTAGCACTCCGTCCCATCGGCCGTCATCAGCTCGCGCGCCTGCGGCGTCAAACGGGGCGAATCATTCAGCGTCCACAGCACCAAACGTGTGTCGACCAAAAACTTCACTTCCCGCGTCGCCCCTCGAAGCGAGCCACTACCCCGTCGGATAACGGTGCGTCGAAGTCCGCGGGATAACGCAGCTTTCCCTTCAGCATGCCGAACTTCAGCGGTCTGACGCGGTCCAGCGGCACCAGCTTCGCACGCGGCACGCCGTTCTTCGCAATCACGATCTCCGCGCCTGCCGCCACCTCCTCGACCAGCCGGGAAAGGTGCGTCTTCGCCTGGTGAATGTTGATCGTGACCGTAAGCTTCCCCGTCAAGTAGACAGTTCAGTAGTTGAAGTTCTGGTTTCAATAAGCGCTCGGAAGGCGGCCGGAGGCAGGCTGCCTATGCAGCTCGATCCAGCGCATCCACGTTCGAATATTTAGGTCCACACCCACACATTACGTCGAAACAATGTGTGCGATACATACCTGAGACACTTTCCACGAAAAACAAAAAGCCCCACCCTCGTAGAGAGTGGGGCCGCAGTGCCCTACGATAATACTGCTGTTCAATCGAGCTTGATGTTGTCTCCCAATAGCGTGATCAGCGTATTCGTCGGGTCCGAAGGCGGGAACGCAACACTCTGCAGCACCGCGATCGGCACCAGATTGTTGCTTCCGCCATCCATGTCCACATTGACCTGAACCTTGCCGCCATTATTCGTGAAGCTAACGTAACCGCTTTCCACCGCTTCGCTGAGGCTGCCACCAGCCCAGGTACCGCCAAGATCAAGCACTGCGCTGATGTCCAGCACGTCACCGCTCCCGTTCGGTGTCACCGGACTGTCAGTGTTGAAGTCCATGATCTGGTCGGTGCCCTCGGACTGCGTGTCGTACTTGAACGTGTCGTGGCCGGCGCCTCCAGTCAGTGTGTCGTTGCCCGGTCCGCCGATCAGGATGTCATTCCCGGCGTTGCCATTGAGTATGTCGTGACCACCAAAGCCCTTGATCAAATCGTCGCTGTTTCCGCCATTCAGCACGTTGGCATTTTCGTCACCTTCAACCACCGGATTGACCGTCATGGTGAATGAATCGGGTGCCTTGTCGTCGTCGCCGTCAATTGCAACAAAGTCGGCGTTAAACACCACCTTTTCTGTTGACAGGTACGCCCCCGATATCGAGTTGATGGAGAACTTGAAGCCGTCATAGTTGAAGATTTCGACGGCATCAAATCCCACCGTGGTCGTCAACCCAACGCTCGTATTCGCGTAGACGTCGTGTACGACGAGCCCAGAAATTGAATCGGGCAGCGTGACCTTACCTTGTTGATAAGTCGTGTCATAGCCTTGAACCAATTCAATTCGTCCGTCATCGAACGCCTGTTGAATCTCCTCAGGCGTCTTTAGCACCACTTCTACAGGAGCCCCAACGCCATTCCCATTGGTGAAGTAGCGGATGGATGTCACGAGTGACTTGAATATGTCTATGTCAGCTTGCTCCAAATCAGTTATGGTTCCGGCACTCGAGGCCGCCAGTCCTGCAAAGATGTTGATCCCCGAGGGCAGCGTGTTTGTCGAGCCCTTAAACAATCCAATGATCACATCAGTTTCGCTATCACCACCTCCCGTTGGACTTACATCCGCGAGGCCAACGGTGACGCCGGTCAAAGTGCGGTGATCACTGAAGGTCCCGTTCGACTGCACATTGTTGACAAAGTCGAACCGCAGACCCGTACGCTCGACCACCCATTGATTGCCTGTACCGATATCGTCGGACGCGGTATTCACGGTACCGTTCGGCTGTGCCGCGGTAATCAGCACATCGTCTCCGGAAGTCCCCGTCGTGCCTGAGCCAACAACAAAGTACGCGCCGTTGCCACCGCTGATGCCCAAGGTTCCCAAATCGATCAGATTGAAGTCGGTGAGCGAATCAAGCGACCCCATCATCTCCAAAGTGTAGGTGCCATCGGAATTCAGCGTGACCGTAAACACACGCGCTGCTGCGTCTGAATTTTCTATATTCGTAGTGCCGGTCAGTACGTTGGTGCCAACGCCAAACAGGTACACGGGTGCGCCGTCTGACGTCATGTCTTTCTCGTTCAGCAGACCCACTTTCCCCTGGTCTCCATTTGCAAATCCACTGAACTGATAGCTGCCCAGCCCGTCGGCTCCAATCGAGACGTTCAGGTTTCCGTCAACCAAGAAGTCGTCAGCATTGAAGGTAATCACATCGGTAGCGCCGTTCGCAATCGGGGTGTCATCGTCCACGCTGATCGCCAGCGAGCCGTTGACCGTGTCCCCGTCGCCGTCGGTCACCTGGTAGGCAATCGTGAAGTCGAGGTTCTCCTCGCTCTCCCCAGCGGTCGGATGGAAGATCGGCTTGAGCTGCGTGACCGTGTAGCTGCCACCGGTCGCGTCGTCGAGCTTCACCGTCATCACATCCACCGTGATGCTGTTCTGAACCTGCTTGATCGTCAGCGTCAGTCCGTCCGTGCTCAGCGACGAGCTGAACCCGCCACTGCTCGGCAGCGTCGCCCCCGTCAGCAGCACCGTGCCCGCACCGTCGGCGCCATAGTTGTGCAACAGCGTCCCGGTCGTGGCCACCTTGTCCGGAGACTGATCGTCCGTGCCGCCGGCATTCGCCGTCGCATAGACCGTCGTCGCCGCTTCGTCATCCAACAGCACCGTCGCCTGCGTGCCCACGATCGTCGGGGTGTCATCGTCCACCGTCACGGCCAGACTGCCTTTGTCCGTCGAGCCGTCCGCATCCATGATCGTGTAACCAAACGTGAAATCGATGTTGTTCTCGTCATCGCCTGCCGGATGTTCAAGCGGCTGGAACAACTGGAACGTGTAAGCCTTGGTCGCCGGGTCGAGCGTCAGCTTGAAGACATCCGGCTGCGCGGCGCTGCCCGCGGCGGTAAAGCCGACGACCGTGGTTCCATTGACCACCGCGTAGCTCACAAGCGATTCGTTGGCGCTCGTGACGACTGTCGGTAAGCCCAACGTGTTCCAGACAAACGGCGTCGCGCCGTTCGCACCATCGTTCCCGTAACTGAACGTGAGTGTTCCGCCAACCGTAGCGTTCTCACCCGGATCGTCATTCACCCCGCCCGCAATCCCGGCGAGGCCCTCTTCGTCCACCGGGTTCGCAATGTTCGCCACGCCCAGCGGCGAGTTCGCATCCACGATGCGTACGGTGTGACTGTCGCTCGCCACATCGCCGTCGGAATCCGTAATGCGCAGCGTGAAGTTGACTTCCTGCGTGCTGATCACGCTGATCACAGGCGCAAATGACCATGTGCCGTCGCTCGCGACCGTTAACGTGCCTTTTCCCGCGACCGTAATGGGCTCATCGAGATTGAATTCACCCTGCATGCCGTCAACCAGCACTTTGATCGTTGCCGGTCCGTCGGCATCACCGTTCGTGTCGGCGTCAGCGCGATAGTCGTGGGTCCACGTGCCCGTAATCGCGGCAGCGTTTTCCAGCACCACGTCGACCGTCGGGTCGTCGTCTGCCACAACCGGCAATATCTCCAGGACCGGAACGTCGTCCGAGACCGAGACCATCACCAGCTGCGAAGTGCTGTCGCCGTCGTGATCCGAAGCCACCACGGCAACCGACCCCAGTGCCTTCAGATCGTCGGCCGTGAAGGCCGGATGCGTGTCGTAGTTCTGCAGCAGCGTCGCCGTCACCTTCACGGTGCCGCTCTGCTCCACGCCGATCGACCCGGATTCCGGCCCCGTCAGCGAGAGCTCGATCACCGCGCCGCGCTCGTCCGACCCGCGAATCAGCGTGCTCGATTCACGTGACCAGGTCAGGCTGGTGTCGAGCGCCGACAGGTCCTCTCCGAACGCAAACGAAACCAGCGCGTCGGACCCGGCGGTAAACGTCATCGTGCCGGCATCGGAGTCGCTTCCCGCGGGCGTCGAACCGCTCGCGAGATTCTGGTCGTCCACCGACAGCGACAGCGGCGTGGCTTGCGCCTGCGGTCCCGCGCCATCGGACACCGAAATGGTGAGCGTCGTGCTGCGCAGGTCGCCGTCACCGTCCCGGATCGTGTAGGTGAACACATCCGGCACGGGGGTCGCGCTGTCGATGTTCTCGCTCGGGTTGTAGCTGTAGGAACCGTCCGCGTTCAGCGTCAGGACCCCGTATGCGCCGGTAACTGCCGTGCCGATGGTCGTTCCGTCGACAAGCGTCGCCCCGGTATTGCCGGCCGCCACACCAACAACCGCGCCATTGAAGCTATCAGCGCCCGCTACATCCGCGACGCCATCGGTCGAATTGGGATCTCCGGCGTCAATCCCGCCCAGCACGACGTTGCCCGTCGCAACATTGCCCGAACCCTCCGTCACGCTATCCGTATCCGGGTTCGCGATGGGTGCGTCGTCGGCAATATTGATCACCAGCTTGGACGAGGAAGAATCCCCGTCCTGGTCGGTCACGACCAGCGCAAAATCATCGTGCGTCGCATCCCCCGAGGTGTTGTCGGCGAGCGTATAGCTATAGCCGATCGAACCATCGCCGCTCACCGGGTCGTAGCTGTAGCCCGTGATCGTCAGCGTGCCCACGCCCGCGTGCTCGAACTGCTGCCCCACCGAGCCGGTTACCGCCGTACCGTCAATCGTCACCACCGGCGCGCCATCCTCGGCGTTGAACTTGATCGTGCCGCTCGTCGTCTCCGAGTCCGACGCACTGTCCGAACCCGCAGCCTCGAGGCCACGTGCCGGCAGCCCCGCTTCAGAGACGTGCGTGCCTTCGCCATCGCCCGAGGGAACGATCAGCGTCGTCCCGCTGTCGCCAACGCTGATCGCCAGGTTCGCCGTGACGGAATCGCCATCCCCGTCGGTCAGCGTGTAGGTGAAGGTGTCCGTCACCCCGCCCTTGGTGTTGGGGTCGCGCAAATAGCTGTAATCGCCATCGGCTTCGATCGTGAGCACGCCATACTGTCCGGCGATCGTGAACACGCCGCCGACTTCAGCAGCTTGGTTTTCCGAAACATTCACGCTCACCACGCCGCTCACTTCGGCGCCATCGGCTCCGACCGTATCGGCGCCTGTATCCGAATCCCCCGCATCGCCCGCGGCCGCATCCGTGATCACGTTGCCCGTCACGGGACCATATGCTCCCGCTGCAATTGAGTCACTGTCGTTTTCCGCGCTCGGCGTGTCATCGACCGCGCGCACCACAAGGCTGTCGCTCGAGCTCGTCCCACCAATGCCGTTCACCGTGATCGTGACGTGGTCGTCGAAGTGCTCTGGCGTCACCGCATCCGGTGCAACCGCTACCTTGCTGTCGTTGTCGATCGTCGCGTTCAGCGTATAGGTGTAGCTCACCGTGCCGCCGAAGCTGTTTCCGGCGTAGCCAGTCAGCGTCAGCGTGCCTTCGCCCGTGCTCACCGTCTGCGAACCGTCGAACGACTGCATCTCAGCAAGCGTGAAGGAGACGCCACCGATCACCACGTTCTTAATGCCGTCGGTTGCTGCGACCGAGAACGTCGTGCCGCTCGTACTCTCGCTCGTGTCGCTGGACGAAGTCAGGCCGCGTTCATATACCGTCGCGTCCGGCCCTTCAGAATTCGCCGTCTTGACGCTCGCGCCATCGTCCGCGCCGTGGACCGAGATCGTCAGCGTCGCCGATTTCTCGTCCCCGTCCGCGTCCCGCATCGCGTACGCGAAGCTGAATTCCAGATGGTCGTCCGAGGTCAGCGCCTGGACCGCGGGCCGGGAATTGTCGAGCGCGAAGCTGTATGCACCGGTCGTCGGATTCAGGACCAGCGTGCCGTACTGACCGAGCGTGGCAACGCCAGCCGCATTGGCAGCGTCGTCCCAGCCGACGAACGCCTTGTCCGGATCGGCATTTGCCGTGTCGTTGTCGAGCACGTTCCCGCTGACGGCCGAAAGGCCGTCTTCCACCAACATCGGCGTCGCGTCATCCGCAGCCGCAGGCAGGTCATCGACGATATTGATGATAATCGTGGACGTACTGGTACTGCCGTCTTCGTCGGTCACGCTGACGGCAAAGTTGTCGAACGCGCTGTTGGCGCCGCTGCCGCTCGCGTGCGGGAGGTTGTCCTGCAGGGTGTAGCTGTAGCTCACCGTGCCGCCGAATTCGTCGCCGGCGTAGCCGGTCAGTACAAGAACGCCTGCGTCTGTGTCGACCGACACGGGGTACGTCGCGGCGTTCAGCAACTGCGTCACGCTCAGCGTGACTCCCGTGACGTCGTCACCCACCTGCACGACCGCAATGCCGTCCTTCGCGTCGATGGTGAACGATCCAGATTGAGTCAGCGCCGCCGCATCCGGCGCGCTGCCGTCCGACAGGTTCTTTTCGTAGACGGTCTCGTCGCCCGCCGAGCTGCCGATGCCGAAAATCGGCACGCCGTCGTCCGAACCGGTGATCGTGATCTTGAGGGTCGCCGGGCTCGGGTCTCCGTCAGCGTCCCGCATCGTGTAGCTGAACGTCTCGATCAGCGTCTCGCCTTCCGAAAGACCTTGCACCGCGTTCAGACTGTTGTCGAGCTGGTAGCTCCAGGTGCCGTTCGCATTCTTCGTGACGGTCCCGTATTGCCCCGTTTCGTTGCCCCATGCAAGGAGCGATTTCGGTGCGTCCGCGCCGCTCAGATCATTTGCGAGCACGTCGCCATTGATCGCGCTCGCCGTATCCTCGGCGATCGTCGCCGTGTCGTTCACCGCCAGCGGCACGTCGTCGTTGATGACGACCGTCGCGACGATCTCGGTGCTCGACGTATCGGTGCCGTCGGTCACCGTGACCCTGAATGCATCCTGCTCGGTGCCTGCGCCGTCGGCGACCGGCGCGTAGAGTTCATAGCTCCAGGTCCAGTTCTGCCCGCCGTTCGTCGAGTTGAGCGTGAGGATGCCGTGGCCCGTGTCGATCGTGGTGCTGCTCGTTCCCGGGTCGAGCGCGACGACGAAGTACTGATCCATCCCGCTCGGCCTGTATTGCACTTCGGCGAGCGTGATCGTGTCGCCGTCGATGTCGGATACGGTGAATGAGCCGCCCGTTTTCAGTTGCTCGCCATTCGCCGGACGATCTGCCGTCGGGAGACCGGCCTCGAACACACTGCCCTCGACCTGCACGGGCGTGATCACCGGCGGATCGTTTACTGGCGTCACCGTGATCGACACGGTGGCGCCGTCAGTGGAGTTGATCAGCTCGCCGTTGTGGAACTCCTGGATCGTGTACTCGAACGAGTCGGACCCATTGAAGTTCTCATCCGGCGGCGTGTAGGCGAAGTCGCCATTCGACTGCAGCACGACGGTACCGCCGGCGCTGGTCTGGAATGTTCCCGCAGTGATGACGACGAGATCCTCGGGCCCCTGCGCGGTGTCGTTCGGCAGCACGTTGCCGTCGGGCGTTTCGCCCGGGACGTGGCCCTCGGCGAACGTGAACGTATCGTCGTTCGCAATCGGCGGCAGGTCGTCATCGATGATGGTGATCGTGGTGCTGTCGGCCTCGGGGTTGATGTTCGCGTTGACCGCGCCGGTGAGCTGGATCGTGACCGGTTCGTTGCCCTCGACGAAGTGGTCCTGCACGACTTCGATCTGAATCGTCGCTTCGGTCGCACCGGAGAGGATCGTCACCGTGCCGGTGAACGGCCCGACGAGATCGAGCCCGTTGGAATCCGCGGGCGGAGGCGTCACCACATAGCTGACCTGCACGTCAGCTTGGAACGCGTGGTCGAGCTGAACGACGAACGTAACGATCTTGCCTTCCGCGCCGTTCGTGCCCTCGACGACCGTCGGGCCGGTCGGAAGCAAGGACACTGTCGGCGTCTGCTGGAGGAGCGCGAGCAGTTGATAGTCGATGTTCGGAAACCCGATTCCTGCGCCGCTCGTCGTAAATCCCGCTCCCACGACTCCCTGAGTGTTCGCCTGTTGCAGGAGGACGAAACCATGGCCGCCGCCACCGTCTTCACTGCCGCCCGCCGCAGGCGCGCCGCCTGCTGCGGTCGCATCGGCCACGGCTGTAGGATCAGCGCCCGCCGCGATCGCAGCCTGAATTGCCGCGATGTCCGTGGGTTGTTTCTCTCCCTGCGCGAGACTGAGGATTCCCGGTGCGAGCATGAGGTTCGCGCCAGGACCGCATTCGACGGACCCGCCGCCCTCGAGCGCGATGTTCACCTGACCCTGCGCCGAGGAATTCACGACTTCACCCGCGTACACCTTGTCGCCAACCTGCGCCGTGCGCACGGACCCGTCCGGCGCAACGACCTTCGCATCGCCGACGATGTCCTTGATCGTACCGATCACTTTTCCGCCGAGGGGTTCGCCGGCGCCCGGTGCACCACCCGCAACCGCGCCGCTCTGCGCTCCTTGTTCCGCAACGCCAGGCGTTCCACCCGAGCCGTCGGCACTCACGAAGTATTCGGAATCCGGCTCGACGTTGATCAGCTGGCCGTTATCGAGCTGAACCTGCACCGAAGCATTCGCGGTCGTGAACACCATCTCGCGAGCGAAGAGTTTGTCGCCCACGGCGGCAGGACGGATCGTTCCGTCCGCGGCGAAAACGCGCGCATCGCCCGTAACGGACTTGATGATGCCGATTGGTTTGCTGCCGGTGTTGTCGGTGGCCATGATGTACTCCCCAAGACGGAACTACGAGTAAGCGTGAAGGTCTGCTTATCGCGGATAAACGTGCAGGAATTCTCGTGGTATTCGTGAGAAAAACACAGGGCTTCAGGTACCGATACCTTGGTACCGATCGTGACTTATTGCGCAGACGGACCGATACCCACCGGGATATTGGTATTTCGCGTACCGACTAAAGTATTACCGACCCGTCACGGAGATCATCGTCCAGTGGGAGGGTCGGTGGCAGGAACGGACGCCTCAAGCCAATTCCGTAAGCGCTTGGGTACGTGCCGTGCCCTCTGATAATATAGGTTTTTCCCGCGGGACCGCGGGGACTGGGAGCGGATCATGCCATCCACGCGCAATCTGATTGCCATCATGGTCGCCGGGGCATTCGTGCTGGGAACCCCCGTCGCACTCGCCAACAGCGGCCAGGTGACGCACCTCTCGGGCACGCTTTCCGCGAAGAAGGCCGACGGCAGCATGCGGATCCTGTCGTCGCGTTCGGAAGTGGCCGCCGGCGACACCGTCACGACCGAGAAGGACACCTACGCGAATATTCGATTCGCGGATGGCGGCAACATGACGATCAAGCCGAACACGACGATCAAGATCGAAAAACTCTCCTACGACGCCAAGAACCCGAAGGGCGACTCTTTTCTGGCGACCCTCGTTTCGGGCGGCCTGCGGATGATCACCGGGCTGATCGGCCAGAGAAGCCGCGACAACTTCAAGATGGGCACTTCGACCGCCACGATCGGAATCCGCGGCACGACGTTCAACGCGGACGATTGCACCGCCGGCGGACCCGGTTGCGGCGATCTTCCGCCGGGCGTATACGTCGGCGTGACCGACGGCAGCGTGGAGCTTGCGAACGAGTCCGGCCGCTCTGTCGTCCGCGCCGGGCAGTACAGCGTCATCGCGAGAAATCAGGCGCCCCGGCAGACAGCAAATCCGGGCCTTGCCTTCACCCCACCGCGGGCGTTTTCAGCGCCTGGGGCGTCGGGGCCGAAGGCGGCGGATTGCGTGATTAGGCGGTAAGCGGATCAGAGGTCTCCCCCCGCGCTAGTGTTGTATTCGGGAGGGCGTTCCAGGCGCCCCCCAATCGGAAGAAGGTAGACGGCGGGACGCCAGGTTGTAGTTCCAATCAGGTCGCGGCGCAGCGACCCGTGGTTCGCGGTGTACGATATTCGCTCCGATGAACGAACCGCTCCACCCGATTCAGATCGAAGGCTTCCGCGGGATGACGCCGGCGCAGAAGCTTCAGATGGTCGCCGACCTGTACGAAGCGGGCATCCAGCTGCGCGTGGCGGGACTGCGTATGACGCATCCGGACTGGCCGGAGCAACGCCTCGATTTCGAGGCGCGCAGATCGTTGCTCTATGCCGGGACCTAGCCCACTCGCGCCGTTTCTCGTACCCCTCGAACGCCTCGGCCTTCCTTACTGCATCACTGGATCAGTGGCCGCGAGCGTTTATGGCGAGCCACGTCTTACGGCGGATATTGATGTCGTGCTGCTCATGCGGGTCAAGGACATTTCCCGGTTGAGAGCCGCCTTTCCGGATTCGGACTACTACGTTCCGCCGGAGGAAACCCTTCGCCTTGAAGCCGCGCGCACCACGCGTGGCATGTTCAACCTGATCCACCACGCGAGCCAGTTCAAAGGCGACGTTTATCTCGCTGCGCGTGACTCGCTGCATGCTTGGGCGCTCAAGCATCGGCGGCGCATCGGGCTCGGGGACGGAGAGACGTGGATCGCGCCGCCCGAATACGTGATCCTGCGCAAACTCGAATATCTGCGCGAGGGCGGCCAGGACAAGCATGTACGCGACATCCGCTTCATGCTCGCCGCTACCAAGGTCGATCGGAAGTTTCTCGAAGCCGAGGTCACGCGCCTCGGGCTGCACGCGCAGTGGCGGAATTGCGAAACGGGAGATCGGTAGAAGCCGCGAGATTCCGAGGTGACCCGATTGCGTATGTCCTGGTTGTCGAGTGCACCAGCAAGCAAATACGCCCTGCCGAGCGCAATCGAGTAGGGGACGGGGTTACCCCCGTCGCCCTCTCACACCACCGGACGTGTGGTTCCGCATCCGGCGGTTCCTATGTTGAACGAGGCCAAACCGCGCGCCTCGCGAGCTTGTTCCGTTTGCATGTTGCCCGGACACCAATAGGCACCGCAGCCCGGCAGTGACGCCTCCGGCGTCACCCGCACGAGCAATGGCCCCTCGGTCACCCGAGAGCTTGTGCCCTGTCGCCAATCGGAGAGCATGCATGACTTGCCACTCTACACAGGTTCGGCCCTTCGCCGCTTCGGTCAATGCGGCTACTACGACCTCTGCTGACTTCTGCCATCCCCTCCCGACACCTCGCGATGTCGGTAGCACATGGCGGGATGAAAGATCTCCCGGAGTAAGACGCGCGACCGTCACGCTTATGCCCGTCGGATTTACGTCGTAGCGTTCCGTGCAAGTATCGGGCTTCGACGATATGGGCCGTCTTGCCCCGCTACGCCGCCTGTATCCGCTTCGTGTTCCTCGGGACAGCGCTTTGCCTTCAGCTTCCTTCAGATTTGCACTCACCCGCGACACCCCTGCCGTTCGGCTAACCCTTGCGGGGTATGTAAGGGACTTTCACCCTCAAGTCGTCTTTCTCGCCACCACAGCGAGTCCGACAGCGCCAGTCACGGCGCTACGCGCCATGCCTGGCGCACTCAAAAAAAGAAAGCCCGGCGCGCATGCGCCGGGCTTAGTGTCGTTTTACTTCAGCTGTGCTACGTGATGATCTGGTGATTATCGAGCAGGTTCTGCAGCGTCAAGCTAGTTACGCCCTGCAACGTGAATACCTGTACAGCCGCCCCTCCTCCTGCGCCGTCCAGATCGACGCTAATTGCCGTGCCGCCCGTGACGCTCGCGACTTGAATGTAATCCTGCAAAGCAGAGAGTGTCGTTTGCCCTTGCGCAGCCAGTGGCAAAACATCATGAAGGTCGAGCTTATCTCCACCAGCGCCGACAGCAAAGTCCGTTATCGTGTCTGCATTGCCCGCACTCAGCGATCCAGTAAACTTGAACGTGTCACTGCCCGCGTTACCAGTCAAAACATCATTACCGCCGCCGCCAATCAGAATATCGTTCCCGTCGCCGCCACTCAGTGTTTCCGCGCCCACGCCGCCTGCGAGTACCTCGTTTCCAGTTCCACCGGAAAGCAAGGTCTGGTTTTGGAACGTCAGGTTTAGCGTTCCTTGCACGGTATCGGTGTCGCCGTCCGCCGCAGTAAAGCCGACAGGCAGCGTGACCGGCGGGCCGTCCTGCAACGAGAATGACTGCCACGAATCGATCTTGAAGTTGTTGCCGCTGGACACGGTCACATCGATGTAATCGAACATCTTGCCCGCGAGTATGTCCGCTGCGTCCATCTTTATAGTCAAGATCCAATGACCTGTCGCGTCCTGCGCAATGCCCGCGTTATTGGTGCCAGAAACTGTAGTTGAATTTACGTCATTGGCGTCTACGACGTAAGCTGTGTACGCCAGCTTGATACTCGCCGGATCGAACTGCTGGTTCAACCCAATCTTGACTTGGTAGATGACGTCCTTGCCGCCAGAATTGCCCTCATTGTCGAGTTCAAACCTGACTGTCTCAGCGGCGTTCATCAAATTATTGTTCAGTCCAAACCCATCCGTCGCTGCCTGCACACGATCGCCTGTCGCAGTACCGGAAATCTTCACTTCCCAATCCTGACTTGGGGTACTCCCGTTCGTCGCAGTCGAACTGACGGACCCGTCGTTGTAGATGTAGTACGCAGGCTCCGGTCCGCCGCCTACTGACTTGCTGCTGATCTTAGACTGCAGCGACGCCAGGTCGAGCGGCTGACTCGTTGTGAGCGTATAGGTGCCCGCGCCCACATTCGTCGTCAGTGTGAATACAACCTTGTCCGTGTCCTGCTCAAAAGTCCCGTTCAAAGTACCCACGTCTGTAAATGCGGTCAGTTTCGTCCCGTCACTCGAAACTACATACTTTACGGGTTCGTTTAGTGACGTCAGGTTTAGGCTACTCAAGCCGCCGCTGCTCAACTTCAGCGTTGCTCCCACCACGTCCGCACCGATGTCTGCCAAGTGTCCAGTAAGGGTAATGCCCCCCTGGTTGCGCAGAATCGCGTCATTAATCGACAGCATTGGCACATCGTCGACGATCGTCACGGTCACGTGCCCGACCTTCGCGCTGCCGTCGGTGTCCGTCACCGTGTAGGCAAAGGTATCCGTCTCGGCCTGGTTTGCAACATCGGTCGTCGGCCCGCTCAAGGTGTAGGTCCACTTATATTGGCCATCCACCAGCGCCAGGCTCACCGTGCCGTGCGTCAGCGTGCTGCCATCGACCGTCACCGACTGCAGCCCATCCGGCCCCGCATCGAACACCAGGGTGCCCGTCGCCGTCGCCGGCCCTTGCGTGCCCGCACTGCCGCCCGCCAGGTTCGCTTCCAGAACGCTACCACTGCCGTCCTGGACCGTTGGCGCGTTGTTGTCGCCGCTGAAATTGAAGGTCAGGGTCGTGTGCGACAGATCCCCGTCAGCATCCTTCATCGTGTACGTGAACACATCCTGCAACCCCGCGATCACCGAACCGTTGGCAACATAGCTGTAGCCACCGTCGGCATGCAGCGTCAGCGTGCCGTAAGCACCCACAATCTGCGTGTCCACACCGGTGCTCGCGTTCGCGTTCGTGTCACCCGCAACCACTCCCACCACCGTGCCACCCGCGTCCGCACCCACCGTGTCGTTCGTGAGCACACCGCTTGCCGCCGCCACCGTGCTCGTCAACCCTTCGGTCGCCGCGCCACTGTCGGCCACCGCCGTCGGCACGTCGTCGACGATCGTGACCACGATC
>MERB01000013.1:18961-22048 GCA_001770475.1 Betaproteobacteria bacterium RIFCSPLOWO2_02_FULL_66_14 | reverse complement strand
TCTGGTTGAGTGCTGACACCCCACACCACATGAGGCCAGCTGGCACAATGATGCCGACAAACAAGACCGGGGGGAGTCCATCCCATCAGTGGAACGGACGAGCCGCGGGCGGCTCGCGCAATGTGAATGCTTCCACTGCGGCCCGCCGTTCACCAAAACGTTAAGCGGCAACATCGTGCAGCGCGGAGCGACGCAGTATCCTGTTGCAGACGGCCGAGTACCGATTCACCGATTACTTCGAGAAAGAGGTCCTGCGCAAGCGCTCCTACCTGAAGAAGGAATGGTGCACGCGGGTTCTCGACAACCCCTTGCGCTCGGAGCCGCAGGAAGGAAATCGGCATCGGTTCCGGGGCCAGATTCCGGGGCTTGAAGGCCGATACTTGAGGGTAATCACGCTTGAGGATAAAGCGACCATCCACAACGCTTTTCCCGACCGACGGTTCAAACCATGAAGCTGAACTACTACTCTGAAACGGACTCGCTCTATATCGACCTTTCCGAAAAGACGGGCGTCGAAACCCGGGAAATCTCCGAGGGTGTGCAACTCGATTACGACGCCAGCGGCAATCTCGTCGGCATCGATATCGACAATGCCAGTTCAAAAGTGCAGCTCAAAGAGCTCATCCTCAGCAAGCTCCCCGGCACCGTCCGCACCGTTGCCGCTTAACCTGGCAGGCTGCCGGACGCGCGCCAGCGTCGCTGCCTTGGAACGGTCAGCGACCGCGCGCCGGTGGCTTCCACGTTAAGTTGCAGGTCGACGCCCGTCGCTCCTATTTGTTGCAGCGGTAGGTTTCGGTAGCTACAATAACCTATGCGGCTGACCTTCGACCCGGTCAAGCGGGCGAGGACATTGGCGGAACGTGGTCTGGATTTCGAGGACGCTGCCATCGTCTTCCGAGGCACAACGGTTGAGATCGAAGACAGACGCAGGAACTACGGTGAAACCCGGATCATCTGTTATGGGTTGCTGGCTGGTCGCCTTGTCGTGATCGGCTATACGCCTCGGGTACCGTCCGCCACGTATTCAGTATGCGAAAGGCCAATGATCGTGAAAAAACACTCCTCGCGCCGCACTTTGAAGTCTGACCTTGCCAGGGTCGACGCTCATGCCATTCGGTCGCACGAGTACAAGGAGCTGCCCGAGCTAACCGAGCGGAACCTGCAACGCGCTGTGGTGAACAAGGGCGGGCGTCCGCGCTCGGCCAATCCCCGGAAGCTCATCTCGCTCCGACTTCCCGCAGACGTAATCGAACGATGGAAGGCGACCGGCCCGGGCTGGCAAACTCGTATTGCAGAGCGGCTCACCAGGATTCGCTGAGCATGCAACTCGACAGCGCGGCGCGGAGCGACGCTTTTCGCTCGGCGCTTTGCGCGCCTACGCGCAGTGCGCCTGGCCGCGAACGTCATGTGGCATTGGCGAGCGCCCGGCGACTAAGGCAGAATTGAGGCAGATCGGAGGCATCGACCATGTCCACCGCCAAAGAAGAGCTCGCTCGCCTGATCGCGGGACAACCCGACGATAGCTCGCGAGAAGAGATCGTCCGAGAGCTTGCGTTCCACGTCCTGGTTGAGCGCGGTCTCGCCGATTCGGATGCCAGGCGCACGATGTCGAATGAAGACATGGGCCACCGCATCCGCTCATGGCAGAAATAGCCTGGACGCTCGAAGCCCAGCGCTGGCTTGAGGACATCTTTGAGTACATCGCCGCGGACAACCCACAGGCCGCGGCGCGAACCGTGCAAGGCATCTACGAGCGGGCGCAGGATCTCAGCCGCTTTCCGCAGCTTGGTTCACGATACGCCGCATCTGCGCGCCACGTCAGGGTACTTCTCTACGGTCACTACCGTATCGCGTACCGTTCTCGATCTGGCGGCTGCCTACCTTCCGATGTCGTGGATCGGTCTGCGAATCGGCGCGCGCATGCAGCCTGGGAAAGCGGGCGCGCGGGAACGGCAGGACGCCTGACGCCTCGGCCCGCAGGGACCGGGAGGGCGATTGCGTCGAACCGTGGCAGCCGCCGGAGGGTCAGTGAACGGGCGCCTCTGCGTGCGAGTTCAGGCCGCAGCCGATGGGTCGATCCCAAGGATTGTGCGGCGGCGAGTCGCGCAACCATTGCGACGTAAGACGATTGACGAACGAGGGCCGGAATGGACTACCGATGCCCGGTTTGCCGGGTGAGCCTGAAGAAGCGGAAACTGGGCCAGACGGTCATCGCCCGCATGGAGATGGACTGCCCGCACTGCAAGAACCGGGTTCAGATGAACGTACACAGAGTGGAGACGTTCGCCTTCCTGTCCATCTGCGCGGCGTTCATCGTGCTGGCCGCGTCCGCGTATCGATTCCAGAGCCAGGAACTCATGCTCCTCGGGCTGGGCGTCGCCGCGGTCGGCGCGCTCGCGCTGACTTGGATCGACAGGGTGTACCTCAGGGACTGGCCGCGCTATCTGCTCGCGCCGTCGCGTCCTGGTCCCTGACCGACGGTTGCAGCCGCTCGGTCGAAGGCGATCGGACAACGAGAACAGCCGCGTGAAGGACCGCGCACACTGCACGCTCGTTGAATACGATTCCGCGCGGCTCGACGAACTCGTCCGGATGTGGCGTGCGAGTTTCGAGGCCGGCGTGGGGATCGTCGATCCCAACCCGATCGCGGATCAGAAGCGCTTCTTCTTGGAGAAAATCCTGCCGCTCAATACCGTACGCCTGGCGATTCGGGAGGGCGAACTGCTGGGTTTCGTGGCGACTTCGGCGGATTCGATTTCGCAACTCTTCGTGCGCGTCGGATACCAGCGCGAAGGGATCGGCTCGGCGATGCTCGAATGGGCCAAGGACCGGTCGGTCGGGTCACTCTGGCTTTACACCTTTGCGCGTAACGCCGGCGCCCGCGCGTTCTACGAGCGCCATGGTTTCGTCGCCGTCGCGCAGGGCTTCGAGCCGATATGGCAGCTGGAGGACGTCCGATATCAATGGACCGCGCAAACGCGGATTTCCGGCTGAGGCTGCCATGCCAAGACCGGCCGTCGCGGATTTCAGCGCGGTGCCCGGCGAGGCATTGACCGAGATCGAAACCGCGGGACTGGCGCAAGTCGC
>MERB01000013.1:14205-18911 GCA_001770475.1 Betaproteobacteria bacterium RIFCSPLOWO2_02_FULL_66_14 | reverse complement strand
GAAAAGCTTGTGCGGTGTCTCGACGAAGTCGCGAAGGTCTGGCCGAAGTACCGGGTCCGCTCGTGGCGGAACCGGCGATCGCGACGCGCATCAAGGGTTCGCGGCGTGTTCTCGCCAGGTGCGCGCGAGCAGCAGCCCGCCCCAGAGGAGCGCGGCGAGCATCAGGAGAACGCCGAAGGTTTTCATCGCCGCCGCCGCCTCGTGAGCGCGGTTGAGCAGGCCGAGATCGCCCAGCAGGTCGATGTAGTCGTGCCCACCCGTATCGCCGGTGCGCCCGGTGAGCAGGACCATGTTCGGCGTCTTGGCGTCGTAGCAATACGGCGCAAGGCTCACCCATTGCATTCCCTCCCACCACAGCATCAGCCAGCCGGCGAGATTGTCGCGGCGCCAATGGACGAAATAGATTCCGAATCCGAGCGGCATCAGGAACTGCATCAGGCTGCCCCCGGCCACGTGCAGGAATTCCCCGAACGGGCTGAACAGGAGGTGCCCGAATTCGTGGAACGGCACCATCGCGCCATAAAGAAACGCGAGCGGCATGCTTTCGGGATCGGAGACGTCGAAACGAAGATATTGCCAGGCGTACCAGGCGCCGGCGACCAGGAGCACGGCGCCCGCCACGGCACGCGCCTTGCGGTCTTCCTCGGGCGGTTCGATCAGGCTCGTGAGCCAGGCCAGAAGGCGTGCACCGGCGCGGTCGTCTTCGTCAGGCGCGACCGACTTCGCGTGCGCGGCGAGAAACTTGCGGAAGATCACGCCGCACGCGGGGCATTGCTCTTCCAGCAGGGCGCCCGCGTCCGGGGCGGAGTGACCGCACTTGGGGCATTTCGAGTACTTCAATCCCATCGCCGCAGACTACCGCAAGGCGTCGATGGCGGCGATTGCGTTCCGGGGCCTGCCGATCGGGAAGATTCGGCGATCGGCGCGAAACCTCGCGCCGGCGTGGTGGGGGTGCGTATCATCGGCGTGTGGCATACGTAAACGAGACTCGACCTGTCGGCGAACCCGGTCGCATCGAGGCAAGGCCATGACCGAAAACGATCTCCGCTTGCTCATCGAGGCGGTGCGCGAAAAGAAGGTGTCGCGCCGCGCCTTCATCCGGCATCTCGCGTCGCTCGGCCTGAGCGCGTCCGTTGCGGCGCAACTGCTGCTGCAGTCCGGGATCGCGAACGGACAACCCCGGCCGAACGGGAAGACGATGGCACGCGGTGGCGGCGGCGCGCTCCGGCTTCTCTATTGGCAGGCACCGACGCTGTTGAATCCGCACTTCGGCATCGGAGCCAAGGACGTCGACGCCGCGCGCTTTTTCTACGAACCGCTGGCGAACTGGGACAGCGCCGGGAATCTGGTTCCCGCTCTTGCTGTCGAGGTACCCAGCCTCGAGAACGGCGGGGTGGCGCGCGACGGACTGTCGGTCACCTGGAAGCTCAAGCGCGGCGTGCGCTGGCACGACGGCGCGCCGTTCACCGCCGACGACTGCGTCTTCAATTGGGAATACGCGCGCGATCCGGAAACCGCGGCGATCACGATCGGGTGGTACCAGGACATCAACGTGGTGAAGCGCGACGACTATACCGTGCGCATCGAATTCCGAAAGCCGACGCCGTTCTGGGCGGATGCGTTCATCGGCGGCCGCGGGCTTCAGATTCCCAGGCATCTGTTCGAGCGGTACCGCGGCGCCAGATCGCGCGATGCGCCCCAGAACCTGAGGCCGGTGGGCACCGGGCCGTACCGGTTTGCCGACTTCATGCCCGGGGACGCGGTGCGCGGACGGATCAATCCCGACTACCACGAGCCGGGCCGCCCGCACTTCGATACGATCGAGATGAAGGGCGGCGGCGATGCCGCGTCGGCCGCGCGCGCGGTGATCCAGACCGGGGAATTCGATTTCGCCTGGAACCTCCAGGTCGAGGACGAAATCCTGGTGCGCCTCGAAAAGGGCGGCAGGGGCAAGGCGGTGATGACGCTGGGCGGCGACATCGAATTCATCATGCTGAACCAGTCCGACCCGTGGACCGAGACCGACGGCGAACGCTCGAGCCCGAAGAGCCGGCATCCCGTGCTGAGCGATCCGGCCGTTCGCGAGGCGCTCAGCCTGCTCGTCGACCGCGCGTCCATCCAGAAACACATCTACGGGCGCACGGGCGTGGTGACGGCGAATTTCATGAACAACCCCGAGCGTTTCAATTCGCGCAACGTACCCCGGGGATACGACGTGGCGAAAGCGAATGCGCTGCTCGACGCCGCGGGCTGGCTGCGCGGCGCCGACGGCCTGCGCGCGAAGAACGGACGCAAGCCCAAGTTCCTGTTCCAGACCTCGATCAACGCGCCACGCCAGAAGACCCAGGCGATCGTCAAGCAGGCCTGCCAGAAAGCGGGCATGGAGATCGAACTGAAAACGGTGGTGCCGTCGGTGTATTTCTCCTCCGACGTCGGCAATCCGGACACCAACAGCAAGTTCTTCGCCGACCTGCAGCTGTACACGCAGACGCGAGGCAGCCCGGACCCGGGCCGGAACATGGAGCAGTTCTGCTCCTGGGAGCTGACATCGCGCGAGAACAAGTGGCAGGGGCGGAACATCGCGCGCTGGCGCAACGACGAGTACGACCGCGCATTCAGGGCCGCGGAGGTCGAGCTCGACCCGGTCAAGCGTGCGGCGCTGCTCATCCGGATGAACGATCTGGTCTGCAACTCGCACGCGATCCTTCCGGTCGTCCTCCGGCCCCGCGTCTCGGGGATTTCCAATCGCCTGCGCGCCTCGTTCAGCGCCTGGGACGGGGATCTGTGGAACCTGCGGGACTGGCGCCGCGACGGTTGAGGGGCGCCCGGCGCGACCGCGGAACTGGAAATATTTCAAAAGGTCCTCGTTCCGAGGAATTCATGAACGACATCGCCACCGACCGCCTGACGCTCGAGCCGCTCGTTGCCGCGCATGCGGAGGAGATGTTCGCGGTCCTCTGCGATCCGGCGATCTATGAGTTCGAGAACCAGCCGCCGCGATCGCTGGAGTGGCTTCGCGAGCGCTATTCCAGGCTCGAATCACGGCGTTCGGCGGACGGACGCGAGCAGTGGCTCAACTGGGCGATCCGGCTTCCGACCGCGGAACTCGCGGGGTACGTCCAGGCGACCGTGCATCCGGACGGCGTGGCGGCGATTGCATACGAGCTTTCGAGTCCGCACTGGGGACGCGGGATTGCGGGCGAGGCGGTATGCGCCATGATTGTCGAACTCGCCGCGAGTTACCGTGTGCACTCGCTCACCGCCGTGCTCAAGCGCACGAACCATCGCTCGCTGCGGTTTCTCGATCGGCTCGGGTTCGTGGCCGCCACGCATGAGCTGCACACCCGGCACGAGGTCGAGCCTGACGAGCTGTTGATGGTTCGGGACGCTTGTTCCCGGTGACCGGCCGGCGGTAGATTGGTCGCCGCGGCAAAACGCCGAACAAGGAGAAGGGAGTGATCAGGCACATCGGGGGCTGCCACTGCGGGCGGGAATGGGAAAAACAGTACCCCAAGGGCAGAGGGGAATATGCGTCTTGATCGATGACGGGCTTGTTCCTTGCGTTATCGCACGCGCAAGCAACCGCGCGTCGTTCACTGCTGCCGCGGAACAGGCCGGCGGGCGCAGCGTGCGGTTCTGAAGCGTGACTGCGGAAGAGAGCCATAGAAATGCCTAGTGTGGAGACGTCGATCCTGTTCATGGGCGCCGCGCCCATCCTGAACCTGACGCCGGGTCCGGACATGCTTCAGGTGACGGCCCGCAGCGTCGGCGGCGGGCGCATGGCAGGAGCGGTTTCGGCGCCGGGGATCGCGCTCGGGTCGCTCTGACGCGCGCCCCGGTGCAAGTCTCGTTCATCGTCCCCGCCTACAACGAGGCGGTCATGCTCGGCGCGACGCTTCGATCTTTGTACGCCGCGGCAGGCGCAGCCGGCGAAACCTTCGAAGTGATCGTGGTGGACGACGCCTCGACCGACGCGACGGCGGAAATCGCACGCGAGCACGGCGCCACGGTGGTCGCGGTGAATTTGCACCGCATCTCCGCCGTGCGCAACGCCGGTGCCCGGATTGCCATGGGAAAAGTTTTCGCTTTCGTCGACGCGGACACGCTCGTGTCCGAGGCCGTGATTCGCGCCATGCTTGAGGCGATTCGCCGCGGCGCGGTCGGCGGCGGAGCGCGCGTTCAACTGGATGCACACGGGACGCCGTGGTGGGTCCGCGCGCTGTCGTCGTTCACCTGCTGGCTTCTGTACCGCCTTGGGGTTGCGGGCGGGTGCTTCATCTTTGGCCGGCGCGACGCCTTCGATGCCGTAGGCGGCTTCGACGAGCGCTATTTCGCGAGCGAGGAAATCCATTTCGCGCTCGCACTGAGAAAGCGCGGCCGATTCATCATGCTGCCCGATGCGGTCATTTCTTCAGGACGCAAGCTCCGGCTCTTTCCCGGCTGGCAGATTCCCCGGCAGATGCTGCGCCTGGCGCGCGGCGGTCTGGGCGCGGTGCGCCGGCGCGAAGGGCTCGAATTCTGGTACGACGGCCGCCGCGAGTCCGCGGACCTGAGACAATCGCCGCCTCATGGCCGAGATCGCTAGCTGCCGAATGACCCGCGCGTCGCGCGACGACGCGTTCGCGCTGCTGCAGTCATTTCTCGCCGACGATCCGCATTACCTTGCGAGCAGCGCGGCCTACGGGGACTGCGGCGAAGAGGCGATC
>MERB01000013.1:0-14183 GCA_001770475.1 Betaproteobacteria bacterium RIFCSPLOWO2_02_FULL_66_14 | reverse complement strand
AAGGATCGGAGGCGGTGGCGGTGTGCGTCGTGTGCTACGCGATTTCGACGTCGGCCGGTGCGCTCGTGGCGAAACTCGACGACGTCGCGGTCCGGGCGGGACGCGAAGGGCACGGGATCGGGTCGCGACACCTCGAATCGCTCGTCGAGGAGTTGCGGCGCATCGGCGTGCGTCGGATCGACACCGCGGTTCACAGCGATAATGCCGGAGCGCGGCGTTTCTACGAACGCCACGGCTTCAGGCCGCTCTCCGAAGAGCGGATCGCGCGCCTGATCTGAAGCGGCGTCAGGCCGAAGCGCCCGGAGGCGGCACCGCGTCCCACCAGGCCTGCGCCTCGCGCTGCGTCCAGCGCTGCTCCTGTGCGAGCGCATCGAACGCTTCCAGCAGGTCGGCGACGCGCTGCGGCCGGTCCTCGCGCTTCTTTTCGAGGCAGGCCTGGACCAACAGTGCCAGTTCCGTCGGTATCGCCTGCGCAGCCGCCTCGGACAGAAGCGGAGGCTCGTCGTTCAGCACCCTGGTGGTGATCGCGAGATCGTCCCCGCCGTCGAACATCCGGCGCCCCGTGAGCAGGAAGAACGCGACCGCGCCGACGGCATAGATGTCGGCGCGCGCATCGACGTCCGCCGGGTTGCGCAGGCGCTCCGGTGCCATGTACAGCGGCGTGCCGAGGATGCGCAGGGTTCGGGTGAGGTCGCGGCTGTGCTTTTCGGCGACGTTCTTCACCAGTCCGAAATCGAGGATCTTCAGCACGTCGAACTCGCCGCCGAGGCGGCAGACCATGAGGTTCTCGGGTTTGACGTCGCGATGCACCAGTCCGCGCGCATGCGCTTCCGCGAGCCCGGCGCACACCTGCCGCAGGAGGTGCACCGCGCGCGGCACGGGCACTGCGCCCGAGCGTGCGACCAGATCCGCCGTGGTGATGCCGTCGAGATATTCCATGGCGTAGTAGAACTCGCCGTTGGTGGTGCGGCCGTAGTCGTAGATCTCGATGGTGTTCGGATGCGAGAGCTGGCTTGCGAGCTGCACTTCGCGCTCGAAGCGGGCGATCGACTCGTCGTTCGAGCGTGCGGGCCGCAGCAGCTTGATCGCGCAGGAGCGCTTGAGCAGCGCGTGCCGCGCGCGGTACACGACCGCCATGCCGCCCTCGCCGATGCGCTCTTCCAGCACGTAGCCGCCGAGCCGGCGCGACGCGCCGAGCTGGCTTCGCAGCCGCAGTGCCGAGAGTCCCGCCGCAAGCGCTGCCGCGACCGCGATCACGAGCGCGCCGAAAACGACCCCGAAGGCGATCTTGAGGAAGCGAAGCGGAGCGTAGGCCTCGTCCGCAGCGATCTCGATCGTCACCGCGAGGCCGTATTCCGGGAGCCAGCGCCAGGCGCCGATCACCTCGACGCCGCGGTGGTTCACGAACGGTTCGAGGATCACGCCTTCACTCGCCGCGGGATCGCGGTACGCGTGCAGGCGCGCCGTCTCGCCCGCAGTGTTTCCCGAAAGGATCGTGCCGTGCTCATCGATCGCGAACGCCTCGCCGCTCTCGCCCGGGCGCGCGGCTTCGAGGATCGAGGCGAACACGGCGTCGGCAGGCTGTGCGATGCCGAGCGCGGCGACGACGCGATTCGCGGCGTCCCTCACCGGTGCGACGACCCAGGCGAAAGGCGCTCCGGACCGCAACTCGCCGGGATCGGCGACGCGGTCGATGTCCTTGAAGGGACGCACGAAACGCGAAGCGCCCCTGAACACGGGCTCGAGTTGGGGGAGGAAACGCTGCGGGTGGACGCTGAGTCCACAGTACTCGGGAAACCGGGTCGCGAGCAGCCGTCCCGAAGGCGCGGTGAGGTTGAAGGTGGCGTCGCCGATGTCGCGCAGCAGTGGCCGCAGCGCCTGCTCGAGTGCATCGCGCTCGGGGCCAGTGCACAGGCGTTCGCGCGTGACCTCGGGCTGCGCCGCGAGTTCGGCGAGCGTGCTCGCCGCGGCCCGCACGTTGGGATCGCGCGCCTTTCGCTCTGCGTCGCGGGTTTCCTCCGTGATCCAGACGCGAAGCGAGTTGGACTCCGAGTCGAGCAGGTTCTTCATGCTCGTCGAGTGCAGCTCGCGCATCGAATTCTCCACGGCGCGAAAGGTCCAATAACCGATCGCCGCGAGCGCCAGCGCGCTCGCCAGCACGATGCCCGCCCAAACCGGCATTCCGGCCGGGCGCGCAGTCTGCGCGCCCTTCCGCGAGGTCTCGGATTCGGTATCGGCGCGGCTCAGGTCGGCCACGTCGGCGCGCGCTTCAACTCAGGGAATCGGTACCGCGGCGAGCAGCATCGCGCCGATGTCGACGCGGCGCGCGGCGTCGTGCGCCGGCCGCAACCGGTGCGTGGCGACCCCGGCGAGCACGGCCTGCACGTCTTCGGGGATCACCTTGTCGCGGCCCTCGATCAGCGCCCAGGCGCGCGCCGAGTGCACCAGGCCGAGCGCCGCACGCGGGCTCAGGCCGGCCGCGAAATCGGGCGAGCGCCGCGTGTGCTCGACCAGCGCCTGCACGTAATCGAGCAGCGCGGGCGCAACGTGCACCGCGCGCACCTGCTCCTGGAGGGCGACCAGCTCTCCGGGCAAAAGGCTGGGTTCCAGGGTCGCGAGCAGATCGCGACGATCGACCCCGGTGAGCAGCGATCGCTCCGCGTCGTGGCCCGGATACCCGAGTTCGACGCGCATCAGGAACCGGTCGAGCTGCGATTCCGGGAGCGGAAAGGTTCCGACCGACTCGGAAGGGTTCTGCGTCGCAATGACGAAAAACGGCTTCGGCAGCGGGCGCGTCTCGCCCTCGGCCGTCACCTGGTGTTCCTCCATCGCCTCCAGGAGCGCGCTCTGCGTCTTGGGCGTCGCGCGGTTGACTTCGTCGGCGAGAATCACCTGCGCGAAGATCGGGCCCGGGTAGAACCTGAAGCCGCCGCTTTCGCGTTCGTAGACCGCGACGCCGATGATGTCGGCGGGCAGCATGTCGCTGGTGAACTGGATGCGCTGGAACTGCAGTCCGAGCGACTTTGCGAGCACGTGGGCGAGCGTCGTCTTGCCGACTCCGGGCAAGTCCTCGATCAGCAGGTGGCCGCGCGCGAGCAGACACGCCAACGCGAGCCGGATCTGGTTTTCCTTGCCCAGAATGATGCCGCCCGCGGAGTCGAGCACGCGCGCGACCGGCGATCGCGACGGTGCCTGGATCTGGCGTTTGAGCAGCATGCGTCGATTGTACTGGATGGGCTAAGATGGCAGCGCCATGGCGACCGCGTTCATCACGCATCCCGATTGTCTGCGACACGACATGGGCGCCGGCCATCCCGAGTGCCCGCAGCGCCTCGGCGCGATCGAAGACCAGCTCATCGCGTCCGGGATCGACCCGTTTCTGGTTCATTTCGATGCGCCGCTCGCCACCGACGAGCAGCTCGCGCGCGTGCACCCGATCGAGTACGTGCGCGCGATCCGAAGCGTCGCGCCGGAGGAAGGGACGGTGCACCTCGATCCCGACACGGCGATGAATCCGCACAGCCTGGATGCGGCGCTGCGCGCCGCGGGCGCGGCGGTGCTCGCCACGGATCTGGTGCATCGCGGCGAAATGCAAAGCGCGTTCTGCGCGGTGCGCCCGCCCGGGCACCATGCCTGCCGCGCGCGGCCGATGGGTTTCTGCATCTTCAACAACGTCGCGGTGGCGGCGCGCCACGCGATCCGGGCGCACGGCGTGGAGCGCGTCGCGATCGTCGATTTCGACGTGCATCACGGCAACGGCACCGAGGACATCTTCGCGGGCGATTCGCAGGTGCTGATGGTCTCGACCTTCCAGCATCCGTTCTATCCGTACTGTGGCACCGAGGACCCCGCGTCGAACATGGTCAACGTGCCTCTCGCGGCAGGTGCGGGATCGAAACAGTTCCGCGAGGCCGTGACCCGGCGGTGGCTGGCCGCGCTGGAGGACTTCAAGCCGCAGCTGGTGATCTTTTCCGCCGGATTCGATGCGCACGTCGAGGACGACATGGCGATGCTGCAGCTGGTGGATTCCGACTACGCCTGGGTGACCGAGCAGCTTCGCTCGGTGGCCGGGCGCCATGCCGGCGGCCGCATGGTTTCCGTTCTCGAGGGCGGTTACGCGCTGCCGGCGCTGGGCCGAAGCGCCGTCCAGCACCTGCGGGTGCTCGCGGGGCTGGACGCCTAATCCACCTTCCAGGGTTCGCACACGCCGCGCGAGACGCTGCCCGCGAGCCGCGCGAGGGTCGCGTCGGGGTCGGCGTACGCACCGGTGTCGAAATGCCAGGCGTGGCGCGCGGCGAACCGCGTGCAGACTTCGTAGCCGCCCTTCCATTTCGTCTGCAGGCAGCGCGTGAGCGCGGTGTGTCGCAGGCTCGATCCGACCGGCTCGATGAAATGCACTGCGTTCGCCGTGGCGCGGACTTCGATCGGGTGACGGCCCGGGCGTTGAGTCGAGACCACGCGCGACGAGTCGCGATCGACGCCTTCGTACACCAGCATCAGGTCGGCGGCGGGGCGCTGCGGCTCGAGCGCTGCGAACACCTCCCTGCGGTACGGGTGCCGGATCTCGCAGATGAGATCGCCCGCGTCGAGCGCATCGCGCACGTCCTGCGCGGCGGCGCCGGCGCAGGCGAGCGAAAGGAGCGCGAACGCAAGGCGCTTCATGCCAGCCCCGCCGCGAGGTGCTCGAACGCCGCCTCGTCGGGTGAGCGAACTCGCAGCACCGCGGCCTCGGGCAGGCGCACGAAATTGCGCGCCGCGGAGCGGCGATACGCGGGGTCGTAATGCTCCACCAGCAGCCGCGCGACGAACGCCTGCCAGTCGCCGCGCGCGGCGAGCTGCTTCCAGGCGTCGATGCGCTCGCGGCCGTGCAGCGCGGCGAGGCAGTCGAGTTGCGCGCCGAGCGCCGCGGGGTCGGAGAAAAAATGCCGGTACTCCTGCATCAGCAGCGCGACGCGCGTCTCGATCGGCGCTTCGATCAGAACGCAGTCGCTCGCGCGCATGGTCTCGATCAGCGCCGCTGGCACCTGCAACTGTCCGATCTTGCGGCTCTCGCCCTCGACGTATACCTGCCGCGCGCGGTCCAGGCGCTCGAGCGCCGCCAGCAGCCGGCTTTCGAACAGTTTCTGCGAAGGCTGCGCTTCCCCGGGCAGGTTGCCGAGCACCGAGCCGCGATGCGCCGCGAGCTCCTCCAGGTCGAGCACCTGAGCCCCGGTGCGCGCGAGCGCGCGCAGCAACCGGCTCTTGCCGCTGCCAGTGACCCCGTGAACCACGCGAAAGGTGAATTTCACCGGCAGTTCCGCCAATTGCTCGACGACGTGCCGCCGGTAGGCCTTGTAGCCGCCCTCGAGCGTGCAGGCCTGCCAGCCGACCTCGCGCAGCACGTGCGCGAACGCAGCCGAGCGCTTGCCTCCTCGCCAGCAGTAAACGAGCGGCCGCCACGTCCTCGGCTTTTCGGCGAGCAGCGTCTCGAGGTGGCGCGCGATGTTGCGCGCGACGAGCGCCGCGCCGATGCGCTTGGCGGCAAAGGGCGAGTCCTGTGCGTAGAGCGTTCCGACGTGCGCGCGCTCGGCGTCGTCGAGCACCGGGCAGGAAATCGCTCCGGGAACGTGGTCCTCGGCAAACTCGGCGGGCGAACGCGCATCCAGCACCGCGTCGAAATCCGTAAGGATCGACGCCCCCATCGCGACGGAAGCTCTCGATGAAGGTTTCATCGGCTAAAATTCTACCCTCATGAACGCACCCGAAAAGATCCGCCTCACCGAGTTCAGCCACGGCGGCGGCTGCGGCTGCAAGATCGCTCCCGCGGTACTGACGGAACTCCTCGCGACCACACCCGTGCGCGGGCTACCCGAGGCGCTGATGGTCGGCACCGAGACCTCGGACGACGCCGCGGTCTACAAGCTGAACGAATCTCAGGCGCTTGTCGCGACGACCGATTTCTTCACCCCGATCGTCGACGACCCTTACGACTTCGGGCGCATCGCCGCGACCAATGCCATCTCCGACATCTACGCCATGGGGGCGAAGCCGATTTTCGCCCTGGCGATCGTCGGGATGCCGCTCGAAAAGCTCCCGGTGAGCGTGATCCGGCGAATCCTGGCCGGCGGCGAGTCGGTCTGCCATGATGTAGGAATCCCGGTGGCGGGCGGACATTCGATCGACGTGCTGGAGCCGATCTACGGGCTGGTCGCGCTCGGGCTGGTTCATCCGGACAAGGTGATGCGCAACAGTTCCGCGCGCGACGGCGATCTGCTCATCCTCGGCAAGCCGCTTGGCGTCGGAATTCTTTCCGCGGCGCTGAAGAAGGGCGCGCTTTCGGCCGAAGGGTACGCGAGGATGATCGAGTGGACGACGAAACTCAACACGCCCGGGGCGACGCTCTCCGAATTGCCGGGCGTGCACGCGATCACCGACGTGACGGGATTCGGGCTCGCGGGGCACCTGCTCGAGATGCTGCGCGGCTCGAAACTCGCGGCGGAAATCCGCGTATCCGATCTGCCGCTCATCGACGAGGCCGTGCGCTGGGCGAAGCAGGGAACCAAGACCGGTGCCTCCGAGCGCAACTGGAAGGGCTACGGCGAGGACGTGCTTCTCGCAAAGGACGCGCCCGACTGGCAGCGAGTGCTCCTCACCGACCCGCAGACGAGCGGCGGCCTGCTGGTCGCCTGCGCGCCCGACGCCGAGCAGGCCGTACTGCAGGATTTCGCGCGGCACGGATTCGCCGAGGCTCGCACGATCGGCCGACTTGCCGCGGGCGCACCGCGGCTCAGCGTCGCTTAGCGGCCGCCGCGGGCGCAAGCAGCGGCCGCAGCGCCTTCCAGACGGTTTCCAGCAGCAGCGGCTGCGCCGCTTCGTTCGGGTGGAGGCGGTCGGTCTGGAAGTATTGCAGTTGCGTGCCGATTCCGGCGGTCAGTTCGGGCGCGAACGCCACACGATGCTCGCTGGCGAGATCGGCGAGCGCGGATTCGAAGGCTCGCGTGTAGTCTTCGCCGTAGTTGGGCGGCATCCGCGTGCCTACGAGCAGCACGCGTGCGCCTGCTTTCTTCGACTGCACGATCAGGGCGCCGAGGTTCCTCTTCATTTCCGCCACCGGCAGGCCGCGCAGTCCGTCGTTGCCGCCGAGTTCGATGATCACGACCGCGGGTTCGTGGTCGGCAAGGACTTTTCCGAGCCGCGACAGCCCGCCGCGCGTGGTCTCGCCCGAGATGCTCGCGTTGACGACGCTATAATCGAGTTGCTCCTTTCGGAGCCGCTCCGAAAGGAGCGCCACCCAGCCATGCCGCTCGGCAATGCCGTAGGCCGCGGAAAGGCTGTCGCCGAAAACGAGGATTCCGGGCGCCGCGTGCGCCGCTCCCGACATGACAATCGATGCCATCCAGAGCAGCGTTGACGCGAACAGGGTTCTGCGGGCGATCGGCATTGGAAAGACGGTGAAGAGTGGCGCGAGCGATCTCGTCATTCTGCAAGAGATCGGGCTCGACGTCACTGCGGGCGAGGCGCTCGCCATCGTCGGAGCCTCCGGATCCGGCAAGTCGACGCTGCTCGCGATTCTGGCAGGACTGGATACGCCGAGCGCGGGGCGCGTGATGCTCGACGGGGTGGATCTCTTCTCGCTCGACGAGGACGCGCGCGCCGAGCTTCGCGGACGCTCGGTCGGATTCGTGTTCCAGTCGTTCCAGTTGCTGCCCGCGCTGACCGCGCTCGAAAACGTGATGCTGCCTCTCGAACTCGCGGGACGGGCGGACGCCGGTGACGAGGCGCGCCGCATTCTCGCGAGCGTCGGGCTCGGGGAGCGGCTGCAGCATTATCCCAAGCATCTCTCGGGCGGCGAACAGCAGCGCGTCGCGCTCGCCCGTGCTTTCGTAATGCGGCCGAAGCTGCTCCTCGCGGACGAGCCTACGGGAAGCCTCGACGCAGCCTCCGGCGACGGTGTGATCGAGCTGGTGTTCGAACTCAACCGCAGTTACGGCACGACGCTCATCCTCGTGACGCACGACGAGTCGCTCGCGAAGCGCTGCACGCGCGTCGTGCGCCTGGCCGGCGGAAGGATCGTGCCATGACGAACCACAAATCGGGGACAGACCACGATTTTCCGCGAGGCGGCGGGAACGATGTGAGGCGGAGAAATCGCGGTCTGTCCCTGTTTTTCCTTGCGTGGCGGATGCTCGCGCGCGACTGGCGCGCGGGTGAGTTGCGGGTGCTCGCGGCGGCGCTCGTCGTCGCGGTGGCGAGCGTGACGAGCGTCGCGTTCTTCGCCGACCGCGTCGGGCGGGCGCTGGTGCGCGACGCGCACCAATTGCTCGGCGCCGACCTGGTTCTCGTGTCCGACCACGCCTGGACGCCGGCGGTGGAGCAGGAAATCGGGCGCCTGGGCCTGGATCGCGCCGAGAGCGTCACCTTCATCAGCATGGCGCAGGCGGGGGAAGGCGAATCGGTCCGCAGCCAGCTCGCGGGCGTGAAGGCGGTGAGCGAAAACTATCCGCTGCGCGGGCGCCTTCGCGTCGCGCCGGCGCCGAACGCACCGGATGCGCCGGCGGCGAGCGGCCCGGCGCGCGGCACCGTGTGGATCGAGGAGCGGCTGATCACCGGGCTCGACGCTCCGGTCGGATCGAAGCTGCGGCTTGGCGCCGAAACCTTCGAGGTCGCCGCGGTGATCACGCTGGAGCCCGAGCGCAGCGCCAACTTTTTCAACATTGCTCCGCGGCTGATCCTGAACGTCGCGGATGTTCCTGCGACCCGGCTGGTGCAGCCCGGCAGCCGGGTGTGGTATTACCTGTACGCGGCCGGCGCGAGCGAGCGCATTGCCGAGCTCGAAGCCTGGGCGACACCGAGGCTCGAGCGCGGCCAGCGCATCGACAACCTGGAGAACGGCCGCCCCGAAGTGCGCGCCGCGATCGATCGCGCGCAGCGGTTCCTCGGGCTGACCGCGCTCCTCGCGGCGATTCTCGCCGGCGTCGCGATCGCGCTCGGCACGCGCCGCTATGTCGAGCGCCACCTCGACGGTTGCGCGGTGATGCGCTGTCTGGGCGCGACGCAGGGCAGGCTGCTCGCGCTCTACGGCCTGGAGTTCCTGCTGCTCGGAACCGCGGCGTCCGCGATCGGCTGCCTCGCCGGCGTCGGCGCACAGACGGCGATCGCCGCGGCACTCGGCGAATTGCTCCGCGGCGGGCTGCCGGCACCCACGGCGATGCCCGCCCTGCAGGGATTCCTGGTGGGCCTGGTGCTGCTGCTCGGTTTCGCGGTGCCGCCGCTGGTGCAACTGAAGAACGTGCCGGCGGTGCGCGTCATCCGGCGCGAATCGGGCGCGCTCCGAGGCAGCGCGATCGCGACCTACGCGGCGGGTCTTGCCACGCTCTCCGGATTGCTCGTGTGGCAAGCGGGCGACGTGCGGATGGGCGCCTACGTGGTCGGCGGGTTCGCGATTGCGGTGCTCAGCTTTGCGCTCGTCGCCTGGCTCGCGCTGCGGTTGCTCGCGAGCGGTCCGGTGGCGCGCCGCGTATCGCACGGCAGCGCGGCGCTGCGTTACGGACTGGCGAACCTGCGGCGGCACGCGCGCGGCAACGCGATCCAGGTGGCGAGCCTCGCGCTCGGCCTCACCGCGGTGCTGCTGCTCAGCTTCACGCGCAACGACCTGGTGGACGCATGGCGCCGCAGCGCGCCGCCCGACGCGCCGAACCGTTTTCTCCTCGGCGTGCAGCCCGAGCAGCTCGCGCCGGTGCGGGAGTTCTTCAGCGCGCATCGCATCGAGGTACCGGATCTCTATCCGATGGTGCGCGGCCGCCTGACGGCGGTCAACGGCGAGCCAGTTGCAGAGGAGGCGTTCACCGAGGAGCGCGCGCGCAGGCTGGTCGAGCGCGAGTTCAACCTGTCCTTCACCGAGCAACTGCCGGCGCACAACACGCTGAGCGCGGGAAGCTGGTTTTTGCCCGGGGCGCAGGAGGTTTCGGTAGAGGAGGGCATCGCGAACACGCTGCGTTGGAAGCTCGGCGACGAACTCACCTTCAGCGTCGGCGCCGATTCGTTCAACGGGCGCATCAGCTCGTTTCGCAGGCTGCGCTGGGATTCGATGAAGGTGAACTTCTTCGTCATCGCGCCGCCGCGCCTGCTCGAGGGGTTTCCCGCGAGCTACATCAGCGCGTTTCGCCTCGCGCCCGGCGCGGAGCGGGTGATGAACGACCTCACCGCGCGCTTCCCGAACCTCACCGTGGTCGACGTCGGGGCGGCGGTGCGGCAGGCGCAGAACGTGATCGACCAGGTGATCACTGCGGTGCAGTTCGTGTTTCTGTTCGCGCTCGGCGCCGGGCTGCTGGTGCTGTATTCGGCGTTGGTCGCGACCGAGGACGAGCGACGGCGCGAAGCCGCGGTGATGCGCGTGTACGGCGCGTCGCGCCGGCAGGTGGTGGGCAGCCAGCGCGTCGAATTCCTCGCCATGGGGTTGCTCGCTGGCGTGCTTGCGACCGCGGGCGCGGCCGCGATCGGGCAACTCCTTGCGCGGCGCGTCTTCGAGCTCGATCTTCCGCCGAGCCCGCATCTCTGGATCGCCGGGCCGCTCGCCGGCGTCGCGCTGCTTTCGCTCAACGCCTGGCTGTCCGCACGCAAGGTGCTGGGCACGTCTCCTGCGCTCACGCTGCGCGAGACGGTTTGAAGTCGCTTGGCGGAAGCGAGCGCCTCTACCTGATTTGCAGTTCCCCGATCTACCGAGTTCTCGCGGTGAATCTTCGCGAGAACTCGGTAGACCATGGGACATCGAAATCGAGCGCGCAGACATTGCGCGAAACGGTTTGAGTCGATCGAGGCCGGCGACGGACGCAAGCGCGTTCGCCCGAATTGCCGTTCCCCGATCTGCCGGGTTCTCGCGGTGAGTCTTCGCGAGAACTCGGCAGACGATGGGACATCCGAAACACCCGCACTGACGCTGCGCGAAACGGTTTGAATCGATCGAGGCCGGCGACGGACGCAAGCGCGTTCGCCTGATTTGCCGTTCCCCGATCTGCCGGGTTCTCGCGGCGAGTCCTCGCGAGAACCCGGCAGAGCATGGAACTTCCGAATCCACCGCAACGCCGCACCAGCAACGGGCGCCCGGGGCGCGAGCCGCCCCGGTTTGGTGCGTCCGACCCGTGCGCTGGAAAGTCCCAACGCTTTGATTCATTGAGTTTCCTGCGATGGCACGAAGCCTGCTTGGTGCTTTGCGTACGCAAACCACTTCAGGAGGCATGACCGTGCGCAAGACCCTACTTTCATTCGGCGCCGTTGCGGCGCTTGCCATCCCAAGTTTCGTATCCGCGCAAACCACGGCTGCGCAGTCGCCGCACAGCCTGAGCGGCAACGCCGGGCTGTTCTCGAGCTACCGTTTCCGCGGAATCGATCAAACGTTCGGCAAGCCCGCGATCCAAGGCGGCATCGATTACAGCCACGCGAGCGGCCTGTACCTCGGCAACTGGAACTCGAACGTCAGCGAGGGCGCCGGATTTCCGGCCGCCAATCTGGAAATGGATTTCTACGGCGGCTGGAAGAAATCCTGGGGCGACTTCGGTCTCGACGTCGGTTTCATCTACTACTACTACCCCGGATCCGACGCCAACCTCGCCGCAGGCACCAGCTTTGCGAGCCCGCACAGCGCCAGGACTCACACGGGTCTGGTGGATAACAAGGAAATTTACATTGGCGCGAGCTGGAAGTGGTTGGCGCTCAAGTACTCGCACGCCACTGACGACTACTTCTCGCTGCCGGGAACGAAAGGCTCGCATTACGTGGACCTGTCCGCGAATTACGACCTTGGCGACGGCTGGGGCGTGAACGGTCACATCGGCAGCTTTCGGCTCAAGAACTGGAGCGTCGGCACCGACGCCACCAACGGCAATTACACCGATTACAGGATCGGCGTCACCAAGGACGTGAGCGGCTGGGTGTTCGGAGCGTCCTACATCGACACGAACGCCAAGGGAAGCTGCAACCTTGCCAACCCCGGGTTCTACTGCTTCGCCAACCAGCTACCGGCGGGCGCAGGCGCCAAGCTGAAGGACGCGGGACGCGGCATTCTCATCGTTTCCGTCAGCAAGACGTTCTGAGGCCCGCATGAAACTCATCACCGCCATCATCAAGCCGTTCAAGCTCGACGAGGTGCGCGAAGCCCTCTCGGCGATCGGCGTGCAGGGCATCACCGTCACCGAGGTGAAGGGGTTCGGCCGGCAGAAAGGCCACACCGAGCTCTACCGCGGCGCCGAGTACGTGGTCGATTTCCTCCCCAAGGTGAAGATCGAAGCCGCGGTCAAGACCGAGATGCTGGAGCCTGCGATCGAGGCGATCGAGAAGGCGGCCAACACCGGCAAGATCGGCGACGGCAAGATTTTCGTGTTCGACCTCGAACGGGTCATTCGCATCCGCACCGGCGAAACCGACGCCGCGGCGCTCTAGGAGAACTCCATGAAGCGACTTCTTGCACTGCTCCTCCTGACCACGGGCCTCGCCTTCGCGGGCGGCGCGCCGGCGCAGGACAAGCCGGCGGCTGCGCCTGCAGCGGACAAGCCCGCCGCGGAAGCGGCTGCGGCAACCGCGCCGGCACCCGCGGCCGCGCCTGCGGCTGCCGAAGCGGCCAAGCCCAAGGTGGACAAGGGCGACACGACCTGGATGATGGTCTCCACGGCGCTCGTCATCCTGATGACCATCCCGGGCCTCGCGCTGTTTTACGGCGGCATGGTGCGCGCCAAGAACACGCTCTCGGTGCTGATGCAGGTGTTCGTCACCTTTTGCGTCATCGCAGTGGTCTGGGTGGTCTATGGCTACTCGATCACCTTCACCGGCGGCAACGCGTTCTTCGGCGGCTTCTCGAAGCTGTTCCTTTCGGGCGTGACCGGAGAATCGCTTGGAGCGACTTTCTCCAAGGGGGTGGCAATTCCCGAGCTCGTATTCGTCGCCTTCCAGCTCACCTTCGCCGCCATCACCTGCGGACTGATCGTGGGCGCGTTCGCCGAGCGCATCAAGTTCTCGGCGGTGCTCGTGTTCGCGGTGCTCTGGTTCACCTTCGCCTATGCGCCGATGGCGCACATGGTGTGGTACTGGGATGGCCCCGACGCCATCACCGACGCGAAATCGCTCGACACAGTGACCGCCGCTGCAGGCTGGCTGTGGCAGAAGGGCGCGCTCGACTTCGCGGGTGGCACCGTGGTGCACATCAACGCAGGTGTCGCCGGACTGGTCGGCGCGTGGCTCATCGGCAAGCGCATCGGCTACGGCAAGGAAGCGATGCCGCCGCACAATCTGCCGCTCACCATGATCGGCGCCTGCATGCTGTGGGTGGGCTGGTTCGGTTTCAACGCCGGATCCAACCTCGAAGCGACGGGCACCGCGGCGATCGCCTTCCTCAACACCATCGTCGCGACGGCTGCCGCGGTGTTGTCCTGGCTGATGATCGAGAATCTCGCTCGCGGCAAATCCTCGGCGCTTGGTGCAGCTTCCGGCGCGGTCGCGGGGCTGGTTGCCATCACGCCGGCCTGCGGGTTCGTCGGCGTCGTCGGCGCGCTGGGCATCGGCCTCGCTTCCGGCATTGCGGGCTTCTGGGGCGTCAACGGCCTGAAAAAGCTGCTCGGCGCCGACGATTCGCTCGACGTGTTCGGCGTGCACGGCGTCTGCGGCATCGTCGGCGCGCTGCTCACGGGCGTGTTCGCGGCGCCGTCTCTCGGCGGTTCGGGCATCTACGACTACGTCGCCAACGCGGTGTCGCCGGATTACTCGATCTGGGGGCAGGTCGTCACGCAGGCCACCGGCGTCCTCACCACGGTCATCTGGTCCGGCGCGGTCGCGTTGGTCGCCTACAAGCTGGTCGATCTCACGATCGGACTGCGCGTTCCCGAGGACGCCGAGCGCGAAGGCCTCGATACCACCTCGCACGGCGAGGCAGCCTATCGCATGTAGGACCATGGGGTTGGAGTGACGCGGAATCCGGCGATACTCCGACTCCGGACGCGGCAGCTCGATAGAATCGCGTATGGTCGAGATTGCCGTGTTCGCCGTCCTCGCGCTGGGAACGCTCGCAGCCGCCGGCTGGTTCGCGCTGCGGCTGCAGCGCTCGCTCGAGGAAAAGCATCGCCAGATGCTCTCCGACTTGCACGCGGGACTCGCGCAGCAGTCCGACCGACTCACCGCGCGGCTCTCGGACGAGCTGAACCGGACGCGCGAGACCCTGC
>MERB01000012.1:25145-28540 GCA_001770475.1 Betaproteobacteria bacterium RIFCSPLOWO2_02_FULL_66_14 | reverse complement strand
CTTAAATCCTTGATCTACTACGATTCACACCCTTGAACTGTGGAAGTTGGGCTAGGCTGCGTTTCGATCGTCGCCGCCTGGCCTGCGAACCTGAATCGCACCGAGTTCCGCGGCCAACCCCATCGGCACGGCGCACGTGTCGGACGACACGGTCCAGTCGGTCTGGTTCCGCCGCAGCGTGCACACGGCCTCGCCCAGACGGCCTTCGAGCAGCGTCAGGTCCTTGCGGAGCCATTCGCGGCCACTGGCGTGATCGCTCAAGTGGCACCATGCGCCACGCACGTCGTGAAACGGGTGGCCGGACGCACTCACGACGAAGAACGCCACCGTGCAGACCGAGGCCGGCAGCGCGTCAAGGAACACGAAGATCCGCTCGTCATCCCACAGGCTCGCGCCGGTCAGCGCATCCCCGGTATGGATCACGCTGTCGTTGGCCGTGCGCAGCCGCCCCGGGTGCACCAGGTCCACGAGCTCGCCCTGGGCGTCCAGCAGCACGCACAACGCATCGAGGTCCGGCGGCTGCGCGCGCGCCCCTTCCGCGGGCGGGTCCCAGTGCAAGCCAAGCACGACCTCCTTCAGGACGACGCGCGCCAGCCCCGGCGCACCGGCGTCATCGACATGCTGCATGAACGATCCCCCCGATCGATTGGCCCGCCCCGAAGCGGTCGGCTCTGAATCCTCTGACCGCGCATTCTCGTGAAGAGTTTCAGGCGACAGCACAGCGCGGTCGCGTCGTTGACCCGAATCAATGGCACCGTGCCTGCCTGACGCATACTCGCCTTCGAGGACCGGCCGATGCTCTCCAACCTGACTGCCGCCGGCGCGCGCGAGAGCGCGTCCTGGCACGCGCTTTCAGCCGCCGTCGCGCTTGAGCGCACCGCGAGCCGGCGCAGCGGACTCACCGAAGACGAAGTCCGTGCGCGGCTCGCGCAATACGGACCGAACCGCCTGAAGCCGCCCGCGCGCCGCGGGCCGCTCGTGCGCTTCCTGCTGCAGTTCCACAATGTGCTGATCTACGTGCTGCTCGGCGCGGCCGCGATCACGGCTGCGCTCGGTCACTGGGTGGACACGGGCGTGATTCTCGGCGTGGTGCTGATCAACGCCGCAATCGGCTTCATCCAGGAAGGCAAGGCGGAGAAGTCACTCGATGCGATCCGCAGGATGCTGAGCCTGCACGCGATGGTGCTGCGATCGGGCCGGCGCCGCGAGATCGCGGCCGAGGCCCTCGTTCCCGGCGACATCGTGCTGCTCGCCTCCGGCGACAAGGTCCCTGCGGACCTGCGCCTCGTCGAGGCGCGCAGCCTGCGCATCGACGAGGCGGCGCTCACCGGCGAATCGCTGCCGGCGGAGAAATCCATCGACGCCGCGAGCGCGCAGGCGCCGATCGGCGACCGCCTGTCGATGGCGTACTCGGGAACGCTCGTCACCTACGGCCAGGGGGTGGGCGTGGTCGTCGCGACCGGCGACCAGACCGAGATCGGCCGCATCAGCGAGATGCTCGCGGGCGTCGAGGAACTGACCACGCCGCTCCTGCGCCAGATGGCGACGTTCGGCCGCTGGCTCACGTTCGCGATCCTCGCGTTCACTGCGCTCGCGTTCGTCTTCGGCATCACGGTTCGCGATTACACCCTGGCGGAGATGTTCCTCGCCGCGGTCGCGCTCGCCGTGGCGGCGATCCCGGAGGGACTGCCTCCGATCATGACCATCACGCTTGCGATCGGCGTGCAGCGCATGGCGAGCCGCAACGCCATCATCCGTCGCCTGCCGGCCGTGGAGACGCTCGGCGCGGTGACGGTGATCTGCTCGGACAAGACCGGCACGCTGACGCGCAACGAAATGGCGGTCGAGCGCGTCGTGACCGCCGAGCAGGGGTTCGAGGTCGGCGGCACGGGCTATGCGCCGCACGGCGGATTTTCGCTCGACGGCGCGGAGGCCGCGATCGACGCCCATCCGGTCCTGATCGACATCGGTCGCGCGGCGCTGCTGTGCAACGATTCCAGTTTGCGCGAAACCTCGGGCGAGTGGAGCGTCGAAGGCGATCCGACCGAGGGGGCATTGCTCGCGCTCGCGATGAAAGCCGGGATCGACCCCGCCTTCGAGGCGAAAGCGCTGCCGCGCACCGACGTGATCCCGTTCGAATCGGAACACCGCTTCATGGCGACGCTGCACCACGATCATGCGGGCCACGGTTTCATCTTCGTCAAGGGCGCCCCGGAGCGCGTGCTGGAGATGTGCCGCGCGGAGCGCGCCGGCGGCGTCGAGCGCCCGCTGCATCATGCGCGCTGGCGCGCGCGGATGGACGAAGTCGCGGCGACCGGACGGCGACTGCTCGCCGTCGCGGTGCGCAGCGTGCCCGCGGAGCATCGCGTGCTGGGCTTTTCCGACCTGAAGGGCGGATTCACGCTGCTCGCGGTGCTCGGGCTGTCCGACCCGCCGCGCGAGGAGGCGATCGCCGCGGTCGAGCGCTGCCACGCGGCAGGAATCCGGGTCAAGATGATCACCGGCGACCATGCCGCGACCGCACTTGCGATCGGGACGCGCCTGGGGCTGGACGCGGGTAGCGGAGCGTTGACCGGCGTCGAACTCGAGCAGCTGGACGACGCCGCGCTGGAGCGCGCCGTCGCGGGCACGGAAGTGTTCGCGCGCGCGAGCCCCGAGCACAAGCTGCGGCTGGTCAAGGCGCTGCAGGCGAAAGGTGAAATCGTCGCCATGACGGGAGACGGCGTCAACGACTCGCCGGCGCTCAAGCGCGCCGATGTGGGCGTCGCGATGGGACGCAAGGGCACCGAGGCGGCGAAGGAAGCTTCCGAAATGGTGCTCGCGGACGACAACTTCGCCTCGATCGCCGCAGCCGTCGAGGAAGGCCGCACGGTGTACGACAACCTGCGCAAGGCGATCGTCTACATCCTGCCGACCAACGGTGGCGAGGCGGGCATCGTGCTGATCGCGATCCTCGCGGGCATCGCGCTGCCGATCACGCCGGTGCAGATCCTGTGGGTCAACATGGTCACTGCGGTGACGCTGTCGCTGTCGCTCGCCTTCGAGCAGCCCGAGGCCGGCGTGATGCGCCGGCCGCCGCGCGATCCGCGCGAGCCGCTCGTCACCGGCTTCCTGCTGTGGCGCCTCGCGCTCGTGACTGCCGTCCTGGTGGCGGGATCGATGGGCCTGTTCCTGTGGGAAAGCGCGCGCGGCCTGCCGCTGGAGGCGGCGCGCACGGTTGCGGTCAACACGCTGGTGATGGGCGAGATCGCCTACCTGTTCAACTGCCGCCACCTCCGCGAGAGCGCGCTGACGGCCGAGGGCTTTTTCGGCAACCGTTATGCCCTGCTCGCGATCGCGCTGCTCGCGCTGATGCAGCTCGGCTTCACCTACCTGCCGTGGATGCAGCAGCTCTT
>MERB01000012.1:18587-25128 GCA_001770475.1 Betaproteobacteria bacterium RIFCSPLOWO2_02_FULL_66_14 | reverse complement strand
CGCCGCCAAGCGCCGGCGAGCACGGATGAGGGACTAAAATAGGTTTTCGCCGCACCGGCTGCGACGCTGAAATGATGCGCCTCTCGCTCCGATTCGTCATTCCGCTTGCGCTCACGATCGGCGCCATCGCCTACGGCGTCGTGCCGCTCGTCGACAAGCTGACGCTCGCGTGGTCGGTGCGCGACCTCGACATGCGATCGAAACTGGTCGCCTCCGCGGCGCAGGAGCCGCTCGTGGAACTGCTCACCGACAAGGCGCGCGACCGCGTGCGCCTGCAGCGGGTGCAGGCGTTCTTCGCCCGCATGCTGCGCGACGATCGCCTGTTCGCACTCGGTTTCTGCGATGCCACGGGAACGCTGGTGTACAAGACGCACGCGTTTCCCGCCACGGTGGCCTGCCCCAAGCCCGACTTGCCCGCCGCAGACGCCGGCACCGTGCTCAAGCTCCCGGGCGGTCCGCTGCACCTGGTCGCAAGCCCGATCGAGGCGGACGGCGAGCGCCTCGGCGAAATGCTGATCGCGCACGACATGAGCTACGTCGAGCGGCGCAGCGCCGACACCAAGAAGTACATCGTCTGGCTGTTCGCTGCGCTGGGCGCGGTGATCGCGCTGATCACGGTGGTGATCGCGGAGCTTTCGTTCCGCGGCTGGATGGCCGGCATCAAGGCCTTGATCCGCGGCCAGTCGCTCGCGCTTTCGCCGCAGCCTCAGGCGCGCGAACTCGGCCCGATCGCGCGCGACCTCGAGGCGCTGGTGAAGGACCTGGAGACCGAGCGGCGAATGCGCGACGAGGCGCAGGTGAGCTGGGGCCCGGATGCGCTGCGCGCGATCCTGCGCGAAGACCTCAAGGGCGACGAGGTGCTCATCGTCTCCAACCGCGAGCCCTACGTTCACGTCAGGCGCAACGACCGCGTGGAAGTGCAGCGGCCCGCGAGCGGACTGGTGACCGCACTCGAGCCGGTGATGCGCGCCTGCTCGGGCACCTGGATCGCACACGGCTCGGGAAACGCCGATCGCGACGTGGTCGACGACCACGACCACGTGATGGTGCCGCCGGAAAATCCCGCCTACCGCATGCGCCGCGTCTGGCTGACGAAGGAGGAAGAGGCCGGCTACTACTACGGCTTTTCCAACGAGGGACTGTGGCCGCTGTGCCACATCGCGCACACGCGACCGATATTCCGCGCCCCCGACTGGGAGCAGTACCGGGCCGTGAACCGGCGCTTCGCGCAGGCAGTGGAGCGCGAAGCGAAAACCGACAACCCGGTCGTGCTGGTGCAGGATTACCATTTCGCGCTGCTGCCGCGGATGATCCGCGACCGCCTGCCGAACGCGACCATCATCACGTTCTGGCACATTCCCTGGCCCAATCCCGAGGCCTTCGGGGTCTGCCCATGGCGCGAGCAGCTGCTCGACGGCATGCTGGGCTCGTCGATCCTGGGGTTTCACACGCAATTCCACTGCAACAACTTCTTCGACACGGTGGATCGCTACCTCGAGGCGCGCGTCGACCGCGAAACCTTCACCATCTCCTACGGCAACGATCCCACCGAAGTGCACCGCTACCCGATCTCGATCGAGTGGCCGCCGGTGACGCTCGCGAATCAGAAGCCGGTGCCCGAGTGCCGCGCCGATATCCGCAGCGCCCTCGGAGTCGCCGCGGACGTGCGGCTCGGCATCGGCGTCGACCGGCTCGATTACACCAAGGGGATCCTCGAGCGCTTCGCGGCGGTCGAGCGGCTGCTCGAGCTGCAGCCGGAATGGATCGGGCGGTTCTGCTTCGTGCAGATCGCCGCGCCTTCGCGCTCGAGCATCGAGGAATACCAGAGCCTCGATGCGCGCGTGCGCTCGCTCGCGCAGCGGATCAACACCCGCTTCGGGCGCCCGGGCTGCGACCCGATCGTGCTCAAGATCGAGCACCACGACGCCGACCAGGTGTATGCCTACTACCGCGCGGCCGACCTGTGCTGCGTCTCGAGCCTGCACGACGGCATGAACCTCGTCGCCAAGGAATTCGTCGCCGCGCGCGACGACGAGCGCGGCGCGCTGGTGCTGTCGCAGTTCACCGGCGCCGCGCGCGAACTGGCCGAGGCGCTGATCGTCAATCCCTACGACATCGAGCAGTGCGCCGCGGCGCTGCATGTTGCGCTCACCATGCCGCCCGACGAGCAGCGCGAGCGCATGCGCCGGATGCGGGGGCTGGTGCAGGAGTTCAACGTCTATCGCTGGGCCGGCCGGATGCTGCTCGATGCGGCGCGCGTACGCCAGCGCCGGCGCATGTATTCGGCCGCGCGCGGCACGCCGAAAGTCGTCGGCCTGCGTCGCGGCTGAAGCGTTTGTGCCCGGAAGCATCGAGGAGAATTGAATGAGTCCGGTCGAATCCGCTTCCCCGCCACGGCCCGGCACGGCGTTTGCCCTTCAGGTCAGTCCCGGGATCCCGCCGGCGCTCGAGCGGCTCGAGGAACTCGCCACCGATCTCTGGTACAGCTGGCACCGGCCGACGCGCGCGCTCTTCGCGCGCCTCAATCCCGCGCTGTGGGATGCGGTCGGGCGCAGCCCGCGCGCGCTTCTCAGGCGCGTCGACGCGGCGGTGCTGGAAAACGCCGCCGCCGATCCCGACTACCTTCAGGCGCTGCAGCGCGTGCTGCAGGCCTACGACGCCTATCGCCGTGCCGCGTCGTCCACCGAGGACGGTGCGCTCGGCGAGTCCGATCTGGTAGCGTATTTCTGCGCCGAATATGGGTTTCACGAGAGCCTGCCGCTGTACTCCGGGGGCCTGGGCATTCTCGCCGCCGACCACTGCAAGACGGCGAGCGATCTGCAACTGCCGTTCGTCGCCGTGGGCCTGCTGTACCGGCAGGGCTATTTCCACCAGGCGATCGACGGCGACGGCGGCCAGCACGCCGATTATCGCGACAGCGATTTCGACGATCTGCCGATCGAGCCGGTCTCCGGGCCCGATGGCGAGGTGCGCGTGCACTTCGAGCTTTCCGGGCGGCGGCTCGCGGTGCGCGTCTGGCGCGCCCGCGCCGGCAGGGTCGCGCTGCTGCTGCTGGACACGGACCTGCCGGAGAACGACGAGCGCGACCGACGCATCACGCACCGCCTCTACGGCGGCGACCGCACCACGCGCATCGAACAGGAAATGGTGCTCGGCATCGGCGGCGTGCGTGCGCTCGCGGCACTCGGACAGCGGCCCACCGTCTGGCACTGCAACGAAGGGCACGCCGCGTTCCTCGTCATCGAACGCGTGCGCGAGCTGATGTCCCAGGGGCTCGAGTTCGACGCCGCGGTCGAAGCCTGCGCGGCAAGCACCGTGTTCACGTCCCATACGCCGGTGCCTGCGGGCCACGACGTATTCGAGGAGGAGCTGGCGCGGAACCACTTCGCCGACTATTGCCGGGACGCCGGAATCGACTTCGAGCGCCTGATCGCGCTCGCCGCCGAACCGCGCGGCCGGAGAGTCAACATGACCGCGCTCGCGGTGCGCGGCTCGCGATTCCAGAACGGAGTCTCGAAAATCCACGGCGGCGTCTCGGCGCGCATCCTCGCGGAGCACTGGCCGCAGATCACGCCCGGAGAAAACCCCGTCAGCTACATCACCAACGCGGTGCACGTGCCGACGTTTCTCGCTCCCGAACTGGCGAAGGCGTTCGAACTGACTTACGGCCCGCAGTGGTGCGAGCACGTTGCCGATCCCACCTTCCCGGTGCGCGTCGCGGAACTGCCGGACGAATTGTTCTGGAACGTGCGCCACCAGCTGAAGGTGAATCTGCTCTTTCTGCTGCGCCACCGGCTGAAGCTGCAGTTCGCGCGCAACCAGGTGAGCGAGTCGCACTACGACCGCGTCGTGCGGCTCGCGGACCCTGCGCGGCCCGACGTGTTGACGATCGGATTCGGGCGGCGCTTTGCGGGGTACAAACGCGCCACGCTGCTGCTCGAGGATCCCGACCGGCTCAAGCGCCTGGTCGGCGACCCGCAGCGCCCGGTGCTGTTCGTTTTCGCAGGCAAAGCGCACCCGGACGATCTCGCCGCGCAGGACCTGATGCGCCAGATCGTGCAGTGCTCTCACATGCCCGAGTTCGAGGGCCGAATCCTGGTCGTCGAAGGCTACGACCTGCATTTGGGCCGCAGGCTGGTCTCGGGCGTCGACGTCTGGCTCAACAACCCGATCTACCCGCTCGAAGCTTCGGGCACTTCTGGCATGAAGGCCGGCATCAACGGCACGATCAACCTCTCGGTGCTCGACGGCTGGTGGGCCGAAGGCAGTTCGGGCGACAACGGCTGGGCGATCAAGCCGGCTTCCGCGGCGCTCGATCCGTACAAGAGAAACCGCGAGGAAGCGCGCACCCTGTACGAACTGCTGCAGGACCAGGTGATTCCGCTTTACTACGAACGCGACGATCGCGGCTATCCGTCCGGATGGATCGCGCTCGCGAAACGCTCGATCGCCTCGATCCTGCCGCAGTTCAACTCGAACCGCATGCTGCGCGAATACGTCGAGCGGCTGTATGCGCCGGCGGCGCGCCAGGGCCGCGTGTACGCCGCGCAGGACTGGGCCGTCGCGCGCGACGTGGCGCAGTGGAAGGCGCGGGTGCGCGCCGCCTGGCCGGGAGTCTCGCTGCGGCGCCTGGACGCGCCGCCCAAGCGGCTGATGTTCGGATCGGCGCTGAGGATCGAAGTCGCGGCGCGGCTCAATGGACTGCATCCCTCGGACGTCGCGATCGAAGTGCTGCTTGCGCCCGCGCCGGGCGCAGAACCGGTCGCGCACCCGCTGCACTGCGCCGGGGTCGACACCGGTCACGGCGAACTGCTCTTTTCGTGCGAGCTGCGGCCGGATCTCTGCGGAATGCTCGAATACCGCGTGCGCGTCTATCCGCGGCACGCGCGGCTCACGCACCCGCTCGAAACCGGGCTCATGAGCTGGGTGTGACGGGCGCCACGAGCCGGTCGTAAAGCCGCGCGTACTTGCTCGCGCTCGCACTCCAGCCGAAGTCCTTCGCCATTCCGGCGTGCTGCAGCGCGCGCCAGGCGGGCGCGTCGTGCCAGGTCGCTCGCGCGCGCTCGACCGCGCCCCAGAACGCCTCCGCCGTCGGCTCGCCGAACAGGAACCCGGTTGCGCTGCCGTCGGCGATCGCAGCAGGACTCGAATCGGTAATCGTGTCGCACAGGCCGCCGGTCGCGCGCGCAATCGGCGGCGTTCCGTAGCGCTGGCCGTACATCTGGTTCAGGCCGCAGGGCTCGAAGCGCGAGGGCATCAGGAACGCATCCGCGCCCGCCATCACCAGGTGCGCGAGCGTTTCGTCGAAACCGATCACCGTGGCGACGCTCGCCGGCGCGGCCTGTGCCGCCTCGCGCAGCGCGCGCTCGAATGAGCGCTCGCCGGTACCGAGCACCGCGACCTGCAGACCGGATGCGGCGATTCGCGGCGCAAGCTGCGCGACCAGGTCGGCGCCCTTCTGCTCGGTCAGGCGCGCGACCAGCCCCAGCAGCATCGTTTCCGGATCTCGCTGCAGGCCCATGCGCGCCTGCAGCGCGAGTTTGTTTTCGAGTTTCGCATCGAGCGACGACGCGTCATAGCGGCGCGCGATGAATGCATCGCGCGCCGGGTCCCACACCGTGTCGTCGATGCCGTTCACGATGCCGTGCAATTCGGCCGCGCGCTTCGCCAGCAGGCCCTGGAAGCCGAAACCGAGCGGCTCGCTCTGGATCTCGATCGCGTAGCGCGGGCTCACGGTCACGATGGCGTCGGCGTATTGCAGCCCCGCCTTGAGAAACGAGACGCGACCGAAAAACTCCAGGCCGTCCGCCGTGAAGCTCGACGCGGGCAGCCCCAGCGTCTCGAGCGTCGGCTCGGAAAACAACCCCTGGAACGCGAGGTTGTGCACGCACTGCAGCGTCGCCGGGCGCTGACCGCCCGCGAAGTGCAGGTAGCCGGGAACGAGCCCGGACTGCCAGTCGTTGCAGTGAATGAGCTGCGGCCGCCACGCGCGCCCGGTTCGGCTCGCGAAAGACGCCGCGACGCGCGAAAGCAGCCCGAAGCGCAGCGCGTTGTCCGTCCAGTCCGCGCCGGATGCGTCCTGGTACGGACCGCCCTCGCGATCGTAGAGCGCGGGACAATCGAGCAGCCACGCGGGAACGCCGCTCGGCAGCTTGGCCGCGACCAGCTCCGCCGCGGGAAAGTTGGCATCCGCGGGAAATCTCGCCGCGAGCCGGTGCGCCTTGATCGCCGCGAGCACCGGTCGATAGGCGGGCAGCAGTACACGCACATCGACCCCGAGCGATCGCAGCGCCGCGGGCAGCGCCGCGCTGACGTCGCCGAGGCCGCCGGTTTTCACCCACGGCGCGCACTCGGGCGTCACGTGGAGCACTCGGAGCGGTTGCGACTGCAAAACGGCAATCCCTGCAAGATCGGAAGCGTTCATCATAGCGCCATTGCAGCGGGCTCAAGCGCGGGCTGCGATCGCGATTCTTCGAGGAACTCGGCGCCGCAGGCGCGGTCTCCGGGATGGAGCGCCGTGCAGTCTTGATTTTCTGCAGGT
>MERB01000012.1:10235-18577 GCA_001770475.1 Betaproteobacteria bacterium RIFCSPLOWO2_02_FULL_66_14 | reverse complement strand
GAGATCCAATGAACGACAAGAGAACGACAAACCATGGCGCGCGGAAATCGCCTGCCGACCGAAACGCCCGCTGCGTACGCCCATTCGCGTTGATAATTCGCAAGCAGGGCGGCGCGGCGCGCAGGCATCCTTGCAGATTGGCGCAGCGCCCGCCGGCGCAGCATCCGCCACAATTGCGCCGCTTGACGACCAGGGACCATGAGCCAAGACCCGATGCTGACCGAACACGACATCTATCTGTTTCGCGAGGGCACGCACAGCAAGCTGTACGAAAAGCTCGGCTGCCATCTCGAGCCAGGAGGCGATGGCGCCCGCTTCGGTGTCTGGGCGCCGAACGCGCGCGAAGTCTCGGTGATCGGCGAATGGAACGGCTGGAAGCCGGGCGCCGACCGGCTGCAGGCGAGAACCGACGGCAGCGGAATCTGGGAAGGACGCATCGCCGGCGTGCAGCGCGGCCAGGCGTACAAATACCGCATCGATTCCGGCGTGTCGAACCAGGTCACCGAAAAGGCCGATCCGTACGGCTTCGCTGCGGAACTTCCCCCTGCGACCGGATCGCGCGCCTGGACGCTCGAATACGACTGGCAGGATGCCGACTGGATGCGCACGCGCGCCGCGCGCAACGCGCTCGACGCGCCGATGGCGATTTACGAAATGCACATCGGCTCGTGGCGGCGCAAGGACGGCGAATTCCTCGGCTACCGCGAACTCGCCCAGCCGCTCGCCGAGTACCTGCGATGGCTCGGATTCACGCACGTCGAGCTGATGCCGGTGACCGAGCACCCGTTCTACGGCTCCTGGGGCTACCAGACGACGGGCTACTTCGCGCCCACAGCGCGCTACGGCACGCCGCAGGATTTCATGTACCTCGTCGACTACCTGCACCGTGCGGGCATCGGCGTCATCCTCGACTGGGTGCCTTCGCATTTCCCCGACGACGCGCACGGCCTCGGATTCTTCGACGGCTCGTACCTGTACGAGCACGCCGACCCGCGCCAGGGCTACCATCCGGAATGGGGCTCGAGCATCTTCAACTACGGTCGCAACGAAGTGCGAGGCTTTCTCGCTTCGAGCGGCCTGTTCTGGCTCGACCGCTACCACATCGACGGCCTGCGCGTCGATGCGGTCGCCTCGATGCTGTACCTCGACTACGCGCGCAAGGAAGGCGAGTGGATCCCCAACCGCCATGGCGGCCGGGAAAACCTCGAAGCGATCGAATTCCTGCGCCAGTTCAACGCCGCGGCCTACCGCGATCATCCGGACATCATCACCATCGCCGAGGAATCGACCGCCTGGCCGATGGTGTCGCGGCCGATCTATCTCGGCGGCCTCGGATTCGGCATGAAGTGGAACCTGGGCTGGATGCACGATACCCTCGCCTACCTGCGCGAGGATCCCGTGTACCGCAAGTTCCACCACGGCAAGCTCACGTTTTCGCTGCTCTACGCGTTCAACGAGAATTTCCTGCTGCCGCTGTCGCACGACGAGGTGGTGCACGGCAAGGGTTCGCTCATGGGAAAGATGCCCGGCGATCCGTGGCAGCAGTCGGCGAATCTGCGCACGCTGTACGGTTACATGTGGGGGCACCCCGGCAAGAAGCTGCTCTTCATGGGCTGCGAGTTCGGCCAGCGACGCGAGTGGACGCACGACGGCGAGCTCGAATGGTGGGTGACCGACCGGCCCGAGCACGGCGGCGTGCAGCGCTGGATGCGTGAATTGAATCGCGTGTACCGCGAAGAGCCGGCGCTGCACGAGATCGACTTCAGCCACGAGGGCTTCGAATGGGTCGATGCCAACGACGCCGAGAACAGCGTGTTCACCTTCCTGCGCAAGCCGAAGACCCGCGGCGCGGCGACGGTCCTCGTCGCCTGCAATTTCACGCCCCTGCCGCGCAGCAACTACGTGATCGGCGTGCCCAGCGGCGGGCTGTGGCGCGAAATCCTCAATAGCGATGCGCGCGAATACGGCGGCGCGGGCTGGGGCAACCTCGGAGGCGTGCAGGCCGCGCCGGTTGCGGCGCACGGCCGGCCGCATTCGCTTACGGTAACGCTGCCGCCCCTTGCGGCGCTTTACTTCCGGAGCGACACGCATGGCTGAGCCGAAGAAGCGCGGCAAGCAGGAGGACGGCCGCATTCGCGCGGTAATCGATGCTGTGCGCCCGTCGGTAGACGGCGGCCGCTTCGCGGTGAAGCGCTGCGTCGGCGATCGCGTCGCGGTCGAAGCCGATTGCTTCACCGACGGTCACGACCAGTTGCGCGCGATGCTGCGCTGGCGCCCGGAGACCGGGAGCGACTGGCGCGAGATCGAGATGGTGGCGGCCGGCAACGACCGCTGGCGGGCCTCGTTTCCGCTCGAATCGCTCGGTCGCTACCGTTACACGGTCACGGCCTGGGTGGATCACTTCCGCACCTGGCGGGCGGAGTTCGAACGGCGCGTCGATCCAGAGGATCTGCGCATCGCGGCGCGGGTGGGCGCCGCGCTGATCGCGGAAATCGCCGAGCGCGCCTCGGGCAAGGCGCGGCGGCGGCTCACCGAGTGGGCCAAGGAACTCACCGCGGCCGGGGAGCTCGACGAACTGCGCGCGATCGCGCTCGACGAAGCGCTCGCAGCGGTCGCGGCGAACTTCCCGGATCGCAGCCTCGCAGTGCACTGGCCTGCCGAAATGCCGCTCATCGCCGACCCGGTGCTTGCGCGCTGCTCGGCGTGGTACGAGCTGTTTCCACGCTCGGCTTCGAGCGAGCCGGGACGGCACGGTACGCTGCGCGACGTCGAGGCGCGGCTCGATTACGTCGCCGGGATGGGGTTCGACGTGCTCTACCTGCCGCCGGTCCACCCGATCGGGCGCGAAAAGAGGAAGGGACCGAACAATGCGCTTGCCGCCGGAACCGACGACGTCGGCAGCCCCTGGGCGATCGGCGCGCGCGAGGGCGGACACAAATCGATTCACCCGCAACTGGGAACGCCGGAGGATTTCCGGCGGCTGGTGACGCGGGCGCGCGGCATGGGCATCGAACTCGCGCTCGACATCGCGTTCCAGTGCGCGCCGGACCACCCCACCGTGGCCGAAAAGCCGGCCTGGTTCCGCTGGCGCCCCGACGGCAGCGTGCAGTACGCCGAGAACCCGCCGAAGAAATACCAGGACATCTATCCGTTCAATTTCGAAAGCGACGACTGGCGCGCGCTGTGGGACGAGCTGAAGAGCGTGCTCGATTTCTGGATCGGCGAGGGCGTGCGCGTGTTCCGCATCGACAATCCGCACACCAAGCCGTTCACGTTCTGGGAGTGGGCGATCGACGAAGTGAAGCGCGCGCACCCCGAAACCATTTTCCTCGCCGAGGCGTTCACGCGCCCGAAGCTGATGCACCGGCTCGCCAAGGCGGGCTTCAGCCAGTCGTACACCTACTTCGCCTGGCGCAACACGCGCCGCGAACTGACCGAATACTTCACCGAGCTCGCGCACGGCCCGGGACGCGAGTATTTCCGCCCCAACGTCTGGCCGAACACGCCCGACATCCTCACCGAGGCGCTGCAGTACGGCGGACGGCCCTTGTTCATGGCGCGGCTGGTGCTCGCCGCGACGCTGTCGGCGAACTACGGCATCTACGGCCCCGCGTTCGAGCTGTGCGAACACGGGGCGCGCGAGCCCGGCACCGAGGAATACCTCGACTCCGAGAAATACCAGCTCCGGCACTGGAATCTAGACCGGCCGGACAGCCTGCGCGCCTTCATCGCCCGGGTGAATCGCGTCCGGCGCGAGAATCCGACGCTGCAGAGCGACGAGGGGCTGCGCTTTTTCGACTGCGACAACGAGCAGATCCTGTGTTACGCAAAGCTCGCGCCCGCCGCGGGCAACGCGGTGGTCGCGGTGGTGAATCTGGACCCGCACCACACGCACACGGGCTGGATCGAACTCGACCTCGAAGCGCTCGGCATCGCCCCCGGCGCGCAATACCAGATGCACGACCTGCTCTCCGACGCACGCTACCTGTGGCAGGGGCCGCGCAATTTCATCAAGCTCGATCCCGAGCGCGCACCCGCGCACCTGTTCCGGGTGCGCACCCGCGTGCATCGCGAGCAGGATTTCGACTACTTCCTGTGAGATCGCATGGACCGGGCTGAAGCGAACAAGGTGGCCGTGCAGGCGGCTTCGAACCCCGAATCCGCGACCTGGTACAAGGACGCGGTCATCTACCAACTGCACGTCAAGGCGTTCGTCGACTCGAACGACGACGGCATCGGCGACTTCGCGGGGCTCACCTCGAAGCTCGACTACCTCCGGGATCTCGGCGTCAACACGGTGTGGCTCCTGCCGTTCTACCCCTCTCCGCAGAAGGACGACGGCTACGACGTCGCCGACTACCACAACGTGCATCCGCAGTACGGCACGCGGACCGATTTCCGCCAGTTCGTCCGCGAGGCGCACCGCCGCGGGCTGCGCGTGATCACCGAGCTGGTGGTCAACCATACCTCGGATGCGCATCCCTGGTTCCAGGCCGCGCGGCGCGCGCCGCCCGAATCGCCCAAGCGCGACTACTACGTCTGGAGCGACGACCCGAACAAGTACGCCGGCACGCGCATCATCTTCACCGATACCGAGACCTCGAACTGGACCTGGGACCCGGTGGCGAAGAGCCACTTCTGGCACCGTTTCTTCAGCCACCAGCCGGATCTGAATTTCGACAATCCCAAGGTGCTGAAGGCCATCTTCCGCGCCATGCGCTTCTGGCTCGACATGGGCGTGGACGGCTTCCGGCTGGACGCCATCCCCTACCTCGTCGAGCGCGAAGGCACCTCGAACGAGAACCTCCCCGAGACGCACGCGGTGATCAAACAGGTACGCGCGCTGCTCGACCGGCACTACGACGACCGCCTGCTGCTTGCCGAGGCGAACCAGTGGCCCGAGGATGTGCGCGAGTACTTCGGCGACGACGACGAGTGCCACATGGCGTACCACTTTCCGCTGATGCCGCGCATGTACATGGCGATCGCGCAGGAGGACCGCCACCCGGTGGTCGAGATCATGCAGCAGACGCCCGAGATCCCGGCCAACTGCCAGTGGGCGATTTTCCTTCGCAACCACGACGAGCTGACCCTCGAGATGGTCACCCACCGCGAGCGCGATTACATGTACCGCATGTACGCGGCCGACCAGCGCGCGCGAATCAACCTCGGCATCCGCCGGCGCCTCGCGCCGCTGATGGAGAACGACGTCGAACGAATCAAGCTGATGAACTCGCTGCTCTTTTCGATGCCGGGCTCGCCGATCATCTATTACGGCGACGAGATCGGCATGGGCGACAACATCTACCTGGGCGACCGCAACGGCGTGAGGACGCCGATGCAGTGGAGCCCGGACCGCAACGCCGGTTTTTCGCGCGCCGATCCGCAGCGGCTGTTTTTGCCGGCGATCCAGGATCCTGTGTACGGCTTCCAGGCGGTGAACGTCGAGGCGCAGTTGCGCGAGCCCAATTCGCTCCTCAACTGGGTGCGGCGGATGCTCGCGGTGCGAAGGACGAGCCGCGCATTCGGCCGGGGGCGCCTCACGATGCTGCGGCCGGGAAACCGCAAGGTCCTCGCCTACCTGCGGGAGCTCGGCGACGACGTGATCCTGTGCGTGGCGAACCTCGGCCGCTCGGCGCAACCGGTGGAGCTCGACTTGGCGCGCTGGCGGACGCGGATCCCGGTCGAACTGATGGGTCGCACCGCGTTTCCGCCGATCGGCGATCTGCCTTACCTGCTGTCGCTGCCGGCGCACGGCTTTTACTGGTTCCGGCTAGCGCCTGCGGGCGAGGTCGAGGTGCCCAAATGGCACGAGGAGCGCCTCGCGCGCGACGACCTGCCGGTGCTGGTGCTGTTCGACGGCTGGACGAGCTTCTTCCGCGACCGCGTCGTGCCCTGGCGCATCGGCATGGCGCTTCAGACCCGCAAGCTCCTCGAGCACGAAGTGCTGCCGCGCTACGTCGAGGCGCAGCGCTGGTACGCGGCCAAGGGCGAAAAGGTGTCGCGCGCCGCGCTCACCGATCACGTGCTGTGGTCGGCGCGCGGTCGCGAATGGATGCTCGGGCTGTACCGCGCCGAAGGCCCCGCCGAGGCCGCGAACTACTTCGTTCCGCTTTCGCTCGCCTGGGAAGAGCGCGACGAGGAACTGGTGCGCGCGCTGGCGCCGGTGACGCTTGCGAAAGTCCGCCAGCAGGCGAACGTGGGGGTGATGGGCGATGCGTTCTCGGACGCCGAGTTCTGCCGCGCGGTCATGACCGCGATCGGCGAAGGACGCACGCTGAAGACCGCTCAGGGCGAACTGCGCTTCACCCCGACGCCGGAATTCGCGCGGCTGGCGGGCAAGAAACCGGCGGACCTGCCGCTGGAGCGCGTCCAGGCGCAGAGCAGCAACACCACGGTGACGCTCGGGAGCCGGTTGTTCCTCAAGGGCTACCGGCGGGTGCGCCCCGGCGTCAATCCGGAGCTCGAAATGGGGCGGTTCCTCACCTCGGTCGCGCACTTCAAGCACTGCGTTCCGCTCGCCGGTGCGCTCGAGTACGTCGATGCCGGCGGCACCGCAGCGACGCTTGCGCTGCTGCAGGGTTTCGTGCCCAACCAGGGCGACGGCTGGACCTACACGCTCGATTACCTCGTGCGGCACCTGGAAGAGCGGCGCGGCGCAACTGCGCCGGCGGCCGAGGACCTGCACGGCGCCTACCTCTCGCTCGTGCAGGTGCTCGGCGCGCGCACCGCGGAACTTCACTGCGCGCTCGCGCAGCGCTCGAGCGACGCGGCGTTCGATCCCGAGCCCGCGGTGGACGCGGATTTCGAACGCTGGGCGCAGGCCGTTCGCGCCGACGCGCGCACCACCCTCGAGCTGCTCGCGAATCGCCGCGCCCAGCTTCCCGCGCCCTGCGGCGAACCGGCCGACCGGGTGCTCGCGGCGAAGGAGCGGCTCGTCGAGCGCGCCACGCGCGCCGCGGCGCCGGCGCAGGGCATGCTCAAGACTCGCTACCACGGCGACTACCACCTCGGCCAGGTGCTGCTCGCCAACAACGACTTCATCCTGATCGATTTCGAGGGCGAGCCGGCGCGCCCGCTCGCCGAGCGCCGCAGCAAGCATTCGGCGCTGCGCGATGTCGCCGGCATGCTGCGTTCGTTCGACTACGCGCGCTGGGGCGCGCTCGAGCGCGCCTCGCATCCGGCCAAGACCGACGCGGTGCTCGACTCGCTCGCCGCGGAGTGGGAACGCGCCGCGCGCAAGGCTTTCCTGGAAGCCTGGACCGCGGGAACGCGCGCCGGCGGACTGTACGCGGCGAGCGACGACGCGCTGCGCGTGTGCAAACTGTTCGAGCTGGAAAAGGCGCTGTATGAATTGCGCTACGAAATCCAGAATCGCCCGGCCTGGGCGCGCATCCCACTGCTCGGCATCCTGACGCTGCTGGGCGACTGATCGATTGCGGAGGTCATCATGGAAACTTTCGACTTGCTCCTCGAACCGCTGCGGGCGCTGCTCGTGCAGGTGGGTCAGTTCCTGCCTCGCCTGGCGCTCGCCCTGCTCGTAGTGGTCGCCGGCTGGCTGGTCGCCAAGGTGGTGCGCCTCGCCGCGCACAAGGGCCTGCGCGCGATCAATTTCCACGTCCTCACCGAGCGCGCGGGAATGGACGGCTTCCTCAGGCAGGGCGGCATGGAGACCGACACCACGGGGATTTTCGCCGCACTCGTTTACTGGCTCGTGATCCTCGCGGCGCTGGTGATCGGTTTCAACAGCGTCGGCCTGACCTACGTCACCGACCTGCTGCGCGAAGTCGTACTGTTCGTGCCGCGGGTGATCGTCGCGCTCCTGATCCTCGCGTTCGGCGCGTACTTCGCGCGCTTCATCGGGTCGACCCTCACGACCTACTGCCGCAACGTCGGCGTCCAGGACGGCGAACTGCTCGGCAGGCTCGCCCAGTACGCGATCGTCGGCTTCGTCGTGCTGATCGCGCTCGACCAGGTGCATATCGGCGGCGAGATCATTCGCCAGACCTTCCTCATCGTGATCGCGGGCATCGTGCTCGCGCTCGCGCTCGCCTTCGGGCTGGGCGGGCAGCGCTGGGCGGCAGATCTGCTCGAGCGCTGGTGGTCGCGCAAGGGGCCCGAGGACGGGAAGTGATCGACGTGCGCGACACTGTTTTCGACCGCGTTCGTCATCCCCTCACGGAACCGGGCATCGTCGCGGTGTCGATCGCCCCGGCGCGCGGCGATACCAACAGGTACGAATGAAGGCTCGCGCTCCACGCCCCCCACTGCTCGCCGGAGACATCGGCGGAACCAAGGCCCTGCTCGCGCTGATTGACGGCGACGGCGTGCGCTTCGAGCGG
>MERB01000012.1:7607-10220 GCA_001770475.1 Betaproteobacteria bacterium RIFCSPLOWO2_02_FULL_66_14 | reverse complement strand
GCCGCGAATCACCCGAGCCTCGCTCGGCGTCGCCGGTCCCGTCTCCGGCGGGCGCGTGAGGCTCACCAACCTCGCCTGGGACATCGCGGCGGACGAGCTCGGCATCGATTCCGTGCGCCTGCTCAACGACTTCGAAGCGAGCGCGCACGCGCTCGCCAAACTCGGTCGCGCCGGTCTCGCGACGCTGCAGCCCGGCGAGGTGCAGGAGGGCGCGCCGCGCCTGCTGATCGGCGCCGGCACCGGGCTCGGCGTCGCCTTCATCCTCGGTCGCGGCCGTGGCCTGCGCGTGGTCTCGGGCGAAGGCGGCCACGCCGCGTTCGCGCCCGCCGATGCGTTGCAGGACGCGCTCCTGGCACACCTTCGAGCCTCGCTCGGGAGAGTCGAACTCGAACACGTGGTCTCCGGTGCCGGACTCGAGCGCATCTACGCGTTTCTGCGCGACACCGGCCGTCACGCCGAGAACCGGGCGGTGCGCGAGGCGATGACCGCAGGAGACGCGGCGGCCGCGATCACTCGCGCCGCCCTCGAATCGGGCGATGCGCTCGCCCTCGCCGCGCTCGATCTGTTCATCGCCTGCTTCGGCGCGGCCGCCGGCGATTTCGCGCTCGCCACGCTCGCGCGCGGCGGCGTGTACGTCGCGGGCGGGATCGCGCCCAGGATTCTGCCGCGGTTGCGAGCCGGCGGTTTCGCAGCGGCATTCAATTCCAAGGCCCGGTTCTCGGAGGCAGCGCGCGCCTGCCCGGTGCACGTCGTCACCAACGAGCGCCTCGGTCTGCTCGGGGCGATTGCGGCGGCGCCGCGATGATCGTGGTCACGATCAATGCAGGCAGCTCTTCGATGCGGCTTGCAGCCTATGCGATCGAGCAACGCGGCCGCCTGCAGCCCCTCGTGACGCGGCGCTTTGCACGCGGCGAAACCCCTGCCGCGCGCGCCCTCGCCCGCCTGCTCCCGGATGCACGGCACGCCGCAGTGGCTGCAGTTTCGCACCGCATCGTTCACGGCGGCGAGCGCTTCACCGCCGCCTGCCGCGTCGACGCTCGCGTCGAGGCGGAAATCCGGCGACTGGGCGCGCTCGCGCCGCTGCATCATCCGGTCGCGCTCGAGTGGCTGCGCGCTGCGCGCGCGCAGTGGCCGCACGCGAGTCAGATCGCGGTGTTCGACACGGCGTTCTTCTCCACGCTTCCCGAAGTAGCGCGCAATTACGCGCTGCCGCGCGCCCTGACCCGGCGTTACGGATTGCGCCGCTACGGTTTTCACGGCCTCGCGCACGAAGCGATGTGGCGGCACTGGCGCACGCTGCGACCCTCGGTGCGCGGCGGCGGTCGGGTCATCTCGCTGCAGCTCGGCGCCGGTTGCTCGGTGGCCGCGATCGATCGTGGGCGCGCGGTCGATACCTCGATGGGATACTCGCCGCTGGAGGGTCTGGTCATGGCCACGCGCTCGGGCGACGTCGATCCGGGACTGCTGCTTCACCTGCAGCGCAGAGCGCGCCTTTCACCGGCGCGGCTCGAGCGCCTGCTCAATGCAGAATCGGGCCTGCTCGGAGTTTCCGGCGCGAGCGCCGACATGCGATTGCTGCTTCGCGCGCGGAAACCTGCCGCCCGGCTCGCGGTCGATCTGTATTGCTACCGTGCGCGCAAGTACGTCGGCAGCTACCTCGCCGCGCTCGGCGGCGCCAGCGCGATTCTCGTCGGTGGCGGCGTCGGCGAACACGCAGCGGAGGTCCGCGAGCGAATCCTGGATCGCTTCGAGTGGGCGGGGATCGTGCTCGATCGGGGCGCAAACCGCCGCGCCGTGGGCACCGAGGCGCGCATCAGCCGCGCGGCAAGCGCCACCGAGGTCTGGGTGATCCCGGTGGACGAATCGCGCCTGCTCGCCGAGCAGGCGCTGCAAGCCAAAGGAGCCGTTCGATGACGCCTGCACGCGCCCGATCCAAACTCTCGCAGAGCGAACTGCGCGACCTCGATGCCTGGTGGCGCGCCGCCAATTACCTCTCGGTCGGGCAGATCTACCTCCTCGACAATCCCCTGCTCGCGCGCCGACTCGCCGCCGCCGACATCAAGCCGCGGCTCCTCGGGCACTGGGGGACGACGCCGGGCCTCAATTTCCTGTACGTGCACCTCAATCGCGTCATACGCCGGGAAGCAGCGCGGGTGCTCTTCGTCACCGGGCCCGGGCATGGAGGGCCGGCGCTGCTCGCCAACGCATGGCTCGAGGGCAGCTACAGCGAACTCTATCCGGACGTCTCGCAGGATGGCGACGGCATGCGGCGACTTTTCCGGCAGTTCTCGTTTCCGGGCGGCGTGCCGAGCCATGCTGCGCCCGAGACGCCGGGGTCGATCCACGAAGGGGGCGAACTCGGCTACGCGCTCGCGCACGCCGCGGGTGCCGCGTTCGACAATCCGGACCTCGTGGTCGCATGCGTGATCGGCGATGGCGAAGCCGAGACGGGGCCGCTCGCGGCAAGCTGGCACTCGAACAAGTTCCTCAACCCCGCGCGCGACGGTGCGGTGCTGCCGATGCTGCACCTGAACGGCTACAAGATCGCGGGACCCACGGTGCTCGCGCGGATCCCGCGCGAGGAACTCGATGCGCTGCTGCGCGGCTGCGGCT
>MERB01000012.1:0-7588 GCA_001770475.1 Betaproteobacteria bacterium RIFCSPLOWO2_02_FULL_66_14 | reverse complement strand
CGACGCGTTCGCCGACATCGCTTCGATCCAGCGTCGCGCGCGCACCTCGCGCGGCGCGATGCGGCGGCCGCGCTGGCCCATGATCGTTCTCGAATCGCCCAAGGGCTGGACCGGTCCCAAGGCGGTCGACGGCAAGCGCATCGAGGGGACCTTCCGGTCGCACCAGGTGCCGATGGGCGAGATGTCGAAGCCCTCGCACAGGGCAATCCTCGAGCGCTGGATGAAAAGCTACCGGCCGCGCGAACTCTTCGAGCGCGACGGCAGGCCGCGCTCCGCCCTCGCCGCGCTCGCGCCTCGGGGCGATCTGCGCATGAGCGCTACACCGCACGCCAACGGCGGCGCGCTGCTCAGGCCGCTGCGGCTGCCCGATTACCGCCGCTACGCGGTGCGCGTGGCGCGCCCCGGCGCGCCCGATGCCGAGGCGACGCGCGTCCAGGGCGATTTCATCCGCGACGTCATGAAGCGCAACCTCCGCAACTCGAGCTTCCGCGTCTTCAGTCCGGACGAAACCTCCTCGAACCGCTGGGGCGCGCTGTTCGAAGTCACCGACCGCTGCCTGGTGGGCGACGTGCGACCGGACGACGAGCACGTCGCGCCGGATGGACGCGTCATGGAAGTGCTCTCGGAGCACCTGTGCCAGGGCTGGCTCGAGGGGTATCTGCTGACCGGACGGCACGGGTTCTTCAGCTGCTACGAAGCGTTCGTCCACATCGTCGATTCGATGTTCAACCAGCACGCCAAGTGGCTCAAGGTCGCGCGCCACGTGGCGTGGCGCCGCCCGATCGCCTCGCTCAACGTGCTGCTCACCTCGCACGTCTGGCGCCAGGACCACAACGGCTTTTCGCACCAGGACCCGGGATTCATCGACCACGTGGTGAACAAGAAAGCCGAGATCATCCGCGTGTACCTGCCGCCCGACGCGAACAGCCTGCTCTACGTCACCGACCAGTGCCTGCGAAGCCGCGACCTCGTGAACGTGGTGGTCGCGGGCAAGCATCCGTCGCCGCAATGGCTCTCGATGGACGCGGCGATCCGGCACTGCAGCGCAGGCGCCGGGATCTGGGAATGGGCCTCGAACGACGCCGGCGCCGAGCCCGATGCGGTGCTCGCGTGCTGCGGCGACATCCCCACGCTCGAGACGCTCGCCGCCGTGACGCTGCTGCGGCGCCACCTGCCTGCGCTGAAGCTCCGCGTGGTCAACATCGTCGACCTGATGAAGCTGCAGCAGCCTTCGGAACACCCGAACGGCCTTTCGGATGCGGACTTCGATTCGCTCTTCACGCGCGACCGGCCCATCGTGTTCGCCTTCCACGGCTATCCCTGGCTCATCCACCGCCTCACCTACCGCCGCACGAACCATGCCAATCTGCACGTGCGTGGCTACAAGGAAGAGGGAACCACCACGACGCCGTTCGACATGGCCGTGCTGAACGACATCGACCGCTTCCACCTCGCGACCGACGTGATCGACCGCGTTCCCGGGCTCGGGTCGCGTGCCGCGCACGTGAAGCAGGCGCTGCGCGACAAGCGCACCGAGCACCGGCAGTACATCGCGGCGCACGGCGAGGACATGCCCGAGGTGCTGCAGTGGCGCTGGCGCCCATAGGCGCAAACGGCCGCCGCGCCTTCCTGCGCGCGCTCGCTGCGCTGCCCGCGGCGGCGTTCGCCGGTTGCCGCGCGAACCCCCCGGTGAGGACGTCAACACGGTCGTGTTCCGCCACCCCAAGCTCTTCGGGGACCCGCAACTGCTCGATGCCGTGATCGGCGAATTCGAGCGCTCGCAGGGCGTTCGCGTGCGGCGCGAGACGCTGCCTGCATCGAGCGACGAGCAGCACCTGTTTTACGCCATCAACCTTTCAGCGCAATCGCAGGAGTTCGCGATGTCCTCGCGCTCGACACGATCTGGGCGGCCGAATTCGCCGCCGCGGGCTGGTTGCGCGATCTGAGCGCGCTTGTGACGCCCGCTGACGAGCGCTGCCTGTTCGGCGCGCCGGCCCGGGTTGAGTTTGTCTGCCGCGATGGCCCTCAGGGCAGCCCCGGTCCGGATCGATGGCACTTGGGCTACGTGGAAAGCGCTGGCGACGGAAATTCAGGAACTTTCCACGCTGCGTCAGCGTAATGCTCGGTGGATCGTTCGCCGCAAGCTCGCCCGCCACGTACTGCGCATTGCGGCCAGCCTGAATATCCTCACTAAGGGTTTCCCCCTCATGACATGGTGAACCCGCCGCGGGAGCATTGGTCGTCCGGGCTAGCGGACACGGACGTGATTTGACGATTGATCGACGGCGTTGATCATTTGCCCCGGACGAGCCGTGTCGTTGAATGGCTCCTGGAGGTCTGACGGGGATGCCGTAAAACCTCCTCCTGTACGGCGGCATCTCCCATTTGCCCCCGGCGCGCACCCAGCGCGCCGGGGGGTTTCTTCCTCGTTCCGGCGTTGCTTGCGGCGTTGGCGAACGACCGTTCAGAGCTCGCTGGGCCGGAACTCGAAATTCCTGAAAACGGCCGCTCAAGTGTCCGCGATGGGGCGGCGTGAACGGCGATAGGCAGGAGCAGTATCAGGTTCTGGTCGACTCACATCGGCCGTTCAGCGAGGGATCGCGACTACGACAAACCCGGTTCGGAGGAAGCGATCGGCGTCGCAGTCAGGGGATTGCGGTGCTGCCGTCAATCGGCTTCCACCGACGATTCGAGGATTTTCATCGCAATTCCGATTTTGCCGCCCTGTGGTTTGAGCCACACGATCTCACCGCGGCATTTCAGGACCCGCTTGCCGCCCGGGGTTTCGAGATCCACGGAAAACCGGATTTCCGTCCCAATGGCGTACGGCGTATCGGCCTCGAAATACATTCCCGAGGCGCTCACGTTGCGGGCGATGGCACTGGCGGTGCCGAGGTTCATCGCCAACCCCGCGGGGACCCGTTCATGCCCTCTTCTGTCCTGACGCGGCGCATTCATGGTGAGACCCCCTCCCGTTGGAGACGCGATCATACGCTCGAGACGCCCCGGTGGCCGAGTGGATTCAGGACTGTCGACCTACCCTCTGGATGCAACGCGGCGAATGTGCCAGAGTCTGATGTTAAGCGGTACCATGCATAGTGCAGGCGAATGGACGACGATCGGAATGAGCGGATCGACCCCATGGTACGGAGGGAGCCATGATTGAGAAGGGACTTCGCCGTCGTTCAAACCGTCTCCCGCTTCGCTGGAAGGCGGCGCTGGCGTTCGACGCCGTCCTGGGCAGGCCGCTCGTTCATACTCGGACGCAAGACCTCTCTCCCTCCGGTGCGGCCATATTCAGCGAGTATGGCGACCTGACCGGGTCCGTGGTCACGTTGCTTCTGGCGCACCCTCCACGCAAGGGTGAAACCGCGCCCAAGGTCCTCATGGTCAGGTCGCGGGTTGTCTCCACGGCGCGAACGCCGGGGATGTCCGAGTACCGGCATGGTCTGAGCTTCATCCGGGCGCGCAATGATGGGCTGGACATTCTTTCGGCGACCCTCCAGGGCATTGAGGCCGCCGGCTCCGGCCGAGAGCCCGCGGCTGGCGCCGCGGCGGCGGCGTCCGCTGCGCGTATGGAAAGCAGCCGCCTCGAGCCGATCAAGCACCTCGCATACGCAAGACCGGCAGAGGCTCGGGCGATCGACCAGACGCTCGAGTTCGATGAACTCATCAGCAATTCGCTCGAGAGGGCCTATCGATACCTGAGGGGTTTCGTCGATCGACTCAATGTGGCGAAGCCGGCCTTCGCCAGGGGCTACGCCATTGTCGGCGTGCCGGAGTTCCGGGGATTGGCGTGGGAGATTGGAAGCGCCGATGTGTATGCACGGGAGGTTTCGCCGACCCTCAGGCTATCCGAACGGGTATCGCTGCACTTCCTTCTGTCGGGCGGAAAGGGCATCCACATCGGCCGTGAATACCCCGCCAGCGAGAAACTCCAGCAATTGCTCGATGACAGCGGCATCGAGTACACGACACAAGGCGTCTGGAGCAAACGCGGTTCCCTGGAGCGAACCACGTTCGATTTTGCATGCGAGGTCAAGGCGAGCCTGCAGTTGGTGGCCCAGTTCGACACGGGCCAGCTTCTGATCCAGGCGCGCAACGTTTCCGGATTCGGATCGTTGGAACAGATCGTTGCGCCCGAGGCCGTGACCGACGAATCACTCGATGAGTTGAGCGCCTTCATTCTGGGTGAAAGCCCGGGCCTGGGACCGTTACTCCTGCGACAGTACATCTGAGTTCTGTCTGCTTGAGCGGTGATGCCAATGACTGAACCCGGCCGAGCTCAGCCGACTGACCACCGGCCCTCGTTTTTCCCAAAGCCGCCGTTCTCACGGCGCAGTCACCGAGCAAAAATTCGTCGGCGAGCGCTGCCTTCCCGACCAGAAGAATCGAGCACACCGCGCCGGAGTCCTTCGACGGGCAGCGGCTCGGGCACCGTTCGAGCGGCAGACTGAACTAAGTCGTGGTTCATTGCCGGTGGACCGTGTTCGAGCCGAACGCCTCGGTACTGCATTTGTGACCCACATCAACCTGAAGTGCGAGCCGCAGGGGTAGCGTTCGCCAATCGGGAGGTCATCTGCGCTCTGGCGCGATGTTTGACCAGCAGGTGGAGTCCTATGGACCGGCGTGACGCACTGGCCGCGCTCGTTGCTTTCGGTGCGTGTACAGGGTCGCGCTTCAGCTTGGCGCAAGCGCCTTCCAAGGTGCGAATACTTGGCTTACTGAGCGAGGGCCAGCCCTCTACGCCGGAGCAATGGGAAAAAACTCGATTCGCGCTCAAGCTCAAGGAACTTGGCTGGGTCAATGGCAAAAACCTCATCGTCGAGCGCGTCTACGGCGAAGGAAAACCGGAGCGACTGCCAGCGTTGGCGGCGGCACTCGTTCGCAAGCGCGCCGATGTCATCTTTGCCGTCGGCCCGGAAGCCGCGGTGGACGCAGCGCGAACAACCAGGACGATTCCAATTGTGTTCTGGGGCGTTAGCGCGCCCGTCGAACAGGGGCTAATCGCTTCGTACGCCCGGCCCGGACGCAATGTCACGGGCGTGGCCTATAACGCCGACCTGGAGATCTTCCCGAAGCTGTTGCATATCGTCAGGCAGCTATCGCCCGCCGCGGACCGCGCGGCGTACTTCTCGTTTTTGACCGCGCTCCGCACGGTTGGAGGAGGCACTTTTTCAGAAGTTGACCGCAAGATGGAGATCGCGGCGAAGCGTTTGGGCTTCGATCTGCGGGCCTATCCAATCGCCAAGCGAGAGGACTTTGATACGGCCTTCGAGGGAATTCTCGGGTTTCGTGCGCAGGCTCTCGTCACCGTGACGACCTGGTTCTCGTACCTGGAACGGCAACGAATCATCGAATTCGCCGACAGGAATCGTCTCCTGAGCGTTTTTGACACCAAGCAATTTGCCGACGCCGGCGGACTCGTTTCGTACGGGCCGGACATCTGGACCATGTACGAGCAGGCAGCCGGCTATGTCGATCGAATCCTGCGTGGGGCGAAACCGGGCGACCTTCCGGTCGAGCAGCCGACCAAGTTCGAGCTGGCCGTCAACCTGGCAACCGCCAAGACCTTCGGCCTGGCCATCCCGCAGTCCGTTCTCGTGCAGGCAGATCATTTGATCGAGTAGGCGCTCGCCCTGTCCGCTTTCGGGAAGCACGAACGACTCGACCTCCGAGCAGACCGTGGCCGGTCGAGTACTATCCCAAGACCATGACCCCGATGCCCAACGCTGCAAAGACGAGCGCGGCAACGATGTGAACCATTCGCACCGGCAGCCGCTTCGCGAGCGCGTCGCCGAAGAACGCCACTGGGGCGTTGGCCAGGATCATGCCGGCCGTCGTGCCCATGACGACGGCGACGAGCGAGTCGAATCGTGCCGCAAGCGCGACCGTGGCGATCTGCGTCTTGTCGCCGATTTCGACCAGAAAGAAAAGAATCGTCGTGGTGACAAAAATGCCACCTAGCTTGCGCGATGCGCCGGCGGCGGCGTCCAGTTTGTCCGGCAGGAGCATCCACGCCGCCATGGCAATGAATGAGGCGCCGAGGATCCAGCGCATGGCCTCCGGTCCGATCACGTTCGTGAGCCAGGCACCCAGGGCCCCGGCGATGGCGTGGTTCACGAGCGTCGCCACGAAGATGCCCGCAATGATGGGCCAAGGCCTTTGGTAGCGTGTTGCCAGGATCAGAGTGAGCAATTGCGTCTTGTCGCCGACTTCCGCGAGGGCGACGATGGCGATCGAGACGAGCAGGGCTTCCATGAAACGATCCAGAGCCGGGACAGAAACCGAATGACCGCGCGTCCTTGCCCAGCCAGGTAGCGGTCGCGCAGCCATTGATTTCGCCGGACCTCCTGCCGCTAGCGCCATGGCCAAGGCGGGGCAAGTAAGTTGACGCGAGCCCCGCTCGGCACTCACCAGCGGTCGACTACACCCCAAAAGCGGCGCTCATTCTAGCTCGGCGGTCTCGCAGCCGCAGGCGGATACGTCCGACGACCGAAGCTGCCCGGTCCATGCCGACCCAACTGTCCGTCCGGTTTTCCGGATGCACCAACACCCGCCGGGCGGGCAACCGGGCCGAGGCGATGCAAATCGCCTAACACCGTGTCCACGGAACTTGGGTAGGATCACGCTCGGTCAACTCTGCCATGTGCGCCCTCACATGACGTTCCCCATGCCACGCACCGTCAGCGCCCGGTGTGTTTCCAAAGGTTGATCGCGAAGCACACGAAGCCGATGCCGATCACCACCGAAGCCAGCGCGAGTATCGGCTCTACCGACGTGTTGCCATCGACAAACATGGTCAGCGTGATCATCTGAATGGGGAACGCAATGTTGTGCAACCAGAAATGCGCCTTGGCGAGGCGGGTCTCGCCCGCGGCTGGGGCGCTGCGGTACCAGAGTCCGAACAGCGCCATGCTGGCCCAACCCAACAGATTCAGATGGGCATGAACCGGCCTGAAGGTGTAGTCGTGGTTTGCCGCCATGACAATCCCCAGGGTCACACCAAGCACGGCATAAACGACGGCCAGACGCAGAAACAGATTTCCCATGGTCTCCCCCTTATTGATGTGTGACGCGATTCGACGCACCTGCACCTACCAGAGTGCATCGAAGGCGCTTACCTGATCTGCAATTGTGGTTTTCGATCGTTCAATTGGTACGCCAAAAGTATGCCAGATCTTGGTTGGCGATCTGGTGAGACCGACACTACCTGCAGCTTTGGAGTCCCTCGCGTACGGCCGAATGAATGGTCGCAACCAGCCAACTGCCCGTCAGGCTCCGCTAACCGATAGCTTCCACTGACAGAGTGAGGCGGCAGTCCCTGAACGGGTTGCTCGTGAACGGCACAATTGCGGCTGACCGGCTCCAGCGTCCTGAGTCACAAGTCCGCATACGGATATTCCGCGTTTTCTGTCCGATCTCGTGATTCCACGCGCTTCTCGCCGTTGCGGGGAATCACGAGACACCGAAACAGCCCTCGGGCACGGACATGGCCCACCGCGGATCGCCGTTGTTGACGTGTGAGACACCGAAACAGCCCTCGGGCACGGACATGGCCCACCGCGGATCGCCGTTGTTGACGTGT
>MERB01000011.1:7206-15675 GCA_001770475.1 Betaproteobacteria bacterium RIFCSPLOWO2_02_FULL_66_14 | reverse complement strand
CGCTTTTCACCGATCTCCCGACTTGGCGTTCTTTGCCAAGTCGGGAGACCCCGGGGCGTCACCACCGTGACGCCCGCAATATCACGCTCCGATCGCCCGCCTCAGACGCACCTCGCCCCATCCACCTCGATGCAGACGCCGCTGATGAAGTCGGCGTCGTCGGAGGCGAGGTAAAGGCAGGCATTCGCCACGTCGAGCGGAGTCGAAAAGCGACCGAGCGGGATGGTGGCGAGAAAGCGTTTCCTCGCTTCCTCGCTCACCGCGCCGCCGGCAAAGTCGGCCGACAGGCCCGTGTCCGGGCTGAACACCGGGTTGACGCAGTTGACGCGAACGCGATCGGGAGCGAACTCCGCGGCCATCGAGCGGCTCATCAGGATCACCGCCGCCTTGGAACTGTTGTACACGGTGAGCCCCGGGCGCGGCCGGATGCCCCCGGTCGAGGCGATGTTCACGATGCAGCCGCCGCCGCTCTTGCGGAACGCCGGGAGCGCGTGCATCGCCGACAGGTAGACGCTTTTCACGTTGACCGTATAAACGCGGTCGAATTCCGCTTCGGTGACCTCGAGGTAGGGCTTGTTCCGATGCGTCCAGCCGGCGTTGTTGACGACGATGTCGAGGCGGCCGAACGCAGACTCGGCCGCGCCGATCATCCCGGCCCACTCTCCGCTGCGCGTCACGTCGGCGCGCAGGAAGATCGCTTTGCCGCCCGCAGTGGCGATTTCTCCGGCGATCCGCTCGCCGCCCGTCGCGTTGATGTCGTTCACCACGACGCAGGCGCCTTCCTGCGCGAAACGCTTGGCAATGCCTGCGCCGAATCCGGAGCCTGCGCCGGTGACGATCGCGACCTTTCCGTTCAATCTCATGGTTTCCTCGGTTTGCGCCTTGTGGCGAGGGGTTTCTGTGGGATGATTCCGTTTCGGGATGTGCTTCCGGTGCTCTGCTTCGAGGGTCCGATTATCGGAAACGGAAGGCGCACGCGCAAGCCGGAACGAATCGTGTCATGCGGAGGCGGGCGCCTTGAAGGGGGAATGTTCGTTGAGTTCGTCGACGTAGCGCGCGACGCCGCGTGATTCGCGCTCCAGATAGTCCTCGATTGCCGCTGCGAAGCGCGCGTTTGCGAGCCAGTGCGCCGAAAGCGTCTCGACCGGCAGCAAGCCGCGAAAAATCTTGTGCTCGCCCTGCGCGCCGCCCTCGAACCGCTTCAGGCCTCGGGTGATCGCGTAGTCGATCGCCTGATAGTAACAGGCTTCGAAATGCAGCAGCGGCACCGATTCTGCCGCGCCCCAGTATCGTCCATAAAGCGTCCCGTCGGCCTCCAGGTTGAGCGCCGCGGCGACCGGCTGAGTTCCGAACCCGCCGTTTCGTTCCGCGAGGATCATGAGCGTGTTCCCGGGCATCGCAGCCCCCAGGCGCAGAAAGAATTCGAGGTTCAGGTAGGGCGTCGAGCGATGCGCCGCGTAGGTGCGCCGATAGCAGCGCTCGAAAAACTCCCAGTGCGCGCGCTCAATCTCTGCGCCGCGCAGCCAGCGGAACGTGATTCCTGCCTCGCGCACCCGGCGCCGCTCCTGGCGGATGATCTTTCGGCGGCGGCGCGTCAGCCGCGCGAGGAAATCGTCGAAATCTGCATAGCCCGCATTCGTCCAGTGGAACTGCACCGTGCGCCGCAGTTGCATGCCGGCGCCGCGCATCGTCTCGGCTTCGTGTTCCGGAAAGAACAGTAGGTGCAGCGAGGAAAATCCGCGCGCCGCATCGAGCGCCGCGGCCAGGAGCGAACGGCGCGTGTCTTCATCGGCGGCGAGCACGCGCGGGCCGGTGACCGGCGTGAACGGCACTGCGCAGAGGAGTTTCGGGTAGTACTGCAGGCCGTGCCGCTCATAGGCGTCGGCCCAGGCCCAGTCGAACACGTACTCGCCCCAGGAATGCGACTTGACGAACAGGGGCATGGCGCCGGCGAGCCGGCCGTCGCGTTCGAGCAGGACGAACTGCGGTTGCCAGCCGCTGCGCGCGCTTGCGCAACCGCTCTCGAGCAGCGCCGCGAGAAACTCGTGGCGCATGAACACGCGGCCCGCGCCGCCGCAGTGCGCGAGGAGCGCGTTCCACTGTGACGGGTCGACTCCCGCGAGCGAATCGGCGACCCGCAGCCGTTGCGGCACTAGGGTTTGTCGCTCACGCCGAATTCGAGGCGAATCCGCTCGGCGACCTTGGGGTCGAACCCCTTCACGCGGCGGTATTCGGTGCGCACCTTGCCGTGCTCGCCCAGTTTGTGCCGGGCGCTGGCGAGTTGATACCCCGCGTAGGGGTTCATCGGCTGCAGGCGCGCGGCTTCCTCGAACTTCACCGCCGCCTCGGCGTAGCGCCCGAGGTGGGCCAGGGAAAGGCCCAACCCGTACCAGGCACGGTCCACGCGGGCGTCGATTTCCAGCGCGCGGTTGAATCGCTCGATCGCCGCTTCGTGCAGGCCCCGGCGTTGCAGCACGAATCCGATATTGAACTGCGAGGCCGCGTCCTTCGGATCGAGCGTGGCAGCGCGCTCGAAGGCCGCGATCGCCGCGTCGTGCTCGCCCCGGTCGGCGAGCAGGAACCCGATGCTGCTCCAGGCCTGCTGGTGGCGCGGGTTGTCGCGCGTCACCACCCGATAGGCCTCCAGCGCCAGGCGGTTCATACGGCACAGGGACAGGAACTGGCCATACCAGAACAGCAGCGCGCCCCACGGCTTGGCGGTCATCGGCATGCGGTCATTATAGAATTGGCGCCTGACCGCCTAGTGTCCTGAGGGAGTTCGCGATGAAGAAGATCGAAGCCGTCGTCAAACCGTTCAAGCTCGACGAAGTTCGCGAAGCCCTCTCGGAGGTCGGGGTGACCGGGCTCACGGTGACCGAGGTGAAGGGGTTCGGCCGCCAGAAGGGCCACACCGAGCTTTACCGGGGCGCGGAATACGTCGTCGACTTCCTGCCCAAAGTGAAGATCGAGGTCGTGGTGGCGGACAATCAGGTGGAACCGGCCATCGAAGCCATCGTCAAGGCCGCGCGCACCGGAAAAATCGGCGACGGCAAGATCTTCGTCACGACCGTCGAGCACGTCCTGCGCATTCGCACCGGCGAAACCAACGAATCCGCCATCTGAAAAGGCGGGGTCAGGTCCGGGACCTGACCCCGTCCCTGCGTACTTTCAGCAGCACGAGTAGGGCACCGCCGCCGCCGTGCGCCACGGGTGCCTGGCAAAACGCCAGGACGTCGTCGCGCGGCGGCAGCCACTTGCGCAGCTTTGCCTTGAGAACCGGCTCCCGGTTGTGCGAGCCGTGGCCTTTCCCGTGAACGATGCGCACGCAGCGCAGACCGCGGGCGGCGTTTGCGCGAAGAAACGCCGCGACCGCTTCGGCCGCCGCGAACCGGTTCATGCCGTGCAGATCGAGGCTCGCCTGCACTACCCAGTGGCCGCGCCGCAACCTTCGCAGCACGGTTCGCGGCATGCCGTCCCGCAGGTAGGTCAGTTCCTCCCCGGAATCGAGCGAATCGTCTATGGAGATCGGTCCGTGCAGGCTTTCTTGCAGCGCGGCTTGCTCGTCGCGGCGGCGCTGCACCGCGTGCGGCGCCGGCGGCGGGCCTTTCAGCGAATGGCGATCGCGGTGCTCGAGCGGCGCGACGTCGGCGACCGCCTGACGAAAGTCTGCGTCCTTGGCGATCGTCCTGCGCGGCGCGTGCTCATGCCGGGGTTTGCGCATCGAGGTACTTCTCCGCGTCGAGCGCAGCCATGCATCCGGTCGCCGCGCTGGTCACCGCCTGACGGTAGACGTGATCCTGGACATCGCCCGAAGCAAAGACCCCGGGGATGCTGGTCGCCGTCGAATCGCCGTCGCGACCGCCGCGCGTGACGATGTAGCCATTCTTCATGCCGAGCTGCCCCTCGAACAGCTGCGTGTTCGGCGTGTGACCGATGGCGATGAACAGCCCCTGCACCGCGACCTCGCGCATGACCTTGGTCTTCACGTTCCGCAGTCGCACGCCGTTCAGACCCTTGGCGTCGCCGAGCGCCTCCTCCAGCACCGAGTCAAGTTCGAGGGCGATGCGTCCGTCGGCCACCTTTTTCATCAGTTTGTCGATCATGATCTTCTCGGCACGGAACCTGTCGCGCCGGTGCACCAGCGTCACCTTGCTGCAGATGTTCGCCAGGTAAAGCGACTCCTCGACCGCCGTGTTGCCGCCGCCGACGACCGCGACCTCCTGGCCCTTGTAGAAGAAGCCGTCGCAGGTCGCGCAGGCCGAGACGCCGCGCCCCATGAACTTCTGCTCGGACGGAAGCCCCAGATACCGGGCCGAGGCGCCGGTCGCGATGATGAGCGCATCGCAGGTGTAGGTCGCGGCGTCGCCTTCCAGGGTCAGCGGCCGTGCGCCGAGCTTTGCGGTGTGGATATGATCGTTGATCACCTCGGTCTCGAAACGCTCGGCGTGGCGCCGAAAGCGCGCCATCAGCTCGGGCCCCTGCACGCCGTCGGCGTCCGCCGGCCAGTTGTCGACGTCCGTCGTGGTCATGAGCTGCCCGCCCTCGGCGATTCCGGTGATCAGCACGGGCTTCAGGTTGGCGCGCGCGGCGTACACGGCGGCGGTGTAGCCGGCCGGGCCGGAACCAAGAATCAGCAGGCGATCGTGGCGGGTGGGCATCGGGCTGGCAGCAGGCAGACCCTCTGCCGGCAGATGGATGCAATTCTAGCAAAGGGGCGGCGCGCAGTTTGCTAAGATTCCCCGAATTCGCGCGGCATTCCGGGCCGGGCGACGCAAACACGGACGAGGTCACGCATGCCGGCGATCAAGGTTTCCACGACCGTACTCAGGGCGGTGCCGCTGTTCGCGGGGTTCGCGGACGATCAGTTGGCGATGCTTGCGCAGGTCGTGACCCGGCGCAGCGTGCCGCGCGGCGCGACGCTGATGTCGCAAGGCGATCCGACCGATTCGCTCTACATCATCATCGCGGGGCGACTCAAGGTGATGATGGGCGATTCCGAAGGCAAGGAAGTGATTCTCGCGATGCTCGGGCCGGGCGAAATCGTCGGCGAGATGGGCCTGATCGACGACAGTCCGCGCTCGGCGACCGTCACCGCGACCGAGGCGAGCGAACTGCTCGGGATCGGCAAGCGCGAGTTCCGCCGCTGCCTCGCGGAAAATTTCGACATGTCGATGGGCGTCATGCGCGGGCTCGTGCGACGGCTGCGCGAGGCCGACCGAAAGATCGGCAGCCTCGCGCTGCTCGACGTCTACGGACGCGTGGCGCGGCTGCTGATCGACATGGCGGAAGACGTGAATGGGCAGAGAGCGGTCACCAAGCGCCTGCCCAAGCAGGACATCGCCAAGATGATCGGCGCCTCGCGCGAAATGGTGAGTCGCGTCATGAAGGATCTGCAGCTCGGCGGCTACATCGAGGCCCGCGGCTCGACCATCGTGCTGCACGACAAGATCCTGCTGCCGGAATGAGCCCCGGGACCGGTCTCGCGCGAGATGGCTGCTGCAAATAAGGCGCAGGGCGCGCCGCTTCCGGCCAAGCTTGCAAGCCTGCTGCGCGAAGCGAAGTGGCTCGTGCTGGTGGCGCTGGCGGGCTACCTCGCGCTGATTCTCGTCAGCTTCCACAAGGGCGATCCCGGCTGGTCGCACAGCGAAACCGCGGCGACGGTGCAGAACGCCGGTGGATGGGTCGGCGCCTGGATCGCGGATCTGCTGTTGTACCTCTTCGGCGTCTCGGCCTACTGGTGGGTGGCGCTGTGCCTGATGATCGTGGTGTGGGGCTATCGCAGGCTCGACGGCTCGCGGCTTGTCGACCGGCGGCCGATCGCGATCGCGCTCTCGGGATTTGCGCTCCTCGTTCTGGCGAGCGCATCGCTCGAGGCGATGCGCCTGCATACGCTGCGCGCCGAACTGCCGCTCGCACCGGGCGGCATGCTCGGGGCCACGATCGGCGGCTGGACCGCCGAACTCGCGGGTTACACCGGCGCGACGCTGCTTCTCATCGCCCTCGCCGCGGCGGGGCTGAGCCTGTTCACCGGCGTGTCGTGGATCCGTCTCTCGGAAATCACCGGCACGCTGCTCGAGTCGCTCTACGGATTCGTCACCGGCGCGTGGGAGCGCCGGCGCGACCGGCAGATGGGCGAACTCGCCCGCGGCGAACGCGACGTAGTGGTCGAGGCGGAGAAAAAGCGCGAGGAAGAGCATCCGCCGCTCGTCATCGCACCGCCGGTGGTGGAGATCCGCAAGTCCGAGCGCGTGCAAAAGGAGAAACAGGCGCCGCTGTTCGACGATCTGCCCGACACGCCGCTGCCGCCGCTGAAGCTGCTGGACGAGGCGGAACTCGAAGGCGAAGTGGTGAGCGCCGATACGCTCGAATACACCTCGCGCCTGATCGAGAAGAAGCTCTCGGATTTCGGCGTCTCGGTGAAGGTGCTCGCCGCCTACCCGGGGCCGGTCATCACGCGCTACGAAATCGAGCCTTCGGTCGGGGTCAAAGGAAGCCAGATCGTGAATCTGGTCAAGGACCTCGCGCGCGCGCTTTCGGTGGTCGCGATCCGCGTCGTCGAAACGATTCCCGGCAAGTCTTGCATGGGGCTGGAAATTCCGAACCCGCACCGCCAGACCGTGCGGTTGTCGGAAATCCTCGGTTCCGAGGTCTATCACAACGCGCACTCGCCGCTTGCGCTCGCGCTCGGCAAGGACATCGCCGGCAATCCCGTGGTCGCCGACCTCGGCCGGATGCCGCACCTGCTGGTCGCCGGGACCACCGGATCCGGAAAGTCGGTCGCGATCAACGCGATGATCCTGTCGCTGCTGTACAAGGCCGAGCCGCGCCAAGTGCGGCTCATCCTCGTCGACCCGAAAATGCTCGAGCTGTCGGTCTATCAGGGGATCCCGCATCTGCTCGCGCCGGTGGTCACCGACATGAAGCAGGCGGCGAACGCGCTCGCCTGGTGCGTCGCCGAGATGGACCGGCGCTATCGCGTCATGTCGTGGCTCGGCGTTCGCAATCTCTCGGGCTACAACCACAAGATCCTGGATGCAGACAAGCACGGCCGCACGATCGAGGACCCGAACACGCTCGAGTCCGGCGAACCGCAGCCGCTGAAGACCATGCCGGTGATCGTGGTGGTGATCGACGAACTCGCGGACCTGATGATGGTCGCCGGCAAGAAGGTCGAGGAACTGATCGCGCGGCTCGCCCAGAAGGCGCGCGCGGCGGGCGTCCACCTGATCCTCGCCACGCAGCGGCCTTCGGTCGACGTGATCACGGGTCTGATCAAGGCGAACATCCCCACGCGGATCGCGTTCCAGGTGTCTTCGCGCGTGGACTCGCGCACCATCCTCGACCAGGGCAGCGCCGAGACCTTGCTCGGCGCGGGCGACATGCTGTACCTGCCGCCCGGCACGGGATTGCCGCAGCGCGTGCACGGAGCGTTCGTCGCCGATCACGAAGTGCACAGGGTGGTCGAATACCTGAAGAGCCTCGCGGAACCCGAATACATCGAGGACGTGCTCGAGCCGGCGAGCGCGGAAGAGGGCGCGGGCGGTGGTCTGAACGGCGAGGGCGGCGGCGAAAAGGATCCGCTCTACGACCAGGCGGTCGAGATCGTCGTGAGAACGCGCCGGCCTTCGATTTCGCTCGTGCAGCGGCATCTTCGCATCGGCTACAACCGCGCGGCGCGCCTGATCGAGGACATGGAGCGCGCGGGGCTCGTCTCCCCGATGCAGTCCAACGGCAACCGCGAGGTCCTCGTCCCCGCCAAGGTCGATTGATGGTCCGCGGCATCGCCTTCGTGGCCGCGCTGCTCCTGGCCGCCGCCGCGTACGCGAGCGGCCTGGAGCGGTTCCAGGTGTACGTACGAACGACGCAATCGGCGCGCGCGGATTTCGACCAGCAGGTGTTCGACCGGGGCGGCAAGCGCCTGCAGGAGTCGAAGGGAACGTTCGTCTTTCTGCGCCCGGGGAGATTTCGCTGGAGCTACGCGAAACCCTACCCGCAGGTCATCGTCGGCGACGGCGCACGCGTGTGGATTCACGACATCGACCTCAACCAGGTCACCGTGCGAAAACTCACGGGCGCCATCGGCGCGACGCCCGCCGCGCTGCTCGCGGGCGCATCCGACATCGACAAGGCGTTCGAACTCAGCGAAGCCGGAACGCGCGACGGTCTCGAATGGGTCGAAGCGAAGCCGCGCGAGCGCGAGGCGGGATTCGATCGCGTTCGCATCGGCCTTGGCGTCGCCGGCGTAGAAGCGATGGAACTGCAGGATCATTTCGGGCAGACGACACTGCTGCGGTTCACGAACATCGCGCGCAACCCGAAGCTGGACGCAAACGAATTCCGCTTCACGCCGCCGCCGGGGACGGATGTGCTGGGGGAGCAGTAGTCACGGCAATTCCATCGCGCGATGAGGTTGACGTGCCAGAGTTTTGTTTTCCCAGGTCTGCCGACTTGCGGACCCCGCAAGTCGGC
>MERB01000011.1:0-7114 GCA_001770475.1 Betaproteobacteria bacterium RIFCSPLOWO2_02_FULL_66_14 | reverse complement strand
CTTGCGGGGTCCGCAAGTCGGCAGATCGGGGAAATGCGTGATGCGCCGGCGCAGCTTGTTTGCGCGATGAGGTTACCGCGTCAGAATTTTGTCTTCCCAAGTCTGCCGACCTGCGGACCCCGCAAGTCGGCAGATCGGGGAAACCGGTGATGCGCCGGAGCAGCTTGTTTGCGCGATGAGGTTGACGTGCCAGAATTTTGTTTTCCCAAGTCTGCCGACCTGCGGACCCCGCAGGTCGGCAGATCGGAGAAATCCGTGATGCGCGAGCGCAGCTTGTTCGCGGTGAACGCGCGACCTCGAGTCGAACCATGACCGACCTTTTCGCCAAGCCCGAACCGCAGGCGCCGCTCGCCGACCGGCTGCGGCCGAAGACGCTCGACGAAGTGGTCGGGCAGGCGCATCTCATCGGGCGGGGCAAGCCGCTGCGGCTCGCTTTCGAGTCGGGCACGCCGCACTCGATGATCCTGTGGGGACCACCGGGCACCGGCAAGACGACCATCGCGCGCCTCATGGCGAGCGCGTTCAACGCCGAGTTCATCGCGCTCTCCGCGGTCTTTTCGGGCGTCAAGGACATTCGTTCAGCGGTCCAGGCCGCCGAAGACGAACTCGCGCGCTCCGGGCGGCGCACGATCCTCTTCGTGGACGAGGTGCACCGCTTCAACAAGGCGCAGCAGGACGCGTTCCTGCCTTATGTCGAGCGGGGCCTCGTGACGTTCATCGGCGCGACGACCGAGAACCCTTCGTTCGAAGTCAATAGCGCCCTGCTTTCGCGCGCCTCGGTGTACGTGTTGGAGAGCCTGTCCGAAGACGATCTGGCGAAGTTGCTCGCGCGCACCGGCGTCGCGGTCGACGAGGAGGCAAGGGCGCGTCTTCTCGGATTCGCGGACGGCGATGCGCGGCGCCTGCTGAACGCGGTCGAGATCCTCGACACGGCAGCGCGGTCCTCCGGCATTGCGTCGATCGACGGCGCGTTCGTGGAGCAGACGCTCGCCTCGAACCTGCGCCGCTTCGACAAGGGGGGCGAGCAGTTCTACGACCAGATCTCGGCGCTGCACAAGGCGGTGCGCGGCTCCGACCCCGATGCGTCGCTTTACTGGATGGTGCGAATGCTCGACGGCGGCGCCGATCCGCTTTACCTGGGGCGGCGCGTGGTGCGCATGGCGGTCGAGGACGTCGGGCTCGCCGATCCGCGCGCGCTCCGGATCGCGCTCGATGCCTGCGAGACCTACGAGCGGCTCGGCTCGCCGGAGGGCGAACTTGCAATTGCGGAAGCAGTGATCTACATGGCCTGCGCAGCGAAATCGAACGCGGTCTACAGCGCCTATAATTCGGCGCGCGCTTTTGTCGCCGAAGACGGTACGCGGCCGGTGCCGCTGCACATCCGGAACGCGCCGACCCGGCTGATGAAGGGCCTGGGCTACGGCAAGGGCTACCGCTACGCGCACGACGAAGAAGACGCCTACGCCGCGGGCGAGAACTATTTTCCCGAGGGCATGCCGGCGGTGCAGTGGTACCGGCCGACCGACCGCGGGCTGGAGGCGAAGATTCGCGAGAAGCTCGAATACCTGCGCAGTAAGGATCAGAAGGCAAGAAAGAATTGACTTCCATGCTAGACATTCAATTACTTAGAAGTGATCTTCAGCGTACCGCGAACAGGCTTCGCTTGCGCGGCCACGAATTCAACGTTGAGAAATTCACCGAGCTTGAGGCGGAACGAAAGGACATTCAAACCAAGACGGAGTATTTTCAATCGCAGCGGAACGCGTTCTCAAAGCAGATTGGGAACGCGAAGGCCAAAGGAGATCTAGAGTTGGTTGCCGGTCTGATGGCTGATGTCGCGCGATTTGCGGATGACCTGAAGCGGATGCAGGGTGAGTTGGCGAACGTGCAGCAGCGGCTGAATGAATTCCTGGAGATCATCCCGAACCTGCCGCAGGAAAGCGTGCCGCAGGGTTCGAGCGCCGAGGACAACGTCGAGCAGCGCCGCTGGGGCGAGCCGCGCAAGTTCGATTTCGCGGTGAAGGACCACGCCGACCTCGGCACGGCGCTCGGCGGACTCGATTTCGACACCGCCGCGAAACTCGCCGGAGCGCGTTTCGTCGTCATGAAGGGCGGCATCGCGCGCCTGCACCGGGCGATCGCTCAATTCATGCTCGACGTGCACACGGGCAACCACGGCTACACCGAGGTGTACGTGCCGTACATGGTGAGCGGCGAGTGCGCCAATGGCGTTTCGAGCCTCGCCAAGTTCAAGGACGACCTGTTCCGCGTGGAGGGACGCGACCTCTACCTCATCCCGACCTCCGAGTACCCGGTGACGAATTTCGTCCGAGAGGAGATCGTCCCGCGCGAGTCACTGCCGCTGAAGTACGTCTGCCACTCGCCGTGCTTTCGCTCGGAAGCGGGCGCGGCCGGCAAGGACACGCGCGGCATGATCCGGCAACACCAGTTCGACAAGGTGGAACTGGTGCAGATCGTCGAGCCCGCGAACTCCACCGCGGCGCACGAGGAACTCACCGGGCACGCCGAGGCGATCCTCAAGCGGCTCGATCTGCCTTATCGCGTGGTCACGCTGTGCACCGGCGACACGGGCTTCGCGGCGGCGAAAACCTACGACATCGAAGTGTGGCTGCCGTCGCAGAAAACCTATCGCGAGATTTCCTCCTGCTCCAACTACGAGGGCTTCCAGGCGCGCCGCATGCAGGCGCGCTACCGCAACGAAAAGGGCAAGCCCGAGATCGTGCACACCCTGAACGGCTCGGCGCTCGCCGTGGGGCGCACGCTGGTGGCGATCCTGGAGAATTGCCAGAACGCCGACGGCTCGGTCACGGTGCCCACGGCGCTATGGCCCTACATGGGTGGCGTCGAGCGGATTGCGACCGCCGCGTAGCGCGCGCCTGATAAAATCTGCACCGCGCTCTCACGAGCGAATGCCCGGCCGCGGAGAGATGGCAGAGTGGTCGATTGCGGCAGACTCGAAATCTGTTGTACCGCTTGCGGTACCGGGGGTTCGAATCCCTCTCTCTCCGCCATTCAGTCTTGAGCTCCGGCGCCGATTCTCTGGGCGCTGGATGATGATCCACAAATTCAGAGCGTTTGTGCCGAGTGGCGCCGCGAAGCCTCACATATCTAAGGGCGGCGCAATTGCGGCAAATTCACTGGGGTTGTCCCTCACCAGCATTCCCACGGTCCCGTTGCCGATGCTGAAAATCCTGGCATCGCGGCGAATTTGAGCTGCCGCCGTTTCCGTAGCTCCATAACCCCGGGGTTTGCGTAGAGCTTCTTACAGAGGTAAAGCGCGGCCTCGGCAATGCCGATCTGTCGGCACACTTTCGACACCGGCGTGCCCGATTCCGCCTGGCGCAGCACGTACGCCACCTGCTGTTCCGTAAACCCCAATCGCCTCACCGGCGCTCCATATCCCTTTCCGGGACCTTGGGGGGCGACGTTTCTCCAGTTTCAACCCGTGCCGAAATTGCGGGACGACGTCAGTTGTTGTGAACTTAGTCTGAGACCATCGGCTTAATTGACAAACGGGGTTGATTTCATAAAATGAATGAAATTCAATGAATCGGCGCGGTGGCGGCAATTGGTAATTCGTCGCGGCTAAGCGCTCGCAGATAACGCCCAAGAAGGAGGGAGGACAATGTTGACAAGAAAGTTTGCGGTCACGCTTGCCGGGCTGGTGCTGGGGCTGCTTACGATAGCCTCCGTCAGGGCGGAGAATCTAACGCTCCGTTTTGCGCTGATTACAGCCGAAACGTTCCCGTACATGGATGGTGCAAGGAAGTTCAAGGAACTGGTTGAGGCTCGCTCCAACGGGGAGATAAAGGTATTGATCTTTCCAGGAGGCCAGCTTGGTAACGAGCGCGAGATCAATGAGGCAATTCTGGAGGGCTCGATTCAGATTGGGGTAGGAGCCGGCGCAATGGCTAACCTCGCGCCAATCTACAACATTGTGCAGGTGCCATTTCTAATCCAGGGCCAAAAGCATATGGCAGAAATCGCCGACGGTCCCATTGGGCAGAAACTGGGTCAGATGATCGAAAAGCAAGGAGGTTTCCGCGTTCTTGCTTGGTTCAGTACTGGGGACAGCCCGCTCGAGACGGTCAAAAAGCCCGTGCGCAAACCAGAAGACCTGGTTGGCGTAAAAATGCGCGTAATCGAAACGCCCGTGCTGGTCGATGCGATGAGAGCGCTCGGGGCGAATCCTACGCCGATGCCATATACCGAGGTCTATACGGGCATGAAGCAGGGCGTTATCGAGGGTGCGCACCTCGATGTCCTGTCGGTGGACACGCTGAAGATCTATGAAATCGCCAAGTACATGACAGACTGGGATCAGATTACGTTTGTTTCTGAACCGCGACCAGTGATCATGAGTGCGAAATTCTTTAACAGTCTCTCGGCCGCACAGCAGAAATTTATCCGCGACGCGATGCTCGAGGCGGCTGTGCACGAGCGCAAAGTGTTTGCGGACAAGATGGGAGCGATCCGCGAAAAGCTCGTTGCTCAGGGCGTAACGATCACTAAAGTTGACTCTAAAGCCTTTGTCGATAAAGTGCAGCCCGTTTGGCAAAAATATGCCGAGAAGCTGAATGCGCAGGATCTCCTGAAGGATATTATGGCGCTCAGGAAGTAGCGGTCGGCGAGGGCTCCGTCTCTAGTAGTGCGGGCGCGGAACGTGTGGAAGCCGGTCGATTTCTTGATTGGCCGACTGGGGACGTTTTTGGCGGCGGGAACCTTGTCATTGGCACTCGGCGCGATGTCGGCTCAGGTGGTCTTTCGTTATCTCATTGGCGACAGCATCATCTGGGCCGAAGAGTTGGCACGATACTCTTTGGTATGGAGCGCACTGATCGGTGCAGCGGTAGCGTATCGAGAGGGCTCTCACGTGGCGGTTAGTGCACTGTGGGATTTATTCCCAAGTGGAGTGGTGGTTTACATCTGGCGCCTAATTCATTTGATAGTCATCGCATTCGCTGCCGTTATGATGTGGCAAGGCTGGTTCCTGTCTATGCGTAACTTTGCCAGACAGCAGCTTTCACCGGCACTTCAAATCGATATCGCCTGGATCTATCTCGCAGTTCCTTTCGGTGGTTTGCTGATCGCCATTGCGGCTACCGAGGCGTTGTGGTTCGGACGCAGGCCCGCCACGCAATGATTGTTTAGCATGCGCACCTTATCTGCGCGACGGTGCGGCGCGGAACTATTAGTGGCGTCGGTCGTGGGATGAGCACGTTGCTAGCGTCTTTTCTGGGCCTTCTTGTGCTAGGCGTGCCGATCGCGCTTGTGCTCGGCCTCACCGCGACAATTTATCTTGTGACGACGGGCGCTGCACCACTTTCAGTCGTGCCGCAGAGAATTTTTGCGGGCCTCGATCAATTCGTATTGATGAGCATTCCATTTTTTGTTCTATCAGGTCTGCTGATGAACGAAGCCCAATTGACGGGCCGTCTGATTCAGTTTGCTAACTATCTGGTTGGCCGTTGGCGAGGCGGTTTAGCGCAAGTGAATGTGCTCACGAGCATGTTCTTTGGCGGTATCACTGGCGCAGCGACGGCCGATGCGGCTGCGGTCGGGTCGATTCTGATCCCGGAAATGATCAAGGATGGCTATCGTCGCGAGTTCGCCACCGCGCTTACGGTAGCCAGTTCGCTATGCGGGCCCCTGATTCCGCCGAGCATCCCGATGCTGGTGTACGGAATTTCGTCCGGTACCTCGATCGGTGCGCTCTTTCTCGCCGGCGCCACGCCTGGTGTCGTGGTCGGGTTCGCCTTGCTCGCGCTCAACCGCTTCTTGCTGCGGCGACGGCCGGTTAATCCTGCGGCAGCGCCAAGCAGTGGATGGCTTGAACGGGGGCGCGGATTCTTCGCAAGCTTTCGCGTTGCGATTTTGGCGCTCATGATGCCGGTCATCATCGTTGGCGGCGTGACGGGTGGGATCTTCACGCCAACCGAGTCCTCTGTCGCGGCTGTGCTTTACGCGATCGTGGTCGGAATGGGAATGCGGACGCTCAAAGTTCGCGTGTTGTGGCGACAGATTGTGATCGCAACCGTGTTGTCGGCGGCGATTATGCTAATCGTCGCGAACGCCAATCTTCTGGGGTGGGTTATGGCGTTCGAGCGGATCCCGCAGGCAGTGGCGGAACTGTTTCTCTCGTTGACCGATCAACGGTGGGTTTTTCTGCTGTTGGTGATCGCTTTACTCTTGATTGTCGGACTGTTCCTTGAGACTTCCGGCGCCATAATTATCCTGACCCCCGTGCTTATGCCCGCCGCGGAGGCGTACGGATTTGACCCCGTGCATTTTGGAGTGGTGATTGTTTTTGGACTAGTAATCGGTCTGGCGACGCCGCCGGTCGGTCTGTGCCTATTTGTCGGATGTAGCATCGGCAACGTTACGCTCGAGCAGCTTTCGCGAGCGGTATTGCCTTTTCTAGCCGTGATCATCACGGTCTACGTATTCTTCGTGTTTGTGCCAGCAGCATCGCTCTGGCTTCCCAGGCTAGTAATGGGATGATGCCGGGTGACAATCGGAGCGGTTTGGGAGAGGAGGCTTTAAGTGATCTACGAACTTCGCATTTACGACATCATTCCGAATCGCCGCGAGGCGCTTTATGATCGATTCAAGAAGGGGGCGCTGCGACTACTTGGAAATCACGGTTTTCGCATCGTCGACATGTGGGAGCCGACTGATGCGCGGGAGAAACTGTTCTATTTGGTGGCCTGGAAGGACGCGAATGAGCGTGAAGTGGTTTGGCGCGCTTTTCGAATGGATCCGGCATGGCAGAGGCTCAAGACCAGAACCGAAGCTGCGGGGCCAATGGTCACTAAGATGGAGTATTATTTGATACAGAGCGTACCGTTCGCGCGACGCGCGACCAGTTCCAAGCATGTTTCCTCCGGTGCGAAATCCCGCGGTAAACGCAAGGCCGGTGGAGTTGCTGCGCGTCGGTAGTAGTCCGTAACGACGGCAACCGTGGCGTGAAAATCCGACCTCGCGTCTAACGGAACACGGACAGCGATCTTCGAAACGTTTGAGGCGTGCTCGGCGGACAGCTTGGATCCGCATTAGGGATCTAGCCCAACTTCCACAGTTCAAGGGTGTGAAT
>MERB01000010.1:34059-74658 GCA_001770475.1 Betaproteobacteria bacterium RIFCSPLOWO2_02_FULL_66_14 | reverse complement strand
CGGGAGATCGGTGAAAAGCGAGAAGCGCAGCCGACCTTGCCTACGCCCTTCCCCGATCTGCCGACTTCGCCGCAGTGCGAAGTCGGCAGACGCCGGCCGTCGCACCGAAACCAGCGTCGCAACAAGCGCCGGATCGACTCCTTTGCCTGCTGCGTATAAGACGGCAGGCGCACCTCATGCCGGCAACGTGACGGTCTTGACGCCCCGGGGTCTCCCGACTTGGCAAGTGCGGCCAAGTCGGGAGATCGGATGAAAGACAAAAGACGGAACCGCGTGTGTCTTTGCCCTTCCCCGATCTGCCGACTTCGCCGCAGCGCGAAGTCGGCAGACCGTGACCTTCGCTGCGAGACCAGCGCAACCGCAGACGCCGGCCCTACTTCTTAGCCCGCTGTTTATCGTGCTTTTCGCGGTAGATCTTGCGGCTTTGCTGGTTCTGCGCGTGCTCGATCCGCCGCCGCTCCTTCGCAGTCACCTTGCCGTCGGCGACCGCCTTGTCTTCCATGCGCTGTACGCGCGCCTGGCCTTTCTCGAGACGTGCCGCCTCCTTCTCGTTGAGCGCGCCTGACTGCTTGCCCTGCTCGATGCGCTGTGCCTGGTTCGCCTGGCGCTGATCGATTCGCGGCGTGCCCTGGGTCTGCGCGTACACCGGCAGCGAAAGCATTGCAGCGGCGGTAATGGCTATGAATCTGACAGATCTCATGGTCAAGTTCTCCCGTAAGGACTGTGCGGATAGCCCACGGCGCGATGAACGCCGATAACGACCCTCCGGAGCACGCGACTGTGTAAACACTTGTTACCGGAACGACGGGCCGATCGTCCCAAGCGCATCCGTCACGAGGCAGTCGACCCCCCAGCCGAGGAGCTTTCGGGCGGTCCGCCGCTCGTTCACGGTCCAGGTCAGGATCCCATAGCCTGCATCGTGGATTCGGGCCGCAAGCCGGGCATTGAGCGCACGGTGGTTGCAGTGCAGCGCGACGCAGTCCAGATCGCGCATCAATTCGTGCCAGTGCGGCGGGATTCGCCCGACCAGCAGGCCGCGCGGCAATTCCGGCGCGACACTGCGCGCGGCTGCCAGCGCGACCGTGGAAAACGAAGACAACACGGGTGGCTGCGGCGCGCCGGCCCATCGCGCGCGGCTCGCGAGCGCCACCGCTTCTCCCGTGCGCCGATCGTATCCCGTCGAAGGCTTGATCTCGACGTTCGCCCACAGGCCGAGTTCCCGGCAAACGCGCACGGCGTCCTCGTAGGCGGGTATGGGCTCGCCGCGGTAACTCCGGCTGAACCAGGCGCCGGCGTCGAGCCGCGCGAGTTCGGCGTAGGGTGTACGGGCCACTTCGCCCCGGCCGTTCGACGTGCGCTTCAAGGTTTCGTCGTGGATCAGCACCGGCGTGCCACAACCGGCGAGCATGACGTCGAACTCGACGCCACGGAACCCCATTCGCGCGCCCAGGCGAATCGCGGCGAGGGTGTTTTCCGGGGCGAGACGGCCGCCGCCGCGATGCGCGACGACGCGCGGGCGCGGCCAGCGGACTTGCGATTCCGCGCGCGGCGTCACGACACGATGCGTTGGCCGCCTTGCGGGTCGAAGAAATGCGCCTTTGCCGGGTCGTAGCGGACCGCCAGGTGACCGGTGCGCGCATCGACCGACTCGTGCAGCCGAACCGCGACGCGCGTCCCGTCGCGCCCGCCTGCGAGGTGGCCGTAGACGAGCGTATCGCTGCCCAGCGGCTCGAGCAGATCGATGTCCACGGTCATCATCGCCTCGCTTTCCGCGCACGGCTCGAGGTGCTCCGGGCGCACGCCGAGCAGCACCGGTCGTCCGCCGCGCTCGGACGGTATCAAATTCATCGGCGGCGAGCCGATGAAACCCGCAACGAAGGTCGTGGCGGGGTTGGCATACACGTCGAGCGGCGAGCCGATCTGCTCGGCGCGGCCGGCGTTCATCACGATCATGCGGTGCGCGAGCGTCATCGCCTCGACCTGGTCGTGCGTGACGAACAGGCTCGTCGTCCCCAGCCGCCGGTGCAGCGCCTGGAGTTCAGCGCGCATCTGAACGCGAAGCTTCGCGTCGAGGTTGGACAACGGCTCATCGAAGAGGAACGCCGCCGGCTCGCGCACGATGGCGCGACCCATCGCCACCCGCTGGCGCTGGCCGCCCGAAAGCTCGCGCGGCTTGCGTTCGAGAAATCCGCCGAGTTCGAGGATTTCCGCCGCGCGCCTCACGCGCGCGTCGATGTCGGACCTGGCGAGCCCCCGGATCCGCAGTCCGTAGGCCATGTTGTCGTACACCGACATGTGCGGGTAGAGCGCGTAGTTCTGGAACACCATGGCGATGTCGCGGTCCTTGGGCTCGAGCAGGTTCACCACGCGGTCGCCGATCGAGATCTCGCCACCGGTGATGGTCTCCAGACCCGCCACCATGCGCAGCAGCGTCGACTTGCCACAGCCCGAAGGCCCGACGATGACCACGAATTCGCCGTCGGCGACTTCGGCCGACACGCCGTGCACCACCTCCAGCTCGCCGTAGCTCTTCCTGACGTTGCGGAACGATATTTCGGCCATCGCTATTTCTCGGTCTCCACCAGTCCCTTGACGAACCACTTCTGCATCAGCATCACCACCAGCGCGGGCGGCAGCATCGCCAGGATCGCGGTGGCCATGATCAGGTTCCACTCATTGGCCGCGTCGCCGCCGACGATCATGCGCTTGATGCCGATCACCGTCGTGTACATGGATTCATCTGTGGTGATCAACAGGGGCCAGAGGTACTGGTTCCAACCGTAGATGAACTGGATCACGAACAGCGCCGCCATCGTGGTCTTCGACAGCGGCAGCAGCACGTCCCAGAAAAAGCGCAACGGCCCGGCGCCGTCGACGCGCGCGGCTTCCGCCAGTTCGTCGGGCACGGTCATGAAGAACTGGCGGAAGAGGAACGTGGCGGTGGCCGAGGCGATCAGCGGTACCGTCAGGCCGGCGTAGGTGTTCAGCATGCCCAGATCTGCGATCACCTTGAAGGTCGGAATGATGCGCACCTCCACCGGCAGCATCAGGGTGACGAAGATCATCCAGAAGAAGAACATGCGCAGCGGGAAGCGGAAGTAGACGATGGCGAAGGCGGAGATCACGGAGATCGTGATCTTGCCCAGCGGGATCGCGAGCGCCATCACCAGGCTGTTGACGAGCATCGTGGCCCCGGCCGCCTTGGAGCCCTTGGTCGAGCCCGCCGTCAGCACCTGGGTGAAGTTCTCCACCAGCTGGTCCCCCGGGACGAGCGGCATCGGCGCCTGCATGATCGCCTCCAGCGTGTGCGTCGAGGCGATGAAGGTGACGTAGAGCGGGAACGCGACGGCCAGCACGCCGAGCATCAGCACCGAGTGCGACAGGAAGGTGAGCCAGGGGCGGTTCTCTACCATCGCGCGCTCAGTACTGCACCTTGCGCTCGATGAAGCGGAACTGCGCCACCGTCAGCACGATGACGATGAACATCAGGATCACCGACTGCGCCGAGGAGCCGCCCAGGTCAGCCGCCTTCACGCCGTCGTGGTAGACCTTGTAGACCAGGATGTTGGTCGACTGCCCCGGCCCGCCCTGGGTGGTGGCATCGATGACGCCGAAGGTGTCGAAGAAGGCGTAGACGATGTTCACCACCAGCAGGAAGAAGGTGGTGGGCGAAAGGAGCGGAAACACGATGGTCCAGAAGCGGCGGAACGGACTCGCGCCGTCGATCGCGGCCGCCTCGATGAGCGACTTCGGGATCGACTGCAGGCCGGCGAGGAAGAACAGGAAGTTGTAGGAGATCTGCTTCCACACCGCCGCGATGACGACCAGCAGCATCGCCTGGTCGCCCTTGATGATCCAGTTCCAGTCGACACCCCAGCCCTTGAGGATGTAGGTGAGGATGCCGATCGAGGGCGCGAATATGAATGCCCAAAGCACCCCGGCAACGGCCGGCGCCACCGCGTAGGGCCAGATCAGCAGCGTCTTGTAGGCCATCGCCCCGCGCAGCACGCGGTCGGCCATGGTCGCGAGCAGCAGCGAAATCGCGATGCCGAAGAACGCCACCAGCACGCTGAACAGCGCGGTGACCTTGAACGAGGCGAGGTAGTTGCTGTCCTTGAACAGGGTCGCGAAGTTCGCCAGGCCGACGAACTGGACCTTGAGGCCGAAGGCGTCCTGCAGGTGGAGCGAGTACCACACCGCCTGCGCCGCCGGCCAGAAGAAGAATACCAGCGTGATCGCGATCTGCGGGGCCACCAGCGCATACGGCAGCCACGCAGACCGGAAGACGACCCGCTTTTCCACGGGCTTGCTGCGGGTTACTTGTTCGCGGCTTCGAACTGGCGCAGGATCTCGTTGCCGCGCCGGACCGCATCGTCCAGCGCCGCCTTGGGTTCCTTCTTGCCCGAGAACACGTTCTCCAGCTCCTCCTCGATCACCGTGCGTCCCTGCACGAAGTTGCCGAAGCGCAGGCCCTTGGAGTTCTCGGTGGGTGCCTTGTTGGTGAGCTGCCTGACGGGCAGGTCGCGCCCTGGGTTCTTGGCGTAGAACCCGGATTTCTGCGTCAGCTCGTAGGCGGCCTTGGTGATCGGCACATAGCCCGTGCTGGTGTGCCATTCCATCTGCACTTCGGGCCGGGAGAGGAAGGCGAAGAACTTGGCCACGCCCTTGTATTCCTCGGGCTTGCGGCCGGCCATCACCCAGAGCGACGCGCCACCGATGATCGAGTTCTGCGGCGCGCCTTTCACGTCGTCGTGGTAGGGCAGGAAGCTCAGCTCCCAGTCGGTCTTGCCTGCCTTGATCGTGCCCGCCAGCGCACCGGCGCTGATCGTGGCCATCGCGCACTCGCCGGCCTGGAACTTGCCGTCGGCCTGGTTGCCGCGCCCGGCGTAGGTAAAGAGGCCCTTCTTCGCCATGTCGGCCAGCATGGAAACGTGGCGCACGTGCAGCGGCGAGTTGACGGTGAACTGCGTGTCGAATCCGCCCATGCCGTTCTGCTTGGTGCCGATCGGGACGTTGTGCCAGGCGCTGAAGTTCTCGATGTGCACCCAGGACGGCCAGCCGGTGGTGTAGACGCAATCCTGCCCCGCGGCCTTGAGCTTCTCGGCCGCAGCGATCAGCTCCTTCCAGGTCTTGGGCGGCACCGGCGGCAGGCCGGCCGCCTTGAACTTGTTGCGGTCGATGTAGAACAGCGCCGTCGAGCTGTTGAATGGGAACGACAGCATGTTGCCCTTGAGGTCGGAGTAATAGCCCGTCACCGTAGGCAGGTAGGCATTGGGATCGAACGGCTCCTTGGCGTCCGCCATCACCTTGGCCACCGGCACGATGGCGCCCTTGGCGGCCATCATGGTGGCGGTGCCGACTTCGAACACCTGCACCAGGTGCGGCGCGCTGCCGGCGCGAAACGCCGCGATCGCCGCGGTCATTGACTCGCCATAGGTCCCTTTAAAGGACGTGACCACCTTGTAGTCCTTCTGGCTGGCGTTGAACTGGTTGGCGACGCCGTTGAGCGCCTCGCCGAGTGCGCCGCCCATCGAATGCCACCACTGGATTTCGGTCTGTGCGTAGGCGTTCGCCGAGAACAGCCCGGCGCCGGCCAGCGCGGCAGCTATGAGTCTGAAACGCATGGGATCTCCTCTGAATGGGTTTGCCGACCCTGGGGCCGGACGAGGCCGCAGTATAGCCAAACCGGGGCGCGATTTTGCCGCCTTTTTGGGCCCTATTTCCTGTGCGCCCGGCGGAGCGTACGCGCAGGAGTTTCCGGCTCGGCGCCGGCGCGGTGATCGGCCTCGAAACGGCGCAGCAGCACGTTGCCGCGCTCGGCGGCATCGTCCAGTGCGAGCTTCGGGGGCTTCGTCCCATCCCAGACCTTTTCCAGTTCCTCGTCGATGATGAGGCGGATTTTCTGGAAATCCCCGAGGCGGATGCCGCGTGATTCGCGCGTCGGGCTATTCAGCAGCAGTTGCTGGATCGCGAATTCCTGTCCCGGACGCTTCGCATAGAAGCCCGAATTCCGCGTCAGTTCGTAGGCCGCGCGGGTGACCGGCACGTACCCCGTCTTCTGGTGCCATTCGGCCTGCATTTCGGGTTTCGCCAGAAACGCGAGGAACTTCGCGACGCCCCGGTATTCGGCGGCCTTCGCGCCCGCGAGCACCCAGAGTGCCCCGCCGCCGATCAACGAATGGTGCGGGGCGCCCTTGATGTCGTCGTAATAGGGCAGTTGCGCCTCGCCGAAATCGAACCCGGCCGAACGGCGCAGTTCGGCCGCGCTCGATGAGGCCGCGGTGAGCAGCGCGCACTCGCCCTTCAGGAAGCGCGCCTCGCCTTCGACGCGCCGGCCCGAATACGTGAAGTACGTGGCGCGCGCCCACGACGAGAGCATGGCGACGTGGCGCACCATCAAGTGCGTGTTGAATACGAGCTTCGCGTCGAGGCCGCCGAGCCCGTTGTCCCGCGTGGCGAAGTCCTGATTGTGCCAGGTGCTCGTATTCTCCAGCAGCACCCACGAAGGCCAGGTCGTGGTGTAACCGCAACTCACGCCCGCGTCCTTCAGCGCCTCGATCACCTTGGGAAACTCGTACCAGGTGCGCGGCGGCTTGTCCGGGTCGAGCCCCGCGCGCCGGAACGCGTCGCGGTTGTAAAACAGGATCGGCGTCGAGATGTTGAACGGCAGCGCGAGCAGTTTTCCGGAATTGTCGGAAAAGTAACTTGCGACGGCGGGGAGGAACGCTTTCGCGTCGATCGCTTCTCCGCCCTCCGAGAGCACCTGCCACACGGGCCGCACCGCGCGGCGCGGCGCCATCATGAGCGCCGTGCCGACCTCGTAGACCTGGACGAGGTGCGGGCCGGTGCCCTCGCGCTGCGCGGCGAGCGCGACGATCAGCGTGTCCTCGTAGCTGCCCTTGTGCTCGGTGACCACCCGGAACTCGCGCTGCGATTCGTTGAAGCGCTGCACGAACGCGTTCAATTCCTCGCCGAGCGCGCCGCCCATGGCATGCCAGAAGCGGATTTCCTGCTGCGCGCTCGCGCTTCCGGCGGCGAGGGCGAGGAGCCATGCAAAACAGATTCTTGGGATCATGGACCGCATTGTATGATCGGTTCACGATGACCGCGATCTGCGATTTGCCCGCCGCCGAGCTGGCGGCGCGTTTTTCGCGAGGAGAGCTTTCCCCGGTGGATCTCGCGCGCGCGTGCCTGGAGCGAATCGACGCCGCGGAAGCGAAACTCAACGCGATGTATCGGCTCGATCGCGAAGGTGCGCTCGCAGCAGCGCGCGCGGCCGAAGCGCGCTGGCAGCGCAAGGCGCCGCTTTCGCCGCTCGACGGCGTTGCGGTGACGATCAAGGAAAACCTCTACACGCGCGGCGACCCGTCGCCGATCGGAACGCGTGCCAACGACGACGCGCCGGCGCAAAGCGTGGATGCGCCACCCGCGGCGCGGCTGCGCGAGGCCGGATGCGTGATCCTCGGCAAGACCACGATGCCGGATTTCGGCATGCTGTCCTCCGGGCTTTCGAGCCTTCACGGCGTGACGCGCAATCCGTGGCGGCTCGACCGCAACACTTCGGGCTCGAGTTCCGGTGCCGGAGCCGCCGGCGCTGCAGGGTATGCGCCCCTGCACCTCGGCACCGACATCGGGGGCTCGATCCGGCTGCCGGCGACGCACTGTGGACTCTTCGGTCTGAAACCGAGCCTCGGTCGCGTGCCGGTTTATCCGCCCTACATCGGGCGCGTCACCGGGCCGATGACGCGCGACGTCGCGGCCTCCGCGATGCTGATGAACGCACTTTCGAAGCCCGATGCGCGCGATTTCATGAGCCTGCCCTACGACGCCTCGGATTACGCGGCGGACCTGGAGCGCATCGATCTCAAGGCGCTGCGCATCGGCTATCTGGCGGAAATGAACTTCGGACTGCCGGTGCACGCGGAAGTCGCAGCTGCCGCGCGCGGCGCGGCGAATGCGCTGGACGCGGCCGGAGCGAAGGTCGAAGCAATGAAACCGTTCCTCGCGCCGGAGCTGCTTCAAGGCATGGAGCATTTCTTCGAGGCACGCTCGTACCAGGATTTCGTCCAGCTTTCGCCCGAAAAACAGGCCAAGGTGCTGCCGTTCGTCGCCGAATGGTGCACCTGGCGCGCAAAGAACTTCACCGGCCGCGACGTGATGGCGGCGTACCACTGCTACGTCGCGCTGAGGGAGGCGACGACGCGGGCGACCGTGCCCTACGATTTCGTCGTCTCGCCGACTTCGCCGATCCTTCCCTACGCGGCGGAACTGCCGAGCCCCAACGACGATCCGCACAACGCGCTGCCGCATATCGCGTTCACCGTGCCGTACAACATGTCGGAGCAGCCCGCGGCTTCGCTCAACTGGACTCACAGCGCGGACGGGCTGCCGATCGGGATTCAGGTCATCGGGCGGCGGTTCGACGATCGCGGCGTGCTGCGCCTTGCGCGGGCGCTCGAGCAGATGCGGCCGGCGCAGCGCGATTGGCCGGCCCTGGTGTAGTCAGTCAGGCGGCGACTTGCTCGTAGTCGAGCTCGGGCAGGTCGGCTCGATGGCTGGCGTGCTCGACGGTGATCGCGCAGATGTTTCCCTTGGCATCGACTTCGATTTGCGTGTCCTCGTCCAAGTCGCGCGTTTCCGCGACCGAGTTCGGTCGGAACTCGATGTAGAGCGTATCCGTATCGCGAAAGTACCTGATTTTCACGGTTTGAACCCCCGGTCGGGGAACGCATTGTGCACCGTAACACCGTCGTCCAGCACGATGACGCGGAGCCAGCGATGCTACGCTGGGGTCAATCGACCTCGATTTCCTCCGGCGGCACCTCGACCACCCGGCCATCGCGCCAGATCACGATCGGATGGCCGAGCGCCTTGTGGCGCGCCAGTACCTCGCGTCCGGCACGATCGAAGATTCGCATCACTTCGCTGACCGGGACGCCCATCAGACGAGGCTCGGCGCCAGTCTCGTATTCGAGATCCTTTTCTTTCGCCATCATGCGGTTCCGGATCATCTCCCAAAGCATTCGGTTTCCGTACCGGATCGGGGCACTGCCTTCCCTTGCGGCAATCAGTTCGGGTGGTGAAGACGAATTCTGGTGTATCTCCCACGAATCGGCAATCGGCGCGTAAAGCTCGAAGAAATTGGCGATTCCCCGTGCGTAGCGCCTCCGAATGTCGTTGGGCGCAACGGCATGTCCGCCTTGACGCACACGTCCGGCCACGCGCAGAACCGCCATCTCCGCGCTCGGGAGCCAGAGGAATGCAAGGTGAAAGCGGTAGCCGCGCTCGCGCCGCAGCATCTCAATCCACGGCGCGAAACTACGCGAGGCGAGTGTGGTTTCGAAGGCAAAATCGGCGCCGGAAGCCGCCAATTCATTCAACCGCCGCAGCATGATGCGCCCCGCCTCCACCGCGACGCGGCCCGGCGCGAACGCCGCCAATCCAGAAGCGATCACATCGGCATTGACGAATTCCACGATGCCCAGACGCTCGCCGATCAGCAATGGCGCCGCGGTGGACTTTCCCGCGCCGTTGGGTCCCGCAATGACGACCAGATCAGGCAAGCACGGGCCCCAGCGGCCGCAGCCGCACGCCTTTCCGCAGCTTGGTCCACCTGAATTCCGCCGGGTCGGCGAGCGCCGGTCCGGGCGCCCTGACGACCAGCACTTCCCGCGCGATCGGTTCGAAATCGGCGCGGAAATGCACCGAACTCTTCAGCGCCAGGATGCGCTCGCGCCGCGGCTCGACGCCGAGGTGGCGGAACATTTCCTGGTCGGCCGCCTGGCATTTGCGCGATGCGAGGGCAACGCGAACGCCGGGCGCAGCGCGCGACCGAAGGAGCGCCATCGCGCCGAGGTTCATGCGAAAACCCCGGAACATGGGCCCGGTGCAGGTGAAGTGCCCGTCGCCCAACCGTTCGACCGAGAACTCCCCCGCGAAGGGCGCGTCGCCCGGGATTCCGGAACGTCCGCCGAGCGCGAGCGCGAGCGTCGCGCCCTGCCCCGCCTCGTGCACGCGCGCGGCCGATGCCGGATCGACCAGCAGCCCGAGCGTCGCTTCGCGCGCGCTCTGCTGAACGAGCGCCGCGAGCAACCCGGTCGTATCGCCGTTGCCGCCCGCGCCCGGATTGTCCTGAGTGTCCGCGAGCACCACCGGCGCGCCGGGTTCGCCGCGCTGCTTCGCGCGCGCCACGGCGTCCTCGGGCGAGTGCAGTTCGAGCGCGAAATCGCGTTCCGAATCGGCGATGCAGGCGCGCAGCGCCTCCACCGCAGCGTCGACGTCGCGCCGCTCGCCGCCGTAGCCGAACACCGTCATGCCGCATTCGGCGAAATCCGCCATCGGAAACCCCGGGGCGAACGAGAGCATCGCGTCGTGGCGGTACTCCAACTCGCCGAGCAGCCGGTAGATGCTGCGGCAGGGCTCGATCGACGAGCACTGCGAGGGAATTCCGGTGAGGAAATCGAATCCGTGCCAGGCGTTCGCGAGGCGCGATCCGGTGCGCAGCAGCCGATCCAGGAGCCGCGCTGCGCGCGCGCCCGTTTCCGCCATGTCGACGTGCGGATAAGTGCGATAGGCGACCATCGCGTCGGCGCGTTCCAGCATCGCGCGCGTGACGTTGGCGTGCAGGTCGAGGCTCACCGCAATCGGCACGCGGGCGCCTACCGCTTCGCGCACGCGCCGCAGGATCTCGCCCTCGCCGTCGTCGTGCGCCTCGGTCACCATGGCGCCGTGCAAATCGAGGTACACCCCATCGAGCGGCTTTGCGGCGCCGAGCCGCGCCACCAGTTCCCCCACGATGCGCTCGAACGCATCGGTCGTCACCGGCGCCGAAGGGCTCGCGGCCGCCCAGGCCGTCGGCACGAGCGCGTGGCCCATCGAGCGCAGCGCCCGAATCGCGCCCTCGGCAGGAATGTTGGCGCCGGCGACCGCGTCGAAAAGCGGTTCCCCGAACTGCACGCCCGGCCAGCCGCCGCCCGCCTCGAACGCCGCGTAATCCGCGCTCGAAGGCGCAAACGTGTTGGTCTCGTGCTGCATGCCGCCGATTGCAATGCGTGCCACAGTCCCTGCCTCCCCGGTTGGTCACTGCGGCTCGGGCGCAACGCGCCGCTTCTTGCCGCTGCAAGAGCCATAGGATATCGTGCCGCTTCCAAACGAGGAGACCCCCTTCCATGAACGTTTCACGCATTGCCGCGGCAATCGCGGCGACCGCCAGCCTGCTTGCCGCACCCGGTTTCGCCCAGGCGCAGGGCGATCCCAAGGTGCTGCGCATCGTGCCGCACTCGAATCTCGCGATTCTCGACCCGATCTGGACCACCGCGTACATGAGCCGCAATCACGGCTACATGATCTACGACACGCTCTTCGGCACCGACGACAAGAGCCAGATCAAGCCGCAGATGGTCGAGTCCTGGACCGAGTCGCCGGATCACCGGTTGTGGACCTTCAAGCTGCGCAAGGGCCTCGAATTCCATGACGGCAAGCCCGTCACCGGCGAGGACGTGGTCGCCTCGCTCGCGCGCTGGGGCAAGCGCGACGCAATGGGCAGCGCGCTGATGACGTTCGTCGAGCGCATGGATTCGCCGACCCCCGACAGTTTCCGCATCTTCCTGCGCGAGGCCTGCGGTTTCGTGCTCGAAGCGCTCGGCAAGCCGTCCTCCAACGTGCCGTTCATCATGCCCAAGCGCGTCGCGGATACGGATGCCTTCAAGCAGATCGACGACTACACCGGCTCCGGCCCGTACATTTTCAGGAAGGACGAATTCAAGCCGGGCGACAAGGCGATTTACGTGAGGAACCCGAAGTACGTGCCGCGCAAGGAAGCGCCCTCGGGTTCGACCGGCGGCAAGCACGTTTACGTGGAGCGCGTCGAGTGGAACCTCGCGCTGCGCGACGCGCAGGCGCAGGTGAACGCGCTGCAAAAGGGCGAGGTCGACATTCTCGAGGCGCTCGCCTTCGACCATTACGAGACGGTGAAGAAGGACGCCAGTCTGCAGATCCCGAAGTACTCGAACGTCAACCTGCAGTACATGGCGCGCTTCAATCACCTGCACAAGCCGTTCAACGACGCGAAGGTGCGCCAGGCCGTGATGGCGGCGTTCTCGCAGGAGCCGTTCCTCAAGGCGCAGGTCGGGGTCAAGGAACTCTACAAGGGCTGCGCGTCGATGTTCACCTGCGGAACGCCCTACGGCAGTCCCGTGGGCAGCGACATCCAGTCGAAGTCGAACATGAAGAAGGCGCAGGGATTGCTCAAGGCCTCCGGCTACGACGGCACGCCGGTCGTGCTGATGAAGCCCACCGACCTCGCATCGATCCAGAAACTGCCCGACGTCGCGGCTCAGCTGCTTCGCCAGGCGGGATTCAAGGTGGACCTGCAGGCGATGGACTGGCAGACGCTCGTCGGCCGGCGCGCCAAGAAAGACCCGATCGACAAGGGCGGCTGGAACATGTTCCTGACCGCGTGGCAGGGCCACGACATCTGGAACCCCATCGCCAACGCGGCGCTCGACACGCGCGGTGAGGCTTCGGGCTGGTTCGGCTGGGCGAAGGACGACAAGCTGGTCGAATTGCGCGCCCAGTTCATGCGCGCGACCGAAGACGCGCAGAAGAAGAAACTCGCCGAGGCGATCCAGGTGCGCGCCTTCGAAGTCGCGACGCACGCGCCGCTCGGCGAGTACACGCAGCCGATGGCGGCACGCAAGAACATCAGCGGCTTTTTCATCACCAACGGCAACCTCTACTGGAACCTGAAGAAGAACTGATCGGCGACGGGATCACCGCGACGGCTCCGGGGTAAACTCCCGGGGCCGTTTCTTTTGGTATCCATGTACACCTTCCTCGCGCGCCGCCTGCTGGCGACCATCCCGGTGCTGCTCGTCGTGGCGGTGCTGGTGTTCCTCATGCTGCGCCTCACGCCGGGCGACCCGGCGGCGATTCTCGCGGGCGACGCGGCGAACACCGAGCAGATCGCGCAGATCCGCACGGGCCTCGGGCTCGACCGGCCGATCATCGTGCAGTTCGGAATCTGGGCGGGGAACCTGCTCTCCGGCGATCTCGGGGAATCCTTCTATTACAAGCAGAAGGTGACGACGCTGATCGCGCATCGGCTCGAGCCGACCGTGTCGCTCGCTGCGCTCACGATCCTCATTGCGGTCGCGGTTTCGGTCCCGCTCGGCGTGCTCGCCGCGTGGCGCTTCGGCAGCCTCTTCGATCGAATGCTGATGGGATTCTCGGTGATCGGCTTCTCGGTTCCGGTGTTCGTGCTGGCGTACATCCTCATCTGGCTAATCTCGCTGAAACTCGGCTGGCTCCCGGTGCAGGGCTACCAGCGGCTCGCCGACGGGTTCGGGCCCTGGCTGCGGCACCTGCTCCTGCCCTCGATCACGCTGTCGGTGATCTACATCGCGCTGATTGCGCGCGTGACCCGCGCCTCGGTGCTCGAATCGCTCGGCGAGGACTACATCCGCACCGCGCGCGCCAAGGGCCTGCCGGAACTGCGCGTGCTGGTGCGCCACGCGCTCGCGAACGCCGCGGTGCCGATCGTCACGGTGATCGGGATCGGCATCGCGCTGCTGATCGGCGGGGTCGTGGTGACCGAATCGGTGTACGCAATTCCGGGCCTTGGCCGCCTCACGGTGGACGCAGTGCTGGCGCGCGATTTCCCGACCATCCAGGGCGTGATCCTCTTCTTTTCCTTCGTTTACGTGGGGATCAACCTGCTGGTGGACCTGTCGTACGTGTTTCTCGATCCGCGCATCCGTTACTGAGGCGCCCGAGCCATGACCGCCCCGGAAACGGAAAGCTTCGAGTCGCTGTCGGTCGAATCGGCCGCCGTGCTGCGCCAGGAAAGCGCCTGGCAGCGGGTGCGGCGCAATGGCGCGGTTCGCTTCGGCGCCGTCGCGCTCGCGCTGCTGATCGGGATCGCCGCTGCCGCGCCTTGGCTGGGAACGGTGGATCCGTCGCTCTTCGACGCCGGAAGCCGCGACCTGCTTCCGGGAAAAACCGGGGACATCACCACGCTCGAGGGCGAAATCATCCGCCACACCTTCTTCATGGGGTCGGATTCCTACGGCCGCGACATCTACAGCCGCGTCGTCTTCGGCACGCGCGTCTCGCTCGCCGTGGGAGTTTGCGCCGCGCTCGTCGCCCTGGCCTTCGGAATCGTGTTCGGGCTTTCGGCGGGCTACCTGCGCTGGCTGGACGGCGTGCTGATGCGCATCATGGACGGCATCATGGCGATCCCCGCGATCCTGATCGCGATCGCGCTGATCGCCGCCTGGCGCGGGAGCCTCGTCACCGTGATCGTCGCCATCGCGATCCCGGAGATCCCGCGCGTCTCGCGGCTGGTGCGGGCGCTCGTGCTCACGATCCGGGAAGAACCCTACGTCGAGGCGGCGATCGCGCTTGGAACGCCCCCCTGGAAAATCATGCTCGCGCACATCCTGCCGAACACCGTCGCGCCGCTCGTGGTGCAGGGCACCTTCATCTGCGCCTCGGCGATCCTCGTCGAAGCGATCCTGTCGTTCCTCGGCGTCGGGCTGCCGCCGGACATCCCGACCTGGGGCAACATCATGGCCGAGGGGCGCGTGCAGTTCGTCGAGTACCCGCACAACGTGTTCTTTCCGGGAATTTTCCTCGCCGTCACGGTTCTGGCGGTGAACATCCTCGGCGACGGCCTGCGCGACACGCTCGACCCGAAAATGGCCAAGCGCGTCTGAGCGGGGTCAGAGTAACTTCTCCCGAACCAACCGATGCATAGCGCCGCCCAGACCGGAGAAGTTACTCTGACCCCAGGTTCCGAGGGAGACGTTACTCTGACCCCACCGGGTTCTGCGGTGCTCGAAGTGCGCGAGCTGACCATCGCGCTGCCGGCGGGCGGCGAGCGCGCCACGGCGGTCTCGAAGGTTTCGTTCAGCGTCCATCGCGGCGAAATCCTGTGCCTGGTGGGCGAGTCGGGCTCGGGCAAATCCGTGATCGCGCAGGGGATCATGGGACTTCTCCCGCCGGCGCTTCCGGTGACCGGCGGCGCAGCGCTGCTCGAAGGCGAAGACACGACGCGCGCCTCTCCCGAGCGCCTGCGACAGCTGCGCGCGGCGCGCATGTCGATGATCTTCCAGGAGCCGATGACCGCGCTCAACCCGGTGATGCGCTGCGGCGAGCAGCTCGACGAGGTGCTGGTGCACCACACTTCGCTCTCGGAGCCGGAGCGGCGCGCGAAGATCATCGCCACGCTGCAGGAAGTGCTGCTGCCGGACCCCGCGCGCATGTTCGCCGCGTATCCGCACCAGCTTTCGGGCGGGCAGCGACAGCGCATCATGATCGCGATGGCGCTGGTGCTCGATCCGGCGCTGCTCATCGCGGACGAACCGACCACGGCGCTCGACGTCACCACGCAGGCGCAGATCCTCAAGCTGATCGCGGATTTGCAGGCGCGCCACGGCACGGGCGTTCTTTTCATCACGCACGACTTCGGCGTGGTGGCCGAAATCGCGCAGCGCGTCGCCGTGCTGCGCCTTGGCGAACTGGTCGAGCTCGGCGCGAAGGACGAAGTGCTCAAGCGCCCGCGGCACCGGTACACGAAAATGCTGATCAACGCGGTGCCGCGACTGGAGCCGCACGGACGAGCCGCCGACACCGACGCTCCGGTGGTGCTCGAGACGCGCGATCTGGACAAGACCTACGTCGACCGCGCGTGGTTCGGAAAGCGCCGCAACGTGGCCGCGGCGAAACGCGTCAACCTGTCGGTGCGCCGCGGGCAGACGCTCGGCATCGTCGGCGAATCGGGTTCGGGGAAATCGACCGTGGCACGCTGCATCGTGCGGCTGATCGACCCTTCCGGCGGCGAAATCCATCTGCACGGCGAGGAGATCGCGCGCCGGTCGCATGGCGACCTGCGACCCTTGCGGCGCCGCGTGCAGATCGTGTTCCAGGATCCCTACCGCTCGCTCAATCCGCGGCGAACCGTAGGCGAGGCGATCATGGAGGGGCCGCTCAACTACGGCGTTCCCCGCGCGGAGGCGCTGGAACGCGCGCGCCGCCTGCTGGCGCTCGTGCGCATGGACGCCGGCGCGCTCGAGCGCTATCCGCACCAGTTCTCGGGTGGGCAGCGGCAGCGCATCTGCATCGCACGCGCGCTCGCCCTGGAACCCGAACTGCTGATTGCCGACGAGGCCGTGTCAGCGCTCGACGTCTCGGTGCAGGCGCAGGTCCTCCGTCTGCTGGAGGAGATCCGCACCGAGTTCGACCTCGCGATGCTGTTCATCACGCACGACTTGCGGGTCGCGGCGCAGGTGTGCGATCACGTCGCGGTCATGCACCAGGGCGTGGTGGTCGAATACGGTGCCGCGGAGCAGATCTTCCTGCAGCCGAAACACGAGTACACTCGCGCGCTGTTTGCCGCCGCGCCGGGGCGCGATTTCGCCTTCGGCAGGGCATGAGCGCCCGACCGACCGATCCATCGAACATGACGCCGCGCGACCCCGATCACGACACCCTCGACGCCCGAGCAATCGCGCGCGCGCTCGGCGCCTCGGCCAAGGCAATCGATGTCGAGGTCGTGGACGCCTGCACCTCGACCAACGCGCTGCTCCTTGATCGCGCAGCAGGCGATCGCCCGCGGCTTCTCGCGGCCGAGTTCCAGTCCACGGGCCGTGGCCGGCGTGGCCGGCGCTGGCACAGCGCGCCCGGTGCAGGGCTCACGTTTTCGCTCGCCCGACGCATTCGCCGCCCGGTGTCTGCGCTGTCCGGACTTTCGCTCGCGGCGGGCGTCGCCGTCGGCCGCACGCTGCGCGAACTGGGCGCGAACGCGGTCGAACTCAAGTGGCCGAACGACCTGGTCGCGCAGGGTGCAAAGCTCGGCGGCATCCTCGTGGAAACGAAACCGTCGGGCGGCGCAGTGCTCGCCGTCGTCGGCATCGGCATCAATTGCCGCCGCGTCCCCGAGCTCGATGCGCGCCTTCGCCGACAGACGATTGCGCTCGAGCAGCTCGTGCCTTCGATGCCCTCGCGCAGTCGGCTCGCAGGGCGGATCGCAGCCGCGATGCTGCGGGCGATCGAATCGTTCGAGACCGACGGCCTGGATCGCCTGCGCGAAGACTGGGAAGCGATGCACGCTTACGCTGGACAACGCATCCGCGTTCGGCTCGCCGACGGACATCTGCTCTCGGGGATCGCTGCCGGTCTTGCGTGCGACGGCGCCCTGCGCCTTCGCACGCGCAGCGGCATTCGCGAAGTCCATTCCGCCACGGTGGTGAACGCACGGGCAGGCATCGCGCCCCGAAACCGGGTCGCCGCATGAACCTGCTCATCGACGCCGGCAATTCGCGCGTCAAATGGGGCTGGCACGACGGCCGGCGCTGGACCAACATCGCCATGGTCTCGCTCATCGAATTCGCCGCCTCGAGCGACCACATCAACCCGTTTTCCGCGACGCACTCGGACCCGGCGCACATCGTGATCTCGAACGTCGCGGGCGACGGCGCGCACCAGCTGCTGGTGAACTGGACCAGCATTTTCGACGCCGAACCCCTGTGGCTGAAGGGCGAGCCGGAACGCTGCGGCGTGCGCAATCGCTACGACCGCCCGGAGCAACTCGGCCCCGACCGCTGGGCCGCGCTGGTCGCGGCACGCGCGATGGAGGCGCGCTCCTGCCTCGTCGTCAATGCGGGCACCGCCACGACGGCCGACCTGCTCTCGGCGGAGGGCGAATTCCTCGGCGGCCTGATCCTTCCCGGCGTCGAACTGATGCGATTCGTGCTGCACGAGCACACCGGAAGGCTGCCGGTGCAGGTAGGCAATTTCGTCGAGCAGCCGCGCAACACGATCGATGCCATCGAGAGCGGATGCCGCCATGCGCAGGCCGGCGCGATCGAGCGGATGTTTCGCGCCATGCCCGCGGGCTCGGTCTGCCTCGTCTCGGGCGGCGGCGGTCCGGCGCTCTTCGAGCGGCTCGACCTGCCTGCGCGGTACGTCGAGAACCTGGTGCTCGAAGGCCTGGCGCGAATCGCCGGATCCGCCTGACCATGCGGGCCTGGTTTCTGCTGCTGATTGCGGCCAATCTCGCGTTCTTCGCCTGGTCGCAGTACCTCGCGCCCCCCGACGGCGGCACCGACCCGGCGCCGTTGTCGCGCCAGATCGACGCGGACAAGCTGAAGGTGGTCCCGCCCACGGGAGTCGGCGCGCCGCGCACGGCGTCGTTGCCCTGCCTCGAATGGGGCAGCTTTCCGAGCGCCGACACCGCTCGCCCGGAGCAACTGCTCGAGCCGCTCGCCCTCGGCCCGCGCCTCGCCCAGCGGCGCGGCGACGAGACCGCGCACTGGTGGGTCTATCTGCCGCCGCAGGGCAGCCGCCAGGCCGCCCTGCGCAAGGCCGACGAACTGAAGAAACTCGGTGTGGACGAATATTTCATCATGCAGGAGGAGGGCCGCTGGCGGTGGTCGATCTCGCTGGGGGTGTTCCGCAGCGAGGAGGCTGCGAGAGCGCGCCTCGAATCCATGCAGTCGCGCAGGCTGCGCGGCGCGCAGGTCGGCGAGCGCGACACCCAGTTGGCGCGGGTCTGGATCCAGGTGCGCGACGTGGACGCCGCGCTGCAGGCGAAGCTGAAGGACATCGCGCAGGCGCTGCCGGGCACCGAACTGCGGGAGTGCGCCTCGGGCAACTGACGCTGGGCGCAAAATGCGCCATCCGCCGATCCGGGTGCATGCCATGACACCCTGCTTCATCGGCTCCTCGCTCGTTGGCGGGAGCCATTCTCTCAAGCCATGACTGGTCCAAAGAACCCTGGCAAGTCAATGCCAAGAGTTGTTTGGCGGAATGGATGAAGGCGGTCTCCCGGTTGCCATTCTGCACCGCTTGCCAGCTATGTCGTATTTGACATAGACTCCGCGAGTGCCGGCATCCGACAAGCCGCTCCTGTGGCTGCACGGTGAGGTGAAGTCGCCGCCGTTTTCGCATGCGGCACGCATCGAGACGGGTGTGTTCTTGCGGCGGCTGCAGCGCGGCGAACTGCTCGGCTTGCCCCACAGCCGCCCGATGCCGGACATCGGCCGGGGCTGCCACGAGCTGCGGATCGCCGACCAGACGCGCACGTGGAGAATCATGTACGCCATTCGGAGCGATGCGATCGTGATTCTCGAAGTGTTTGCGAAGACCGCGCGGGCGACGCCGACCGACGTCCTGCGAACATGTCGCAAGCGCTTGGCACGGTACGGATCGGCGGCACGGGAAAAGGAGTCGAAACGATGAAAGCATCGAAACTGAAGCGGCTGCAAGCCGCGGGCTGGAAGGCCGGTTCGGCAGCGGAGTTTCTGGGATTGAGCGGCCAGGAGGCCGCGCTCGTCGATCTCAAGCTTGCGCTCGTCACCGCGGTGCGTGCGACGCGCCGAAAGCGCGGCATCTCCCAAATCGACCTCGCGCAACGGATGCGTTCGAGCCAGTCGCGCATTGCGAAGATCGAGGCCGGCGACGCGAGCGTCTCGCTGGACCTGATCGTACGCGCGCTCATCGCTGCCGGTGCGAGCCAGAAGGACGTCCAGCGGGCGTTCATTGCGATCGGATGATCCGGCGCACACATTCCAGCCGAGCGGCAATGCAGGCGCGGAAAGCGCGCGGCGCTCAGGTCGGCCAGCGCGATACCCAGGTCGCGCGCGTCTGGATCCAGGTGCGCGACGTGGACGCCGCGCTGCAGGCGAAACTCAAGGAAATCGCGCAGGCGCTGCCGGGCACCGAACTGCGGGAGTGCGCTTCGGGTGGTTAGTCCTGGGCGTAGAATGCGTCATCAGTGAATCCGGGCGAGCGCAATGAAACCTTTCTTCATCCGAGCCGAGTGGGACGAGGAAGAATCGGTCTGGGTTGCAACCAGCGACGACGTTCCCGGCCTGGCGACTGAAAGCGCCACGCTCGAGGCGCTCGTCCAGAAGCTGAAGATCATGGTGCCGGAACTGCTCGACGCCAACGGCGTGCTCATGAACGGGGACGTTGCCTTCGAGTTGCTGACTCGTCGATTTGAGATCGCCCGCGCCGCCGCCTGATGGCGGATTTCACTCCGGATCTCAAGCGTCTGCTGCGCGACGTGATATTGAAACCGGTTGGCCTGCCGATTCAATTCTGAACGGATAACGCAGGGATCAATGAACCGCAAGGCGCACCTGCTTGCCGATGCGCGCCAACATGCCAACCAGCGCGTCGATGGTGAACTTGTCGACCTTGTGATTGACCATGTCCGATACTCGAGGACGCGTCACGTGGAGCACTTCCGCCGCCACCGCTTGCGTGATGCCTGCGTCACTCATCCATCCGGCGATCTCGTCCATGAGCTGCCGTTTCAACCTGATCGATTCATCGATTTGGGAATCAGCCTGCGCAAGCAAACGTCTCGCTTCTTGCGGTGAGAACCCCAGGTCAAGAAACACGTTCCCACCCGCCTTGGTGCGATGGCGCGATTTCGTATCGATCGTCATTTCGCCGCCTTTCTCTCTCGAACGACTGCCCGATAGCGGACCCCGGCAACCTTGACGTCACTCCTGGCGGTCTTACGGGCCTTTTTCTGGAAGCTGTGCAGCACGTAAATCGCCTCCTCGAACTTGGCGACGTACATCACCCTGTACCAGCCGTCGGCGCAGTTGATGCGGATCTCGTTAACTCCGGGTCCCACTTCTGGAAACGGGCGCCAATCATCCGGAGGTTCGCCTCGTTGCACCTTGCGCAGTTGCTAACCGGCCAGTTGCCGTGCCGTTTCAGGAAACCCCCGCAAGTTCTCGAGCGACGACCCCCGCCAATCGATTGGCTTGTCCATCTACGCGAGCAGTGTATTAAATTTTATACAAGACGGCAAACGCCATTCGCCACGCCGCGGCCTGATGTCGACTGTCAGGCAGGATCTCAGGTGCCTGCTGTGCGATGCTGGCCGCGGCTTCGAACGAAAAGCAGGCCGGAACGGGACGAGGTTCCGCGTGCTTGCTCTTCGCCTGCTCCCCATGTGACTCGAACTCACCGAGGGGTAAGTCTTTGATTAGTGGTGCTGGTGCGCCGACTCGAACGGCGGACCTACTGATTACGAATCAGTTGCTCTACCAACTGAGCTACACCAGCACGGCGAACCTAGCTGCGGCGAGGTGTGGAATCTATCACAAAGGCTGCCGCTCGTTCCGTCGAAACCGCCGCCGGTCGGGATTGCTTTGCCGGCGGGATTCCGTAACCTCTAGCATCTCCAACCGCAAAGGACCGAACATGCGCCGCATCCGGGGATTCACGCTGATCGAATTGATGATCGCCGTAGCGGTCATCGGGATACTCGTCGCCGTCGCCTACCCCTCCTACGACAGCTACATGAAGCGCACGCGCCGCTCGGACGCGCAGCAGCTCATGCAGGACATCGCGACGCGGCAGTCGCAGTACATCCTCGACGCGCGCAGCTACAACGCCACGATCAGTGCGGTGAACGTCAGGTCGCGCAAAGACTGGACTTGCGCCGCGACCTGCACGAGCACGTACTACACGATCAGCGTCGCCGTGGACAACGCGGCGACTCCGCCCACCTTCACGGTCACCGCAGTGCCGGTCGTCGGAAGCGCGCAGGCTGGCGACGGCACGCTGACCCTGGACCAGGCCGGCGCCAAGACGCGCGGCGGAAACCCCGGGTGGTGAGGCGCGCATGACTTCCTCCTTCAATCGGGCGTTCGGTTCAATGTCGCGCGGATTCACGATCCTCGAACTGATCATGGTCGTCGCCATCGTCGCGATTCTCGCCGCGGTCGGCCTGCCTTCGATGCGCGATTTCATCCGGGGGGCGGAAATACGCGACGCGTCGTCGGAGTTCTACGCAGCCCTGATCGCCGCGCGCTCCGAGGCGATCAAGCGCCGCGCGAACGTCGTCGTGACGCGGGCGAACGGCAGCAACTGGAGGGGCGGCTGGACCGTCGGCGGCGGCGGCGCAACGCTGCAGAAGATGGATCCGCTCTCGAGCAATGTCACGGTCAGAGCGACAGCGCCATACGTCGACGCGACGCCGGTAAGTAGCAACATTACTTACGGACAGAATGGTCGCGTGTCTGACGGCGCCCAGACGGTCGTTTTCTATATTGCCGGGGTACCGACCATCCAGGCGCGCTGCGTCGGCATAGACACCAGCGGTTTGCCGCGTGTTCGGACGGATACCAACAGGAATGCATCCGATGGCTGCAACTAGAAACCGCTCTGCAGGCTTCAGCCTGCTCGAAGTGCTGCTGACGCTGTTCATCGTCACCGTGGGACTGCTCGGTCTCGTCGGCATGCAGGTCGTGGCGCAGGAGGCCGAGGCGGAGTCCTACCAGCGCGCGCAGGCGCTCGTGCTGATGAACGACATCGTCGACCGGATCAACACCAACCGCAAAGCCGCCATTTGCTACTCGATCACGACCGATCCGAATAGCGGCGCGCCGCACCTGGGAACCGCCGGCACGGGCAAGTATGCCATCGGCGGCTATTCCTGCCCGGGGCTTGCGACCAATCCGCTTGCCGTGGCGCGCGCGCAGTTCGACCTGCAGGCGATCGATGGCCTACTGCTGGGCGCGACCGAGGAAACCGCGGGCGCGGTCCGGGTCGGCGCGATGCTCGGCGCGCGCGCCTGCATCGGATTCGACGCTGCGACCCAGACCTATTCCGTGGCGGTGGCCTGGCAGGGCCTGAACCCGACCTTCTCGCCCGCGACCTGGGACGCGCTCAAGACACCGGCGTACGCGCGCAACTGCGCACTCAGCCGATTCGGCGCCAACGACGCGCAGCGCCGCATCGTGTGGACCACGTTCCTCGTCGCCAACCTGAGTTCCTGACATGACCGCCCGCATGCATCGCAATTCACGCCAAGCCGGCCTTTCGATGATCGAGTTGATGATCGCGATCGCGATCGGGCTGCTGATCCTCGCTGGCCTGGTGACGATCTTCGCGAACGCGAGCAACACGCAGCACGAGCTTCGGCGCACCGCCCAGCAGATCGAGACCGGGCGCTACGCCATGGACGTGCTGACGCGCGACCTGCAGCTCGCCGGGTTCTGGGGGCAGTTTCGCTATTACACCACTCCGGCCGCACTGCCCGATCCCTGCCTCTTTACGGACACCGACCTGACGAACGCGATCGGGCTGTCGGTGCAGGGCTACCAGGCCCCGGCGCTCAATGCAAAACCGGTTCCGCCGGCGGCCTGCAGCACGTGGATCCCCACGGCAAACCTGTCCGACGGCAGCGACATCCTGGTCGTACGCCGCGCGAGCACGGACTTCGTCACCTCCGGCACCGTCACGACCGCCGGCGATACGTACATACAGAATAATCCTTCGGAAATTGCGGTTCAAAGCGGGGGCGGCACCGTCTCGTGCACTTCGACTGCGTCCGGAACCGTCGCCACGATCCTCAGGCGGTGCGCGGTCCCGTCGGCAGTCGACGTTTGCACCGCGACCTGCCCCACGAATCCCGGGGGCTACATCCGCAAGTACGAAGTGCACGTTTATTTCGTCGCGCCCTGCAACGTGCCCACGGGCGGCGGCAACGTGTGTACCGGCGCGAGCGACGACAGCGGACGGCCCATCCCGACGCTGAAGCGCCTCGAACTCGCCAATGTGGGCGGGGCACGATCGTTCAGGGTCGTTCCGCTTGCCGAGGGCGTCGAGTTCATGAAGATCGCCTACGGCATCGACGACACGCCTGCGACGGTGAATACCGAAACCGAACTCGTCGGCGACGGCTCTCCCGACCGCTACATGCTCGCGCCTACGCTGACCGACTTCAGCAATGCGGTGACCGTGCGGGTCGATCTGCTGGTGCGCAACCCGGAGCCCTCCTCGGATTACGTGGATCCGAAGACCTACCAGCTGAGCGTCGATCCGGCCGCGCCGGCAAACGCCGCCTACACCATCGTGCCAGCGCAGACCAATTACCGCCGGCACGTCTACAGCTCGGAAGTGCGCCTCGTGAACCTGTCCGCCCGCAAGGAGATCCCATGATGCGCCGCTACCGCTCGCAGCGCGGCATGACGCTCATGATCGCGATGGTGATGCTGGTGGTCATCACGCTGTTCGTCGTCTCGATGATCCGCCTGAGCAGCACCAACACCGCGATCATCGGCAACATGCAGGCGCAGAAGGCCGTCGAGGCCGAAGCCGAGCAGGCAGTGGAAATCGCGCTCGGCTCGTATGCGTTCTTCGACGACGTGATCAAGAACCAGAACAGTTGGGCCGCCAACCAGCCGACGCTCGCCTACTCGGCCTTGTGGGCGGCGTACAAGCCGGCCGGCGCGGGCGCGACCGCACCGGCGACTCAGTCCGGCACGATCACCCTGTACCGCCCGCAGTGCCTGTATTTCGAGACCGCACGTGGCTACAGCGCCCTGTCGGGCGTCGCACCGCAAGATACGTTCTGGGACGTCCGCGTGGACGCGGCCGACGCGTTCACGAGTTCCACGATCGAAACTCACCAGGGCATCCGCATGCGGCTGCCCGCGGGCAACTGCCCGTAACGGAACACGATGCTTGCAATCCGCAAAGAGGACATGACGATGAAAACGCTGCTCAAGGCTCTCAAGCACAGTGCGCTGATCGCGCTACTTGCGGTCACTGCTGCGCCCGCGCTCGCAGCGGTCGATCTCGTCGGGGACGACACGGACCTGTTCACGACGAACCCGAACGTCCCGTCGTCGATTCCGAACGTCCTGATCATCCTCGACAACACCTCGAACTGGAATGCGGCAAATCAGGGATGGCCGGCGATCGTCGATGCGGAGTGCAATGCATTTCTCACGAACATGGGCACGAAGCAGGGGGATGCAGAAATCTGCGCGATCTACAAGGTAACCAAAAGGCTTAACGCTAACGTGCGCGTGGGAATGTCCATGTACGCGGACTCCTCTAACGCCGCCGGATATGTCCGCTTCCCGATGCTGGCAATGACGGATGCGAACAAGGCGGACTTGCACAACGCGCTCTTCTACACGACGACGAACAATCCGCGGTACACCGGACCTTCGTCGATGGCACCTGGACGCGCATTCAACGACGCGTTCCGCTACTTCAACAGCCTCGGCACCTACACGGGGGTCGCGGCCCTAGATCCAGGCAATCTGGATCCTCCAGTCGACCAAAATCCGCCGCAAGCTGACGTGCGTGGCTATACCTCGTCCGCCAGGACCGTGTTCAAGTTTCCTGCAGACGCGAATACGAACGCCTGCGGATATGACTACATCATCTTCATCGGCAACGGCATGCCGTCCAAGGACGCTAACACCTGGCCCACTGAGTTGCAGGCCGCGGCGGCACTGCTCAACGACCCGGCGGTGACGCCGAACTTGAACGTCCTCCAGAACACAGGCGTCAATCCGGACGTCTGGTCGCGATTCCTGTTCCAGTATGGCGTAAAGGTCAACACCGGCATCTACCGCCACGTCACGACGCACACGGTGAACGTTTGCAAGGACCAGTGTAGCGCCGACTGGGGGACCGTACTCGAGAACACCGCCGAAGTGAGCCAGGGCCTGTACCGCAAGGCGACCGACCTCGATTCGATCGTCAAGGCGTTGACCGAGATTTTCGAAACGATCCAGGCCGTCAACTCGGTGTTCGCAGCGACGACGCTGCCGGTATCGATCAACGTGCGCGGCACGAACCTCAACCAGGTGTACATCGGCGTGTTCCGTCCCGATGCGCAACTGAGCCCCCGCTGGTGGGGAAACCTCAAGCAGTACCGCCTCGGCGTGGCGAACGCCTCGACCGGCGCGCTGCAACTGGTGGATGCGAACGGCACTGGCGCCGTCAACCTCAACACGGGCTTCGTGCTCAACACCGCGACCAGCATCTGGAGCGAGACCGTCTCCCCTGCCGGCAGCGGGTTCTGGGCGTTCCGTGGACCGAATTACGATCCCACCGACTCCGGGAAGGACCAGGACGCGCCGGACGGCGACCTGGTGGAGAAGGGCGGCGCGGCGCAGAAGATCAGGCAGGTCTACCCCCTGCCGGATTCGACGGCTGCGCAGACCCGCAAGATCTACACCTGCACCGGAACCTGCACGGCGGGCAGCACGCTTTCGAGCTACCTCTTCAACAACGCGAACACGGATGTGACCTCGACCGTGCTCGGCACGTTCATCACGCAACCGGTCACCAGCATCACCGCGTCGGGCCAGACCGCTACGGTCACGATGCCCGTCAACACCTTCCTCGCCGGGGATCAGGTCGTGATCGCAGGTGCCATTCCAAGCCTGTACAACAGCGCGTCGGGCTCGTTCTTCTCGGTGCTTTCCTCCCCCGCGCCGACGGCGACGCAGTTCAGCTACAGCGTTGCGCCCAGCACGCCGGACGCGACGCGCGCCTATGTCAATTTCCCGGTCCTGGCGGACAACAAGCTGACGCCCGGAACGGACCTCGTGACCGTCACCGGCGCGACGCCGGCCGGGTACAACGTCACCAACGCAGCGATTTCGGCGGTCGCAGGCAACGCAAACCAGTTTTCCTATGCCCTCACTCCGACGTACCCGACCACGGCGGCATCGGGGTACACGGTCACCGGCGTGCGTCGCGTTTCGGCCGGAAACATGGTCTGGAACAGCGGGACGAGCCTCGTCACGGTCACGCTCACCAACCACGGATTCCTCAATGGCGGCAATGTCACCGTCACGGGAGCGTCGCCCGCGGATTTCAACGTGCCGAACGGCTCCGGATCCGGGGCCATCACGGTGACAGGCGCGAATTCCTTCACCTTCCCGCTGTCGACCGTACCGCCCGGAGGCACGACCACATCGGCCATCGCGACGCTCAACGATCACGGGTTTGGCTCGGGCGACACGCTGGTGATTAGCGGAGCGAGCCCCGCGGCGTTCAATACGGTCGCCGCCGGTTCGACGCTCAGCAACGTTTCGGCCAATAACTTCACGTACACGACGAGTGCCGCAGTCTCGGGTACCGCGACAGGCACGATTCAGGCCCAGCGGTTCGTAAGTGGCGATCGGGACACGTTCGCTGTCAGTGCGGCATCGATCGGTAGTGGATCGAATCAGGACGAGATCACGTTGACGATCGGCGCCGGCACCGCTCTGATCGCCGGTCAGGCGATCCACACGTTCGTCGTAGGGGACAAGGTTGCGATCAAGGGTGTCACGTGCACACCCCAAGGCAGCGGCACTCGGACCTGTTCGACGACCGCGCTTGATCCACCGGCAGTCACCGATCCCGTGTATACGATCACGCTCACGGCGGTCGGAGCCAACAGCGTTACGTTTTCCGCCGGAGGCAACGTCAGTGCGGTCGCACTTAGCACTGCCAAGGTGTTCTGGACTGGCCCGACGCTTTCCACGCCCGCCAAGACGCTGACCAGCGTCACAGCAGGCCCGACCGCGGTCACGGCCACCGGCACGATCTACGTGCGGCAGGCGGGCGACCTGACGAGCAAGGTCGACTCGATCGCGAACCAGGCCTCCGCCACCGGGACGATCACGGCGGCGCGCTTCGGCAGCTCGGACGCCGCCGAGCGCACCGCGCTCATCAACTGGGTGCGCGGCATCGACAACAAGGACAACGAGAACCAGAACGCCAATCCGGCCGACGTCCGCGCCTCGGTGCACGGCGACGTGCTGCATTCACGCCCGGCGGTGATCAACTACAACCGGGTTGCGAACAGCGACGACGACGTGTTCGTGTTCTACGGTTCGAACGGCGGCATGCTGCACGCGATCAAGGGCGGCAGCCTCGCCAACGGCGGCGGCAAGGAGCAGTGGACCTTCGTCGCGCCGGAATTCTTCGGAAAACTCAAGCGCCTGCGCGACCAGTCGCCGCGCATTTCGTCGCTCACGCCGCGCGATTACTTCTTCGACGGCTCGATCGCCGTCTACACGCGCGACGCCGGCAAGGACGGCAAAATCGACAAGACAGTCGGGGGCGCCAACGCCAACGACAAGGTGTACCTCTTCGTCACCATGCGGCGCGGCGGGCGCCTGCTGTACGCCTTCGACGTCACGGATCCGGCGAGCCCGATCCTCAAGTGGAAGAAGGGTTGCCGCGAGGCAACCGGCAGCGGTACGACGGTGGGTACTGGCGACTGCGACGTCGGCTTCGGCGAAATGGGTCAGACCTGGGGCCAGCCGCAACTCGGCTACCTGCGCAAGTGGCCGACGACGCTCGCGTTGATCGTCGGCGCGGGCTACGACCGGCCGGTCGAAGACTTCCAGCCCTGCATGGTGACGAACTGGACCTCCACGTCCGTCACTGCGGTCACCGGCGTTGCACTGCCTGCGATCATGGACACGGCAAGCTGCCCGCCCACTGGCGGCTCGTCTACGACGGTGAACCGTTCGCAGGGCCGCGGGATCTACGTCCTCAACGCCGAGACCGGCGCCATCCTTTGGCGCGCCGGACGCACCGGTTCCGGGGCGACCAAGGAAGTCGCAGGGATGGATTACTCCATCGTCGGCGACATCGCTGCGCTCCGTAACCGCTCGAACACGGCGAGCCGGGTCGACGACCTCGGTTTCGAGAGCGTGCCGATCGGCCACCTCGATCGCCTGTATGCCACGGATACCGGCGGCAACATCTGGCGCGTCGACGTTGCGGATATCTCCGACGGCGCCAACACGGCGACTGCGCCGAATTTCCTGGTGACGAAGCTCGCCTCGATCGCAGCCGCGCCGGCTGCGGGTACGCACGCGGCGCTCAATTACCGCAAGTTCAAGGTGCAGTCCGACGTCGTCTACTCGAGCGATGCCAACGGCTCCTACGACGCGGTACTGGCTGGAACCGGCGATCGCGAACACGTCTGGGACTTCATCGTCAACAACCGGTTCTACATGTTCAAGGACCGCACCATCAGTACCCTGACGAGCGAGGCTTCGGCGCCGGCGACCATCGGCGACTCGACCACCGACCTCTACCTGGCCACCGGCTGCCTGCAGGATGCTTCGGTCTGTTCCGCGAACGGCACGACTCAGACGGCCGACCAGGCCGACCTCCTGGCGAAGAAAGGCTGGAAGCTCGCGCTCAGCAACATTGGCGAGAAGACGGTCGCGCCGGCTACGACTGCGGCCGGAACCGTGATCTTCAACACACACCAGCCGAAGGAGGACACGATCTCCGGGCAATCCGGGAACACGGGCACCCAGGGCGGGAACTTCTGTACCGCCGCTCTCGGCACCGCGCGTCAGTACGGCATCAACTACAAGGACGCGACTTCTACGAACATCTTCAGTTCGCTCCCGGCGAACATGGTGAGCGCGAGCGGCGGGGTCGCGACTTTCGCGGGCGGCGGCTTCCTGCCGCAGCCGGTGCCGGCGGTGGTCGAGATCGATGGGCGGGTGTACCAGACGGTGATCGCGGGCGTCCAGACGACGAACCCGGGCGGCTTGACGCTGCAGCACCGTATTCGGACGTACTGGTACCGCAAGACCGACTGAGTGAACGCGCGGAGCGGCGCAAGCCGCCGCTCCGTGCTAGGCGAGCCCCCGCGGCAACGCGAACACCACGCTCTCTGCCGCCCCTTCTAGCGCGCGCACGCGGCGAGCGCCGAGCTCGGAGAGCCGCTCGATCAACTGGTTCACCAGCACTTCGGGGGCTGAAGCGCCGGCGGTGATGCCGACACGGCGCTTGCCTTCGAGCCATTCGGGCCGCAGGTCGTCGGCGCTGTCGACGAGATAGGTCTCGGCGCCCATGTGCTCGGCGACTTCGCGCAGGCGGTTCGAGTTCGAACTGTTGGGCGAGCCCACGACCAGCACGAGATCGCACTGCGGCGCCATGAATTTCACCGCGTCCTGGCGGTTCTGCGTCGCGTAGCAGATGTCGTCCTGCTTGGGGCCCCGGATCGACGGAAAACGCGCCTTCAGCGCCGCAATCACCTTCGCCGCATCGTCCACCGAGAGCGTGGTCTGCGTGACGTAGGCGAGCGCCTCCGGGTTGCCGACCGCGAGGCGCGCGACGTCTTCGACCGTCTCGACCAGGTGGATGCCGGTCTCGGCCTGGCCCATGGTGCCTTCGGCCTCGGGATGTCCGCGGTGGCCGATCATCACGATCTCGAAACCCGACCTGAGCATTTTCGCCACTTCGACGTGCACCTTCGTGACCAGCGGACAGGTGGCGTCGAACACCCGCAGTCCCCGCCCCTCGGCCTCCGCGCGCACCGCTTTCGCCACGCCGTGGGCGCTGAAAATCACCGTCGCACCCGAAGGCACCTCCTCGAGTTCGTCGACGAACACCGCGCCCCTGGCGCGCAGGTCGGCGACGACGAATTTGTTGTGCACGATCTCGTGGCGCACGTAAATCGGCGCGCCGTGCAGTTTCAGCGCACGCTCCACGATCTCGATCGCGCGCTCGACACCGGCGCAGAATCCCCTCGGGTTCGCCAACAGCACTTCCATGTCTGCATTATCGCGCGGCATCGCGCTGCCTGAAGCTCTCGAGGATCAGCAGCGCCGCACCCACCGTGATCGCGGAATCCGCGACGTTGAACGCGGGCCAGTGCCACCCCGCGGCGTGGAAATCGAGAAAGTCTGCCACCGCGCCCCATTGCAGCCGGTCCCACAGGTTGCCGAGCGCGCCGCCGAGTATCAGCGCGAGCCCCGCGCTGTACAGGCGCCGGCCGCGTGCGCGCAGCAGGAGGAAGGAAATGATCGCCGCCGCCGCGACCGCAATCGCCGCAAAGAGCGGCGTCTGCCAACCGGGCGCGTTCGCCAGAAAACTGAACGCGGCGCCCTTGTTGTAGACCAGCACCAGGTTGAAAAACCCCGTCACGAACCGCGTTTCACCCGGCGCGAACGCGGCGAGCACGACGAGTTTCGTGATCCGGTCGGCGAGGATGATCGCCGCCGCGACCGCGAACCAGGGCCACGCCGCGCCGCGCCGCGTGGGATTGCGTGAAAACAGCGCCTTCTCAGGCATACCGGCGCGCTTCGCCTTCGCCGTGCAGGTTGCTGCGGCAGCGGCCGCACAGACTCGCCTCGTCCACGTCCGCCCGGTAGTGCCAGCATCGGTCGCATTTGGCGTGCCCGCTCGGTGTCACCTCCACCCGAGGCTCGGACGCGGCGTGCACGCGCGCAGCCGACGTGAGCAGCACGAACTTGAGGTCCTCGCCGAGGCTTTCGAGCAGCGTGCGATCGGTGCCGTCGGCGTGCAGATCGGCCTCGCCCTGCAGCGACGAGCCCACCTGCCCCGCCGCGCGCAGTTCCTCGAGCTGCTTGCGAACCGGGTTGCGCAGTTCGCGCAGCCGGGCCCATCGCTCGATGAGCGCGGTCTCGCCTGCGACTTCCGGAAGCGCGTGCCAGGTCTGGAAGAACACGCTGTCGTCGTCGCGGCGGCAGAAGACCTGCCACAGTTCCTCGGCAGTGAACGACAGGATCGGCGCCATCAGCCGCACGAGGCTCGCGGTCAGGTGCCACAACGCGGTCTGCGCCGAGCGCCGGGCCTTCGAGCCGGCGGCGCAGGTGTAGAGCCGGTCCTTGAGGATGTCGAGGTAGAACCCGCCCAGATCCTCCGAGCAGAATCCAAGCAGCTTCTGCGCGACGAGGTGAAACGCGTAGCGTGAATAATCCTCGGTGATCTCCCGTTGCAGCTTTGCGGCGAGCGCGAGCGCGTAGCGATCGATCTCGACCATCTCCGCGACGGGCACCGCGTTCGAAGCGGGATCGAAATCCGAGGTGTTGGCGAGCAGAAACCGCAGCGTGTTGCGGATTCTCCGGTAGCTCTCCACCACGCGCTTCAGGATCTCATTGGAGATCGAAAGCTCGCCGCTGTAGTCGGTCGAAGCCACCCAGAGCCGCAGGATCTCGGCGCCGAGGGAGCCCGCGATCTGCTGCGGCGCGATCACGTTGCCCCTGGATTTCGACATTTTGCGGCCTTCGCCGTCGACGACGAAACCGTGCGTGAGCAGCGCCTTGTACGGCGCGATTCCGTTCATCATGCACGACACGAGCAGCGACGAATGGAACCACCCGCGGTGCTGGTCCGAGCCCTCGAGGTACAGGTCGGCCGGGAACCCGGTCTGCGCCGCGTGCGAACCCTTCAGCACGGTGAAATGCGTGGAACCCGAATCGAACCAGACGTCCAGCGTGTCGCGCACCTTTTCGTAGTGCTCCGCGCCGGTTCCGAGCAGCTCGCTCGCGTCGACCTGCTGCCAGGCCTCGACGCCGCCCGCCTCGACGCGCTTCGCGACCGCTTCGAGCAGCTCGAGCGTGTGCGGGTGCAGTTCGCCCGTTTCCCTGTGGATGAAGAACGGCATCGGGACGCCCCATTGCCGCTGGCGCGAGAGCGTCCAGTCGGGTCGGTTGGCGATCATGCCGTGCAGCCGCGCCTGTCCCCAGGAGGGGTAGAACTGCGTCTCGGCGACGCCGCGCAACGCGGTGACGCGCAGCGATTCCCTGGGCACTGCACCCCACTGTCCCGGCACCGCGTCCATGCCCGCGAACCACTGCACGGTCGCGCGCAGGATGACCGGCGTCTTGTGCCGCCAGCAATGCATGTAGCTGTGGACTTCGTCGGCGCGCGCGAAGAGGGCGCCGCGGCGCTCGATCTCGGCAACGACTTCGGGATTGGCTTTCCAGATCACGCGCCCGCCGAATAGCGGCAGCGACTCGGCGAACCGGCCGTCGCCCTGCACCGGCCGCAGGATCTCGTCGTCCTTCATGCCGTAGCGCCGGCACGATTCGAAATCCTCGACACCGTAGGCGGGCGCGGAATGCACCACGCCCGTCCCGGTGTCGAGCGTGACGTACTCGCCGAGGTACACGGGCGCGTCGCGGTCGTAGAACGGATGCCGGAAGCGCAGGTTCTCGAGCTTCGCACCGGGGCAGGAAGCGAGCGTCTTCCCGGAAAGCTTGTAGCGCGCAAGGCACGCATCGCGCAGTTCGGTCGCAAGAACCAGCAATCCCTTCCCGGTCTCTACGAGGTCGTAGCCGAATTCCGGGTGTGCGTTCAGCGCCTGGTTGGCGGGGAGGGTCCACGGCGTGGTCGTCCAGATCACCGCGTGCACCGGGCCAGCCGGCAACTTGGCGAGGCCGAATGCCGCCGCCAGACGGTCGCGCTCGTCTTCGGCGAGCGGAAATCCGACGTCGATCGCCGGATCCTTGCGGTCCTCGTACTCGACTTCGGCTTCGGCGAGCGCCGAGCCGCAGTCGAAGCACCAGTTCACGGGCTTGAGCCCGCGGTAGACGTAGCCCTTCTTCAGCAGCACGCCGAGCGCGCGGATCTCGTCGGCTTCGCTGCGGAAGGCCATCGTGAGGTAGGGGTTGTCCCACTCGCCCAGCACGCCGAGGCGCTGGAAATCCTTCTTCTGGCGCGCGATCTGCTCGGTGGCGTAGGCGCGGCACAGGCGCTGCGTTTCTTCCGCGGAGAGGTCCTTGCCGTGCTTTTTCTCGATCTGCACCTCGATCGGCATGCCGTGGCAGTCCCAACCGGGCACGTACGGCGCATCGAACCCGGCGAGCGACTTCGACTTGACCACCATGTCCTTGAGGATCTTGTTGACCGCGGTGCCGATGTGGATGTCGCCGTTCGCGTACGGCGGGCCGTCGTGCAGCACGAAGCGCGGACGGCCCGCGGCGACGCTGCGAAGCCGCTTGTAGACGCCGCGTTCCTCCCAGTCCTCGATGCGCTGCGGCTCGCGCTTGGCGAGGTCGCCCCGCATGGGAAACGGCGTATCCGGCAAATTCAGCGTGCTTCGGTAGTCAGCCATGGTTCCTGAAGTACTCCCTGGTGCGCTCGACGTCCTGCGCGATCGCTTCGCGCAGCGCGTCCAGCCCGTCGTATTTCTGCTGCTCGCGCAGCTTCTCGAGAAACGCCACCCGCAGGTGCCTGCCGTAGATCGGCGCGTCGAAATCGAGCAGATGCACTTCCAGCAGCGGCGCGGCGTCGCTTCGCAGCGTCGGCCGCCGCCCGACGCTCGCCGCCCCTTGCAGCTTCGCGTGCGTTTCCTCGAGTTCGGCTTCGACCACGAACACCCCGGTGAGCGGCGGCCGGCGCCGAAGCACGATGTTCGCGGTCGGAAACCCGAGCGCCCGGCCCACCCGCTCGCCGTGCGCGACTCGGCCGCTGATCGCGTAGCGCCGCCCGAGCAGGCGCGAGGCGCGCGCGAAATCCCCTTCCGCAAGCGCCGCCCTTACCGCCGAACTCGACACCCGCGCGCCCTCGTGCGCCACGTCGGGCATCGCTTCGAGCGCAAAACCGCGCTCGCGCGCCACCCGCTCGAGCAGCGCGTAATCGCCCGCGCGCTTCGCGCCGAACCTGAAATCGCGGCCTACGAGCAGCCACTTCGTCCCGAGCCCGTTGACCAGCATCTCGTCGATGAAGCGCTCCGCGGGCACGCTTGCGAGTCGCGCATCGAATCGCGCCACGTGGGCGCGGTCGATTCCCGCCTCGGCGAAAAGCTCCAGCTTGTCGCGCAACCGCGCGAGCCGCGCCGGCGCCTCGCGCGGCGCAAAAAATTCGCGCGCGTGCGGCTCGAACGTGAGAACGCAGGACCTGACCCCAAGCGCCCTCGCCTTCTGCACGACGCGCTCCAGCATCGCGCGGTGCCCGAGGTGTACGCCGTCGAAGTTGCCGACCGTCAGCGCATGCCCGCCGGTGCCCGGCGCAAGTGTTCCGTGCGTGACGACCATCGACACCCGAAAAAGCGTTGATTTTAACGAAGATCCGGCGTCTTTAATTGAGCCGCGCGCAGAGACGGCTCAATTCCGCGATCCGGATGCGGATCTCCGCGGCGTCGCCCGCCTCGGGTTCGCGCTCGAGGTACCCGGTGAGATCGGCGAGCGCCGCGCGATGGCACTCCAGCCGCTGGTACAGCAACCCGCGCTCGCGCAGTTCGGCGCTCGCCTCCGGCGCGACGACACGCATCCGGTTCAGGACCGCGAGCAGGCGATCCGGCTGGTCGGTCTCGCGATACACGCCCTTGAGGTTTCGCAGCAGCCGGACGACGATCTGCCGGTTGGTCGCGGGCTCGAGAAACCGGCCGAGCGGCAACTGCGTCAGCGGCACGCCGCCCGCGAGGCTTTCGGGCACGACGCGCTGCAGGCGCTCGCGCAACTCGTCCTCGGCGAGCAGCGCGCCGCCGACGAACGGATCGAGAACCAGCATTCCGCCCCGCAGCCTCAAGCGCACCAGGAAATGCCCCGGAAACGACACGCCCTGAAGCGGCAGGCCGATGCGCCGGCCGAGTTCCATGTAGACCACCGAGAGCGTGAGCGGGATTCCCGTGCGCCGGTCGATCACCTCGTTGAGATACGAATTGCGCGGATCGTAGAAGTCTCCTGCATTGCCGGCGTAACCCAGTTCTTCGAACAGGAACTCATTCAGCGCGACCAGTTTTCTCTCGGTGCCCGCCGTCTGCGAAAGGTTCCCGCGCAACCGCTCGGCCATGCGTTCGAGTTCAGCGAGGTATTTCTCCACCTCCAACCCGGGGTACGCGTCTTCGGCGACGAGCAGGCAGGCGCGCGCGAGATCGATTCGCACGTCGGGGCGCTTCATCAGGTCGGCGAACGGCGCCAACTGCGCCATCACCCGGCGCCCCGGCGCGAGAAATCGCGCGGTCGAAAACCGAGCGCGAGCAGCACGGCACCGTAGACCGCCATGCCGAGGGCGACGAGCCCGAGGAGTGCGGGCAGCTTCGCCTGCCAGCCGGCCTGCAGCCACCACGCCGGGGAGCCCATCGCGAAGTGCAGCGCGGCGCCCATCGCGACAACCGCCGCGAGGAGCCTGGCCGCAAACCCGCCCCAGCCCGGCTGCGGCACGAAAATCCCGCCCGAGCGCAGGTACCTGAACAGCAGCGCCGCGTTGAGGCACGCGCCCAGCCCGATCGCGAGCGCGAGCCCCGCGTGCCGCAGCGGACCGATGAACGCGAGGTTCATCAACTGCGTCACGACGAGCGTCACGACTCCGATCTTCACCGGCGTCACCACGTTCTGCCGCGCATAGAACCCGGGCGCGAGGATTTTCACCAGGATCATGCCCACGAGCCCGATGCTGTAGGCGACGAGCGCCTGGCGCGTCATCCACGCGTCCTCGGCGCCGAAGCGCCCGTAGTGAAACAAGGTCGCGATCAGGGGCATGGCGAGCACCGCCAGCGCAGCCGCGGCAGGCACGGCGAGCAGCAGCGTGATGCGAAGCCCCCAGTCCAGGAGCCGCGCGTATTCCTGCGGCGCTCCGTCGGCGTGATACTTCGACAGGCTCGGCAGCAGGATCGTTCCGACCGCGACGCCGAGGACTCCGGCCGGGAACTCCATCAGCCGGTCGGCGTAGTACAGCCAAGACACGCTTCCCGAGACCAGGAACGAGGCGAAGATCGTGTTGATGAGGAGCGAAATCTGGCTGACCGAGACGCCGAACACCGCCGGCGCCATGAGCTTCAGGACGCGCGCGACCCCCGGGTGTTTCAGGTTCAATCGCCAGCGCGGCAGCATTCCGATGCGCGCGAGAAACGGTATCTGGAACGCAAGTTGCAGCACTCCCCCGGCGAACACCGCCCAGGCGAGCGCCAGGATCGGCGGATCGAACCAGGGCGCGGCAAACGCGGCAGCGAAAATGAACGAGACGTTGAGCAGCGTCGGGGTGAACGCCGGCACCGCGAACCGGCTCCAGGTGTTGAGCACGCCCGCGGCCAGCGCGACCAGGGAGATGAACAGGATGTACGGGAACGTGATCCGCAGCATCTGCACGGTGAGCCCGAACTTCTGCGGCTCGGTGTGGAACCACCCGGGCGCGAACAGATACCCGATGAGCGGTGCGGCGAGCATGCCGAGCACCGTGGCCGCGACGAGCGCCAGGAACAATATCGTGCCGATGGCGTCGACCAGCGAGCGCGTCTCCTCCGGGGTCTGCCGGTTCCTGTACTCCGAGAGGATGGGCACGAAGGCCTGCGAAAACGCGCCCTCGGCGAACAGTCGCCGCAGCAGGTTCGGGATGCGGAAGGCGACGAAGAAGGCATCGGTCGCGAGGCCCGCGCCGAACGACCGGGCGATGAAGAAGTCCCGCGCGTACCCCAGGATCCGCGAAAGCAGCGTCATGCTGCTCACGGTGGCGAGTGCGCGCAGCAGGTTCATGCTGGAGCACCGCCAAGGCCAGTAGGTGTGACGCAAGGCACGCTGAATTGGTCTTTCCCCGAACTCACGACCTCGCGCATTCGATCGATCGCCGTGCGGTTTTCGGGGTTCCATGGACTCCCGACTTTGCGGTGAATCTTCGCAAAGTCGGGAGATCGGGGAACGGCAAAATCGAGCCTGCGTTCGTCACGGGCGGCGGTTTTCACGAAATCGGGAGACCGGTGGACCCCCAAACCCGCGAACCGAAGCCCAAGGTCGCCGGGCGAATCGGAGGGTTCCAGCTTCATGCTAGAATTCGCCCCCTTTTCGCAGACTGATCAAAGCCATGGCCAATATCAAGTCGGCGCGCAAGCGCGCACGCCAGGCGCTCGTGCGCCACAGCCACAATTTCAGCCTGCGCACCGCGGTGCGCACGGCGATCAAGAAAGTGAAGAAAGCGATCGCCGCCGGCGACAAGACGGCTGCCGCCGCCGCGCTCGACGCATCGCGCAGCGTGATCGACCGCGTCGCCGCGAAGAAGGTTCTGCATCGCAACGCCGCCGCGCGCCAGAAAAGCCGTCTCGCGCACGCCATCAAGGCGATGTCCTAGCATCCGGGCGCTGCGCTTCGGCGCCATGCAGTTGCGCAAGAAGCGTGCGCGCCGCAACCCGGCCGTCGCGCGTGCGCAGTTCGTTCTCCTTCGCAAAACCCAGCAGGAACCGATAGGCCATCGGCTCGATGTCCTCGAGGCGCAGGTCCACCACCACGCAGCGCAGCCCGTTCGCCGTCACCGGATGAACGTAGGGCGAATACTGCATCCGGTGATCGCCCCCGAAAGCCGCCATCACGCCGCACAGGCGCTCCGCCCAGTCGCTCGGCCGGAACGGCTGGCCCCCGGCGGTGACGCCCTCGATCACGAGTTCTGCTGGGGACATGGTGCGGCGATTATAGGTGGCGAGCGGTGCGCGATCATGGCTTTCCCGCGCAGGATCATGGCGCCCGAATGAGCCCGGCTGCGAATCCGGACCGGATTTAGCGGGATCCGCTTCCGCCGATGCCGCGCCCCGTTCCCCGCCACGCGCCGCTGCGCGTTGCGCATCCCGTCAGCCGGATTCTCGTCATCAACGACGAGACGCTGGTGCTGCGGGAGATCGTCAAGGGGCTGAACGCGGCGGCGCGCTCGCTCGACAATCCCTGCGGCATCGCGTTCTCCGGGGTCACGACCGCGAAGGACGCGCTCACCGCGATCGAGTCCGACGGCGACTTCCAGTGCGTGCTGGTGGACGACAAGCTCTACACCCTGCCCGCGCGAGGCAGGCGCAACGGCGCGCCCGCCGAAGGTCGGCGCAATCCACGGCTGCAGATGTCGGCGCTGGAACTCGTGCAGCGAATCACCCGGTTTCGCCCCGAACTCGACGTCTACATCCTGATCGCGCAGGAAAAGGAGGACGACGTCGTCGATGCGCTGTTTACCGAGGCGGTCGACGGCTATTTCTATCGCGAGGAGCGCGATTACCGCGGCATCTACCGCATCCTGAACGCGCAGATCCAGGAGCGCGCGAGAACGCCCTTCTACGACCAGTTGAAGAGCTACGTCTGGATGGCGAAGGACCAGTGGCACACGCCGGGGCATTCCTCGGGCGAATCGCTGCGCGCGAGCCCCTGGGTGAGCGATTTCTACGAGTTCATGGGCGAACACGTCTTCGACGCCGACCTCTCCGTGTCGGTGCCGATGCTCGATTCGCTGATGGAACCCAAGGGCGTAATCCGCGAGGCGCAGGCGCTCGCCGCGAAGGCCTTCGGCGCGCAGCGCACCTTCTTCGCGACCAATGGCACCTCGGCGGCCAACAAGGTGATCTTCCAGACGCTGCTTGCGCCGGGCGAAAAGCTGCTGCTCGATCGAAACTGCCACAAAAGCGTGCACCACGGCGTCGTGCTCTCGGGCGCGCACCCCGTGTATCTCGATTCGGCGCTCAACCGCACCTTCGGCCTGTACGGCCCGGTGCCGAAGAAGACGATTTTCGAGGCGATCGCAGCGCACCCCGACGCGCAGGCGCTGATTCTCACCTCCTGCACCTACGACGGGCTGCGCTACGACCTCGCTCCGATCGTGGAAGCCGCGCACGAAAAGGGGATCAAGGTGATCGTCGACGAGGCCTGGTACGGCTTCGCGCGGTTTCACCCGGAATTCCGCCCCACGGCGCTCGAAGCCGGCGCCGATTACGCCACGCAGTCCACGCACAAGGTGCTCTCGGCGTTCTCGCAAGCCTCGATGATCCACGTCAACGACCCGGATTTCCGCGAGCACCTGTTCCGCGAGAACTTCAACATGCACACCTCGACCAGCCCGCAGTACGGGCTGATCGCGAGCCTCGACGTGGCGAGGAAGCAGGCGGTGATGGAGGGCTACAAGCTGCTCGCACGCACGCTGCAACTCGCCGCCGAGCTGCGCCTGCAGCTCAATTCCACCGGCGTGTTTCGCTGCCTGGAACTCGCCGACCTGCTGCCCGACGAGGTGAAAAACGACGGCATCCGGCTCGACCCGACCAAGGTGACGATCGACATCTCGGGCTGCGGCTACACGGTCGAGGACCTGCAGCAGACGCTGTTTGACCGCTACAACATCCAGGTCGAGAAAAGCACCTTCAACACGCTCACGCTGCTGCTCACGGTCGGCACGACGCGATCGAAGGTGTCGCGCCTGTACGACGCGTTCATGCGCATCGCGCGCGAAGGCCGGCCGCGGCGGCGCCTGGTGCAGACGCCGGAAATCCCGGGATTCACGCGGCTGCGCTATCTGCCGCGCGATGCCTACTACTGCGGCGGCGAGCTGATCCCGGTGTTCGACGAACGCGAGCGCGTCAACCCGGAACTGGCGCAGCGCGTCTGCGCCGACGGCATCGTGCCCTACCCGCCGGGCATCCCGGTTCTCGTGCCCGGTCAGCTGATCACGACCGAGATCACCGAGTACCTCGCGGGCCTGCTGCGCTCGCAAAAGCGCATGGAGCTGCACGGCATCGTGTACGAGGGCTATGCGCCGTGCGTCCGGGTACTGAAGGCTGCCGAGGAAAAGCTGCTCCAGCGCATCGGCTGAGAGGTTTTGCCAGACCGTTCGTGGGATAGCGGGGTCAGGTCCCAGACCTGACCCCGTTCTCTTCTCTCGGGCGAATGCAAGACCTGACCCCGATTTTTTGATAGGATTTGGCGAACGGCGGTTTTGCGACCGCCGTTTTGCTTTTGGAGGCGCGAACATGTCTCATGTGATGAACACCTATGCCCGCCAGGCGGTCGCGTTCGTCAGGGGCCAGGGGGTCTGGCTCTGGGACGAAGAGGGCCGCAAGTACCTCGATGCGCTCGCCGGGATCGCGGTGAACACGCTTGGCCACAACCATCCGCGCCTGGTGCATGCGCTGCGCGAACAGATCGGTCGCGCGATCCACACCTCGAACCTTTACCGCCAGCCGCTGCAGGAAGCCGCGGCCGATCGCCTTGCCCAGATCAGCGGGCTGGACGAAGTGTTCTTCTGCAATTCGGGGCTGGAGGCGAACGAGGCCGCGATCAAGATCGCGCGCAAGTACGGCCATGACCGCGGGGTCGCCGACCC
>MERB01000010.1:33263-33970 GCA_001770475.1 Betaproteobacteria bacterium RIFCSPLOWO2_02_FULL_66_14 | reverse complement strand
CAACAAGAACGTGGTCGCGGTGTTCGTCGAGCCGATCCAGGGCGAAGGCGGTATCAACGTCGCGCGAATGGAGTACCTGCGCGGCCTGAAGGAGATCTGCGACCGGCAGGAGTGGCTGTTCATGTCGGACGAGGTGCAGTGCGGCTTGGGGCGCACCGGCAAGTGGTTCGTCTACCAGCACGCGGGATTCCAGCCCGACGTGGTGCCGCTCGCCAAGGGCCTGGGCTCGGGCGTTCCCGTGGGCGCCTGCATCGTGGGCGGTCGCGCCCGCGGGGTTTTCAAGCCGGGCAATCACGGCTCGACCTTCGGTGGAAATCCGCTCGCCATGACTGCCGCGATCACGACCATCGACACCGTGATCGAGGAGAACCTTCTGGAAAACGCGGCGCGCGTGGGCGGCGCCATGCGCGAGGCGCTCGGCATCGCGCTGCGCGAAGAGCCGGGCGTCGTCGAGGTGCGCGGCAACGGCCTGATGATCGGCATCGAACTCGACCGGCCCTGCGGCGACGTGGTGAAGATGGCGCTCGATTCCGAACTCGTCGTCAACGTCACGGCGGACACCGTGGTGCGCCTGCTGCCCGCCCTCGTCGTGAGCGACGCCGAGGGCCGCGAAGTGATCGAGCGGCTGGTGCGCGTGCTTCGCACCTTCCTCGAGGCAGGTGCCGCGCAGCCGCAGGCCGCCGCGCGCTAGGCCCGGCCATGGCGCA
>MERB01000010.1:32395-33216 GCA_001770475.1 Betaproteobacteria bacterium RIFCSPLOWO2_02_FULL_66_14 | reverse complement strand
GCCATGGCGCAGGTCCGCCACTTCCTGCAATTCAAGGATCTCACGCGCGAGGAGCACGAGCACCTGTTCGCGCGCACGCGCTGGATCAAGGTCCGCTTCAAGCGCTACGAACGCTACTGGCCGCTGGAAGACCGCACGCTCGCGATGATTTTCGAGAAACAGTCGACCCGCACGCGGCTGTCGTTCGAACTGGGCATGCATCAGCTCGGCGGAGCAGCGATTTTCCTCTCGACGCGCGACTCGCAGCTCGGGCGCGGCGAACCGGTGGAGGACGCCGCCCGCGTCATGTCGCGGATGTGCGACCTCGTCATGATCCGCACTTTCGAGCAGAGCGTGATCGAGCGGTTCGCGAGCCACTCGCGGGTGCCGGTGATCAACGGGCTCACCAACCAATACCACCCCTGCCAGATCCTCGCGGACCTCTACACCTTCATCGAGCACCGAGGGCCGATCCGGGGGCGCACGGTGGCGTGGATCGGCGACTCGAACAACGTCTGCAACACCTGGCTGCAGGCCGCGGAGGTGCTCGACTTCAAGGTGAACGTCTCGACCCCGCCGAAGTACAGGCACCGTCTGGAAAAGAACGCGAAGAACTACGAGTTCTTCGCGGACCCGATGCGCGCGGCGAAGGGTGCGCACCTCGTGACCACCGACGTTTGGACCTCGATGGGCTTCGAGACCGAGAACCTGAAGCGCAAGAAGGATTTCGCCGACTGGCAGGTCGACGCGAAGATGATGAAGGCGGCGAGGAAGGACGCGCTCTTCATGCATTGCCTTCCCGCGCACCGCGGCGAAGAGGTGACGGCGGAAGTGATCGACGG
>MERB01000010.1:31045-32251 GCA_001770475.1 Betaproteobacteria bacterium RIFCSPLOWO2_02_FULL_66_14 | reverse complement strand
GCCAGTGAATCTGATCCGATTCACCGGTCGTGGAGATACCACGGTTTTTTTGGCGCCTGCCGAAAACGGCGAATCTTGATGAGGAGTTGATCATGGTCAGCCTGGAACGGCACTATTCGGCCCGCGACATCGAAGTGCGAATCCTGACGGCCCTCCGCGCGGCCGGATTGAATCCCGAGAACCGCCTGTCGCCCGAGGAGCTGGGGGCGCTCGATCATTTCCACACGGGCGGATTTCAGGCTTCGTGCGAATTGCTGGAACTGGCGCAGATTCGCGCCGAAGATCGCGTTCTCGACATTGGAGCTGGACTGGCCGGTCCGGCCCGGCTGCTCGCTTCCGCCCTCGGCTGCCGCGTCGACTGCCTGGAATTGTCGCCGGATTACTGCGCCGGCGCGGTACTGTTGAACCGGCTGACCGGACTCGAGGACCGAATCGGAGTGCACCAGGGCAGCGCTCTCGACATGCCCTTCTCCGACGATTCGTTTGATGCCGTCTGGATGCAAAACGTAGGCATGAACATCGCGGACAAGCGCAAGCTCTACACGGAGATCTGTCGGGTTCTCAAGCCGGGCGGCCGGTTCGCTTTTCAGGAAATGGTCGCCGGGAAAACCGCAACCTCCTATTTTCCGCTTCCGTGGGCCACCGACCCGGCCGACAGCTGCCTGGTTTCCGCCGAAGAAATGTGCTCGGTTCTCGGCGAGAGTGGATTCATCGCCGAACTGTTCGAGGATACCAGCGACGCTCATCTGAACAGGGCTGCAGCAAACGCCGCACCGTCGCAGTTGAGCCTGGGGGTGTTCGTCGACAATCTTGCGCTAAAGGCCGGGAACGCGCGGCGCAGTCTTCAGGAAGGCCAGATCCGGCTCGTCAGAGGCGTCTTCCGGGTGAAATGAGCGAACGCGCGGACTGGCACGCCCTGCCAGTCCAGGCGCTGACCGATCGCTTTGGGTCGGCCGCTACGCTTGGTGAATGCCTGCTGGTGTGCTGAGTCACACGTTCGCCTGCGAATAGTCCGCGTTTTTGTCCGATCTCGTGATTCCCCGCGCTGCTCGCCGTTGCGGGGAATCACGAGACACCGAAGCAGCCCTCGGGCACGAACGCGACCCGCCGCGCACCGCTGTGGTTGCAGTGTCTCGGGACTTCGGCAAGAACCTCCGAAGTCCCGAGATCGGAGAAAACCATCACGGAGTTCGGACTCGGCACACC
>MERB01000010.1:20293-31037 GCA_001770475.1 Betaproteobacteria bacterium RIFCSPLOWO2_02_FULL_66_14 | reverse complement strand
AACCGCCGAAGTCCCGAGATCGGAGAAAACCATCACGGAGTTCGGACTCGGCACCCTGGTCGTACCGGAACCGTTGACTGGCGGTTTTCGGAATACCCGAAAAATCCCCAACGCCTTCGCCAATCCGAAACGGCAGCGACGGCGCGGATCTTCATTCCGCTGACCGGCGTCACCGGGAAAACCACGCTCGTGCGCATGGGCCTGGAGGCCTTGATCGCCAAGGCGGCCGCCGAACGTCTCGCCGCATTGGGCGTCAGCGAGCCGCGCCTGCACCGAATTCCATGCCGCCGTGACCGCTGAGTGCTTCCGGCGGACACCTCGGTCTGGGTCGAGCACCTCAGGTACGGGGAGCCGCGACTCGCCAGCCTGCTGAATGCCGGCGAAGTGCTCTGCCATCCGTTCGACGTCGGCGAACTGGCCTGCGGCAACCTGCGGCGGCGGGGCGAGATTTTCGACCTGCTCGCCTCGCTCCCGGCGATCGGCAAGGCGGGCGATTCCGAAGTGCTGCGCTTCATCGAGAGCCATCGCCTCCATGGCGGGGGACTGGGCCTCGTCGACGGTCATCTGCTCGCATCCTGCGCGCTCGACCGGCGCCGGCTCTGGACGCTCGACGAGCGATTGGCGAAGACAGCCCGCTTGCTCGGAATCGCCGCGCAGATCGACCGATAGGGACGTCGATCCGGCTGCGTCGGACGAAAGGCGAAAGCCTACCTGGAGCGCCCGGGCAGCCTCGTTCCGGCGACGCGGCACCGGCATGAAGATCGAACCTTCGTGCGCCAGTACTCTGCAAGCCCCAGCGGGTACGCGAGGCTCGTCCCGGTTGCTCCCACCATGGGAGCATGCTAGAGTCCCGCATGCGGATCATTGCCCTGAGCGCGCTGCACCAGTTCTGGCGCATCCGTCCGGACGCCGAAGTACCGTTGCGGTCCTGGTACGCGGACGCGAGCCGTGCCGACTGGCGCCGGCCGGCGGACATCAAGGCCGCCTACCGCAGCGCGAGCTTCGTCGCGAACAACCGCGTGGTGTTCAACGTGAAAGGAAACGACTACCGCCTCGTGGTGGCGGTGCACTACAACCGCGGCATGATGTTCGTGCGCTTCGTCGGCACGCACCGCGAGTACGACCGGATTGATGCCGCGACGATTTAAGGAGCCATAAATGGAACTGCGCCCCCTCCGCAGCAAACGCGATCACGCCGCAGCGCTCAAGCAGGCCGAGGCGCTGTGGGATGCGCGCGAAGGCACGCCCGAAGCCGACCGCCTCGCGGTGCTCGTGATGCTCATCGAGAACTACGAGCGCGAGCATTTCCCGATTCCCGACCCCGACCCGATCCAGTTTCTCGAGCATGTGATCGAGGCGCGCGGCATTGCGCGCAAGGACCTGGAACCCTATATCGGCTCGCGGGCGCGCGTGGCGGAGGTCATGAACCGCGTGCGGCCGCTGACGCTGGAGATGATCCGCCGGCTGTCGTCGGGTCTGAAGCTGCCCGCGGAGGTGTTGGTCCGCGACTACCGCCTGCGCAAGGCGGCGTGACGGCAAGGCGCGCCCAATCGCTCGCGGGCTGCACGGCGGATCGCGCCGTTGACGCCGCTTTACCTCCAATTTGCAGATTGGAGGTAAAGACCGAATCCCGCCTCTCCTGCGCCGTATCGCGTCCTAGTCCGGATCGGCGGCGCCGCTGCGCACCCTGGTCCCGGTGATCGCTTCGAAACGCCGCACGTAGGCCGGCCACGCCTCGGGATTGACGATGCGCGGCGGGCGCAGCCCCTTGGCGATTGCGGCGATCTGTTCGGCGCCCCAGCTCGCGGTGTTGCGCCGCGCCTCGTGTTTCACGCCAGCCGTATGAAAAGTCGCAATCACGTTGTCGAGCTTGAGCAGCGGGTGGTCGATCGGCGGCGGCTCGAGCTCCCAGACATCCAGTCCGGCGCCGGCGAGGTGACCGGACTCTAGCGCCGCAAGCAGCGCCGCCTCGTCGTGAATGCCGCCACGCGCGGTGGTGATGAAAATCGCGCCACGCTTCATCCGCGCGAACGCCGCGGCGTCCATCATGCGGAGCGTGGACGCATCGCGCGGGCAGTGCAGGCTGACGAAGTCGGCGCGCGCGAGCAATTCCTCCAGCGCCACGCTGGTCGCGCCGCGACGGACGATCTCCTCGGGCGTGAGATACGGGTCTGCAGCGAGCACGTTCATATCGAACGCGCGCGCGACGCGCGCAGTGCGCGTGCCGGTATTTCCCAGGCCGACGATGCCGAGCACCTTGCCGTCGATCTGGTGCCCGGTGAGTTCCTCGCGCGGAAAGCCGCGTTCGCGGCGCAGCCGCCGGTCGCTCTCGCCGATGCGGTGCGCGAGGCCGAGGATGAAGCCGAAAGCGTGCTCGGCGACCGCCTGCGCGTTCGCGCCTGCCTGGTTGACGACCAGCACACCCGCTCGGGTACAGGCCCCGACATCGACCGTGTCGTAGCCGGCGCCGAACGTGGACACGCAGACGAGCTGCGGGCAGCGCGCAAGGAGGCCTTCCGTTGCGAACCATTGTTTCGGCAGCTCGTCTTTCGCCGAGGACACGTGGTAGAGGTGCGCGGCGGCGAGCGCTTCCCAGGTGCGCTCCTCTGGGTCGGCGAGCTTTGCGGTCGTCAGCTCGATCCCCGCCTCCCGCCTGATCCGCTCGGCAAACGCCGGGTTCTGCCAGAGATCGGGGCAGACGACACAGAAGCCTGCGCCGGTCATGCGCTCGGGCGCATCGGTCAAGTCGATGTCTTCTTCGCTCCCGAAGACCCGAGCAGCGGCACGCCGCCGGCCTCCGGCTCCCCGAGCAGGCCCGCGTCGCCGTAGACCCGCAGCTTGTCGCGCGTGTCCGCGATATCGAGGTTGCGCATGGTCAGTTGGCCGATGCGGTCGGCAGGCGTGAAGTAGACCCTCTCGCCTTTCTCCATCGTCAGGCGTTCTGGATGGTAGGTGAGGTTCGGGCTCTTCGTGTCGAGGATCGAGTAGTCGTTGCCGCGGCGCAATTCGAGCGTCACCTCGCCCGTCACCGCCTTCGCCACCCAGCGCTGCGCGGTGTCGCGCAGCATCATCGTCTGCGGGTCGAACCAGCGGCCCTGGTAGAGCAGGCGGCCGAGACGCCGGCCGTTCATGCGGTACTGCTCGATCGTGTCCTCGTTGTGGATGCCGGTGACGAGGCGCTCGTAGGCGACGTGCAGCAGCGCCATGCCCGGCGCCTCGTAGATGCCGCGGCTCTTCGCCTCGATGATGCGGTTCTCGATCTGGTCGCACATCCCGAGGCCGTGCCGGCCGCCGATGGCGTTCGCCTCCGCAAGCAGCGCGACCGCGTCGCCGAAGTGCTGGCCGTTGAGCGCGACCGGGACGCCCTCTTCGAAGCGCACCGTCACGGGCTCCGCCTTCACCGGGACGTCGTCGCGCCAGAACGCGACGCCCATGATCGGCTGCACGATCGAGATGCCCTGGTCGAGGAACTCGAGATCCTTCGCCTCGTGCGTGGCGCCGAGGATGTTCGAGTCCGTGGAGTACGCCTTCTCGGCGCTCATCCGGTAATCGAGGCCCGCCTTCGCCATGTACGCGGACATTTCCCTGCGGCCGCCCAATTCGTCGATGAAACGCTGGTCGAGCCAGGGCTTGTAGATGCGCAGGTCCGGGTTCGCGAGCAAGCCGTACCGGTAGAAGCGCTCGATGTCGTTGCCCTTGTAGGTGCTGCCGTCGCTCCAGATGCCGACCTCGTCCTCGCGCATCGCAACGACGAGCATCGTGCCGGTGACCGCGCGGCCGAGCGGCGTGGTGTTGAAGTACGTCGTCCCGCCCGTGGAAATGTGGAACGCGCCGCACTGGATCGCAGCGATGCCCTCGGCGACGAGCTGCGCCCGGCACTCGACGAGCCGTGCCTTCTCGGCGCCGTAGCGAAGCGCCTGGCGCGGGATCTCCGCGTAGTCCGCCTCGTCGGGCTGGCCGAGGTTCGCCGTGTACGCGTAAGGGATCGCGCCGTTCGAACGCATCCAGTGCACCGCGGCACTCGTGTCGAGGCCGCCCGAGAACGCGATGCCGACCTTCTCCCCCTTGGGAAGCGTACCGAGGATCGTCGCCAAGTGCCTGCTCTCCGAAAATGCCGATGATACGAGATCCGGCGGATAGAATATCGCTCGTGCGCTTCCTCGCCGCACTTTCCGCAGCCGTCCTTGCCGCCTTCGCACTGCACGCCGCGGCCGCGCCCTTCGTTCTCCGTCTCGGGCCGGACCGGATCGTGCTCGATACGCCGGTCGGCTTTTCCGACAGCCTCGCGCTCGCCTCGCCCCGGTTGCAGGAACTCGCCGAATCGCTCACCTCGGCGTCGAACAAGGTGCTCGTGTTCGCGATCACGGACGCGGACTTGAAGCGTTTCATGGGCGGTGACCGCCCGGACATGAAGCGGTACATGACCGTCTCGGTGCCCTCGCACATCGAGTACGACCGCATCAGCGCGCGGCAATTTGCCGCGCTCGCGGAGGAAACGCAGCGCGGGATGGGCGCATTGCCCTCGGTCACCGAGTATCCGGCCCACCTCGACAAACTGGCGAAAGGACGGCTGCACGCGCTCGCCGAGCTGCGAAAGAGCGCCACGCTCCTGAGCATGCTGCAGGGCACGCGCCTGCCGGCGCAGAAAGACCCGGAGCGCGAAAAACCCCGCTACCTCCTTGCGACCACGACGCTCGTCCTGCTGCGCGGCAAGGCGCTTTCGATCGCCGTGTACAGCGACTACGAGGGCGCCGAAGACATCGAGTGGATCAAGGCCATGACGCAGACCTGGGTGGACGAGTTGCTTCGGCTCAACCGCAACCCGTGAAGCTCGACGCCGAAGGATTTCTGCTCGATCCGGCCGATTGGAACGAGGATTTCGCACGCTCGGTCGCGGGCCAGGAAGGCCTCACCCTCGGCGATGAGCACTGGAGGGTCATCCGGTTCATGCGCGAGTACTACGACGAAAATGCCATTCCCGCGGATGCGCGCTTCGTGATCCGGTTTCTCGCCGAGGAGTGCGGGCACGGCGCAAGGGCGCGCAAGCGCCTGTTCGAGATGTTCCCGTACGGCTACGTCAAGCAGGCCTGCCGCATCGCCGGGATGCGCAGGCCGCGCATCTGGAGCACCGGCTGAAAGGACTTCCATGCCATCGTTCGACATCGTCTCGCAGGTCAACGCACAGGAGGTGCGCAATGCCGTCGAGCAGGCGAACAAGGAAATCCAGAACCGCTTCGATTTCAAGGGCTCGGATGCGCGCATCGAGCAGGCTGAACTCGTGCTCAGCGTCTTCGGCGACGACGAATTCAAGCTCGGGCAGGTGCTCGACGTGCTGCGCGCGCGGCTCACCAAGCGAAGCGTCGATGTCCGGTGCCTGGAACAGGGCGCGATCGAGAAGATCTCCGGCGACAAGGTGAAGCGCGCCGTGACCGTGCGCACCGGCGTGCCGCAGGACCGCGGCAAGCAGATCCAGAAGCTGCTGAAGGACGCGAAGCTCAAGGTCAGCGCCTCGATTCAGGGCGACGCGGTGCGCGTAGCGGGAGCGAAAAAGGACGATCTGCAGGCGGCGATGCAGTTGGTGCGCAAGAACGTGACCGACCTGCCGCTGCAGATGATCAACTTCAGGGATTAGGAACGGGCGCACCGGAGGTTCCCCCGCCACCCCCTCCGCTCAATCCTTCCGGAGTCCCGCGCTCCAGTGATCGTAAACGCGGTCGGCGATCGCGTGCAGCTTTTCCAGGCGCGGCGCCAGTTCGCGCAGGATTTCCTCCGGCGGCTGCACACCGGGGCTCGCCGCGCTGCGCTCGATCTCCTCGCGCCCGCCCCGGCACCAGGCGCGCACCAGATCGTCGGTCATTTCGACGTGGCATTGAAGCCCGAGGTGCCTGCCGAGCGCGAACGCCTGGTTCTCGCAATGCGCGCCGGCAAGCACGCGCGTGGCCCCGGGCGGAATGCCGAAGGTCTCGCCATGCCAGTGAAACGCGTCGAACGCACCGAGCGCGCCGAACCATTCCCCCGCCACCGAGTTCTCGGCCACCTGCACTTCGCCCCAGCCGATTTCCGGGACGTTCGCGCGCGTCACTTCGCCGCCGAAGGCGCGCGCAATGAGTTGGCCGCCGAGGCAATGCCCGAGCGTGGGCACGTCCCTGCGGTCCGCGTCGCGGATGAGTTCCAGCACCGGTGCGATCCAGGGCAGATCGTCGTTGACGCTCATCGGCCCGCCCATGAAGGCGAGGCCCGAAAAAGCGGCCGCGTCGCGCGGCACCGCTTCGCCCTCGTCGAGCGCAACCAGCGTCGAGGGAATCGATCGCCGCTCGAGCCAGGTGGCAAAATAGCCGGGGCCTTCCGAACGAACGTGTCTGAAAATGCCTACGGGTCGCATGATGCGCAATTGTATGGCCGCCGCGCTCGCGCTGGCAGCGCTGCCGGCGCTCGCGATCGAAGTGCAGTTCGTCGGCAGCTTCGGCGACAAGGCGGCGGTGCTCGCCATCGACGGCGCCGACCCCAGGACGGTGAAAGTCGGGCAGCGCCACGCCGGCGTGGCGGTGATTTCCGTAGAGCGCGACAGCGTCACGCTGGAAATCGACGGGCGGCGCCGCATCGTGCGCCGCGGCCAGCACTTCCGATCCGACCCGGCGCCCGATTCGCGCCAGAGCGTGCAACTCATCGCCGACACGCGCGGGCATTTCATTGCGCAAGGCCGCATCAACGACGGCGCGGTGCGGTTCGTGGTCGACACCGGCGCGACGGCGATCGTGCTCTCGGCGCAGGATGCGGACCGCCTCGGCATCGACTACCGCAACGGAATCGTGGGGACGATGCAGACCGCAAGCGGCCCGGCCCGCGGCTGGCGCGCGACGCTCGATCGCGTTCGCCTCGGGGCGATCGAATTGCAGCAGGTCGATGCCGTCGTGGTCGAGCGGGATCCCGGAATCACGCTGCTCGGCATGAGCTTCCTCAACCGGGTGGAGATGCGCCGCGACGGCGACACCATGAGCCTGACGCGGCGGTTTTGATCCGGGTGCCGGAAGCGCCGGCGCCTCAGTACCGGGATTTCATGAAATCGATTCCGGGCAGCAGCAGGCGCCGCCAGGCGGTCTCGATTTCAGCATCGAATTTCGGATCGAACTCGCGAACGGCCTGCAGCAGCCGGTCGAGCCACAGGTCGTAGAGTTCCGGGCTGATGTCCAGCCCCGAGCGGCTGTGAAGCCTGGCGAGCCGACTCAGGTGCGCGATGCGCTCGGTTTGTTCGCTCGCCAGCATCATGATGTACAGCGACGTCTTGAGCATCCTCGCCTGCCTTCGCAGATCCGTGCGTTCGAATTTCCTTGCCACCGCGTCGGAGGAGGCGAGGAACAGGGTGTAGAAGCGCGTCAGGAATTCGGGCTGCGCGGAACAGCGCTCGATGCTGTCGTTGAACAGTTCGATGTCCTTCTCGTCCATCTCAGACCTTCAGGCCCGTGATGTTGAATGCCGGTACCGGGTGTGCGACGCCTTTCAGCACGAGGTCACCCAGCGGTTCGGCCTGGATCAGATCCTCGATCCGCGCCAGGGTCTTCTGGTTGGTGATGATCTGTCCGCCTTTGGATTCGCTGCACAGCCGCGCGGCGAGATTGGTCACGCTGCCGATGCAGGCGTAATCCCAGCGTCCCTCGAAGCCGATCGCGCCAAGGGTCGCGTAGCCCTGCGCGATGCCGATCCCCAGATCGAGCTCGAAGCCGCGCTTTTTCCATCCCGCGCGCAGCGGCGCGAATTGCGCCTGCATTTCGAGCGCCATCCTGACCGCATTCGCCGCCGGATTCTCGAGCTTGATCGGGTCGTTGAAGAAAATCATCAGGCCGTCTCCGACGAAGCGCTCGAGCGTGCCTTCGTGGGCCATGATCAGTTGCCCCATGACGCGGTGGTACTCGCCCAGCACGCCCATGACCTCTTCGGGTTCCGAGCCGTCGGTGAAAGCGGTGAATCCGCGCAGGTCGAGAAACACGACCACCACTTCACGCCGATGGGTCTTGAGCAGCTCTTCGCCGCCGCCGCTGACGATCGACTCCGCGAGCTGCGGCGAAAAGAACCCCTTCAGCCGGCCGAGGCGATCGAGCTGCGCGACCTGCTCCTGCACGCGGGCTTCGAGTTGCTTGCCCCATTCGCGCACCTCGTCGCGCAACCGCTTCTTTTCGAGGCTCGCGCCCACCCGTGCGCGAAGCAGCGTCGCATCGAAGGGCTTGGGCAGGTAATCCTCTGCGCCGAGCTCGATGCAGCGCACGACGCTTTCGACTTCTCCGACCGCGGAGATCATGATCACCGGAAGATCCCGCAGCTCGGCGTCGGCCTTGAGGTGCTCGAGCACCTCGTAGCCGTTCATCTCGGGCATCATGATGTCGAGCAGCATCAGGTCGAACTTCCTGGATTTCAGCTGCTCCAGCGCCTGCTTGCCGTTGTCGGCGGTCGTGAGATTGGCATAGCCCTCGCGCTTGAGCCGGCGCGTGAGCGTGTAGCGGTTGTCCTCGTTGTCGTCGACCACCAGCAGCGCGGCGTCGGACGGGTTCACGAGACCGGCCCTCCGGGCGCCAGCGCCTGGATTTTGCCGAGCAGGCGCGGCAGGTCCACCGGCTTGGTGTCGAAATCGTCGCAGCCCGCGGCGAGAGCCTTTTCCCGGTCGCCGGTCATCGCATTGGCGGTCAGTGCGATCACCGGGATGTGCTTCGTCTCCGGCGCGGCTTTGATCTGCTTGGTCGCCTCCTGGCCGTCGAGCACCGGCAGGCCCATGTCCATCAGGATCAGCTCGGGCAATTCGGCCGCCGCCATCGTCACGCCCTGGGCACCGTCGCGCGCGATCAGCACGTCGAAGCCGGCGCGCTTGAGGCGCCGCTCCAGCATGTAGATGTTGTCTTCGTTGTCCTCGACGTACAGGATCTTCATGCCTTTTTCTCCACGACCTTCTTGCCGCGGCCGCGCTCGATCGAACGGGGCAGTACGCGGTCGATCTCCTTCAGGAGCACGTCCAACTCGGACGCGCCCTTTTGCAGTACCCGCTCCACGTCGCCGTTCAGGCGGCTGCGCTCCTCCGCGCTCAGGTCCTTCGCCGTCACGACCAGCACCGGGATGTCGCGCCACTCGGGCCGCGCCCGCATCTCGACCAGGAACTCGAAGCCGTCCATCTCCGGCATCATCAGATCGAGCATGATGATGTCGGGGATCGTCTTAGCCAGCCGCGAGAGAGCCACCCGGCCGTTCTCGGCCTCGGCGACCTGCCAGCCGTCGCCCTCGAGTGCGCTGCGCATTCCTTTGCGCATCACATCGTCGTCATCGACCAGCAGCACCTGACGGCCGACCGCGCCGCAGATATTGCGTAGCACCGCTGAGAGACGCTCGCGATCGACCGGCTTGACCATGTAGTCGGTCGCTCCCAGCGAGTAGCCGCGGTTCTTCTCGTCCACGATCGATAGCAGAATCACGGGGATGTCCGCCAGTTCCGGATCGCCCTTGATCGCGGCCAGCACCGTCCAGCCATCCAGGTCCGGCATCATGATGTCGAGCGTGATCGCAGCCGGATGCAGCTCGCGTGCGAGTTTCAGCGCTTTCTGGCCGCCACTTGCCGTCGCGACCGTATAGCCCTCGCGCGTCAGGTGGCGCTCCATCACCTCGAGCACCGTCTGATCGTCGTCCACCACCAGGATCGTCGGCGCGCCTGAGGTTGCCGCGCCCTCCTTGGCCGCCGCCCTTTCCTTGACCGCCGCGGCCGGTTGCACCGCGCCGACCTCAGCCGGCAGCCGGAGGGTGAAGGTGGAGCCTTTGCCCAGCTCGCTCGTCACCGTGATGTCCCCGCCCATCATCTGGCAGAAGCGCCGGCTGATCGCCAGACCCAGCCCCGTGCCGCCGTACTTCCTCGTGGTCGAGGCATCGGCCTGCACAAACTCCTGGAAGAGTTTCCCCATCTGCGCAGGCGTGAGACCAATGCCCGTATCGCTCACTGCCATCGTCACCCACTCGCGGCCCGCGTCTATGCCGCGCCGGGCACCGATCGTCACCGTGCCCTTCTCCGTGAACTTGTTGGCGTTGCTCGCAAGATTCAGCAGCGCCTGCCGGATGCGCGTCTGGTCGGCGCGCATCGTGCCCAGATCCGCTGCGCAATCCACCACCACCTTGTTGTCATTCTTCGCCGCCATGGTCGCGATGGTCTGCACCACGTCCGTCACCAGCGGCGCGATCGCGAAGGATTCGATGTGGATATCCATCTTGCCCGCCTCGATCTTCGACAGATCCAGAATGTCGTTGATCAGCGCGAGCAGGTGCTTCGCCGCCCGCAGCACCCGCTCGAGGGGCTCAAGTTCATCCTCCCGCTTCAGGTCCACCGCGTCCTCGTGCAGCATCTCGGTCACGCCGATGATCGCGTTCAAGGGCGTCCTCAGCTCGTGCGACATGTTGGCGAGGAACTGCGACTTCAACTGGCTCGCGACCTCGAGCTGCTGGCCCTTCTCCGCAATCTCGCGGAACAGCCGCGCGTTCTGGATCGCGAGCGCCGATTGCGAGGCGAAGGTCTGCAGCAGCTCGATCGTCTCCTGCGCGAACGTCCCCGGCGACTTGCGCAGCATCAGCAGCGCGCCGATGATCTGGTCCTCGCGCAGGAGCGGCACCGCAAGGATGGCGCGGAAACCTTCACGATCGAGCAACTCGCGCAACCGGGCCGGATAATCCGGTGCATGCGTGTCGGGTACCTGGACCGGCTCGCGCGTCGCCACGCTGGTGC
>MERB01000010.1:14933-20261 GCA_001770475.1 Betaproteobacteria bacterium RIFCSPLOWO2_02_FULL_66_14 | reverse complement strand
ACCGCGCCCTCTCCGACGCGCAACGATGCGCCGCGCAAGCCGCTGACGCTCTGTTCGTCGAAATTCTTCGAGGCCCGCAGCTGGAAGCGCTCGGTCAGCGGGTCGAATTCGTAGATCACGCCGCCGTCCAGCCCCGTCAGCTTGACCGCGCGCGTCACGACCGTCTTCAGCACCTTGTCGATATCGAGCGTCGAGCTGATCGCCTGTCCCACCTCGCCCAGAGCGGTGAGCTGCCCCACCGTTTTCGAAAGTGCCTCGGTGCGCGCCTCCACCTCCTTGAACAGGCGCACGTTCTCGATCGCGATCACGCCCTGATCAGCAAAGGTCTTTACGAGCTCGATCTGATCCTCTGAAAACGGCGTGCGCCGTCCCACGGCGATCACTCCGAACGCAACTCCTTCACGGAGCATCGGCACCGCCAGGATGGCACGATAGCCGTCCGCGCGGGCCAGATCCTTGAACGGGTACGATGCATCTGCCATCACGTCCGGAATGTGAACCGCCATTCGATCCAGCACCGCGTTCCCCGTCGAGGACCCACGGACCGGCGCACTCGGAAATCTCTCGTTGAGAATCGCCAGCGCCGCCGGACTTGCGCTGTGAACCGCTGCAACGCTCAGCGTCATTCCATCGAAATGCGCGACGTAGGTGTTCAGCCCGTCGCACAGACGCACTACGCTCTGCGCAATGGCGTCAAACACTGGTTGTGTATCGGTCGGCGAGCTGCTGATGACCCTGAGAATCTCCGCCGTCGCCGTCTGCCGCTCGAGCGCTTCCCGGGTCTCGTTAAAGAGGCGCACGTTCTCGATCGCGATCACCGCCTGCTCCGCAAAAGTCTGCAAAAGCGCGATCTGGTTATCCGGGAAAGGCCCCCTGATGGCCCGCGCAACCCAGATCACGCCGACCGCGGTTCCCTCCCGCGACATCGGCACCGCCAGCATGCTTTGCCAGCCGCCGCTGGTGGCAACCTCGCGCCGGTAGTCAGGGTCGGAGAGGACGTCCTGAATATGGACGAGCGCACCGCCCAGGATCGCCCGACCGGTCGCCTGTTCGCGGCTCGGGCGCATGGGGTAGAGCCCGTTGAGGACCCCGAGCACCTCGGGGGTCAGGTTGTGGTGAGCGATCATGTGGAGGCGCTCGCCGTCGAAGCGGAAGACTGCGCCGAAGAGCGCATCGCACAGCACGACGGCATTCTGGGCGATGGCCTGGAACACCGGCTGCACGTCCGTCGGCGAGCTGCTGATGGCCTTCAGGATCTCGCCCGCGGCGGTCTGCTGCCGCAGGGTCTCGCTCAACTCGGCGGTGCGCGCCTCGACTTTCTTCTCCAGGTTCTTCTGCGAATCCTGCAAGCGTTCGGTCGTGTGGTTGAACTCGGCAGCGAGCGCCTCCAGCTCGTCGCCCGTGCGGATCTCGATGCGGTGATCGAGCTCGCCCATGCCGACGCGCGCCGCGCCCTCCTGCAATCGCCGGATCGGCGCCACCATCCGCCGCGCGAGAAAAATGGTCGCCAGCACCGAAATGCCCAAACCGAGCAGGAGCAGGACCACGCTGCGGATGATCTGGGTGCGAAGCGGAACCAGGACCTCGCCGAGCGGCTGCTCCACGAACACGAACCACCCCAGCCGCGGGATGGTCTCGGCCACGGACAGGACTTCTTCGCCCAGCAAGCCTTTCGCCATCGTGAAAGACAGTTCCTCCATGACCGCGGCCTTCGTCTGCTCCTGCGCCGCCCGCACCTGAGGGGTCTGTGACAGGTCGCGCTGCTGCAACACCAGGCTGATGTCCGGATGCGAGATCAGGCGCCCCTTGCCGTCCACCACGTAGGCATAGCCTGCGTTGCCGACGCGAATCTGGGACACGACGTCCCAGATGGCCTTGAGGTTGACTTCCACGACGGTCACGTCGGCGACGGTTTCATCCAGCGCGACCGCCAGCGTCATGAACGGCTCGGAGCCATCGCGAAAATAAACCGGGCCGTAGTAGGTCTTGTGCTCCCGCGCCGTCACGAAACCCGGAGACGCTGAAAAATCTTCGTCGCTGTCCACCCGGTCGAGGGCCACGCGGGACAGACTCAGGCGCTCTTTGCCCCAGCTGTCGAGGTGACGGATATCGGTGATCGCCGGCTGGTTTCGGAACAACTGCATGAAATTGATTTCGCGCTGTTCAGCGATCGTGGCGGCCCTGGATTCACCGATCTGCCGCGACCCCCTGAGGGCTTTCGATTGAACCACTGCGGAGTCGTCTGCCCCGACAAACAGCGTCCCCCGTACCTCCTGCTCGACCGACAGGACGAATCGCTCGATCCGGTAGGCCGCGGTTTTGGTTTTTTCCCGCCCCAGCTCGATGATCGCCTGCTTGGTTTCCTCATAGGAGAAATACAACTCGACCAGGCTGCTGGCGACCAGAACCCCGCCCACCAGGCACAGAATGACCGCGAGGTATTTCCAGAACAGGCGTCCGCGCACCTGCGGCGCGCTCATCGCTGCACCAGGTTGGCGCGGAACAGCAGTTTCGGAGGCACGTCCAGCCCGAGTTGGCGCGCGACTTTCAAATCAATGGCCAGATTGATGTGGTCGGCGCCTTCGACCGGCAGGTCCTGCGGCCTTGTACCGCGCAGGATCTTGGCGACGAGTCGGGCTGCCTGCACGCCTTGGGCCCGGAAATCCGGCCCGTAGGACACCAGGGCCCCGTGCCCCACCCAGATCGCTGCGGGATAGACGCTTGGGACCTTCGATGCTCTCGCCGCCTCGAGAATCGCCGCGGGAATATCGAGCGTGTCGCTGGCGGGGACCAGCACGCCGTCGCCCTCCTTGAGCTGCTTCAACACCTCGGTCAACTCGGCCGCGTCCTTGACCGGCCGGGCGAGCAATTCCACCCCCAGCTTCGGCGCCGCCGCGAGGAGCTTCGAGTAGGCGGCCGAATCCGTGACGTCACCGGCGTAATACACGAACCACACGCGGCGCAGTTGCGGCGCAAAGGTCTTCAGGAATTCGAGTCGCTTGGGCGTCAGTTCCGGGGAACGGCTGGAAATGCCGGTGAGATTGCCGCCCGGGTAAGGGAGCGTCTGCACCGCGCCCACGGCGACGGGATCCCCGACCAGCGTGAACACCACCGGGATGCGCTGCGTGGCCTTCTTCGCCGCCAGCGTCGCAGGTTCGTTGCTGGTGAAGATCAGGTCCACGCCGTCTCGCACCAGATCGGCGGCCGCAGCGTCGGTGGCGCCCGGCACGCCGCGGGTGAAGTGGATCTCGTAGGCCACATTGTGTCCCTCGACGAAACCCAGCTCGCGCAAGCCTTCCTTCAACCCCTCGACCGCGGGATGGTTCGCGGACCAGGCTTCGTTGAGCACGCCGATCCGGTAGGGGGCACGCGCTTTCTGCGCCTCGGCCGCGGAGATGGCGAACACCAGTAGCGCAAGCGTCGCGCCGCGCAGCAGGCTCACGGACGCTTGCTCCACTCCGGCGTCGGGATGCGCGGCTTGTCGGCAGCGAGTTCCTCGGGCGAGACGATCGCTTTCCTGCCGTCCTGCCACTGGATCATCAGCGCCTTGTGACCGATCTGGAACCCGCCGGCGTCGACGCGAAACGGCCCGAAGACCGTATTCATCTCGAGCTTCAGGATCGCAGCCCTCACCCTTTCGCCGTCGAGCGAGCCGGCCCGGCGAATCGATTCGACCAGGATCTCGCAACCGCTGTACCCCGCCGCCGAGTGATACGAGAGGTCCGCGCCGGGAAACGTCTTCTCGTGATCCTCGACGAACTCCTTCGCGCCGGGATACTGGCGGCCAACCGGAATCAGGCCGCCCGTGCGCAACGTGATCAGGCCGGGGTCCCATTGCGTTGCGCCGAAGACGAACTCGGCGGACTTGCCGAGCGTTTCATAGAACTTCGGCAGATCCCCGCCGACGGTGACGCCAAACATCCGCGGATTGACGTTCAGGACCTTCAGCTGGCGCGTAATGGCGACCGCATCATCGAAGTACGTGCCCCCGGCGAGCACATCCGGATTCGCAGTGCGGACCTTGGTGAGGAGCGGAGCGAAGTCCGTCGTGCCTTTGGGGTAGGCCTCATTGAGAACCACCGTCAGGCCCTTGCGCTTCGCGATCTCGACGACGCCCGCCGCGGCCGCTTTCGGGAAGAGGGTGTCCTCGTGGATCACCGCCACCGTCTTCAATCCGCGCTTTGCCGCGAGGTCGAGCAGGCCTTCGAGATACGTCTCCGCAGGTGACAGAACCATGAAGACGTACTTGCGGCCCTTCTTGTAGATCGCGGACGTCGATGCGAGCGGCGCAATCATGGGCATCGCGTGCTTCTCGCTGACCTCGGCCACGGCGTCGGCGCTGCCCGAGCCATAGGGACCGAGGATTGCGTCCACCTTTTTTCCCGTGATCAGGCTTTCGTAGATCCGGACCGCGGTCTTCGGGTCCGATTTGTCGTCTTCAGTGACGAGTTCGAGCTTGCGCCCCAGCACGCCGCCCTTGTCGTTGGTGCGCTTGACGCAAAGCTGGTAGCCGCGAAACTGGTTCTGCCCGAGCGCGGCGAACGAGCCGGTGCTCGAAACCGAGGCGCCGATTCGGATCGGTGCCTGCGCCTGCGCGGTGCTGCCAAATACCACTACGACTGCAGTCGCCATGACAACGGTTAGCAGCAACCAACCGGTCTGCTTCATGGTGCCTCCAGAAAATGGTCTTGCATTGGAAACGCCGCGCCGGCTCATTCCGAACTGCCCCGTAAGTATTTGCCTGCAGCGTTGATTGGTATACCGCCTTCGTGTGTTGGCGGCTGTCCTCCCTTGGGACGATCTATCCTACCATCGCTGGCCGTGTGGTTTTATCATCAATCAAATTTTCGTTCGGGTTCCGTCCAGCGGTTTGAAAAGGGAGTCCGGCATTCCGGAGGGCAGTGCGCGCATCCGGCGCGCGTCGCACTGACAGGGTGTTGCGATGCGGCGGTTCAACCCTTCGTCATCGGCAGTTTGCCGGTTCCTGAAGCAGCCGCTGTCCGCGGGGAAACGTCCTTCTTCAGTTCTTCGGCACCAGCGGCACGAAGCGCACCGGCAGCACGTTGCGCCGCTCGGTCGTGCCGTCGTTCCTCTTCGTGATCAACACGAGTTCCTGGACCTCCCACCGCCCGCCCACCGGGATCACCATGCGACCTCCCGGCTTCAACTGGTCGACGAGCGCCTGCGGCACGCGCGGCGCGGCGGCAGTCACCACGATGCCGTCGAACGGCGCTTTTTCGGGCCAACCGGCATAGCCGTCGCCGATCCGCACCTCGACGTTGCGATAGCCAAGTTCCTTGAGACGCGCTTCGGCGCCGCGCCCGAGCG
>MERB01000010.1:7867-14926 GCA_001770475.1 Betaproteobacteria bacterium RIFCSPLOWO2_02_FULL_66_14 | reverse complement strand
GATTTCGATCGTGTACACCTGGCGCACGATTTCGGCGAGGATCGCGGCCTGGTAGCCCGATCCGGTGCCCACTTCGAGCACCACGTGTTCGGGTTTCGGCTCGATCAGGTCCGCCGACAGCGCGACGATGTAGGGCTGCGAGATGGTCTGGCCGTGCCCGATCGAAAGCGGATGGTTGCGGTAGGCAAATGCGGCCTGGTCGGGGGACACCAGGCGGTGCCGCTCCACCTTGCCGAGCGCGGCCCGCACCGCGGGCGACATCCGCGCGAGTCCGGTTTCGGCGCGCGTCTCGGCGTAGGTTGCCTCGACTTCGGCCACCATGCGAGCGCGCTGCGCGCCGAAATCCCGGGCGCTGGCGTCGCTCACGGCGACGAGCAGGGCCGCGAGCAGGCGCCCAAGCGCGAGGCTAGGCAGCCTGCTTGTCGCGCCGGATGAGCGCGTAGGCGCTGTGGTTGTGGATCGATTCGAAATTCTCCGACTCGACCACATAGGCATCGATGCGCTCGTCGAGGTTGAGCAGCGCGGCGACGTCGCGCACCATGTCCTCGACGAACTTCGGGTTGTCGTAGGCGCGCTCGGTGACGTGTTTTTCGTCCGGGCGCTTGAGCAGGCCGTACAACTCGCTGGAGGCCTGCTTCTCGACGAGGTCGACGATCTCCTCGATCCAGACGAAGGCGTTGATGCGGCAGGTCACGGTGACGTGCGAGCGCTGGTTGTGCGCGCCGCGCTCGGAAATCCTCTTCGAGCAGGGGCACAGGCTCGTCACCGGAATCAGGACCTTCAACCTGAAGTTCTGCCGGCCGTCGCGGATTTCGCTGACGAAAGTCACCTCGTAGTCCATCAGGCTTTTCACCCCGGAGACGGGCGCGGCCTTCTCGATGAAGTACGGAAACGACATCTCGATGCGGCCCTCCTCGGCTTCGAGGCGGCGCACCATTTCGCGCAGCATCGCCTGGAAACTCGCCACCGTGATCTCGCGGTCCTGCGCGCTCAGGATCTCCACGAAGCGCGACATGTGCGTGCCCTTGAAATGGTGCGGCAGGCCGACGTACATGTTGAAGTTCGCGATCGTGTGCTGCGCTCGGCCCGAGCGCTCCTGGATCCGCATCGGATGGCGGATCGCCTTGATGCCGACCTGGTCGATCGCGAGCTTGCGGGAATCCGGGGCGTTCTGGACGTCCGGGATATTCTGCAGGTCCTTCGCCTTCATGAGGCCATTATAACGGCCGGTCCGCCGGCCCGGTCAGGACGCCGCGGATCGAGCGCTCGATGCCTGCAGCGTCCAGGCCGACCGAGGCGAGCAGCTTCGCCGGATCGCCGTGATCGACGAACCGGTCCGGCAGGCCGAGCATCAGCACGCGGCGCTCGATGCCGAGCGCCGCGAGCGCTTCGCAGACCGCGCTGCCGGCGCCGCCCATCACCTGGTGCTCTTCGACCGTGACGAGCAGCGCGCACTTCGCGGCGAGGCGCTTCAGCAGTTCGAGGTCGAGCGGCTTCACGAAACGCATGTTGGCGACCGTCGCATCGAGCGTTTCGGCGGCCTGCAATGCGGGCCCGAGCATCGAGCCGAACGCGAGGATCGCGATGCCGCCGTCCACGCGCGTGCCTTCGCGGCGAATCTCGCCGCGCCCCACCGCGAGCGGCTGCATCTCGCGTTCGACCGGAACGCCGGTGCCGCTGCCGCGCGGATAGCGCACCGCGGCGGGGCCGTCGATCTGCAATCCCGTATAGAGCATGCGGCGACACTCGTTTTCGTCGGCGGGCGCCATCAGGACGAGATTCGGCACGGTGCGCAGGTAGGCATAGTCGAACACGCCGTTGTGGGTCGCGCCGTCGCCGCCGACGAGCCCGCCGCGGTCCAGCGCGAACAGCACCGGCAGGTTCTGGATCGCGACGTCGTGGATCAACTGGTCGTAGCCGCGCTGGAGAAACGTCGAGTAAATCGCCACCACCGGCTTCATGCCCTCACAGGCCAGGCCCGCGGCGAAGGTGACGGCATGCTGCTCGGCGATCGCGACGTCGAAGTAGCGCTCCGGATATTCTTCCGAGAAGCGGACCATGCCGGAGCCTTCGCGCATCGCCGGCGTGATCGCCACCAGCCGCGGTTCGAGCTTCGCCATGTCGCACAGCCAGTCGCCGAAGATCTGCGAGTACGACGGTTTGCCGCCGCTCGCGTGCTTGATGCCCTCCTGCGGGTCGAAGCGCCCCGGACCGTGATACGCGATCGGATCGTCCTCGGCGAGCTTGTAACCCTGGCCCTTGCGCGTGACCACGTGCAGGAACTGCGGGCCGGAGAGCTTCTTGATGTTGGCGAGCGTCGGCACGAGCGCATCGAGGTCGTGGCCGTCGATCGGTCCGATGTAATTGAAGCCGAATTCCTCGAAGAGCGTACCGGGCGTCACCATGCCCTTGACGTGCTCCTCGGCGCGGCGCGCGAACTCCCACATCGCCGGGACGCGCTTGAGCAGGTGCTCGCTCGCCTTGCGCGCCGTGGTGTACATGCGGCCCGAGAGCAGGCGCGCGAGATAGTTGGTCAATGCGCCCACCGGCGGCGAGATCGACATTTCGTTGTCGTTCAGGATCACCAGCAGGTCCGCGCTCGAGGCGCCGGCGTTGTTGAGGGCCTCGAACGCCATTCCGGCCGACATCGCCCCGTCCCCGATCACGGCGATGCAGCGCCGCTGCTCGCCCTTCAGCCGTGCGGCGACCGCCATGCCGAGCGCTGCCGAGATCGAGGTCGAAGAGTGCGCCGTGCCGAAAGTGTCGTAGGCAGACTCGCTGCGCCGCGGGAATCCCGAGATCCCGCCAAGCTGCCGCAGGCCGCGCATCGCCTCGCGCCGCCCGGTGAGGATCTTGTGCGGATAGGTCTGGTGGCCGACGTCCCAGACGATGCGATCCTCGGGCGTGTCGAAGACGTGATGCAGCGCGATCGCGAGTTCGACGGTGCCGAGGTTGGACGAAAGGTGCCCTCCGGTCTCCGATACCGAATCGAGCACGAACGCCCGCAGTTCGTCCGCGAGCCGCTTCAGTTCCACGCGATCGAGCCGCCGGACGTCGGCGGGATCGTTGACCGTTTTCAGCAGTTCGTACATCGTCGAATTGTAGCCTCCGGCATCGGGCGCAATCTCTCCCGGCGCTGCGGCCGCGCCCTCGATCGTGCTCATCTCAGAATTTCCTCAGCACGACGAAGTCGGCCATCTGCCTGAGCCGCGCCCCACGCTCGCCGAACGGCGCGACCGCCGCTATGGCGTCGCGGCGCAGTTCGTCGGCGAACTCGCGCGCTCGCGCCGCGTCCAGCGCGGTGACGTAGGTGGCCTTGCCCTGCTTCGAATCCTTGCCCGCGGTCTTGCCGAGCGTCGCCGTGCTCGATTCGGCATCGAGCACGTCATCGACCACCTGGAATGCGAGTCCGAGGCACTTGGCGTAGCGATCCAGGCCGCTGCGTTCCGCCTGCGTGGGCGCGCGCCCGCAGGCGGCGCCGAGGCTCACCGCGGCGCGGATCAGCGCGCCCGTCTTGCGAACGTGCATCGATTCGAGTTCGATCGCCGAAAGCGACCGGCCGGTCGCCTCCAGATCGATCTGCTGCCCGCCCGCCATGCCGCGCGAGCCTGCGGCCGAGGCGAGCGAGCTCACCATCGCGAGTTGCGCCGCGGGATCGTCCGCAAGGCGATGTTCCCCCAGGATCTGAAAGGCGAGCGACTGCAGCGCATCGCCGGCGAGCAGCGCGGTTGCCTCGTCGAATTCGACGTGCACCGTCGGTTTGCCGCGCCGGAGCACGTCGTCGTCCATGCACGGCAGGTCATCGTGCGCCAGCGAGTACGCGTGGATCATCTCGACCGCAGAGGCCGCGATTTCGAGCCGCTCCGCCGGCGCATCGCAGGCTTCGCCGGCGGCGAAACACAGCAGCGGCCGCGCCCGCTTGCCGCCTTCCAGCGTCGCGTAGCGCATCGCGGCGTGCAGGCGAGCCGGCACCACGCCCGCCGCCGGAAGCAGGCGCCCGAGCGCCTCCTCCATGCGCGCCTGGATCGAAGCCGTCCAGGCGCCGAAATCAGTTGCCCTCATCGTCCGGAGTCGCCGCCGCCGCGAGCGGCTTGAGCACTTCGCCTTCGAGGACCTGGATCTGCTGCTGCGCGGCTTCGAGACGGGTCTGGCAGAACTTCGCCAGTTCCAGCCCGCGCTTGTGCGCGGCGAGCGCCTGCTCGAGAGAAAGTTCGCCGCCCTCCATCCGGGCAACCACCTTTTCCAGTTCGGCGAGCGCCTTTTCGAACGACATCTCCGCGCCGGAATCGGCGGCGGCGGAACTCGAACGCGGAGTCTTGCTCATGCGCGCATGCCCTTCGTGGATGTTGGTATGTCTGCCGAACGCGATGCGTCATCGGCAGCCTCAGGGTCTGCCGGGTTCGCAAACCCCGCGCGAACCCGGCAGATCGTGGAGAACCCCGCCTGACAACGCCTGAACTCGCGTAAAATCGCCGCCATTTTAAGCTCTTAGCGGATTTTCCGCAGCGTCCATGTCCGACCTGGCCATGTCCCGCCGATTGGCCCCCGCGCAGTGCCAGCTGCCGGTGTCCTGGTATTTCGACCCGGAAATCTTCGCGCTCGAAAAGAAACTGCTGTTCGACGCCGGGCCGCAGTACGTCGGCCACGAATTGATGGTTCCGGCGGCCGGCGACTACCACACGCTCGCGTGGATGGATCACGCAAGAATGCTGGTGCGCGCGGATTCCGGCGTGCAGCTGCTTTCGAATGTCTGCCGCCACCGCCAGTCGCTGATGCTCGAAGGCAGGGGCAGCGCTGCGAACATCGTCTGCCCGCTGCATCGCTGGACCTACGACCTGAACGGGGAACTGCTCGGGGCGCCGCAGTTCGACGCGAGCCCCTGCCTGCGGCTTCAATCCTCGCCGCTGAGGAACTGGAACGGGCTGCTGTTCGCGGGCGCGCGCGATCCGCGGGCGGACCTCGCACAACTGCCGGTCGCGGCCGATTTCGACTTTTCCGGATACGTCTTCGACAAGGCCGTGATCGAGGATCACCCGTTCAACTGGAAGACCTTCCTCGAGGTCTATCTGGAGCTCTATCACGTCGAGCCCTTCCACCCGGGACTGTCCAATTTCGCCGACTGCGGCAACTTCCGCTACGCCTGGGGTCCGGAGTGGTCGGTTCAGATCGTCGCCGCGAAGAACGCCCTCCAGAAACCCGGCACGCCGGTGTACCGTCGCTGGCACGAGGAGTGCCTCAGGCGCCTGGAGGGACGGACACCGAAATACGGCGCGCTCTGGATGACGTACTTTCCCGGCCTGATGCTGGAGTGGTACGAGAACGTGATCGTGCTGTCGCAGGTGATTCCGCACGGCCCGCAGCGCACGATCAATGTGGTCGAGTTCTACTACCCGGAGGAGATCGCGCTGTTCGAGCGCGAGTTCGTCGAGGCCCAGCAGGCCGCCTATCTCGAGACCGCGGCCGAGGACGGCCTGCTGTGCGAACGCATGGAGCGCGGCCGTCGCGCGCTCCACGCCCAGGGGCTCGACGACGCAGGACCCTACCAGTCGCCGCTCGAAGACGCCGAGATGCATTTCCACGAGTGGCTGCACGCGAGGCTCGGGCGTTGACGCCTCTCGTTTCTGCGGAAAATCTCGCGCGCCACCCCGAGTGGCAGCTGTTCGACTGCCGGTACGACCTCGGCAATGCGGCGCTCGGCGAGCAGCAGTACGCAAAAGCGCACCTTCCGGGAGCGCGCTTCGCGCATCTCGATCGCGATCTTTCCGCGCCGAAGACGGGAGCGAACGGCAGGCACCCGCTGCCTGATCCACGGGCAGTCGCGGCCTGGCTCGGCGAGGCGGGCGTCACGCGCGAGGACGTGGTCGTCGCCTACGACGCAGGCAACGCCACGATGGCCGCGCGCCTCTGGTGGACGCTGCGCTGGCTCGGGCACGAAGCGGTCGCGGTGCTCGACGGCGGCTTCGCCCGGTGGGTTGCGGAGTCCCGTCCGGTGACCGCAGACATCCCGCGGTTCGATCCGGCACGGTACGAGGTTGCCCTGCGTGCCGAGGCGAGCGTCGATGTCGCCGCGGTCGAACGGCACCTTGGCGCGGCGCGGCAGGTGCTGCTCGATGCGCGCGCGGCGCCACGCTTTCGCGGCGAGTCCGAACCGATCGACCCGGTCGCGGGACGAATCCCCGGCGCGCAGAACCGCTTCTGCGGCGAAAACCTCACTGCGGAGGGCCGGTTCAAGAGCGCGGACTCGCTACGCCGCGAATTCGGCGCGCTGCTCGGCGACCGCGATCCCTCGGGGGTCGTGCACTACTGCGGTTCCGGCGTCGCGGCCTGCCACAACGCGCTCGCGATGCAGATCGCGGGCCTCGCCGGGTCGCGCGTCTACGTCGGTTCCTGGAGCGAGTGGATCGCCGACCCCCGGAGGCCGCAGGAAAAAGGGTAGGCTTGCGGCGTGCAAGCGCAGCTCGCCGATGCCCTGCTCGTCGTCCACTTCGCGATCGTCGCGTTCATCGGGGGCGGACTGATCCTCGTCTGGATCGGCGCCGCGGCGGGCTGGGCCTGGGTGCGCAATCGCTGGTTCCGCTACGCGCACCTGGCGGCGATCGCGTTCGTCGCCGCGGAGGCGCTCCTCGGCTACGCCTGTCCGCTCACCGTCTGGGAGGATCTGCTGCGCGGCGGCGTGCGGCCGGAATCGTTCGTAGGTCGATGGGTTCATCGCCTGCTCTACTACCAGGCGCCGGAGTGGGTTTTTGCCGCGCTCTATGCTGCCTGGGCGGGCGCGACGCTCCTCACGCTGCGACTCGTGCCGCCCATTCGAAAAGCTGCCTGAACACCTCCTCCCGGATCTCGCGGCGCGCGAGCGTGAGGTCGTGCAGCGCGCCGGGAAACTGCAGCACCGTCACCTCGCGACCGAGCGTGCGCGACCAGCGCGCGATGTCGCGCCAGTCGAGCACGATGTCCGCCTCGTCCGAGTGCATCGAGAGCACCGGGCAGGCGAGCCCGAGGCCCGCGTGCACGCGCGCATGCGCGGCGTCGATGGCGCGCACCCAGCCGAAGCACGCCGGA
>MERB01000010.1:0-7852 GCA_001770475.1 Betaproteobacteria bacterium RIFCSPLOWO2_02_FULL_66_14 | reverse complement strand
TTGAGCGAACGGCCGTGCTTTCTCAAGTCGAGCGCGTAGAACGAATAACCTTCCTGGGCAAAGCGAAGCGCGACGTGCCGCTGGAAGAAGTAGTCGATGAAGCCGTGCACGTAGAGCACCGCGCCGCGCCCGGCCTGCGGCGCGGGGAGGCGCACCAGCGTCGCCACCACGGGTCCGTCGTAATCGTCGGCGAACTCGAAGCTCTTCGCCTCGAATCCCGCCAGTTGCGCGTCAGGCCGCCAGTCGCTCATGCCGCGATAATGCCCACGCCACGTGCTCGCGCACAAGCGCCGAAGGATGGTCGGCGCGCGCGCGAAGGGCGCTCACGACCGCGGCGATCGATGGCGCATTGCCAAGGCCGACCGCGAGGTTCCGCAGCCAGCGCTCGTAGCCGATGCGCCGGATCGCCGAGCCACGCAGGCGCTCCTCGAACTCGCGCTCGTTCCAGGCGAACAGTTCGACCAGACTCGCCGCGTCCAGGCCGTTGCGCACGCGGAAATCCGGTTCGCCCGCGGCCTGCGCGAAGGAATTCCAGGGGCAGGCGATCTGGCAGTCGTCGCAGCCATAGACGCGGTTGCCGACGAGTGGGCGCAGTTCCTCCGGGATCGCGCCCTGCAGTTCGATCGTGAGATAGGAAATGCAGCGCCGCGCGTCGAGTTCGTACGGCGCACGGATCGCGCCGGTCGGGCACGCCGCGAGACACGCGGTGCAGGTACCGCAGTGTTCCTCGGCAGGCGAATCCACGGGCAGCGGCAGCGAGGTGTAGATCTCGCCGAGGAAGAAATACGAACCCGCGTCGCGCGCAAGCAACAGCGTGTTCTTGCCGCGCCAGCCGATCCCGGCCTTCACCGCGAGTTCGACTTCCATCACCGGCGCGGAATCGCAGAACACGCGGTAGGAGAAGCCTTCGGTCACGGCCTCGATCCGGTCGCACAGCCGCTGCAGCCGCGCGCGCAGTACCTTGTGGTAGTCGCGGCCCCGGGCGTAGCGCGCGAGGTAGGCCCGCTCGCCGTCGGCAAGCGCGCGGGCTTCGTCCTCGAGCGTCGCCGAGTAATTCATCCGGCAACTCACGACGCGCAGCGTCTCCGGGACGAGCGCCTGCGGTTGCGCGCGAAGCGCGGCGTGGCGCGCCATATAATCCATTTCGCCGTGCCAGCCCTTCTCGAGCCATGCGGCGAGCCGGGTGCCTGCGGCGGCGAGATCGGCATCGGCGATCCCGACGGCCTGAAAGCCCAGTTCGCCCCCCCAACGCCGGATGTCTCGCGCCAGTTCTTTCGCGTCCATGGTCGAACATCTTATTGATCTGCCCGACGAAGAGGCCACCCTGGGCCTGGGGGCGGCGCTCGCCGCCGGCGCGCACAACGGGCTCGTCTGTCATCTGCGCGGAGACCTCGGGAGCGGAAAGACGACCCTTGCGCGCGGCCTGCTGCGGGCGCTGGGATGCCAGGAACGGGTGAAAAGTCCCACCTACACGCTGGTTGAACATTACACAGTTTCGAGATTAAACTTGTATCACTTTGATTTTTATCGTTTCAATGATCCAGCCGAATGGCTGAGTTCCGGCTTCCCGGAATATTTCGGCCCGGACGCGCTGTGCCTGGTCGAATGGCCGGAGCGTGCAGGGGCGACGCTCGCCCCGCCCGACCTGGAGGTTGCGCTGGAATTTCCGCAGTCCGGGCGGCGCGCCCGCCTGCGCGCGCTCAGCCCCGCGGGTGGCGACTGGCTGGCGTCGGCCTCGGCGCATTTTTCTTCCTCCTGAGCAGCGCCGGCGCGCAGGTCGTCTCGACGCGCATCTGGCCGGCCAAGGACTACACCCGCGTCACGCTCGAATCGAAGTCGGAGCTCAAGTACACGCTGTTCACGGTCAAGGATCCGGAGCGCCTGGTGCTCGACCTCGAGGCGGCGGAACTCAGCCCGGCGCTCGCGGACCTGCACGGCAAGGTGACCCCGGACGATCCGTACATCGAGAAATTGCGCGTCGGGCGCAATCGTCCACGCGTCGTCCGCGTGGTGCTCGACCTGAAGGCAGAGGTGAACGCGCAGGCCTTCGCCCTGAAACCGGTCGCGGGATACGGCCACCGCCTGGTGCTCGACATCTACCCGCTCGTCGCCCCCGATCCGCTGGCCGCGCTGATCGAACAGACGGAGAAGAAATCGGCTGCCGCCGCGGCGGAGCGCGCCACCGAGAAGACGCCCGAAAAACTGCCCGATCCGCCTGCGGTGACGCGGCTCGCGACCATCGTGATCGACCCGGGCCACGGCGGCGAGGATCCCGGTGCGCTCGGCCGGCACGGTTCGCGCGAAAAGGATATCACGCTCAACATCGCGCGGCGGCTCAAGGCGCTGATCGATTCCGAGCCCAATATGCGCGCCGTGCTCACCCGGAACGGCGATTTTTTCCTGCCGCTGCACGTGCGCGTCGAAAAGGCGCGCCGGGTCCGGGCCGACCTGTTCGTGTCGATCCACGCCGACGCCTTCGTGCGGCCGCACGCGCGCGGCTCCTCGGTGTTCGCGCTGTCGGATCGCCGCGCGAGTTCCGAGGCTGCGAACTGGCTGGCGAAGAGGGAGAACGAAGCGGACTTGATCGGCGGGGTCAACCTCGATGTCAAGGACCGGTACCTTGCAAAGACGCTGCTCGATCTCTCGCAGTCGGCGACCATCGACCACAGCCTGCGGCTCGGGCGCTCGGTGCTGCGCGAACTCGGGCAGGTGAACACGCTGCACAAGGCGCGCGTCGAGCAGGCGAGCTTCGCGGTGCTCAAAGCGCCGGACGTGCCGTCGATTCTCGTCGAGACCGCGTTCATCTCGAACCCTGACGAAGAGCGTCGACTCAACGACGAGGCCTACCAGGACAAGCTCGCGCGCGCGCTGCTCGCGGGAATCCGCCAATACCTCGCCAAGCACCCGCCGCGGCCGGGATCACCCCTCGCCTTGAACTGAGAAAATCGGGGACAGACCACGTTTTCCCGAATTTGACGTTCCATGATCTCGGCTTTTCGGCATGAATCCTGCCGAAAAGCCGAGACCTGGAAACAGCAAACCTGCTCCGCGCCGAACGATGCCGCGATTTCGATGCTCCATGATCTCGGCTTTTCGGCATGAATCCTGCCGAAAAGCCGAGACCTGAGAGAGTCAAATTCAGCGGTTCCGCTTGAGCGGAAAGTCCACCGCCCTCGCCTTCACAACCTCCCCAGCGCCAACCGGTGCCGCAGCCAGGCGACGATGCCCGGCGTGATCGACAGCAGCACGATGAGCGCGATCACCGCGCTGAGATTGTTCCTCACCACCGGCAGGTTGCCGAAGAAATACCCTGCCAGGGTGAGCGACACCACCCACAGCAGCGCGCCGAACACGCTGTAAGCGAGAAAACGCGCGTACGGCATCGCGCCGACGCCCGCGACGAACGGCACGTAGGTGCGAACGATCGGCACGAAGCGCGCAATCACGATGGTCTTGCCGCCGTGGCGTTCGTAGAACGCGTGCGTGCGCTCGAGGTGCTTCGGATTGAGCCAGCGCGATTCGCGCTTGCGGAACACGCGCGGCCCGGCCCAGCGCCCGATCCAGTAGTTGACGTTGTCGCCGCAGAGCGCCGCGCTGACGAGCACCGCGATCACCGTGGCGAGATCCATGCCGCCCACGGCGGCAATCGTGCCGACCACGAACAGCAGCGAATCTCCCGGCAGGAACGGCGTCACCACGAGCCCGGTTTCGCAGAACACGATCGTCGCGAGCAGCGCGTACACCCACGCGCCGTACTGCGCGACGAACGCCGCCAGATGCCGATCGAGGTGCACCACGAGATCCCAGAACTGCAGGACGAGTTCCATCATGGCCGGATTGTAAGGGTCCGCTCGCTATAATCTGCGCGGTGAGCGCGATCCGAATCCTGCCCGAGCTGCTCGTCAGTCAGATCGCGGCGGGCGAGGTGGTCGAGCGTCCCGCCTCCGTGCTGAAGGAATTGCTCGAGAACGCTCTCGATGCGGGCGCGGCGTCGATCGTGGTCGCGCTCGACGAAGGCGGCATCCGGCGCGTGCAGATCGAGGACGACGGCGAAGGCATCGCGCGCGACGATCTGCCGCTCGCGCTCGCGCGGCACGCCACCAGCAAGATCGCGTCGCTGCCCGATCTCGAAGCGGTCGCCACGCTGGGGTTTCGCGGCGAGGCGCTCGCCTCGATCGCCTCCGTCGCGCGACTCTCGATCGCCTCGCGCACCGCGGACTCGCCGCACGGATACGCGATTCGCGCCGAGGGCGCCTGGATCGGCGAGCCGACCCCGAGCGCGAGAGAGCGCGGCACCACGGTGTCGGTCGAGGATCTCTACTTCAACACGCCCGCGCGGCGCAAGTTCCTGCGCACCGAGGCGACCGAGTTCGGCCACTGCGAGGAGGCGTTCAGGCGCGTCGCGCTTGCGCGCCCGGACGTCGCGCTCACGCTGCGGCACAACGGCCGCGTGAGCTGCCACCTCAGGGCGCAGCCACCCGGCGACCGCGCGGCGGCGCTGCTCGGGCGGGAGTTCCTGCGCGCCGGCCTCGCAGTCGAAGCGCAGGCGGGAACGCTGCGCCTGCACGGTCTCGCGGGCTCTCCCGCGGCGGCCCGCGCGCGTGCAGACTCGCAGTACTTCTTCGTCAACGGGCGTTTCGTGCGCGACCGCGTGCTCGCACATGCCTCGCGCGAGGCCTACGCCGAGCTGCTGCACGGCGCACGCCAGCCCGCCTACGTGCTGCACCTGGAGATCGATCCGCGCAGCGTCGACGTGAACGTGCATCCCGCGAAGACCGACGTGAGGTTTCGCGATTCGCGCAGCGTGCACCAGTTCGTGCTCGGTGCCTTGCGGCGCGCGCTCTCGCCGGGCGCGGCGCAGGCGCCCGTCGCCTACGCTGCGATCGCTCCCACGGGCTCGGCCGGGCCGCGGCTGCAAAGCGGGTTCGGGCTCGCGCAACCGGTTGCGGCGTATCAGACGTTCTTCTCGGAAGCGGCGCGGCCGGACTCCGCGGTCGCCGCTCCGATCTCGGCCCCGGCTGGGACGCCCGGCACGACGCCACTCGGTTACGCGCTCGCGCAACTGCACGGCGTGTACATCCTCGCGCAGAACGAAGCCGGGCTCGTGCTGGTCGACATGCACGCCGCGCACGAGCGCATCGTGATGGAAACGCTGCGCTCGCAACTCGATGCGGGCGCGGTTCAGCGGCAGGTGCTCCTCGTCCCCGCGGTGTTTCGCGCCGAAGCGATCGATCTCGCAACGGCGGAGGAAAACCGCGCCGCGCTCGAGCAGCTCGGCGTCGAATTCACCGTCGCCGGACCGAACGAACTCGCGGTGCGCGCAGCCCCCGCGCTGCTCGCCTCGGGCGACCTCGCGGCGCTGGCGCGCGAGCTGCTTGCCGAGTTGCGCGAGTTCGGCGCCGCGCAGGTCCTCTCGGCGCGGCGCGATGCGCTGCTTGCGGCAATGGCCTGCCACGCCGCGGTGCGCGCCAACCGGATCCTGAGCGTGCCGGAAATGAACGCGCTGTTGCGCCAGATGGAGGCCACCGAGCGCTCGGGCAGCTGCAACCACGGCCGCCCGACGTGGTACCAGCTCACCCTCGCCGATCTGGACAAGCTCTTCCTGCGCGGGCGGTGAGATGAGTGGGGCACCGCCCCGGTCCGGGGACCGGATTGCTTACGCGCTCATCGGTCCCACGGCCTGCGGCAAGTCGCGCCTCGCCATGCAGCTTGCGGCGCGGCTGCCGATCGAAATCGTGAGCCTCGACTCGGCGCAGGTCTACCGCGGCATGGACATCGGCACGGCCAAACCTTCGCTCAAGGACCGCGAGCGCGTGCCGCATCACCTGGCCGACATCGTCGATCCGGACGCGACCTACTCGGTCGGGCAATTCCGCGGCGATGCGCTGCGCGTGATCGATGGAATCTTCGCGCGCAACCGGGTTCCACTGCTGGTCGGCGGGACGATGCTCTACTACCGCGCGCTTGCAATGGGTTTGGATGATCTGCCTGCGGCGGATCTGGCGATCCGCGCTGCGCTCGACGCAGAAGCCGCGGCGCGCGGCTGGCCGGCGCTGCACGCGGAACTCACGCAGGTCGATCCGATCGCCGCGCAGCGCATCGCACCGGGCGACGCGCAGCGCATTCAGCGCGCGCTCGAAGTCTGGCGCGTGACGGGGCGCCCAATCTCCGCACTGCAGAAGACCGGTGGCGCGCCGCCGCCGTTTCGCCTGGCGACGTTCGCGATCGTTCCGCAGGAGCGCACCGCGCTGCACGCACGAATCGCCGGGCGATTCGACGCGATGCTCGAGGCCGGACTGATTGACGAAGTGCGTTCGCTGCGGCAGCGCTACCGCCTGTCGTCGAATCTGCCCAGCATGCGCTGCGTCGGCTACCGCCAGGTGTGGGGTCATCTCGAAGGCGAGTACGACCGCACAGCGATGCGGGACCGGGCGATCGCCGCCACGCGCCAGCTCGCCAAGCGGCAACTGACGTGGCTGCGCTCGTTCACGGACGTCGAACTTGTGATGGAACCGGACGCGAACCGACTCGCCGGGCGGATCGAATCGCGGATGGTATGACGGTATGACCGCTCCGAGGTGCGAGGTCGGCACCTGCAGGTCCGCGAGGCTGGTTGCGGCGTCGAGTCATCGAAGGTGTCCTTTTCACAAAGATCGATTTCTGACAATGTGTACCTTTCATAAGGATACCTACGCGAACCCCCATCGATGTCCCTGCACCCCGTCCTCGAAGAAAAGCTCAATTCCGCACTCGCACCGGGGCCCGTCGCGCAGCTGACCCACCGAGATGCCGCGTTGCCGGGGATTCCCAACAAGGTTCACGCGGTCACCGGCATGCGCCGTGCCGGCAAGACCACCTTCATGCGGCAGCTCGTCGCGGAGCGCCAGCGGGGGGGGTCGCTCCGGAACACGCGCTCTACCTGAGCTTCGACGATGACCGGCTGGCCGACATCGCCGCCGATCGGTTGGGTGCGCTGCTGGAGGCGTTCTACCGGCGCCATCCGCAGTTGCGTCGGCGCTCGACCGTGTCGTGGTTCTTGGACGAGATCCAGCTCGTTGCCGGGTGGGAGCGCTTCGTGCGCCGCGCGCGGGCAGACTGCAATTGCGCCAGCGGCGTTACGCCGGTTTGGGTGGCCTGATTCGCAGCATTCCCGGCGAAAGAACGGAAAACGCACGCTCGAGCTCGTCGGACCTTGTTGAGATCGCCTCGACGACGAGTCTCGCCTTCAATTCGGCGGAAATTCCAGTCAGACGGATCAGCACCACGCCGTCATTGGCTTTCCCGAGGCGATAGACGAGTTCGCCAAAATCCGTGTCGCTCGTCAGAAGCAGACGGCTCTCGGCGGTGGCTTTCGCGAGAAGCGCGTCGTCGGCAATGGAAGGCTCGCTTTCAGCAGCCTACACGACGTCGAAGCCGGCACTGCGCAGGGCGTTTACGATCTGCCGGTCGACGCCCTCATCCGCGAATGCTTTCTCGGCAAGCTTGGCCAGGAGGTCCTGGGATCTCGCAAAGGACTCCGACCATCGCCGTTCGGACGCGAGCTCTTCAATGACGATTGCGGCCACGGCATCCTGCTCCGACCCCGGTAGCTCTGCCACTTGTTTCGTTGCCATTTCGAGAAGTTGCGTCATTTCAGCTGCCTCGAGCGGTGGGCCGAATCTTATGCTCGGCAATCGTTGCGGTCCAACGCCCTGCCGTGCGGTGGGCGTGGCGTGCACGCGGAAAGGGGCTTCCGGGAAATCCCAGTGCCCGGCGGTCTCAGGAAGATTCAAAGCTCGGTGACCCTCACACTTGCTTCGATGAATTGTATGAACCCTAGCTTTAGCTGCTGCAAACGAGCCGGGAGCGCCGT
>MERB01000009.1:6733-8772 GCA_001770475.1 Betaproteobacteria bacterium RIFCSPLOWO2_02_FULL_66_14 | reverse complement strand
TCGATCGTGTCGGCCTCCTCGCCGATCGCGTGCGCGAGGTTTTCCAGTCCCACCGGGCCGCCGCTGAATTTCTCGATCACGGCGAGCAGCAGCTTTCGATCCATGAGATCGAAGCCGAGCGAGTCGACTTCGAGCATGCGCAACGCGGCATCGGCGACCGGCTTCGACACGGTGCCGTCCGCCTTGACCTGCGCGTAATCGCGCACCCGCCGCAGCAGCCGGTTCGCGATCCGCGGCGTGCCGCGCGAGCGGGTCGCAATCTCGAGCGCGCCCTCCGGCGCGAGCGGAACGCCGAGCAGCCCCGCCGAGCGGTGCACGATGCGCGCAAGCTCCTCGACGACGTAGAACTCGAGCCGGGCGACGATCCCGAAGCGGTCGCGCAAGGGGTTGGTCAGCATCCCCGCGCGAGTGGTCGCGCCCACCAGCGTGAACGGCGGCAGATCGAGCTTGATCGAGCGCGCCGCGGGCCCCTCGCCGATCATGATGTCGATCTGGTAATCCTCGAGCGCCGGATACAGGATCTCCTCGACGACCGGCGACAGGCGATGGATCTCGTCGATGAACAGAACGTCGCGCGGCTCGAGATTGGTGAGCAGCGCCGCGAGGTCCCCCGGACGCTCGAGCACCGGTCCCGAAGTCTGGCGCAGGTTCACGCCGAGTTCGCGCGCAACGATGTGCGCGAGCGTCGTCTTGCCAAGGCCCGGCGGCCCGAACAGCAGCACGTGATCGAGCGCCTCGCCGCGCGTCTTCGCCGCCTGGATGAAAATCTCGAACTGCGCCTTCACTTTCGACTGGCCGACGTAATCGGCGAGCGAAGTCGGCCGCAGCGACCGCTCGACCTGCTCTTCCTGCGCGGAGGTCGGCTTGGCGGAAATCAGGCGGTCGGTCTCGACGGCCATGTCAGCCCTTTGCCAGCGACTTCAGCGCCTGCCGGATGCCATCGGCAACCGCGATGCCCTCCGGCAGCCCCTTCACAGCCGACAACGCCTCCTTCTCGCTGTAACCGAGCGCAACCAGCGCGTGCAGGATGTCGGCACTCGCACCGTCGGACACCGACGCCGCACCGCCCGCGGGCAGGGCCTCGGCGAGCTTTCCCTTGAGTTCGAGCAGCAGCCGCTCAGCGGTCTTGTTGCCGATTCCCGGGATCCTGGTGAGCCGTCCGGCCTCCTGCAGAGTGACCGCGTGCGCGAGTTCGACCACCGAGAGCCCCGAGAGCACCGCGAGCGCGGTGCGCGCGCCGATGCCGGCGATGCGGATCAACTGGCGAAACGCCGCTCGCTCCTCCAGCGTCGCGAAACCGTAGAGCACGTGCGCATCCTCGCGCACCACCAGATGTGTATGCAGGGTGACGGCTTCTCCGGTGGCGGGCAGGTTGTAGAACGTGCCCATCGGAACGTCGATTTCGTAGGCGACGCCGGCGACATCGAGCAGCACCTGCGGCGGGTGGCGTGCGAGCAGGCGCCCGGTGAGCCGGCCGATCACACGAGCCTTCCGCGCTTCATCCTGCGCCCGCCGAGCGAAAGACCGCCGAGCGAACTGCCGTGCGCATGGCAGATCGCGCAGGCGAGCGCGTCCGCCGCGTCGGGGCTCGGGTCGCCGGGCAGCGCGAGGAGCCGCTTGACCATGTGCTGGACCTGTTCCTTCTTCGCGTGGCCGTTGCCGACCACCGACTGCTTGACCTGCAGCGCAGTGTACTCGGCGACCGGCAGCCCCGCGAGCACTGCGGCGCAAATGGCAGTGCCACGCGCCTGCCCGAGCGCGAGCGTCGATTGCGCGTTGACGTTCACGAACACCTTCTCGATCGCTACCTCGCCCGGGCGTTGCGCCGCGATGACTTCCCTCAGACCGTCGAGGATCGCCTTCAGGCGCGCGGCGAGTTCGCCCGTGCCCGAGCGCACGCAGCCGCTCGTCACATAGGCAAGGCGGCTGCCGGTTCGATCGATGACGCCGAACCCGGTGACCCGAAGCCCCGGGTCGATGCCGAGAATGCGCAGCGCGCGCGCGTCGCGCCCGCGCTGCAGCCCCTGGCTCACGTCTCC
>MERB01000009.1:0-6718 GCA_001770475.1 Betaproteobacteria bacterium RIFCSPLOWO2_02_FULL_66_14 | reverse complement strand
GTGTAGACCTCCTGCACGTCGTCCAGATTCTCGAGCGCGTCCAGGAGCCTTCGCAGTTTCGCAGCGTCCTCGCCCGCGAGCGAACTCTCCGCGGTCGCCTTCATCGTGATTTCCGCGATCCCGGGCTTCAGGCCCCCGCGCTCGAGCCCTGCGCGCACCGCATCGAAATCGGCCGGCGCGCACACCACCTCGATCGAGCCGTCGTCGTTCGCGACCACGTCTTCGGCGCCCGCCTCGAGCGCGGCCTCCATCACCTTGTCTTCGCTCGTGCCGGGTGCGAACACGAACTGGCCGCAGCGCTTGAACAAGTACGCGACCGAGCCGTCGGCCCCCAGGTTGCCTCCGTTCTTCGCGAAGGCGTGGCGCACTTCGGCAACGGTGCGCGTGCGGTTGTCGGTGAGGCAATCGACCATCACCGCGGCCCCCGCCGCGCCGTAGCCTTCGTAGCGCACTTCCTCGTACGCCGCGCCATCGAGCGTTCCGGCGCCGCGCTGGATCGCGCGTTGAATGTTGTCGCCGGGGAGGTTTTCGGCGCGCGCTTTTTCGAGCGCCAGCCTCAGGCGCGGGTTCGCGTTGGCGTCGCCGCCGCCCAGGCGCGCGGCGACCGTGATTTCACGAATCAGCTTGGTGAAGACCTTGCCGCGCTTGGCGTCCTGGCGCCCTTTGCGGTGCTGGATGTTCGCCCATCGGCTGTGACCGGCCATGCGATAATTTTACGTCATGGCTTCCCCACTTCTGATTGCGAAAAGCGGCGCGACCGAGCTGCATTTGCTCCCGGCGCTCGCCAACCGGCACGGACTCATCACGGGCGCCACCGGCACCGGAAAGACCGTCACACTGCAGGCGCTGGCGCAGCAGTTATCCGGGATTGGGGTGTCGGTGTTCATGGCGGACGTGAAAGGCGATCTGTCCGGTCTCGCGCGCCCGGGTGGAGCCAACGCGAAGGTCCTCGAGCGCGCGAAGCTGCTCGGGATCGACCTCCGGTACGAGCCCTGCCCGGTCGTGTTCTGGGACGTCTTCGGCGAATCCGGACACCCGGTGCGCGCGACGGTTTCGGACATGGGGCCGCTGCTGCTCGCGCGCCTTCTCGGCCTGAACGACACCCAGGAAGGCGTGCTCAACCTGGTGTTCAAAATCGCCGACGACGGCGGGCTGCTGCTGCTCGACGCGAAGGACCTGCGCGCGATGCTTCAGTTCGTGGGCGAGAACGCGCAGAAATTCACCACCGAGTACGGCAACGTTTCGGCCGCCTCGATCGGCGCCATCCAGCGCGGCCTGCTCGTGCTCGAGACGCAGGGCGCCGACCGCTTTTTCGGCGAGCCGATGCTGAACATCGCCGACCTGATGCAGGCCGAGAACGGCAAGGGCGTGGTCAACGTGCTCGCCGCCGACAGGCTGATGAATTCGCCGAAACTTTATTTGACGTTCCTCCTGTGGATGCTGGCGGAGCTGTTCGAGCAGCTGCCCGAGGTGGGCGACCCCGAGAAGCCGAAGCTCGTGTTCTTCTTCGACGAGGCGCACCTGCTGTTCAACGACGCGCCGAAGGCGCTGCTGGAGAAAATCGAGCAGGTCGTGCGCCTGATCCGCTCCAAGGGCGTCGGCGTGTTTTTCGTGACGCAGAACCCGCTCGACATTCCGGAATCGGTGCTCGGACAGCTGGGAAACCGCGTGCAGCACGCGCTGCGCGCCTTCACGCCCAAGGACCAGAAGGCGGTCAAATCCGCCGCCGACACGATGCGCCCGAATCCGAAGCTTAAAATCGATCAGGTGATCACCGAGCTCGGCGTGGGCGAAGCGCTCGTGTCGTTCCTCGACGAGAAGGGCCGCCCGCAGGTGACCGAGCGCGCCTTCATCGTTCCTCCGGGCAGCCAGCTCGGCCCGATCACGCCCGCCGAGCGCAAGGCGATCATCGCCGGCTCGGCGATCGCCGGCCATTACGAACAGCGGGTCGATCGCGAATCGGCCTATGAGAAGCTCAAGGCGCGCGCCGCGCCGGCCGACGCACCGCGCGAAGCGGCGGCTCCGTGGTGTCGGACATCCTCTTTGGCAAGACCGGGCCGCGCGGCGGGCAGCATGATGGTCTGATGCAAACGCTCGCCAGGAGCGCGGTGCGCACCATCGGCTCGTCGGTCGGGCGCGAGATCGTCCGCGGCATGCTCGGCTCGATCTTCGGCGGCGGCAAACGGCGTTGAGTCCGGGGTACCGGGCTTGGGGCGTGCTGTTCGCCCTCGCGGGGACGATTGCGTTCGCATTCCGCCCCGTGCTCATCAAGCTCGGCTACGCCGCGCACCCTGTCAGTGCCACGACGCTGCTCTTTCTGCGCATGACGCTTGCGCTGCCGTTCTTCGTCGCCACGGCCTGGTGGCTCAGGCGTGCGGCGCCGATGCAGCGCCGCGATTGGCTTGGCATCGTAGGTCTGGGCCTCCTCGGCTATTACCTCGCGAGCCTGCTCGATTTCCTCGGCCTGCAGTACGTCCCGGCGGGGCTCGGACGGCTGATCATGTTCCTCTACCCGACGCTCGTCGTGCTGCTGTCGTTCGCCTTCCTCGGCAAGAAGCCGGCGGCGCGCGAGATCGCCGCGCTCGCCGTGTGCTACGCGGGCATTGCGCTCGTCGTCGCGAGCCCGCTCGACGCGGCCCCGCAGCAGCGCCTGTTCCTCGCCGGCGTGCTGCTCGTCTTCGCGTCGGCCATGTGCTACGCCGTGTACCTCGTCGCCGGCAGCCAGCTCGTGCAGCGGGTCGGCTCGATGCGCTTCACCGCCTACACGATGATCGTGTCGACGGCGCCGGCGATCGTGCAGTTCCTCGCGCTCGAGTCGGCGGCCTCGCTCGAGCTGCCGCAGGCGGTATGGGGCTACGCGATCCTGCTCGCGACCGCGTGCACGGTGCTGCCCGTGTTCCTCGTCGCCGAGTCGCTCAAGCGCATCGGCGCCAACCAGTTCGCGTTGATCGGCGCGCTCGGGCCCGTGACCACGGTGCTCGCGGACTTCGCGCTGCTCAAGGGTGCACTTGCGCCGCTGCAGCTCGTCGGTGGCGCGCTCGTCATCGCTGGTGTGTTGCTCGTTACTCTCAAACCGCAAAGGAGTCCGTAATGGATCTTGGAATTCGTGGCAAGACCGCGCTCGTGTGCGCGGCCTCCAAAGGCCTGGGCAAGGGCTGCGCGCTGTCGCTTGCGCGCGAGGGCGTGAATCTCGTCATCACGGCGCGCGGACGCGAGGCGCTCGAGGCGACCGCCGAGGAGATCCGCAAGGCGACCGGCGCCAGGGTCACCGCGATCGCGGGCGACATTACGACGCCGGAGGGGCGCGCCGCGGCGCTCGCCGCCTGCCCGAGCCCCGACCTCCTGGTGAACAACGCCGGCGGGCCGCCGCCGGGGGACTTCCGCAGCTGGACGCGCGAAGACTGGATCAAGGCCGTGGACGCCAACATGCTGACGCCGATCGAACTCATCAAGGCGACGGTGGACGGCATGATCGCGCGCAGGTTCGGGCGCATCGTCAACATCACCTCCGGCGCGGTGAAGATGCCGATCCCGGAGCTGGGGCTCTCCAATGGCGCGCGCACCGGGCTGTCCGGCTTCGTAGCAGGACTTGCGCGTCAGACGGTGCAGCACAACGTCACCATCAACAACCTGCTGCCGGGACCCTTCGACACCGACCGCCTGCGCTCCAATTTCGCGTTCAACGCGCAAAAGCTCGGCAGGACGCCCGAGGAACTCGCGCGCGCAAGGAGCGACGCGAACCCCGCGAAGCGCTTCGGCACGATCGAGGAATTCGGCGACGCCTGCGCGTTCCTTTGCGGCGCGCAGGCCGGCTTCATCACCGGGCAGAACCTGCTGCTCGACGGCGGCGCCTACCCCGGCACTTTCTGAGCGGCAGGGCCGCCGTCGGTCGGCCCTGCCCGATCTCAGTTCGGCTGCAGACCGGCGCGCTTCGCGATTTGCGCCCACTTTTCGATATCGGCGGCGACTATTTGCGCGAATTGCGCCGGCGAATTTCCGAACGCTTCGACCCCCAGACCCGCCAGATGCTCCCGCACGGCCTGCATCGCGAGAATCCTGACGGCCTCTCCGTTGAGCCGAGAAACAACCTCTTTCGGCGTCCCGGCAGGCGCAAAAAGCCCGACCCAGACGCTCACCTCGAAATTGGCGATCTCCGACTCCATCACCGTAGGCACTTCCGGCAGCAACGCGCTGCGCTTCGGGCTCGAAACTGCGAGAGCGCGAAGCTTGCCGCCACGAATGTGCTGCAACACCACCGGCAGCGTCGCGAACATGAACTGCACCTGGCCGCCCACCGTTTCCTGGACTGCGGGCGAGTCACCCTTGTACGGAATGTGGACGACGTCGATTCCGGTAATGGTCTTCAGCAACTCGACAGTAAGATGGTTCGAGGTGCCATTGCCCGCGGAAGCATAGGAGATCGCGCCCGGCTTCTGGCGTGCCAGGGACACAAGATCCTTCACCGATTTGGCCGCGAAAGACGGGTGCGCGACCAGAATGTTCGGTGCGGCCGCGGCCAGCGTGATGGGCGCGAAATCGCGCGGCGTGTCGTAGGGCAGGCTCTTGTACTGGCTCATCGCCATGGCCATGTTGCTCACCGAACCGAGAACCAGCGTATACCCGTCCGACTTCGACTTGGCGACATGATCCACGCCGATCGTGCCTCCAGCCCCCGCTCGGTTTTCCACCAGCACCGGCTGACCCAGCCCTTCCCCCATGCGCACCGCGAGCACGCGAGCAACCAGGTCGTTGATGCCGCCGGGCGGGAAGCCAACCACGATCTTGATCGGCTTCGATGGGTAGGTCTCGACCTGCGGCCACGCCACCGACCAGTACAACACCATGAACAGTGCCGATCCGATTGTCAGCATCGCATGCAGTAAGCGTCGCATCATGGGTCTCCATTCATAGAGTCAAGCCGCCGCGCGCGAATCGCCGCTCGTCGCGTAGTCGTCAAGCGATACCGGCACACCGTTCTTCCGCAAAAGGGTCTGCAACCCGTTCACCGGCGGCTGCGCCCAGTCGGCCCCCGGCAATTGAGTCATCAATGCGGCAAAAGTCCCCGCGACCTGACCCATCATCGCCGTCGGGGCCATGTTTCGCGCGAATTTGTCCACGTCGTGCGTCATCGAGCAGCAGCGCCCGGCGACAACCAGGTTCGAGATGCCCACCGGCAGCAGGCTCGACAGCGGGAACTCGAAACGAAGGATCGGCAGCACCATCTGTCGCGCCCAGGCATCCGCCTTCGACCCCTCGTGACCGCGATCGGGCGCGTGGATCTCCGCCGTCCCGTAGTCCACCGAGGTTGCGACGAACACCGAGTCCCCGAACCGCTTCCGCGCCACGATGTCGTCATAAGTGAGCGTATAGCGACCCCGTATGCGACGCGTCTCCCGGACACCGACAAAACTGGACGTATCCACCAGGAGCGCCTGCTCGAACCCCGGCAAGTACTTGCGGCAGACGGTGACCACCGCCCGCAGCTGATGCCGCCCCTCGATTTCTGCATGAGTCACATCGGCCGCGTTCGTACCGTCGACCCCGAAGACGCGCGTGCTGTTGCAGATCAGGAGCGCCCGATCGACGTGCTCGCGCGGATTGACGCCCGAGAACCGCAGGTAATTGATCGGCATCGACTGTTCGATCAAGCCTTCACGCTTGGCACGCTCGACGACGGAGAAGAAGCCGTCGATACGCACAATCCCGGCGTCCAGATCCACTACGCGCCGGCCATCGTCCTGGGCGAAGTCCTCGGGATGGGTGTCAATGTAGTGCTTGAAGCGGCGCAAATCGATATTGCCGATGCGGCCCATTACCGTCATGGGGCGCATTAGCCCGTCCGCTTCTCGACCTTTGACGAAGGGGACGCCGGCGCGGGCCGCCACGTCACCATCGCCAGTCGCGTCCACCACGCAGGCCGCGAGGATCGCTTCGCGACCGGACTTGCTCTCGACAATCACGCCCTCGATACGGCCGTCGCGCACCAAGGGTTCGGACACCCATGTGTGCAGCATAGGTGTCGCACCCGCCTCGGCCACCATGTCGAGCGATACGAGCTTGTACGCCTCAATGTCCCACGGCACGACGTCGCCGAGCCCGGCACCCTGTTCGCTGTGCAGGCGCTCGAAGAATTCGCGCGGGAATGCGGCCAGCTCTTTCGCCGGGATGACGATCAAACCCATCGAAGATCCGGTCGCAGTCCCGCCAAGGAACCCAGCGCGCTCGACAAGCATGGTGCTGGCGCCACTGCGCGCGGCGGCAACCGCGGCCGCGATTCCGGCAACACCGCCGCCACACACGAGCACGTCCACGCGCCGGAGCACGGGTACGCGAGATTCGGGCACAACCAGGAAATCCGGGTCCGTCAATCGCTCCTCCACTGCGCCTGCCGACCCGGCAGACCCGACGGATTCTGCCACCGCAATCTGCGCATCCCGTTCAGCAGAGCGAAAAACGACGTCCGCTGTTGATCCTGCACCATGTTTCGCAATCCTCCTTGCGAAACCCCACCCTAAGCAGGTGCCTGCTTTGGACGGCGGCGCCTACCCCGGCACTTTCTGAGCCGCGGGCGCGAGGCGCGCAGCCGGAAACCGCGCGCGGAAGGTGCTGCCCTTGCCCGGCGTGCTCTCGATGGCGAGCGTTGCCTGGTGGCGCGCAAGCGCGTGCTTGACGATGGCGAGCCCGAGACCCGTGCCGCCAGTATCGCGCGAGCGGCCGC
>MERB01000008.1:39832-41547 GCA_001770475.1 Betaproteobacteria bacterium RIFCSPLOWO2_02_FULL_66_14 | reverse complement strand
TTGCCCGGCACGAACGAAGACCCCGATGAGTTTCGCATTTCGATAGCGGGCGCCCAGGAAAAGACGGCCCTCCTTAACCAGCACGGAAAGTGGTTCCGCCCAAGGGGCGCAACTCCGACGACTCATATATTGAAGTTGCCGCTCGGCGTTGTCGGGGGAGGGCTGCAGCTCGACATGTCGGAGTCGGTCGAGAATGAATGGCTCTGCGCGCAGATTCTTCACGAGATCGGTTTTGCAGTGGCGAAAACCGAAATGGCGGTTTTTGGCGCGCAGAAGGTGCTCGTCGTCGAGCGCTTCGATCGCCAGTGGATGGACGAGCGATGGATCGCGAGGCTGCCTCAGGAAGATTTTTGCCAGGCGCTCGCGGTGCCCCCTGACCGAAAATACGAATCCGATGGCGGACCCGGAATCGAAGATGCGTTGAAACTGCTCTCCGGCAGCGCTTCGCCCAGCGCGGACCGCGAACGGTTCCTGTTGGTGCAACTGGCCTTCTGGCTGCTGGCCGCCACAGATGGGCACGCGAAGAACTTCTCCGTCTTCCTCAACGCAGGTGACAGCTATCGCCTGACGCCGCTCTACGACGTTCTATCGGCCTGGCCCGTCATCGGTCACGGTGCCAATTCACTTTCCCCACAGAAAGCGCGGCTGGCGATGGGCCTGCGTGCCAAGAACATGCATTATAGGCTGAGGGAAATTCGCGCTCGCCACTATCGCGAGCTGGCCGATAAGAGCGGCGTACCGACTGTGTGGGACAAGATGCAGGCGTTGATCGAAAATGTCCCGCCATCGCTCGCAGCGGTGGAAAAACGCCTTGCATCACACTTCCCCCGGATTCTGTGGGAGCGAGTTTCAAACGGCATGCTCTCTCAGGTGGACGCTTTCAAGAATGAGACTCTTCGGGTCCGAGATCCGAAATGAGTTGGCTCCCGTGAGTGGAAATACGGCGCAGAGCCAGATGGCGAAAGGTTTCGCCCCTGTTCTCACCCCCCACGGTCACCTTCTCCTGGAGCGTAGTGACGAGTGGGCGCCTCTCGAACCCGATGTCGCCCTTCAATTGCAAGAGTCCTTCGACCGAGGAACGGGACATGGTCTGCTGACGCTGGGTGCGGCGCTCGTCGGCGTGCCGCTGCCTCTGGCATTCGGCTACTGGCGCGATCTTGCCGCTCGCTATGTGACCGCAGTCTGCGCCTTGGCCGATTCCGTCACGCCCGGCAAGCAGCTACGCGTCCCGCCGCCTCCGCGCGAAGTGCTCGAGACCTTGGCCGCGGCTGTGCCGCCGATGAAGGGCGCTGAGTACGCCAGCATAGAAGTGCTGATCGCCCTCTGGGACGAAATCGAGGCCGCTTTCCGGGCTGAGCTTGCCGACTCGAAATTGTCGGTGCAGGACTTCCTCAATGCCCGGAACGCCGCCTGGAATCTGGTCGGCCGGGTTCACTTCAACCTGGCGGAAAACCGCAGGGACGAGGAAGCGCCGTTCGCGTTCCTCGCAACCTACACACCTCGCCTTTCCGCACAGGCCCGTGCGCAGCACCTGCCGCTCGGCGAGGCGTTGCGGGAATACGCAGGCGCCGCCAATCGCGAAAAGCTGCTGTCTCTGCTGCTGCCGGTGCAGCGCGCCGCCGAAAAGTGCACCTGGCTTAAGGCCATGGTGGACGCCGGTGAGATTTTCCACCCGCTGCGCTGGTCGCCGCAGGAGGCATTCCGGCTGCTCACCG
>MERB01000008.1:28706-39770 GCA_001770475.1 Betaproteobacteria bacterium RIFCSPLOWO2_02_FULL_66_14 | reverse complement strand
CTCAGCCGCCGGCCGGAGTTGGCCTGGACGCCTTGCTCGACTTTCGCATGCAGATCACGCTGGACGGAGAAACGCTGACCCCGGCGGAAATCAAACGCCTGATGTCCGGATCCGATGGGCTCGCGCTCATACGCGGACGGTGGGTCGAGGTCGATCGGGGCAAGATCGAGCGCATGCTGGAACGATTCCAAGCCATCGAGCGTAGTGCCGCGGATGGCGAACTCGGCTATGCCGAAGCGATGCGCCTCCTTGCGGGCGCGTCCGTGGGAACGGAAGCGCCCGCCGCCGGCGAGGATAGAGATTGGGTCAATGTCGTCGCCGGCCCCTGGCTTGCGGAAACTCTCAAGCAGTTGCGCAGCCCCGAGGGTCTCTCCCGCATCGATCCGGGGCGAGGCCTGAGAACACAGCTTCGACCGTACCAGGAAGCCGGTGTGCGCTGGCTTTACTTGCTCAATAAGCTCGGACTCGGGGCCTGCCTTGCGGATGACATGGGTCTGGGCAAGACGATACAGGTGCTTTCGCTGCTGCTCGTGCTTGGTCGTGAACGCGATCCCGAACGACGAACGAGCCTGCTGGTGGCGCCGGCGTCGCTGCTCGCCAATTGGGCGGCGGAGATCGAGCGCTTCGCGCCGGAGTTGAAGGTGTTGATCGCACACCCATCAGCCGTGCCCATGACCGAGCTCAAGTCCTTGGCGCGTGATCGCATCGATTCGGTGGACCTCGTCATCACGAGTTACGGTTCCCTGCTGCGATTGCCTTGGGCCATGACCACCCCCTGGCGCCTTGCCGTGATCGACGAGGCACAGGCGATCAAGAACCCGGGCGCCAAGCAAACACGTGCCGCAAAGCAACTCAACGCGCGCGTGCGCATCGCGCTGACCGGCACGCCGATCGAGAACCGCGTGTCCGATCTCTGGTCGATTTTCGACTTCGTCAACCCGGGACTGCTGGGCAGCGCCAAGGCATTCACCGACTTCACCAAGCGGTTGGTGGATCGCGGAGAAGATGCCTATGCGCCTCTGCGCGAGCTGGTGCGACCCTACATCCTGCGGCGGCTCAAGACCGACAAGACGGTCATCGCCGATTTGCCCGAGAAGACCGAGATGGCCGCGTACTGTTCTCTCAGCCGCAAGCAGGCCGCGCTCTACCAGCAGTCGGTGGAGGAACTTGCAAGCAGGCTCGATCAGACCGACGGCATGCAGCGCAGGGGACTCGTTCTCTCGTATCTGATGCGCTTCAAGCAGATCTGCAACCATCCGTCGCAGTGGCTGGGCGACGGCGCCTGGGGTGAAGTCGACAGTGGCAAACTCGCGCGCTTGCGCGAGATTGCGGAGGTCATCGCGGCGCGGCAGGAGAAGGTCCTGGTGTTCACCCAGTTCCGGGAAGCGACAGGCCCGCTGGCTGCGTTCCTCGGATCCGTTTTCGGCCGTGCCGGGCTTACGCTGCACGGGGAGACGGCGGTACGCAATCGCCAGAACCTGGTGCGGCAGTTTCAGGAGGACGAGACGATCCCCTTTTTCGTCCTTTCACTCAAGGCGGGTGGCGCCGGTCTCAACCTGACGGCGGCCGCTCATGTGATTCACTTCGACCGCTGGTGGAACCCCGCCGTCGAGAACCAAGCTACCGACCGTGCCTATCGAATCGGGCAAAAGAAAAACGTGCTGGTACACAAGTTCGTATGCCGCGGCACAGTGGAGGACAAAATCGACAAGCTGATCGAATCCAAGCAGGCACTCTCGCGCGATTTGCTCGAAGGCGGCACGGAACTGCAGTTGACCGAATTGAAGGACGACGAGCTGCTCGATCTCGTCAAAATGGACATACGCGCAGCGGCGCAGGAGGCATGACTGATGTTCTACGGGTGGAAACCATACGTTCCCGTCGCCGAGCGCCGGCGGCAGGCCGAGCGTGAGGCGGCCAAGATCAGGAAAAAGGGTGGCAGCCTCACGCCGGTGGTTCTGACGGGAAATGCCATCGCGCGGACGTTCTGGGGTAAAGCCTGGTGCGAGAACCTCGAACGCTACAGTGATTACTCGAACCGTCTGCCGCGAGGGCGCACCTATGTGCGTAATGGCTCGGTGATCGATCTGAGTATTGAGGCGGGCGAGGTAAAAGCGCTGGTGAGCGGTTCCAGCATCTACAAGGTAAACGCGAAGATTGCGGCGCTTGCGCCGGCGCGCTGGAAGACCCTGTGCAGCGACTGCGCGGGCGCGATCGATTCTCTGGTGGAGCTGTTGCAGGCGCGTTTTTCGCAAGGCGTGATGGAACGCATGTGCCGGCAGCAGACCGGATTGTTCCCCTCCCCGAAGGAGATCAGCTTCACCTGTTCATGCCCCGACTGGGCCTCCATGTGCAAGCACGTCGCCGCCGTGTTCTACGGAATCGGAGCGCGTCTCGATCAGAAACCGGAATTGCTGTTCGAATTGCGCAAGGTCGATCACACCGCCTTGATAGCGACGGCCGGAGCCGACCTGACGCTGGGCGGCAAGGGGCCCGCCGCCGGCAGGGTCCTCGCGGATCCGGGTCTCGCCGAGATATTCGGCATCGAGTTTGCGGGACCTGCGCAAGGGGCCGCGAGTCTGAAGCCCAAACGCAGGGCGCAAGAGATCTCTGAAGGGAGCGTTCAAGACAAGGCAAAACGCAAGAGGGTCGCGCCACCGCGTGCGAGACGGACACCACCGGCGAAGAAGCGCGGCAGCAGTACAGCAGGCAAGAAATCAAAGGGAGTCGTGGCCGGACGATCCGGGGGCGCTGGGGCAGGGCACAAGGACACCCAACCGAAACGCACCAGAGTTTCCAAGATTGTTGATCGGTAGCGGAAGTAGCACGAGTAGCAAGGGGTGCCGGGTCGGAAAATTGAACGTTTGGTCTCGGGATGGGACAATCCCGCCATGATTCCGAAGGCTACAAAGAGCGTCCGCGGAAGCGGAAATATCTATCGGGACTTCGACGTGCCGGATGCCGACGTTCGCCAGTTGAAGGCGATTCTGGCGGCGGAGATCATCAAGACGCTCGACAAAAAGGGTCTCACTGTAAGAAAGGCGCAGAGCCTCACCGGGATCGATGCCGGAGATTTCTCGCGCGTCCGCAACGCGGATTTCCGGCGCATCAGCGTCGAGCGCCTCATGGCGATGATCAACGGGCTCGGCTCACGCGTGGTAGTTGCGGTGACGCTGCGACGTGCGGAGACAAGGCACGCGGCAGCGGTGGCCTGATCAGTGAAAAGCGGGTACGAAAGCGGGTACAAAACGCGCCGCCACGGTGACATTGCGAGCAGCTGCGCGGGGTTGCTGGCGCAATTGCTGTTCAACGTCTGAGGCCGGTACACTGCGCGCCATGCGCGCATGGCTCGTCACGCTGCTCGTTTCGCTTCCCGCCTGGGGCGCGGAGCTTCCGATTTTCGATGCCCACGTGCATTACTCGCACGACGCCTGGGAATCGCTGCCCCCGAAGGAGGCCATCGCGCTGCTGCGTCAGGCGGGCGTGAAGCGCGCGCTGGTTTCCAGTTCCGGCGACGACGGACAGCAGCGGCTGTTTGCCGAGGCGCCCGACCTGGTGCTGCCGTCGTTGCGCCCGTACCGCTCGCGCGGCGAAATCTCCACCTGGGTGCGGGACGACTCGGTGCCGCCTTACCTCGAAGAGCGGCTGAAGAAATACCGCTACGTCGCGCTCGGCGAGTTCCATCTCTACGGCGCGGATGCCGATCTGCCGGTACCGCGGCGGATGGTGCAGCTCGCGAAGCAGCACCAGCTCTTCCTGCACGCGCATTCGGACGTCGATGCCGTGGAGCGGATTTTCCGGCAGGATCCGGGCGCGCGCGTGCTGTGGGCGCACTCCGGATTCGAGCGTCCGGAAATCGTTCGCGGAATGCTGCGCAAGCACCGCAACCTGTGGTGCGATCTCGCCTTTCGCAGCGAGCATGGCTCTGGCGGCAAAGTGGCGCCGGAGTGGCGCGCGGCGTTCCTCGAGTTCCCCGACCGTTTCATGGTCGGCACCGACACCTTCACGCCGGAGCGCTGGCATTACATTGCGGAACATGCGCAATGGTCGCGGCGGTGGCTCTCGGATCTGCCGGCGGAGGTCGCGGAGCGCATCGCGTGGAAAAACGGCGAGCTTCTCTTCGGCAGTCTGCTGCGGCGTTGATCGCAGGCGCGCTCTGCGCTGCCGGCGCGGGAGCCTGCGAGCTGCCCGCGGGCACGCGCATCGAATCGGCGAGCTACGCGCTGAGCTTTCGCACGCAGCCGGCGCGAATCGCGCCGGGCGAACATTTCGCGCTGGAGTACGCCGTCTGCCCGAAAGCGGGCGCGGCGCCCCCCGGGACGGTGAGCGCGGACGCCTGGATGCCGGAGCACCGCCACGGGATGAACTACCGCGCGAGCGTGGTCGCGCTCGGCGGCGGCCGCTTTCGCGCCGAAGGACTGCTTCTGCACATGCCGGGCCAATGGGAGATCGTTTTTCAGGCGGGCAGCGAGCGGCTCGCGCACCGTCTGCGCGTGGAGTGATCGCGAGAGCGGCGATCGCGGTGCTCGCGCTCGCCAGCGCGGGTGCGGCCGCGCAAGTGCTCGATTTCAGCGCCGACGAAGTCCGCGCAGTGCTGCGCCACGGACCCTGGCCACCGGCGTTCGTGCCCGATCCATCGAACCGCGTCTCCGGGCAAAGCGAGGCGATCGAACTGGGAGAACGGCTTTTTTTCGAGCCGCGGCTCTCGCGCGAGGGCCGGTTCTCCTGCGCGAGCTGCCACGTGCCCGGTCTCGCCTTTCAGGACGGGCGGGCGCAGGGGCTCGGACGCACCGAACTCGATCGCAACACCCCGAGCCTGCTCAACGTCCGGCTGAACCGCTGGTTCGGATGGGATGGCGCCGGCGACTCGCTCTGGGCGCAGAGCGTGCGGCCGATCACGGATCGGCGCGAAATGGATTCGAGCGCGTCGCAGGTTGCGGCGCTGCTTCGCGAGGACCCGGAATACGCCTGCCGCTACCGCAGGCTCTTCGGCGAACCGCGCGATGCCCCGGACCAGGCGATGCTGGTGGCCGCCGCGAAGTCGCTGGCCGCGTTCCAGGAAACGCTGCTCAGCGGGCGCAGTGCGTTCGATGAGTTCCGCGATGCGCTCGGGCGCGGCGATCGCCTGGCTGCGGCGCGTTACCCGATTCCGGCGCAGCGCGGGCTTCGCCTCTTCCTCGGCCGGGGCGCGTGCACTGCCTGTCATCTCGGTGCGGCGTTCACCAACGGCGAATTTCACGACATCGGCATCCCGTTTTTTCTCCGCGAAGGGGGCGTCGATCCGGGGCGGCACGGGGGGATCCGGCAGCTGCAGGCGAGTCCGCTCAATCTGCTCGCCCGCCAGAGCGACGATCGGACGGGCGCCGCCGCGATCAAAACCCGGCACGTTGCCCTCGAGCATCGCAATTTCGGCGAATTCAAGGTGCCGGGACTGCGCAACGTCGCGCTCACTGCGCCGTACATGCACAACGGCCGCATCGCCACGCTTGCGCAAGTCGTGCGGCACTACTCGGAACTCGACCTCGATCGCCTGCACGCCGACGGCGAGGCGATCCTCAAGCCGCTGCGCCTGAGCCGCGAGGAATCGGCGGATCTGGTCGCGTTCCTCGAGTCGCTCAGCGAGCGTGCGAGCGCGTCGCCGCGACGGCGCCCGATCGCGCCCTGCCGCGGCTGAGACTCAGTCGCTGCGGCGAGCGCGAATCTCGTCGATCGATTCTGGATTGACCAGCGAGGAAAGGTCGCCCGGATCTTCCCCGAGGCAGGCGGCGCGGATCACGCGCCGCATGATCTTCAGATTGCGGGTCTTCGGAAGATCGGACACGAAAAGCACCGAAGCCGGTTTGAACGGCGTCCCCAGCCCGCGGGTCACGGCGCTCGAGAGCTGCTCGCGGAGCGCGATCCCTGCGGAGGCGCCGGGCTTCGGCACGCAAACGAGCACCAGCGCCGATCCCTTTACCGGATCGGGGACGCCGATCGCCGCGGCCTCGGCGAGCAGTCCCGTGTCCATCACGAGCGCCTCGATCTCCGCCGGACCGGTGCGCTTGCCCGCGATTTTCAGCGTGTCGTCGGATCGGCCGTGAATGTACCAGTGGCCCTCTGCGTCGCGGCTCGCAAAATCGCCGTGATGCCAGACCCCCGGCCAGGTGCTCCAGTAGTTCTCGAGGTATCGCGCGTCGTCGCGCCAGAGGCTTCGCGTGAGACCGATCACCGGACGCCGCATCACCAGTTCGCCCACCGTGCCCGCTTCGACCGAGCGTCCCGAATCGTCGACCACGTCGGCGCCCGTGCCGGGCACCGGCGTATTGAAGGCGCAGGGCTTGAGCGGACGCAGCAGGCAGCAGGCGAGAATCCCCATCATCTCGGTGCCTCCGGAGAAGTTGAGCAGCGGGATGCGCCGGCCGCCGACGCGCTCGAACAGCCACCGCCAGGCGTCGGGGGTCCAGGGTTCGCCGCTCGAGACGATGATGCGCAGCGCCGAGAGGTCGTGGTTCTTCCAGGGTTCGCTTGCCTGCGCGATGAAAGTGCGCGCCGTGGTCGGCGCGATGCCGAGAAAGCTTACGCGCTGCTCCGCGACCAGCCGCCACATGCGCTCCGGGTCGGGGTAGTTGGGCGCGCCCTCGGCGAGGACGAGCGTGCCGCCCATGATCGGAATCGCGAACACGATCAAGGGCCCCACGACCCAGCCCATGTCGGACATCCAGAGCATCCGGTCGCGCGGCTTGAAATCCATGCACAGCGCGAGATCCATCACGATTTTCGCCGGGAAACCGGCATGCGCATGCACTACGCCCTTGGGGTTTCCGGTGGTACCCGACGTGAACACGAGCAGGTACGGCGCATCCGCATCCATGGCCTCGGTCGGCGCGTCGTCGGGCTGCTGCGCGAGCAGCTGGTGCCACCAGTGATCGCGGCCCGGTTTCCACGCGACCGGGTTGCCGGCGCGGCGGCAGACGATGACGTGACGCAGCGAAGCAAGCGACGCCACCGCCTCGTCCGCAATCGCCTTGGCGTCGACGGGCTTGCCGCGACGCGCGCTGCCATCCACCGTGATGAGCGCTTTCGCCTCACCCAGTTCCAGCCGTGCCCGCATCGCTTCCGCGCCGAACCCGGAGAACAGCGGCATCACGATCGCGCCGATCTTCGGCACGGCGAGCATCGCGATCATGGCTTCGGGCAGGTTCGGCAGGTAGATCGCGACGACGTCGCCGCGCCCGAGGCCGAGCGCGCGCAGCGCGCCGGCGCAGCGGCAGACTTCGCGGTCGAGCTCGCGGTAGGTGAATTCGGCCCGTTCGCCGTCTTCGCCCTCCCACGCGAGGAGCGTCTTGTCCCGGGTCGGTGTGCCACGCCAGCGATCGAGCGCGTTGAGGACCACGTTGGTCGTGCCGCCGACGCACCAGCGCGTCCAGGGCGCGCCCGCGCTCGCATCGAGCACCCGCGCATACGGGCGGTAGAACCGGTAATCGAGGAATCCGAGCAGGGCGTCGTAGAACCACTCGGGGTCCGCGTCGGCGCGCGCGATCAGTTCCTCGTAATGCGCGATGCCCGTCGCGCGCATGAACGCGGTGAGGTTCGCCTGCTCGATGGTCGCCGCGTCGGGCCTCCAGGCGATGCCCGGCGCAGCCTCTCGCAGCCCGGTCACAGACCCATGCAGATGTACTTGATCTCGACGAACTCCTCGATGCCGTACTTCGAACCTTCACGGCCGAGGCCCGATTGCTTGACGCCGCCGAACGGCGCAACTTCGGTCGTGATCAGTCCGCTGTTCACGCCGACCATGCCGTAGTCGAGCGCCTCGGCGACCTTCCACACGCGCCCGATGTCGCGGCTGTAGAAGTACGCCGCGAGCCCGTATTCGGTGTCGTTGGCCATCGCGATCACCTCGTCGTCCGTGCGAAAGCGGATCAGCGGAGCCACCGGTCCGAACGTCTCCTCGCGGAAAATGCGCATCGACGAGCTGACCTCGGTGAGCACGGTGGGCTCGAAGAACGTGCCGCCGCGCGCGTGGCGCTTGCCGCCCGTGAGTACGCGCGCACCGCCGCTCATCGCATCCGCGATGTGCGACTCGACTTTGGCGAGCGCCTGCACGTCAATGAGCGGCCCCTGCTGCACGCCGGCTTCCGTGCCGGCGCCCACCTTGAGCGCCTTCACCTTTTCGGCGAGCTTGGCGGCGAACTGGTCGTAGACGCCCGCTTGCACGAACAGCCGGTTCGCGCAGACGCAGGTCTGGCCGGAATTCCGGTACTTGGAAATCATCGCGCCCTCGACCGCCGCATCGATGTCCGCGTCGTCGAAAACGATGAACGGCGCGTTGCCGCCGAGTTCGAGCGAAATCTTCTTCACCGTAGGCGCAACCTGCTTCATGAGCAGCCGGCCGACCTCGGTCGAGCCCGTGAAGGAGAGCTTGCGCACCGCCGGGTTGGCGCACAGCTCGGCGCCGATCGCCGGCGCCGAGGCCGCAGCGCCCGTGATGATGTTGAGCACGCCCGCAGGGATGCCGGCGCGCGCGGCAAGTTCAGCCAGTGCAAGGGCGCAAAACGGCGTCTGTTCCGCGGGCTTCAGCACCACCGTGCAGCCGGCGGCGAGCGCGGGCGCGACCTTGCGGGTGATCATCGAGTGCGGGAAGTTCCACGGCGTGATCGCGGCGCACACCCCGACCGGCTGTTTCACCACCACGATGCGCTTGTCGGCCCAGGGCGTCGGGATGGTGTCGCCGCAAACGCGCTTGGCCTCCTCGCCGGACCACTCGACGTACGCGGCGCCGATCGTCACCTCGCCTTTCGATTCGGCAAGCGGCTTGCCCTGTTCGGTGGTGAGAATGAGCGCGAGGTCATCGAGGTGCGCGAGGATCAGGTCGTTCCACCTGCGCAGTACCGCGGCGCGCTCCTTGCCGGTCTTCGCGCGCCAGGCGGGGAAAGCGGTTTCCGCGGCAGCGATGGCGCGGCGGGCATCCTCGGCTCCCATGTCTGGAACCGCCCCGAAGGTCTCGCCGCAGGCGGGGTTGTGGACCGAATAGGTCTTTCCGGATGCCGCGCCAACCCAGGCACCGCCCACGAAACAAAGGCTGCGGAACAGTTCGGGGTCGTTCAGGGAAACGGAAGGCAGACGGGCCTGCACAGGTGCGTTCATGTCGGGTTTCCTCCAGAGAAGGACAATCTTACCCGCCCCGTGCGTCAACTCTGCCAAGGGTAGAGCTCGACCAGTTCTGCCACCGTGCGCAGTATCAGGTCCGGTCGCAGCTTCGCGGGGAGCGCAGCGAGTGCCGCGGCATCCGCGAGTCCCGTCTGCACCGCTACCGCGAACGCCCCGGCTGCGCGCGCCATCGCCATTTCGAGCGTCGGATCGTCGCCGACGACCGCCATGGCCGCGGGCTTCACGCCGAAATGGCGGCTCGCGATGCGTAAACCGTGGATGGATGGCTTGCCGATCACGGTCGCTCTTTTGCGCGTGATGCCGCGGATTGCCGCCGCGATGGCCGCCGAGACGCCGAGCGTGCGGCCTTCCACCGTGGCGAAAAAGGGCGCGTTGGACACTACATACAGAGGAGCGCCTGCCCACACCGCGTGGCATGCCGATTCGAGGTCCTTCATCGAGAACTGCGGATACCAACCGACCAGTACCGCGTCCGCATCGTCGGCGCGTAGCGGCGAATGCACCACCTCGAGGCCTGCCTCGAGGAGCGGCTGCGCCACGCCATGCCCGCCGAGCACCAGCACGCGACGCAGGCGCTTCAGCGCGAACACCTCGGCTGCCACGCTCGCCGGCGTGAGCAGTTCTTCGTCACGCAGATCGAGTCCGGCGCGGCGCAGCGACGCCGCCACGTCCCGAGGCGTGTGCGCCGTGCCGTTGGTGTAGGCGGCATAGGGAAGCCCGTGGGCGCGCAAAGTGGCGAGGACCTCGCGAGCCCCGGGCAGCGCCAGATGACTCTGGTGGTCGCGGCCGGTGAGGGCGAGCGTGCCGTCAACGTCGAACACAAAGCCGCGAACCGCAGCAAACGACTTGAGCGCCAGGCGGCTGGGCGCGCTATCGGCGCGTCGCGTCATGGGGCGTGCCGCTTGCGCGCAGTTCCAGTCTGAAACCCGGCTTTTCCAGCTTGGCGTGCGTTACCTCAGGACGTTTCGATAGCTCCCGAAGCAGCTCGAGGACCGGACGCAGCTCCGCGTTGTAGCTGCGCCTGCAAGGCCCCGCCGCGAGCATCGCATCTACCTGCTCGGCCGGCATCACCGCGCGCAGGATCAACTCATCGTCCGGCATGTTCGATCCGAACCGGCGTCGAAACTCGGCCAGCTCCGGCATGTCCGGTTCGGCGCCGAGTTCCTTCGCCCGCGGCAGACCCAAGATACGGTCGCGCACCTCGGGATCCAAGGGCGCGGCCGGCATCCCGAAGCGGCCCAGCGCGTAGCGGATCACCTCGTCGGGAACATTGGCGTAGCGCCCCCCCCCGAGCAGGTTCATCACCGCCTGAGTGCCGACGATCTGCGAGAAGGGCGTCACCATGATCGGATAACCGAGTTCCTGGCGCACACGCTCGACCTCCTCGAGGGCTTCGGCCAGTCGGTGTTCCTGGCGCAACTCGCGCAACTGCCGGCGCATGGTGCCGAGCATCCCGCCCGGCATCTGGTGGCGGAAGTAGCGGGCGTCAAACACCTGCGGCCGCGCCAGCGGCAGTCCTTCGGCGAGTGCAAGGCGCCGGAAATAGGCGCTCATCTGCGCGAGCTTTTCCAGGTCCAGTCCGATCGCGAAGCCTTCCTCGCGCAGGTTCCCGGCTATGCTCTCGGCGGCGGGCTGCGCCGCATCATTGCCGAGCGGGCCCGCTGCCGTGTGCAGCGCGGCGATGCCGAGCCGCGCCGCCTCCAGATACGAGAACTGCGCCAGCCCGATCGTACAGTGCGAATGCAGCTCAAGCGGCTTGGCGCCGAGCATTGTTTTGATCGCGGGTATGATCGTGCGCGCGCGTTCCGGCGTCAGCAACCCGCCGGGGTCCTTGAGGTAGACGGTGCGGATGTTCGGCGCGCGCGCGAGCTGTCCTGCGCACTCGGCATAGAAGGCGTCGTCATGCACCGGGCT
>MERB01000008.1:26022-28636 GCA_001770475.1 Betaproteobacteria bacterium RIFCSPLOWO2_02_FULL_66_14 | reverse complement strand
GCCATGTCGTTCATCGGATCCATGACGTAAAAGCGGCGGATGCCGGCCTCCAGCAGCAGCCGGAAGACCAGCCGCATCAGGTCGTCGTGCGCGACTTCCCAGGAAATGAAGCGAAACCCGGTGGTGAGGAAGCTGAGCGGCGTCACGGGCGTCGCCTGGCGCATCAGGCGGATCCGCTCCCAGGGGTTTTCGCGGTGCCAGCGCACCGTGACCGCCATGTGCGTGCTGGTAATGAAATCGATGGCGCGAAATCCCACCTGGTCCATCACCGGCGCGATCTGCAGGATCATCCCGGTGGTAAGGCCGGTTGCGCCCCACAGGCTCTGGTTGCCGTCGCGCACGGTGGTGTCGATGAACTGGATCGGCGGCATGTCGATGGCGGTGGCGATCAGGCGGCGGGCGCGGCGTGGAACTGCTGCGCGAGGAAGCTTGGAAGGAAGGCGGTGTCCACGCCGCCTGCGGCGAACTCGGCGCACTCGAGCACGGCGCAATGCATGGCCACGTTGGTCGCAATACCGCCGATCCGCGTGCGCGCCAGGGCCTCGCGCAGGCGCGCGAGCGCCTGGTCGCGATCGGCGCCGTGCGCGATGAGCTTTGCGATCAGCGAGTCGTAGAACGGCGGCACGCTCGCGCCGGGCTCGATATGGGTGTCCACGCGCAACCCCTCGCCCTCGGGAAACTCTGCGACCGTGACTCTTCCCGGCGCGGGGCGAAAATCGCGCGCTGGATCCTCGGCATTGATGCGGCATTCGATCGCGTGACCTGAGATCGTCACGTCCTTCTGGTCGAAGCGCAACCCCCGGCCTTCGGCGACGGCGATCTGCTCGGCCACCAGATCCAGGCCGGTGACCGCCTCGGTCACAGGGTGCTCGACCTGGATGCGAGCGTTCATCTCGAGGAAAAAGAACTCGCCGCGCGATACGTCGAGTAGGAACTCCACTGTGCCCAGTCCGCGATACCCGAGCCGCGCACCTAAGCGGCAGGCCGCCTCGTGCATTTGCGTGCGAAGCGGCTGCGCCAGTGCCGGAGCTGGCGCCTCTTCGATCAACTTCTGAAAGCGGCGCTGGATCGAGCAGTCGCGGTCTCCGAGATGAACGACGCGTTTGCCGTCGCCCAGCAGCTGCACCTCGACGTGGCGCCCGTGCGCCACGAACCGCTCCAGATACAGGCGCGCATCGCCGAAGGCCGCGCCCGCCTCCGCGGCGGCCAGTTCAATCCCGCCTTCGAGGTCTGACGCCGAATCCACGAGCTTCATTCCGCGCCCGCCCCCGCCGCCGACCGCCTTCACGAGCAGCGGATAACCGATTTGCGCGGCAAGACTTCGGGCGTCCTCGGCGCCGCGCACTGCGCCGCCAGGTGCTACGGGCACGTCTGCGGCTACAGCGCAGCGGCGCGCGGCGAGTTTGTCGCCGGCGCTCTCGAGCTGTTCGGGCGTGGGGCCGATGAAGATCAAACCCGCCTCCTCGCAGGCGCGCGCGAGCTTCGCTTTCTCTGAAAGGAAGCCGTAGCCGGGATGCACCGCCTGCGCTCCGGTTCCGATCGCCGCCGCGACGATGGCCTCGACGCGCAGGTAGCTCTCGCTCGGATGGGCGGGGCCGATGCATATCGTGCGGTCCGCGCGCCGTGCGGGGACGCTGTCGCGGTCCGCTTCGGAGGCGGCGAGCACGGTTTCGATACCCAGCGCCTGGCAGGTCCGGATGATGCGCAGGGCGATCTCCCCGCGATTGGCGATCAGCACGCGGCGGATCGGGCCGGTTCCGGGCCGGCTCGCGCGATCTGCCGCTGCACTCACGCAGGCCTGACGCGCATCAGGACTTCGCCGTATTCGACGAGCCGCCCGTCGTCGCCGGAGACGATCTCGACGATTTCGCCGCGCACGCGGGCCGCCACGGAGTTCATCAGCTTCATCACTTCGATAACGCCGACCACCGTGTCGTGGTCGACGCGTGCGCCCACCGCAACGAACGGGGCCGCCCCCGGCTTGGGGGCGCGGTAGAACGTGCCAAGCAGTGGCGCACGGATCTCGACGAGGCCGCCGCAATCCGCTGGCGCGGCCGCGGCGCTCGCCGGCGCCGCGCCGGCAATGGCGCTCGCCGCGGGCGGATTGCCGCGCCTGAGTGTGATCTTCAGTTCGCCGCTTTCCAGATTCAGCTCGTCGAATTGCGAGGCATCCAGCAACTGGAGCAGCCGCTGCACGTCATCATGAGTGAGGCTCACTGCCGACGCCTGATCTGAGGACCCGGAGTCAGCGCCGCTGCGATCCGCGGCTCAGCGCCGAGAGCACATGGTCGAAGGCACTGGCCTTCGGATTGGCGACGGGATCCTGATCCCGGCTCGCCCACACGGTCTCCGGCCGGCTCTGCAACAGATGAACGTTTTCGGGAAAACGCACGCCGTCTTCGATCGCCCATTCGATGTCCTGCGGCTTGCCGTAGTGGCGCTCGACGAGCTTCGCGATGCGTGCAAGCTCCTTCAGTTGGTCATCACCCAGGCATGCCTGGAGTTGCTGCGCCTCCGGGACCGGCTCCGCGCGCACACCTCCCTGGGGTAGCGGAACGTGGCGCACGGTTTTAGGCGAGATCGCTCGCTTGACGACTTCAAGCGTGACCTTGTT
>MERB01000008.1:23594-25999 GCA_001770475.1 Betaproteobacteria bacterium RIFCSPLOWO2_02_FULL_66_14 | reverse complement strand
CCGCGCAGCGTGCGCGCACCATGCGCTGCACCACCACGCCCATCGCGACCTGAGCTTCGGGCAGCCTCAGGCGGCGGCGGTAGCTCACCGAAGGTTCGCTGTAAAGGCTCGACCAGCAGCGGCGCACCATCGCGATCGCCTCGTCGGCGCCGCGCACCCAGAGGTATGTTTCCTGAAGTCCCGCGAAGCTCGCCTCGTCGCTATCCTCGGAAGTGGCGCTCGAGCGTACCGCGACCGGGGTGTCGCTCTCGTTCCGGCACAGTCCTGCGTAGCCGGCGGCAATCGCCTGGCGCAGGTCCCGCGGGGGTTCGCAGGATTCGATGCGCGCGCGCGCTTGCCGGGCTGACTCGGCAAGTGCAGAAGTGTTGTTCGGATCAAGCCGCTCGACCCCCGCGCGGATCTCGCCGCGCGGATCGAGGGTCGCAAGAAAGCGTTCGAACCCGGCGGTGGTCACCACGAAACCGGGCGGCACGCGGATTCCCGCGCGTTCGAGCTCACCCAGGCTAGCGCCTTTGCCGCCGACGCTCGGGCGGTCCTTCAGGCTCAGTTCGGCGAAACCTCGGATGAGGGCGGACACGATATCGGTTCCGTCAATCGAGGAGCGTCACGACGCCGGTAGTGCCGTCGACTCGTACGCGCTGGCCAGTGCGGATTTTCTTCGTCGCGTGGCCAGTTCCCACCACGGCAGGCAAGCCGTACTCCCGGCACACGATCGCGGCGTGCGACATGGTGCCGCCAATGTCGGAGACGGCCGCCTTGATCTTGCCGAACACCGGCGCCCAGCTTGGCGCGGTCACGGGGCAGACCAGGATCTCGCCTTCCCGGACGGTCGCGATCTCGTCGACGTTTTTCACGACCCTTGCCGGCCCTTCCGCGACGCCCTGAGAGGCGGCAAACCCGCGCAACTCGTTGTCCGCGCCCGGGGGCCTCGCCCAGGTTCGCAGCTGCTCCGCGGTGATGCCCCAGAGCATGTTGAGGAACGCGTCGTTGATGCTTTCCGGGACTGGGCCAAGCGCCGGTGGGGGCACCCAATCGCCGAGCTTTTTCAGGATCTTCTTGCGGCGCGCAACGATGGGATCCCAGTGCGCCCGGCCACGCGCGGGCGTGCCTGCGGCCCAAGCGAGACTGAGGTCGGAGAGCGCCTCGGCAACCTCGCGGTAGTGCAGCTGGAATACGTCCTCGGGATCGTCGAAGAAGTCGTTGCGCGCCAGGAGTTTGCCGAATTCGCGGATTTTGTTGAAGAACAGCGTCGTGATCCAGTGCTCGCAGTAGAACTTGTGGTTCTCGACGTAGGGGAATACCAGGCGCGAGAGGCCGAGCATCTGGTCGAAGCTCGTGCGGTCTTCTTCCTTGGTGAGCAAGGCGCGGTACTCGGCGACGATGCGTTCGCTCTCGCGCTTGAGCGTCTCGGTCGGGCGATCGAGGCCCCTGCCTGCCCTCAACTCGCTGACGTAGCGGGACAGGGCGGAAAACGGCAACGCAAGATTGTCGTTCCAGCAGCGGTGATGATGGTAGAAACCGTCTCCGGTCGATATGTTGAACCAGGGCTCGCGCGCCTCGTCGAGCGCGGTAATCCACCGGCCGCCGGCCTTGCCTCGGCGCATGATCGCGGCGATCACGTCGTCGGGGTTGCGGCCATCGTGAAATTCGTCGTCGAGATTGAGCTCGGTCGCGAGCCGGGCAAGCTTCTTCAGTTCGTCGTCGGGCCGGAACATCAGGGTGTCGAAGCCGGCCACCATGCGCGCCACGGTCTGGTCGGCGATTTCGGGAAAGGCCTTCTTGCAGAACTCGAAGAAGGTCGCGTACGCACCGTAGCCGAGGATCAGGAACTCGAAGTGATACTGCCACATCCTGAAGTAACCTTCGATCGCACGGTGATAAGTCTCGATCAGGTAATGGTTCTGCGAGATGCCGCGGGCTTCCTTCACCACCGCGTCATCGTCGAACTCGGGAAGCTCCGGCACCTTGATCGCCTGCAGTTCACGGATCAGGGTCTTGATCTTGTCGATCCACTTGTCGTACAGCTTGTTCCAGTTCCCGTAATAGAAGAAGGCGCGGTCCTGGAACAGCTTCAGGCGGCGCTGTATTTCCTCCGGATCGAGCACCGGCATGGCGCTGATGTAGATGCGGCCGTTGACGATGCGGTGGTCAATGCCCTTCACGGTGGGAATGACGAATACACGCGTGTTGATCGCGCCAAGGGCGACGTAAGGGGCCTCCGCAGTGATGAGGTCAAAGGCCGGCATCGGCTCGGGAAAATGCATGCCGTTGTAGAACCAGAAGCGCTGATCGTCCTCGGGCCGGAACCGGGTGAAGTACGGATACATTTCCTCCCAGCCCTCGGCCCCGGGCGCGGTGCGGATCTGCGAGGGCAGCAGAAATCCGTCGGCCGTGGGCGCGGCGGC
>MERB01000008.1:13881-23579 GCA_001770475.1 Betaproteobacteria bacterium RIFCSPLOWO2_02_FULL_66_14 | reverse complement strand
CGCCGCGGCAGCGGGCCGATTTCCGGTGAAGTAGGCGTACAGGTCGTCGTCCCGCTGCGAGCCGGTCGCCGCGGAAGAACTGCCCTTGGGATCCATGCTGTTCATAATGGCCCTCCAAGCCCGGGCGCGCGGTTGCGCCAGCGCCCGATCCCCCCGATGAATCAGACTGGCAGTAGAACACGGCCCAGCGCCCCGCGCAGCCGCCGCCAGCATGATTTCACTGAGTGAAAGAGGGATAGGCTACCATCCCACAGGGTGAAATCCTGATCGATCCTAGCGCCGCCGACCATGCTCAGCTATAAAGTGAAGACCATTCGTGCGCTCGAACGTGGACTCGAGGTGCTTCAACTGCTCCAGGCTACGAATGCCGCCAGTCTTCACGATCTGCACCGCGCCACCGGGCTCGCGAAGGCGACGCTGATGCGTGTGCTGCTCACGCTCGAGCGTCGCGGCTTAGTATGGCAGCGCATGGCCGACGGCGCCTACCTGCCAAGGCACACCCCTCAGGCGCGTTCCCGCCACGTCGACGACGAGCACCGCCTGAGCGAGGTTGCCTCCCCTGTGCTTGAGCGGCTGGTGCGCCGGGTGGACTGGCCATCGATCTTGGCCGTGCCGCGGCTGGATTACATGGAGGTGATCGAAACCAACCGGCCGCGCTCATACTTTCACCACATTGCGCTCGGGCCAATCGGGTTTCGCATCAACATCCTGCGCTCGGCCACGGGCCGCGCCTATCTCGCGTTCTGCGGCGAGGCCGAGCGCGAAGCGGTTCTCGCGCGCCTGCGCGCGAGCCACCGGGCGGGCGGCGCGCCGCCGCGCAGCGCCACGGCGGTGGCCCGCATGCTGAACGAGACCCGCCGCCAGGGTTACGCCGTGCGACAGCCGGATTTCGGAGGGCACTTCGACAAGCCGCGCAGCGAATGGGACGACGGGCGCAATTCCATCGCGTTACCGATCGCGGTCGGCGGCCCCGTCATCGGCTGCGTCAACCTTACCTGGATCGCGAAGGTGGCTCCAGTGCAGGAAATCGTGCGCCGGCACCTGGCGAGCCTGCGGGAAGCGGTCGAGGAAATATCGCACCGGATGCAGCAGGCATGAGACCGCCGTAGCCCAGTTGCTGGTTGGAGTCCTGCGGTAGGCGCTAAACTGCACGGGACCTTGAACCTTTTCAACCGAGGATAGGAGGAGACAGTGAATATTCCGCATGCAGTGAAACGCCTTGTGCTCGCGGCGCTCGCGGTTGCCACGGTCGCGCCCGCGCTGGCGCAGGAGCCGCCGGTGCGCATCGGCTACGCCATTTCTCGCAGCGGCCCGTTCGCTGCCGGCGCGCAGACCACCCAGGAGCCGAACTACATTCTCTGGGCCGACCAGGTCAACGCGGCCGGCGGCCTGAACGTGCAGGGCAAGCGCCGCAAGATCGAGCTGGTGGGCATCGACGACCGCAGCGAGGTCGAGACGATGGTGCGCACCGTCGAGAAGCTGATGACCAGCGACAAGATGGACCTGGTGCTGCCGCCGTGGGGCACGGGGATGAACTTCGCGGTGATGCCGTTGCTTGCGAAGTACGGCTACCCGGTGATTGCACCGACCGCGACCGGCCGCAGGCTGATCGAGATGAAGAATCCGTTCTTCTTCCCGATCCTGCAGCAGCCCGACACCATCATGCGGGCGCTTGCGGAGATGCTGGCTGCGCGCGGCGTCAAGACGGTCGCGGCGATCTACGTCGACGAGCTGTTCGGACTCGAGAACATCTCGGCGCTCGAGGCGGCGCTCAAGGCGAAGGGCATCCGGATTCTGGAGAAGAAGAGCTACCCGATCGGAGTCAAGGACCTCGCCGCGGTGCTCAACGAGTTCAAGTCCCTGAACCCGGACGCTTTCATCGGCGTGACGTATCCGCCCGACACCTTTCTGGTCACCGGCCAGGCGAAGCAGCTCGGGTTCAATCCGAAGATCTTCTACACCGCGGTCGGCGCGGCGTTTCCCGTGTACCGGGACAAGATGGGGGTCGCCACGGTCGAGGGCGTCATGGGGATCGGTTCGTGGAATTCGAAGGCGAGCCCGGCCTCGAAGGTCTATTTCGATGCGCACGTGGCGAAGTTCCAGAAAGAGCCGGACCGCTGGGGCAGCCCGCACGCCTGGGCCGGAATGCAGATCCTGCAGGCCGCGATCGAGAAAGTCGGCCTCGATCGCAAGGCGATTCGCGACTACATCGCGAACACCGAGCACGACACCTTGATCGGCAAGGTGCGCTGGAGGGACGGCGAAAACGTTTCGACGCCGGGCATGGTGCTGCAGTGGCAAAAGGGCGAGTTCGAGGTGATCTGGCCGCCGGATCGCGCGACCGCACAGCCGATAATTCCGAAGCCCGAGTGGAAATAGTCTGAGGGCACGACGCGCGGCCCCGCGGCTTGCCGCGGGGCCGTTTTCATCTCATGGGTCTTCTTCTCGAGCTGGCGGCTGGCGGACTGATCGCCGGCGGCATTTACGCCGTGGTTGCGATGGGCCTCAACCTGCAATACGGCTTGATGCGCATCATGAACATCTCGCATGGCGAGTTCCTGATGCTTGGCGCTTACCTGACGTGGTTCGCACACACGACGTTTCAGGTAAATCCGCTGTTGTTCCTGCCCGCCGCCGCAGGGCTGCTGTTCTTGCTCGGGCTCGCGGTGTACGGCCTGTGCTTCCGGCGCATCGTGCGTACCGCGCCTTCGCTCGAGGTGATCGAAGCGCGCAGCCTGCTGGTCGGCTTCGGGCTCATGTTCCTGGTGCAAAACGCGGTTTACCTCGCGTGGGGCGCCGACCTGCAAGGCTACTCGTTTCTCACGCAACCGGTGGAGATCGCCGGCGCCCGCTTCGGCGCCAACCGGCTGCTGGTGTTCGGTTTCGCGGTCGGGGCGAGCCTCGCGCTCCTTGCGCTGCTGCGCTGGACGCTCGTCGGAAAGGCGGTACGGGCGATGATGCAATCGCCCACCGGAGCGCAGCTGGTGGGAATCGACACTGGCGTGCTTCACCCGGTGGTTTTTGGCGCGGGCCTGGCGCTCGCCGGCGTGGCGGGCGCGCTGCTCTCGATGGTGTACGTGATCTCGCCTTCGATGGGCGAACCCTATACCGTGACCGCGCTGATCGTGATCACGCTCGGCGGGCTGGGTAGCGCGGCGGGCTGTCTCGTCGGCGGGCTGCTGCTCGGCCTGGTGGAGGCCTTCGGCATGCATTACGCCAACCCGTCGTTCAAGATGCTGCTCTCCTACGGCGTGCTGATCGCGGTGCTCATCGCGCGCCCGCAGGGGCTGTTCAAGCGATGAGCGACTGGCTGCGCCAGGTCCTCATTGCGGCGGCGCTCGCGGGCGCAGCGCTCGCGACGGCACCGTGGGTGCTCGGCGAGTTCGAGGTTTCGCTCGCGCTGACGATCCTCATGTACGTGGGGCTCGCCGTGAGCTGGGCGCTGTTCTGCGGTCCCACGCTTTACCTTTCGCTCGCCACGTCCGCTTTTTTTGGCATTGGTGCGTACGTTACGGCGTGGGGCCTCGGCACGCTGCCCTACGCGGTCGTAGTGCCACTCGGGGGCCTCGCCGCGGCGGCGTTTGCGGCGCTGGTCGGCGCGGCGGTCCTGCACCTGCGGGGGGCGTATTTCGCGGTGATCACTTTCGGCCTGGGCGAGCTGGTGCGCCACGCGATCGCCTATTTCGAGAAGAGCTACTTCATGACCGTCGGTCGGGTCCTGACCGATACGCCCGAAAAGACGACGGTGTACCTCACGGTGCTGGCGATCGCGCTTGCGGCGGTGATCGCCTACGCGCTGGTGCGCGAGAGCCGCTTCGGGCTGGCGCTCGGCGGCATCGGCGCCGACGAGCAGCGCGCGCAGACGCTCGGGGTGAATACGCGCGCGGTCAAGGTGGCCGGGTTCACGCTCTCGGCCCTGTTCGCCGGTATGCTCGGCGCGGCGATCGCGGTGCGCTGGATCTATTTGGACCCGCCTACGGTGTTCAATCCATTCATCGGTTTTCAGACAGTGCTGATTGCGATGCTGGGCGGCGCACACACGCTGCTCGGGCCGATCGTGTCGGCGGTGGTGTTCAGTCTGTTCACGGAGTTCCTGCGCCTGCGCTTTCCCTATGCCTATCTCCTGGTGCTCGGGACCCTGCTGATCATCGTGGTGCTGTATCTGCCGCGCGGCTTCGCGCAGCTCTGGGAAGGCTGGCGCGCGCGGCGCGACCGGCCTGCGCGCGCCGCGGAGAGTCCACGTGCCTGAGGCGGTGTTGCGCGCTGAATGGGTGAGCGTCAGTTTCGGCGGCCTGCGCGCTGTGGACGGAGTCGCGCTCGAAGTCGGCCCGCGGGAGCTGGTCGGCGTCATCGGGCCCAACGGCGCGGGCAAGACGACGTTCTTTCACACGCTCTCGGGCGTGCTGGCGCCCACCGCCGGCCGGATCTGGGTCGCGGGCGCCGATCTTACTGGACGGCCGGCGCACGTGTTTGCAATGCACGGCGTGGCGCGCACCTTTCAGACACCCCGCGTGTTCCGCGGCATGAGCGCGGAGGATAACGTGCGCTTCGGCCTAGCGTTTGCCGGACGCCGCCGCAGACACCCGCATGATGCGTTCGACGACGCGCGCTCGATATTGGGGTTTCTTGGCCTGCGCAGCGAGGCCGCGGTGGCCGCGGGCGCCTTGCCCCCGGCGCGCCAGCGCCTGCTCGAGATCGGCATGGCGCTCGGCGCCCGCCCGCAGGTCTTGCTGCTCGACGAAGTGGCAGCCGGCCTCACCGAGAGCGAAGTGCAGGCCACGGCGAAGCTGATCGCGCGCGTTCGCAGCGAGCTGGGTCTGGCCGTGATCTGGATCGAGCACGCGGTGCGCGCGTTGCTGGATTGCGTTGAGCGCGTCGTGGTGCTGCATCAGGGCCGCAAGATCGCGGACGGTGTGCCGCGGGCTGTGGCGCGCGACCCGGCGGTAGTTGAGGCGTATCTCGGCATCGAGGGAGAACACACGTGAGCGCGGCGCTTTCCGTGCGGGGGCTTTGTGCGGGATATGGCGACAACCGCGTGCTCGACGCCATCGATCTTGACGTGCCAGCGGGGGAGCTGACCGCGGTGGTGGGGCCCAATGGCGCCGGGAAGACGACGCTGCTGCGGGCGCTCTCGGGGCTGATTCCGCGCCAGGGCGAGGTGTGGCTGGACGGCAAACCGCTGCCCACGGAGCCCGCGGCGATCGTCGCGTGCGGCCTGGCGCAGATTCCCGAGGGCCGGCAGCTCTTTTCCCAAATGACGGTGCGCGAAAATCTCGAACTCGGCGCGTACCTGCGGCCCGCAAGCGAGCGCGATTCACACCTGGCAGAAGTGTTCCGCGCCTTCCCGCGACTCGAGGAGCGCATGGCGCAGCTTGCAGGCACGCTGTCGGGGGGCGAGCAGCAGATGCTCGCGGTAGGGCGCGCTCTTATGGGCAAGCCCCGCCTGCTGATGCTGGACGAACCGTCACTCGGGCTCGCCCCGAAGATGGTCGACGAGTTGCTGGCGCTGGTGCGGCGCATTTGCGACGACGGGGTGACCGTGCTTCTCGTCGAGCAGAACGTGTCCAAGGCGCTCAGGATCGCGGGGAACGCCTATGTGATCGAACGCGGGCGCGTGGTGCTCAAGGGTGCGGCGCGCGAGGTGCTGGAGTCCAAGCATCTGCGCGCCGCGTACCTTGGCGCGCACGCCGCGCAACCCAAACCCATCGAATCGACCGCTCAAAAGGAGGAAGCAGCCATGTCCACGCAAATGACCACCCGGCAGGAGACCGCCGTTGCGATCGCCGCGGAAAGCGTCTGGAACGGGAAAGTGTATTCCGGCGAATGGCGCGAGCCGAAAGGCGGCTCGCGCGAAGTGATCGAGCCGGCCACCGGACAAGCGCTGACCACGGTCGGGATCGCGCGCGCCGAAGATATGCGCGAGGCGGCACAGGCCGCCGCCAAAGCGCAGATCGAATGGGGGGCGCTGCCCGCAGACCAGCGTGCGGCGGTGATGCGCCGAGCCGCGGTTCTGCTGGAGCAAAACGCCTCGGCGCTGCGGCCCTGGATCGTGCGCGAAACAGGATGCATTCCGGGAAAAGCGGACGTCGAAATCCACTTCGCCTCGAGTGTGCTCAACGAAGCTGCTGGCCTCGCGACGCAACCGGGTGGCGTGACGCTGCCGAGCACCGCCAAGCGCATGAGCTTCGCGCGGCGGGTGCCACACGGCGTGGTCGGGGTTATCTCTCCGTTTAACTTTCCGCTCATTCTTTCGATTCGGGCGGTGGCTCCGGCGCTGGCGCTCGGCAACACCGTCGTCCTGAAGCCAGATCCGCGCACGCCTGTGACGGGCGGGTTCCTGCTGGCGCAGCTCTTCGAGCAGGCGGGTCTGCCTGCCGGTTGCCTGCACGTGCTGCCGGGCGATGCGAGCGCTGGTGAGGCACTGATCTGCGATCCGGATGTCGCCATGATCTCGTTCACTGGGTCCACGGCGGCGGGCCGGCGCGTGGGAGAGCTGGCGGGCAAACATCTGAAAAAGGTGACGCTCGAACTCGGGGGCAAGAACGCGACCATAGTGCTCGATGATGCCGATCTGGAGGTTGCCGCTTCGAGCGTCGCCTGGAGCGCCTTCCTGCACCAGGGCCAGATCTGCATGTCCACCGGCAAGGTGATTGCGCAGCGCAAGATCGCGCGCGAGCTCATCGAACGCCTCGTGGAAAAGGCCAAGAAGCTTCCGGTGGGCGACCCCAACGTCGGGCAGGTGGCGCTCGGGCCCCTCATCAGCGAGCGCCAGCTGCTGCGCGTCGACGGCATCGTGCAGGATGCGGTGCAGCGCGGCGCGGTCCTGCGCGCGGGCGGCACTCACGAAAAACTGTTCTACAAGCCGACGGTGCTCGAGGACGTGACGCCGGCCATGCGCGTGTTTCACGAAGAGGTATTCGGTCCGGTCGCCGCAGTGTCAATCTTCGACGACGACGAAGGCGCCATTGCGCTGGCCAACGACACCGAATACGGCCTGTCGGTCGGGGTGCTGACGCAATCGCTCGATCGGGCCATGGCCTTTGTGAGCCGTCTGCGCACGGGAATCATCCACATCAACGACCAGACCGTGGGCGACGAACCCTGGGTGCCGTTCGGCGGCCGCGGCGCCTCCGGCAATGGCGGGCGGCACGGCGGCGTGGCGAACTGGGAGGAGTTCACCCAGTGGCAGTGGGTGACGATCCAAGATCGCGCGACACCCTATCCGTTCTAAGTCATGGTTCTGAAGGAGGGAGATCCTCTGTGGGCTCCCAGCGCGGCGCAGATCGAATCCAGCCGCCTGGCGGCCTTCATGGCCTGGCTTTCCGCGGAGCGGGCATTGCGTTTCGAGGACTATGCCTCCTTGTGGCGCTGGTCGGCGAACGACCTGGACGATTTCTGGAGCGCCGTCTGGGATTTCTTCGGCATCCAGGCGGACGGCGCGCCGCAACCGGTGCTCGCATCCCGCGACATGCCGGGCGCCCGATGGTTCCCGAACGCGCGGCTCAATTATGCCGAACACGTCTTCCGTAACGCATCCCGGGACAGGCCTGCTCTCATTGCCCGTACCGAAGGCGAACCGGTACGCGCCGTCTCGTGGGCCGAGCTTGCGAACGCCACCGGTGCGTTGGCCGCATCCTTGCGCGCCATGGGCGTGGGCCCCGGCGACCGCGTGATGTCCTACCTGCCCAACGTTCCGGAGGCCGTGATCGCGTTCCTGGCATGCGCGAGCATCGGCGCGATCTGGTCCAGCTGCTCGCCCGACATGGGTGTGTCGGCGGTGCTGGATCGCTTCCGGCAGATCGAACCGAAGGTGGCATTCGCGGCGGGCAGTTACTGTTACGGCGGCAAGTGCTTCGATCGGCGAGAGGCGGTGCAGCAGCTCCTGCGCGAGCTGCCGAGCATTGATCGCGTGATCCATGTTCCGGGTCCCGGTGCGGACGCCGCGCAGCCTGCCTGGCCGGGCCTGGTGCGCTGGGAAGACGCGACTGCGAGGCCGGCTCCACTCGAATTCATGCGGCTCGCCTTCGACCACCCTTTGTGGATCGTGTACTCGTCGGGCACGACGGGTCTGCCGAAGGCGATGGTGCATGGCCACGGCGGCATCGTCCTCACCCAGCTCAAGACCATGCAGTTGCAGCACGATCTGCGGGCCGGCGATCGACTGCTGTTCCTCGGCGGCACCGGCTGGATCGTGTGGAACCTCCTGGTCGGCGGATTGCTTACGGGCGCCACGATCGTGCTGTACGACGGCAACCCCAAGTGGCCCGACGGGGAGACCTTGTGGCGCTTCATCGACGCCCAGCGGGTGACCCATTTCGGTTGCGGCGCCGCCTTCCTGATCGGCTGTATGAAGGATGGCCTGCGGCCGCGGGATTTCGCTGCGCTCCCGGCTCTTCGCACGATCAATTCCACCGGCTCGCCGCTTCCGCTGGACGCGTACAGGTGGGTCTACGAGTGCGTCAAGCCGGACATCTGGCTCGCTTCGATTAGTGGAGGCACGGATGTCGCCTCGGGCTTCGTAGCCTGCTCGCCCATCCTGCCGGTCACTGCCGGCGAGATACAATGCTGCGAGCTCGGCGTTTCGGCGTACGCCTTCAACGAGCAGGGCGAGCCGGTCATCGATGCAGTGGGCGAACTGGTCATCACCCGACCGATGCCCTCGATGCCCCTTTACTTCTGGAACGACGACGACGGCAAGCGCTACCGCGAGAGCTACTTCGAGCAGTACCCGGGTGTCTGGCGGCACGGCGACTGGATCCGGTTCACCGGGCGCGGGACCGCGGTGATCTACGGCCGCTCCGACGCCACGATCAATCGGCACGGCATTCGCATGGGAACTTCGGAGATCTACCGCGTCGTGGAGGAGCTTCCAGAGGTGAAGGACAGCATGGTGGTCGATCTGGAATATCTCGGTCGCCCGTCGTTCATGCCGCTGTTCGTCGTGCTCAATCCCGGCGTGGTGCTGGACGACGCATTGAAAGGCCGGATCAGGGAGCAGATCCGCAGCAAGGCGTCCCCGCGGCACGTCCCGAGCGAGATCTTCGAGGTCAATGAGATCCCGCGCACGCTCACCGGGAAGAAGATGGAACTTCCGGTGCGCAAACTGCTCCTTGGCGCCTCCGCTCAAGAGGTGGCCAGCCCGGACGCCATGGCAAACCCGCAGAGCTTGGCGTTCTTCGTGCGCCTTGCGCAGCAGTTGAGCGGCTGACCCAGGCCCCGCGGCCGGCCTGTAAGGAAATAGTCGCAGGGCTTACGTAATATGAACGTTCGATTTCGACGCTACAGGATCACCGGCTCGAGTGGCGCCTGGGGCGCGTACCTGCACACCAAGGGCCGATCATCAACGCCCGGCAGATCGAGCGCATCGACGGCATCGTCAAGGACGCGGTCGCCAAGGGCGCGGTGCTGCGCGCCGGCGGCACCTACGACCGGCTCTTCTACAGCCCGACCGTTCTCGAGAACGTGACCTCCCAGATGCGCGTCTACACCGAGGAGGTGTTCGGTCCGGTGCTTTCGGTGCTCACCTTCGACACCGACGAGGAGGCGATCGCGCTGAATAATGCCACGGAGTACGGATTGTCCACCGGTGTCATCACGCAGTCGGTCGAGCGGGCGATGAACTTCACCGCGAAGCTGAAGACCGGCATCGTCCATATCAATGACCAGACCGTCGCCGACGAACCCTGGGTGCCGTTCGG
>MERB01000008.1:11627-13861 GCA_001770475.1 Betaproteobacteria bacterium RIFCSPLOWO2_02_FULL_66_14 | reverse complement strand
GCCGTTCGGCGGCCGCGGCGCCTCCGGCAATGGCGGGCGGCACGGCGGCGTGGCGAACTGGGAGGAGTTCACCCAGTGGCAGTGGGTGACGATCCAGGACCGCGCCACGCCGTATCCGTTCTAGAGCGATGTTCCTGCACCCGCGATCGCGCGACCGGCCCTATCACCTCGGTTCGTTTCCGCTCGAGACCCTGCCGCGCGACGCATCGCTGATCGCCGCCGAGGCCACGCGTCCGGCGCGGCGCACCGGCCCCGGGCCCGAGGGCGGGGGGCTGCTCGGCGCGGCGCTGGCCCGTTACCGGGACGTGTACGCGAAGCAGGCGGCGGGCGTACCCGCGCCCGGGCGCGCGCCGGTCCCGGATGACCTCGCCCGGCGCGCGATGGACGTGAAGGGCGCGGCGATTTTCATGGACGCAAGCCAGGTCGGCATCTGCCGCATTCCTGAGAGCGCCTGGCTCGCGGGCGTCGCGCAGCAACCGCACGCGTTCGCGGTCGTGATCCTGGTCGAGCATCCCCGCGTGCCCGAGTCCGGCAACCTCGCGCGCGAGTGGACCGAATCGAACCCGTCCGCAACGGCGCAACTGCGCGCTTTCGAAATTGCGGTCTGCGTCGCGGCTCACATCCGCAACATGGGGTTCCTCGCGCAAGCCGATAGCGCCGGGGGCAGAGCGCTCGACGCCGAGCGCCTCGCGGTGCTCGCGGGACTCGCGGTGCGCGTGGACGATACGATCGTGAATCCCTACGTCGATTCGCGTTTTTCGCTTGCCGTGGTGTCCACCGAGTACGCGCTCGCGGTGGATTCACCGCTCGCCGCGGGCGCGCTCGCCGAGGCGAAGGGCTGGAACACCTGGTGGGGCGTGAACGGCGCGCAATCGGGGCGCGAGAGAAACCGCAGGGCGAAGCGCGCGACGCACCTCGGGCCCTATCCGATGGAAACGGTGAAGACGGTCGCGCGACCGACCACCCTGATCCTCGACGACGAAGTGCCGCACGTTCCCAAGCGCGCGGCGTTCTTCGATCGTGCGCTGCAGGGCGATCTCGGCGACAAGGCCAAGCGGGAGCGCACGCGTTTTGCGTTCAAGACACCGCTTTCGCTCGCGCAGCTCGGGATGATCCGCGCGCTGGTGCCGTTTCAGGACGGTCCGGTCGCGCCTTCGCGCGATCCGCGGCTCGCCGACGCGACGGCCAACGCGCGCGCCATCAAGTCGCTCTCCTACTTCCTCGGGGCGGATCTGACGGGGATCTGCGAGGTGCCGCGCTACGCCTGGTTCTCGCACCGGGAAAACGGCGCACCGATCGAGCCGGTTCACCGCTACGCCGTGGTGATGCTGATCGACCAGGGGTTCGAAACCATGGAAGGCGCGAGCGGCGACGACTGGATATCGGGCGCGCAGTCGATGCGCGCTTACCTGCGGGGCGCAGAGATCGCCGGCGTGATGAGCGAGCTGCTGCGCGGACTGGGATTTCCTGCGCGCGCACAGACCAACGCAGACAGCGACGTGCTGCACATCCCGCTCATCCTCTGGGCGGGGTTGGGCGAGCTTTCGCGGATCGGCGAACTGGTGCTCAACCCGTTCGTCGGTCCGCGGTTCAAGTCGGTCGTGCTGACGACCGACCTGCCGCTCGAGCCCGACCGGCCGATCGACTTCGGCCTGCAGTATTTCTGCAGCCACTGCTGGAAGTGCGCGCGCGAGTGCCCCTGCGACGCGATCCCGTTCGGCGACAAGGTGATGTTCAACGGCTACGAGATCTGGAAGCCGGACGTCGAGCGCTGCACGCGCTACCGGCTGACCAACATGAAGGGCTCGGCCTGCGGGCGCTGCATGAAGACCTGTCCGTTGAACAAGGTGGTGGACGCCGACGGCGCGCTCGGCACGCGGGCCGCGAGCTGGCTTGGGTTGAACGCGATGTGGCTGAAACCGCTGCTCGTTCCGGTCGCGCGGCGGCTCGACGACTGGCTCGGTCACGGCAGGCGAAATCCGGCGAAAAAATGGTGGTTCGATCATGAAATGGCGGGTGGCGTGGCGATCGAGGCTAAGGCGACGAACCAGCGCGACATCGAGCCGGGCCGAAAAATCGACGCCGCGACGCAAAAGATCGCCTTCTATCCGGCGAGCCTGATGCCGCCGCCGAATGCTTCGGGCCCGCATCCCGTCGACCGCAAGGCGGCGCTCGCGATGAAGCACGCGCTAGAGACTCCGGCCGAGGCGCTCCGGCGCACCTCGGCCGGCGGT
>MERB01000008.1:9386-11610 GCA_001770475.1 Betaproteobacteria bacterium RIFCSPLOWO2_02_FULL_66_14 | reverse complement strand
CGTGCGGACGGACCGTACCGCACGTGAGCAGAACTGCCGCACGATCACGCCAGGCGTAGCCGACAATCCATGGCAATCAGACGATTCATCCTTCAGTGGCTGCGCGCGGCCGCATTCGGCGCGGCCGTTCCCGTCGCGCTGGCGCAGGCGCCGCCCGTGCCGGAGGCGATGCCTGCCGAAGGCGGCGCGCGCCGCGGCCCGGTCGAGCGCATCGAAATCCAGGGCGTCAACACCGACACCGAACAGCGCCGGCAGTCGATCGCCGGAAAAATCGTGATCGGTCGCGAGGAAATCGAGCGCTTCGGCGACAGCACGGTCGGCGAGGTCCTGCGGCGCCTTCCCAGCATCACGCTCGGTGGACGGCCGGGGCGCGGCGGCGACATCCGGATGCGCGGCATGGGCGGCGGTTTCACTCAGATCCTAGTCAACGGCGAGCGCATGCCGGCAGGGCTCGCGCTCGACACGCTGACCCCGGACCAGATCGAACGCATCGAGTTGTTTCGCGCACCTACGGCCGAACACGGCACGCGGGCGATCGCCGGGACCATCAACATCGTGCTGAGGGAGCCGCTGCAAAGGCGGCTCAATGACCTGCGCATCACCGCGGGCCTGGAACGCGGACGCGGCCAGCCGCAGGTGAGCTGGATTCGCAACGACCGGCTGGGCGAAACGGGCACTTACAACCTTTCGCTTTCGGCGTCGCGGCACGACCGGCTCGACGATCTCGTTTCGCGCACGCGCTCGGTCGATGCCCTGACCGGCGTGTCGCTGCTCGAGCAGGAGGAAACGGGCGCATCGCGCGACCGGCGGGAGCGCGTCCACCTGGTCTCGCGCATGCAATGGCGTCACGGGCCCGGGGAATTCTTCATGCTGACGCCGTTCATCGTCGCCTCCGATGGCCGCAGCGAGGCGACGCGGCAGCTCGTTCAGACGGTGGGCGCGGTTCCGGCGCCGTACGCGAGTTCATCGACCGTGACCGACTCGAATTTCTCGCTGCTGCGCGTCAACGCGCAGGAGCAGCGTCGCGTCGGCCCCGATGCGCGCATCGAGCTTCGCGGCACCGTGAGCGTGGCGAATTGGCGGGGCCGAAGCCTGCGCGAGGAGTTCGACGCCGGCCAGGCGCTGACGCGAACGCTATCGGAGGCCACCGACAACGAGGACCGCAGCTGGACGCTCAGCGCCAAGTTCTCGCGCAACTTCGCCAACGAGCACAACCTGGTGACTGGGGCCGAAGCCGAGTCGACGACCCGCCGGCAGGACCGCGCCACGCTGCAAAACGGGGCACCGCTCCTTGCGGACCTCGGCGATGCGTTCGGCGCGCGGACGCGGCGTGCCGCAGCCTACGTGCAGGACGAGTGGAACGTGACCAAGACCTGGTCGGCGCACGCGGGTCTGCGATGGGAAGGAATCAGCACGCGCAGCGACAGCGGCGGCGCTTCCCTCACGAACACGAGCGGCGTCTGGACGCCGCTGTTGCATTCAGTCTGGCGGCTCGATGAGCGGGGTCGCGACCAGATCCGCGCGAGCCTCACCCGCAGCTACCGCGCCCCTTCGCTGCAGGACCTCATCACGCGGCCGGCGCTCAGCGCGCGTTACGCGCCGCCGGGACCGAACGACGCCACCAGCCCCGATCGAATCGGAAACGCGAACCTGCGCCCGGAACTCGCCCGCGGCGTGGAACTTGCCTACGAGAAGTATCTCAGCCAGGGCGGCGTGCTGAGCGCGAACCTGTTCCACCGCCGCATCACGGGGCTGATCCGCAACATCACGGAACTCGAGGCCGTGCCCTGGGCCGCGGTGCCGCGCTGGGTGCAGCGACCACAGAATCTCGAGGGCGCGCGGGTCACCGGAATCGAACTGGAGGCGAAATTCCGGCTCGATGAACTCGTGGCCGAAGCCCCGGCGGTGTCGCTGCGCGGCAACCTGAGCATTTTCCGCTCGAAAGTCGAAGGCGTTCCCGGACCCGACAACCGCATCGACCAGCAGCCCAAGGGCACGGCGAATTTCGGCGCCGACTACCGGCTGCGCGGCGTGCCCCTGCAGCTTGGCGGCAGCCTCAACCTGACTCCGGAATACCGCCTGCAGAGCAGCGCGACCCAGAGCAGCGTCACGGGCGCGAAACGGGTCGCGGATCTGTACGCGCTCTGGACAATCAACACCTACGCGCAGCTTCGTTTCAGCGCGGGCAACGTTTTGGCGCGCGATTACGCCAATTCGAGCGCGA
>MERB01000008.1:0-9186 GCA_001770475.1 Betaproteobacteria bacterium RIFCSPLOWO2_02_FULL_66_14 | reverse complement strand
GGTCCGGTCGGGCAAAACGTTCAGCCGGCGAGCACGAGCAGCCACACCGCGGCCGTCGTTGCGATCGAAAGCATCACGGCCGCGCTGCCCAGATCCTTGGCGCGTCCCGCGAGTTCGTGGCGTTCGCTTCCGATCCGGTCCACGACCGCCTCGATCGCCGAATTGAGGAGTTCGACCACGAGTACGAGCAGGACGCTGCCTGCGAGCAGCGCGCGCTCGACGCCGTCGGCACCGAGGGCGAGGCCCAGCGGAACGAGTACCGCGGCAAGCGCCAGTTCCTGACGGAAAGCGGTTTCGTGCCTGACCGCAGCCGCGAGGCCTGCGAGCGAATGGCGGGTCGCGTCGACGATGCGTCGCAAATCCATGATTCCTTTACGCGGGCCATCCATTGCGCGCGGGACTGTAGCACGCGCGCGGAAATCGTTACGGCGTGCAGCCGAGCCTGCCGCGCACGGGTTACGGCGTGATGACGTCCGCTGCGTTTCCATTCGTTTCGGCCTGTGTGAAAATCTTCCAATGCATACGCCGATGAAGGTGCTGTTTCTGTGCACGGGCAATTCAGCGCGCAGCATCCTCGCCGAGGCCTATCTCAATGCTTCCGGTCACGGACGCTTCGCCGCTTACAGCGCAGGCAGCCACCCGGCGGGCAGCGTCAATCGATTCGCGCTCGAACTGCTTCACGAGCACCGCATCGACACTTCGGCGCTGCGCTCCAAGAGCTGGGACGAATTCGCGCGCGGCCCTGAGTTCGATTTCGTCTTCACCGTGTGCGGGCAGGCCGCGGGCGAGGCCTGCCCGGTGTGGCCGGGCCAGCCGATCCGCGCGCACTGGGGCATCGAGGATCCGACGCGCGTCGAAGGCAGCGACGACGACAAACGCCGGGCGTTCTCCCGCGCCTACGCGGAACTGACGCGCCGCATCGACCTGTTCCGAGGCCTGCCGTTCGATCCGCTCGACCGGCTCGCGCTGCAGGCGCGCTTCGATGACATCGGGCGGGTGCGGGAACGGGCGGCAGGGTGACGCAGCCCTTGAGCGTTTTCGAGCGCTGGCTGACGCTCTGGGTCGCGCTGTGCATCGTCGCCGGGATCGGGCTCGGCCAGGTGCTGCCGGGCCCGGTGCAGGTGCTCGGCCGGATGGAATTCGCGCGAGTCAACATTCCGGTCGGGCTGCTCATCTGGGTGATGATCGTGCCGATGCTGGTGCGGGTGGACTTCGGCGCGCTGCACCGCATCCGCGAGCACGTCCGCGGCATCGGCGTGACGCTCGCGGTCAACTGGCTGGTCAAGCCATTTTCGATGGCGCTGCTCGCGTGGATCTTCATCCGCCAGGTCTTCGCGCCGTACCTGCCGGCAGAGCAGATCGACAGCTACGTCGCCGGGCTGATCCTGCTCGCCGCGGCGCCCTGCACCGCGATGGTGTTCGTCTGGAGCCGGCTCACCAACGGCGATCCGCTCTTCACGCTCACGCAGGTCGCGCTCAACGACACCATCATGATCTTCGCCTTCGCCCCGATCGTCGCGCTGCTGCTCGGAATTTCGGCGATCACCGTTCCCTGGGATACGCTCCTCGCCTCGGTCGTGCTGTACATCGTCGTGCCGGTGATCGGCGCGCAATGGCTGCGGCGCCGCGCGCTCGGGCTCGGCGGGCCGCAGGCGCTCGAGCGACTCCTCTCCCGAATGCAGCCGTGGTCGGTCGTCGCGCTGCTTGCCACACTGGTGCTGCTGTTTGCGTTCCAGGGCGAAGCGATCCTCGGGCAGCCGCTGGTGATCGCAATGCTCGCGGTGCCGATCCTGATCCAGGTGTTCCTCAATTCCGGGCTCGCCTACCTGGCGAACCGGGCGCTCGGCGAGAAGCACAGCGTCGCGTGCCCCTCGGCGCTCATCGGCGCGTCGAACTTCTTCGAGCTGGCGGTGGCCGCCGCGATCAGCCTGTTCGGGTTCGAATCCGGCGCCGCGCTCGCCACCGTGGTGGGCGTGCTGATCGAGGTCCCGGTGATGCTTCTGGTCGTGAGGATGGTCAATTCGACCAGGTCTTGGTATGAGTCCCCGATGGCCGGCAGTTGATGGCTGCTGGCACAAGGCGAAGGTTCAATCCCGAGCGCGCAGGCTGAGCCGGAGAGGCAGTCGGATCGCGCCCGGCAGCGTTACCGATCGAGCGGAGGCTCGAGGTCCATTGCTCGAGTCGCGCCGAGGCGCTCCTGCAGGCTCGTGACGAGCAGGCCTGCGATCTCGTCGCCAACCAGACCGCGGTAGCATGCAGCGAACCCCGAGCAGGCGTCGGGCGGCGACCCGGCGATGCCGCCTTCCCCGAAGATGTATCGCGCGCTGATTGCAAGGAACGCTTTTTTCAATGGCTCCGCGTTCGCTGCGGCGAGCAGCGCTTCGACGCTCAGGCGGTCGCCGTGTGCGCAGTCCAGCGATACGCGCGCCGCGGAAGCGCGGATGCTCGGTTCGTTCGTGCTCATTTCGAATCCTCCGGTTGCGGGTGCCTGCTCGACACCCTGGATTTCCTGGAAACCCAGATTCCCCGGAAAGTCTGCGCCGTGAACATTGCGTTCCGATGAAGACTACCGGCCGCCGAGTCGGCGCCGTCGTTCATCAACGTTCGACATTGCGCAGGCAGGATGCACGCTCATGATTCCGCGAAGCGTCCTTTGGCTGGTGTCGCTGATGAGCGTGACTGGCGACGCTTTCGCGTGGGGGGTTGCAGGCGCATCTCTTTCTCGCGCAGCACCTACTGCTTGCGCTGCCGCTGGCGGATCTGGAGTTGCGGCGCGCGGCGTCGAGGCTGCCGCGCCCGGTGCTCGCCGGCGCCTACTATGCCGACGGTGCGAGCCGGGGCAACGTCAATGGCCACATCATCCGTAGGCGGGAAACGAACGGGGATCCGTCGGCAACCACGTTCTCGTGAGACGTGTATCTCTTTGGTGCACAGGCCAACGTCGATGCCGGGGGCGACACTACCCGCTACCAAGCGAACGTCAACATCTCGGGACTGATGGACGACAACGACTTCTTGAGCCTGGACGGCCCTTGGTTCAGCCAGCATACGCCGGGCCTACTCTGGGTCGAGACTGACGACGGTGCCTATACCGATACCGCCAACTGCATGCTGCTCGCCGGGCTGCCGGGACAAGTGGGCGGCGGCGCGAAAGACGTACTCAATCTGGCGGTGCCGCGCTGTAACACACCTGTAATAGTGCATCCCTAAACTGCCCGCCATCGTTCAACGTAGAGGTCAACCATGAAACTGAAGTCAGTCATCAGTGCGCTGGCACTGTCGGGCGCGGCGCTGGCGGTGCACGGCGCGTACGCACAGCAAATCGTGAAAATCGACGGCTCGAGCACCGTGTTTCCGGTGACCGAGGCGGTCGCCGAGGAGTTTCAGAAGGAGAAGAAGCAGTCGATCAAGGTGACGGTCGGTATCTCGGGTACCGGCGGCGGTTTCAAGAAATTCTGCCGCGGCGAGACCGACATTTCCGGCGCCTCACGGCCCATCCTGAAGAAGGAGATGGACGATTGCAGGGCCGCAGGGATCCAGTATTTCGAGCTGCCGGTGGCGTTCGATGCGCTCACGGTCGTGATCCACCCGAAAAACACCTTCATCAAGCAGCTTACCGTGGCGGAAATGAAGAAAATCTGGGAGCCCGGCGCGCAGGGCAAGGTGACCAAGTGGAACCAGGTCAACCCGCAGTGGCCGGACGCGCCCATGAAGCTGTTCGGGCCGGGCGCCGATTCGGGTACTTTCGACTACTTCACCGAGGCGGTGGTTGGCAAGGCAAAATCCTCGCGCGGCGATTTCACTGCCTCGGAGGATGACAACGTGCTGGTGCAGGGCGTGTCGCGAGACGTCAACGGCCTGGGCTATTTCGGCTTCGCTTACTACGTGGAGAACAAGGACAAGCTCAAGGCCGTGCCGATCGTCAACGAGAAGGGTCAGCCCGTCCTGCCATCGCTCGACGCCGTGATCGCCGGCACGTACTCGCCGCTCGCGCGCCCGATCTTCATCTATGTCAACGCGAAGTCGCTCGGCAAGCCGGAAGTCAAGGGGTTCGTGCAGTACTACATGACGCACGGCGCAAAGCTCGCGAAGGAAGTGAAGTACGTGCCGCTACCCGATTCGGCCTACAGGACCGCCTGGGACCATGTCCTGAAGGGCAAGAAAGGCACCGTATTCGGCGGCACGCCGGAAGTCGGCATCACGATCGAAGAGTTGCTCAGGCGCGAAGCCAAGATCTGAGCGCCTCGCGCGGCCGCACCCTGCCCGCCGCGGGTGTCCCTGCGGCGGGCTTTCGTTGTTAACATGACCAGACACCGACCTGCGATGGCCGCCGTGCCCGGCGATATCTCTGTTACTCCACCCTCCGGGGCGATGGCCGCGCGCCTTGCCCACCGCCGCTCGCGCATCCTGCGCGAGAAGGCGATCGAGCTGCTCCTGTTCCTTGCGGCGATGGTCTCGGTCTTCACCACCATCGGCATCGTCTACGTGCTGGTGAAGGAATCGGTGGTTTTCTTCCAGCATGTGCCGCTGCTGGACTTTCTCACCGACACGCAGTGGACCCCCCTTTTCGACGACGCTCATTTCGGCATCGTGGTGCTGCTTTCAGGCACGCTGACCAGTTCGCTCGTGGCTCTGGCGATCGCGATTCCGCTCGGCACCCTCATCGCGATCTACCTGTCCGAGTTCGCGCCGTTCTCGGTGCGCGAAGTGGCGAAGCCGTTTCTCGAGCTGCTCGGAGGCGTGCCGACTATCATCTACGGCTACTTCGCGCTCCTCTTCGTGACGCCGATCCTGCAGTGGTTCTATCCTGAGCTTCCGGGCTTCAACCTGCTTTCGGCCGGCATCGTGATGGGGATCATGATCGTTCCGTACGTCGCCTCGATCAGCGAGGACGCGATGCGCGCCGTGCCGATGAGCCTGCGCGAAGGCTCCTACGCGATGGGCGCGACGCGCTTCCAGACCGCGGTCAATGTGGTCGTGCCCGCGGCGTTCTCGGGCATCGCATCGGCCTACATCCTCGGCATCTCGCGCGCGGTGGGCGAGACCATGATCCTCGCGGTGGCCGCGGGCATGCAGCCCAATCTGACCTTCAATCCGCTCGAGCCGGCCGCCACCATCACCGCCTTCATCGTGCAGGTGGCGCTCGGCGACCTGCCGCACGGCTCGGTTGGCTATCAGACGATCTTTGCGGCCGGCCTCACCTTGATGCTTTTCACGCTCGCCTGCAACGTGGCAGGGCACGTGCTGCGCAAGACCTTTCGCGAGGCCTACTGATGGCCTACGTCAAGGACCTGAGCGCCATCCGCGCGCTGATCGCCAGCCACAAGCGATGGGATCTCGTGTTCGCGCTGTGCGGTTTCGCGGCACTGATGGTGGGCGTGCTGACCTTTGTCGCGTTGTTCGCCGACATGGCGATCCAAGGCCTGCCGCGCCTGAACTGGGAGTTCCTGACCAATTTTCCGTCGCGCCGCCCGGCGCAGGCCGGGATCCTGTCCGCCTGGGTCGGCTCCTGCCTGGTGATGCTGGTGACCGCGTTCTTTGCCGTGCCGCTCGGCGTCGCCACCGGAATCTATCTCGAGGAGTACGCGCCGAAGAACTGGGTCACCGACCTCATCGAAATCAACATCACCAATCTCGCCGGCGTGCCCTCGATCGTCTACGGGCTGCTCGCGCTCGGCCTGTTCGTCTACCAGTTCGGCCTCGGCCAGTCGATCCTGTCCGCCGGCCTGACACTGGCGCTGCTGATCCTGCCGGTGGTCATCGTCGCCACGCGCGAGTCGATCCGCGCCATCCCGCAGGGCATCCGCGAGGGCGCCTACGCGCTCGGCGGCACGCAATGGCAGGTCTGCAGGGACCATATCATTCCGTACTCCTCGGCCGGCATCCTGACCGGCGTGATCATTGGAATGGCGCGCGCGATCGGCGAGACTGCGCCCGTCATAACCATAGGCGCGCTCACTTTCATCGCCTTCCTGCCGCCCGCGCCGATGAAGACGGAGGCGCCGTTCCTTTCGTTCGACTGGGTGATGTCGCCGTTCACGGTGATGCCGATCCAGATGTTCAACTGGACTTCGCGTCCGGAGGCGGCGTTTCTGCAGAACGCGGCCGCCGCCGGTTTCATCCTCGTGCTGATGACGCTGGCGATGAACGGGTTGGCGATCTACCTGCGCTATCGCATCCGCAAGAACATCAAATGGTGAACCATGGCCGCTCAGTCTCTCGCAAGCTTCGTTGAAGCGCGCCCCGCTGGGGAGGCGCCTGCCGTGGCGAAAGCCGAGGCCAAGGGCCTCAGTTTCTATTACGGCGAATACCGCGCCCTGAAGGACCTCAATCTTGTGGTGCACGAGAACCGGGTCACGGCGCTGATCGGCCCTTCCGGCTGCGGCAAGTCCACCTTTCTGCGCTGCTTCAACCGCATGCACGACCTGTACCCGGGCAACCGCTACGAGGGCGAAATCGTGCTCCATCCGGACAACGCCAACCTGCTCGCGCCGACGGTGGACCCGATCGAGGTCAGAATGCGGCTGTCGATGGTGTTCCAGAAACCGAATCCGTTCCCGAAGTCGATCTTCGAGAACGTCGCCTACGGCCTGCGGGTGCGCGGCGAGCGCTCGCGCCGCGCGCTCGCCGACAAGGTCGAGGTCGCGCTGCGCGGCGCCGCGCTCTGGGACGAGGTCAAGGACCGCCTGCAGGAGCTGGCCTTCAACCTCTCCGGCGGGCAGCAGCAGCGGCTGTGCATTGCGCGCGCGCTCGCCACCGACCCGGAGCTGCTGCTGTTCGACGAGCCGACTTCGTCGCTCGACCCGATCGCCACGGCGAGCATCGAGGAACTGATCACCGAACTGAAGCAGCATGTCACGATCCTGATCGTGACCCACAACATGCAGCAGGCGGCGCGCGTTTCGGACTACACGGCCTACATGTACCTCGGCGAACTGATCGAATTCGGCGTCACCGACGAGCTGTTCATCAAGCCCAGGAACAAGCAGACGGAAGACTACATCACGGGCAGGTTTGGCTAGGGGGCTACATGGGCACCACCGAGCACATCTCCAAGCAGTTCGAGGCCGACCTCGACACCACCCGCACGCGCGTGCTGCAGATGGGCGGGCTGGTCGAGGCGCAGATTCTCGGCGCCATCGACGCCTTCGCGACCGGCGACGCGACGCTCGCCGACCAGGTGATCGAGAACGACGCCCGCGTCAACGGCTACGAGGTGGCGATCGACGGCGCGTGCAACCACATCGTCGTCAAGCGCCAGCCCGCGGCGAGCGACCTGCGGCTCACCATGGCGATCGCCAAGATCGTCACCGACATCGAGCGCATCGGCGACGAGGCGAAGAAGGTGGCGCGCATGTCCAAGCGCCTGCACGAGCACGGGCCGCAGCACGCGCAGCGCTTTCCGGCGATCCGGCACACGGCGCAGATCGCGGTCAGGATGCTGCGCCAGGCGCTCGATGCCTTCGCACGTCTCGACGCCGTAGCCGCCGCCGGCGTGCTCAAGGACGATTCGGAGATCGACCACGAGTTCCGCGCCGCGGTGCGCCAGCTCGTGACCTACATGATGGAGGATCCGCGCACCATCTCGCCGGCGCTCGACATCATCTGGGTGGCCAAGGCGGTCGAGCGCATGGGCGACCATGCCAAGAACATCGCCGAACAGGTGATCTACATCGTCAAGGGCACCGATGTGCGGCACACGTCGTTTGCCGACATCGAGCGCGAGATCGGGACGGACTAGCTTGGCGGTCCCGGTCTCGGTGCTGGTCGTGGAGGACGAACCGGCGATCCTCGAGCTGGTGGCGGTCAATCTCGAGCACGCGGGCTTCGCGCCGCTACGCGCGGCGAGCGCCGAAGAGGCGGCGCAACTCCTGCGCCAGAGCCTGCCGGACGTGGCGCTGGTCGACTGGATGCTGCCGGGACAGTCGGGGCTCGCCCTCGCGCGCCGCCTGCGCTCCGATGCGCGCACGCGCGAGCTGCCGATCATCTTCCTCACCGCGCGCAGCGGAGAAAACGACAAGGTCGCAGCGCTCGAAGCCGGGGCCGACGATTACCTGACCAAGCCCTTTTCGCCGCGCGAGCTGGTCGCGCGCATCCGCGCGGTGCTGCGGCGCCGCGCGCCGCAGCTGGGCGAGGCGCCGGTCGAGATCTCCGGACTGCGGCTGGATCCGGGCGCGCACGAGGTGCGCGGCGGCAACCGGCCGCTCGAGCTGAGCCCCACCGAGTTCCGCCTGCTGCACTTTCTCATGACGCACCCCAACCGCGCGTATTCGCGTTCGAAGCTGCTCGACGAGGTCTGGGGGAACGACGCGGTGGTCGAAGAGCGCACGGTGGACGTGCACGTGCGGCGCCTACGGCAGGCGCTCGCGCCGAGCGGCCACGACGCGCTCGTCGAAACGGTGCGTGGCACGGGCTACCTGCTGCGCGGGGGCGCTCCAACGTGACTGCGGCGCTCATCGCGCTGGCGCTCCTCGCCGCCCTGCTCGCGCTGGCGCTTGCCATGCACTGGCGCCAGCTGGGCCGGCTCAGCCGCTGGGCGGCGCAGCCCCGGCTGACCGACCCGCCCGAGGCCGAAGGCGCCTGGGGCGAAGTCTTCAATCTGCTGCACCGGCACCGCCGCACCCATCTCAGGCGCCGGCGGCAGCTCGCGCAGCTGATCGTGCGCTCGCGCCGCGCCGCGCAGGCACTCCCTTACGGCGTCACGGTGCTCGACGCCGAGCTGCGCCTGGACTGGTGCAACGATTCGGCGCGGCGGCATTTCGACCTGCATCCCGAGCGCGACCGCGGTGCGCCGATCGTCAACTTCGTGCGCCACCCGGATTTCGTCGCCTATCTCGAGGCGCGAGAGTTCGGCGAGCCACTGCGTTTGCAGGTTCCCGGCCAGACGGCGCGCACCCTGTCGCTGCAGCTCGTCGCTTTCGACGAGAACGCGTGGCTGCTGCTGTCTCAGGACGTCACCGGCGCCGAGCGCATCGAGGCGATGCGGCGCGATTTCGTCGCCAACGTCTCGCACGAGCTGCGCACGCCGCTCACGGTTCTGACGGGATTCCTCGAGATCATCCAGGACCTGAAGCTCGAGCCGCAGCGCGTGCGCGACTACGTCAATCTGATGTGACGGGATTCCTCGAGATCATCCAGGACCTGAAGCTCGAGCCGCAGCGCGTGCGCGACTACGTCAATCTGATG
>MERB01000007.1:201-41357 GCA_001770475.1 Betaproteobacteria bacterium RIFCSPLOWO2_02_FULL_66_14 | reverse complement strand
ACCGCGGGCGCGGCCACTGCGCAGCGAATGGGTGGAGTCGATCTTCCGTCAGTGCCGCGCTGGCGGCGTACCGTTCTTCTTCAAGCAATGGGGTGGAGTGCGCAAAGACCTGACCGGGCGGCAGCTGAACGGGCGGACTTACGACGAACTGCCGCCGGCAGCACAGGCGGCGTAAGGCGAACCATGCCTAAGAAGATGCCCGAGCGGAGCACCGGCCGAAGTGGCGCCGAGCGTGCCAAGCGGTTGCGTCTGGAATGGCTGCGGAAGAACCGAGGCGCGCTACGCGCCTACAACGCGCATATTGAGAAGCAAGGCGTATTCAGTGAAGGGCTGCGCTCCTTCTAGAGCCTGCTCGCCATCACCGTCCAGTGTCGTAGGCGTCCACGCCGAAGGATTGCCACTGAGATCGGTGTTTCAGCCAAGGCGACCCAGTGGCTGAAGACTCTCTGATCGTCCTGCTCTTACTCTGACCCCAATCACCCGTATCCTCTCCGGCGGCCAGACGGGCGCCGACCGTGCCGCACTCGACTGGGCGATCGCGCGCGGTATCGCGCACGGCGGCTGGTGCCCACACGGCCGCCGCGCGGAGGACGGCCCGATCGCGCCGCGCTATGCGCTCATCGAGACGCCCTCGCGAGACTACGAGCAACGCACGCGCTGGAACGTGCGCGACTCGGACGGAACGCTCATCATTTCGCGTAGCGCTGCGCTCACGGGCGGCTCGGCGTTCACCGCGCACTGCGCCGAGCGCCTCGGGCAGCCGTGCCTGCACGTACACCCGGGTGCGGACGACCCGGAAATCATCCACGCGTTCCTCGAACGCCACCGCATCCGAACGCTGAACGTCGCCGGAGCGCGCGCCTCTACCGATCCGGAGATCTACGACTACGTGACCGAGCTGCTGGAGCGCGTGTTCGCGGCCTAGAGCTATAGTAGGCTCCACTCATTCCAGAGGAGATTCCCTTGAGCACCGTCCCCAACCACGCCCTGCGCACGCTGCGCGCGGGCAAGCTCGCCATCGGCCTGGGACTGCGGCAGGCGCGCACCGCGGACATCGCGCAGATCGCGAAGACCGCGGGCTTCGATTGGCTGTTCATCGACTGCGAGCACGGTGCGCTCGGCACCGACACTGCGGCGCAGATCGCCTCGGCGTCGCTCGCGGTGGGCGTGACGCCCATCGTGCGCGTCCCCGGCAAGGAGCACTGGCTCGCCTCGCGGATGCTCGACAACGGCGCTCAAGGGATCGTGGTGCCGCACGTGGACAGCGCGGAGGAAGCAAAGCACGTCGCGGACGCCTGCCGATTCCCGCCGCTCGGCCACCGCTCGATGGGCGGTGGGCTGCAGCAGACCGGCTTCGCCACGATGCCGGTGGGCGAGGCGGCGCGGATTGTGAACGGGGAGACACTCGTCGTGGTGATGATCGAATCGCCCCAAGGCGTGGAGAACTGCGATGCGATCGCGGCGGTGCCGGGCATCGACGCGCTTCTCATCGGCACCAACGACCTCTCGTTCGAACTCGGCATTCCGGGCGAGTTCGACGACCCGCGCATCGCGGACGCCTACGGCAAGGTCATCGCGTCGTGCCGCAAGCACGGCAAATTTGCCGGCATGGGCGGGATGTACACGCCGGAACTGCTGGCACGCCATATCGCGATGGGCGTGCAACTCGTACTCGCGGGCTCGGATTTTTCGCTCCTCATGCAGGCCGGCACCGCGCGCGCGAGCCTCGTACGCGGGTTCGAGAAGAAATCCTGAGCGGGATTCGAGAAAACGCTCGCTTTTAGGCCAGAACTTGCGTAGAGTGCGCCCCTCGCTGCATTGCAGCAACCGCCTGATTCACCGAATCAGCGCGGATTTTTTGATCCGCCCGCCCTCTCGCAGTCCCGGTCGAAAGTTTTCTTTCGGTTTGGCCAAGCGGTTTTCAGGTTGGCGCTACCAGGGAAAACTCATGAGCTTTACGACGCTCGGCCTCGATTCGTCCTTACTCGCAACCCTCGCCGCACTCGGCTACACCGAACCGACTCCGGTGCAGCGCGACGCGATTCCCGCGGTGCTCGCGGGCGGCGACCTGCTCGTTTCCTCGCAGACCGGAAGCGGCAAGACCGCCGCGTTCCTGCTGCCCGCGCTCATGCGCCTGCTTGCGCCGGCCGCAACGCCGGGCATGGGGCCGCGCATCCTGGTGCTCGCGCCGACGCGCGAACTCGCGCTGCAGGTGCAGAAGGCCTCGCATTCCTACGGCGGCGGGCAGCGCCTTCGCACCGCGTGTGTCGTGGGCGGCATGCCCTATGGCCCGCAACTGAAGCAGCTTGGCAGGGCCGTCGATCTCATCGTCGCGACCCCCGGCCGCCTGAAGGACCACATGGATCGCGGCAGGGTCGATCTCGCGCGCGTCGAACTGCTGGTCCTGGATGAGGCCGACCGGATGCTCGACATGGGGTTCCAGGAGGCGATCGACGCCATCGTCGCGCGAATTCCGCCGCACCGGCAGACCCTGCTGTTCTCGGCGACGCTCGACGGCGTGGTGGGGCGACTCGCCGAGCGCGTGACGCGCAACGCCAAGCGCGTCGCGCTCGGCAACGCGGCGCAAAAGAAACTCGACATCACGCAGCACGCGCTTTTCGCCGACAACGAATTGCACAAGGGGCGGCTGCTCGACACGCTCCTGCGCGACACCGACATCGACCAGGCGCTCGTCTTCACCGGCACCAAGCGTGCCGCGGAGGCACTTTCGATTTCGCTCACCGGGCAGGGCTTCGTCGCGGGGGCATTGCACGGCGACATGCACCAGAGCGCCCGCTCGAGGACGCTGCAAAGGCTCCGCGAAGGCCGCATGCGGGTGCTGGTCGCGACCGACGTCGCCGCGCGCGGCATCGACGTGCCGGGAATCAACCTGGTCGTGAACTACGACGCGCCGCGCGGTGCCGAAGACTACGTTCACCGCATCGGCCGCACCGGCCGCGCGGGCCGCGCGGGCGTCGCGGTGACGTTCCTCAACCGCGGCGAGCGCCACCTGGTTCGCTCGATCGAGCGTTTTACCGGCAACGTGCTCCAGGTGATGGTGATTCCCGGGCTCGAGCCTGCCGAACGCTCGCGCCCCTCGGGCGAACGTCCGGGGGCGGGGAGGCCGCCGTCCTCCGGCAAGCGCCCCTGGAACCGCCCGACGGACCATTCGCGGCGTCCACAGCAGGCCTGATCGCGCGCGCCGCGGCTACGCCTGCCACACGCCGTAACCCTGCTCGCGGAGCGAAATCGCGAGATCGACTTCCATCTCCCGGGCGGCCTGGTAGGGCATCGGGTTGGCGTAGGCGTATAGCTCGGGAAGCAGGCGCAGCCCGTAGCGCTCTACGAACCGGTTCGACTTCACGCCCTGCTTGTGCTTCGCGAATCGTCTTTCCGGCGCGAGCCCGGTCATGCCGACGTACACGCAGGGCTTGGTCGGGTCCTGGTTCGGGTTGGCCCTGCGAAATTTCGCTTCGTACACCACCGCCTTGTCCAGCTCGACGACGTAGACGTTGTGGTGTGGCTTCCGCGGGTTCAAGCGAAAACGGGGTCTGACCCCCTTTTCAGAGCACCAGCGGCCGGTCGGGCAGTTCGTCGCGGTCGTCCTCGGGCGGCGGGGCAATGTACTTGTCCAGCAGCACCGTGACACCCGCGATTCCGGCGCGCGCACCGTCTTCGTAGCGGCCGGCGCGAAACTCTTCGACGATCTGCGCGCACACCGCGTCCCACTCGACCTGCTGCACCTTCGTGTTGATTCCGCGATCGGCGACGATCTCGATCTTGCGGTCGATGAACTGCACGTAGATCAGCACGCCGGTGTTTTGCTCGGTATCCCAGACGCGCAGCCGGGAAAAAAGCTCGATCGCGCGATCGCGCGAACTCTGCCCGCGAAGCAATGCATCGAGCGGCATTCCGCCTTCGACGACGACGCGCAGCTCGACGTCGTGCGCGCGCTCGAGGCTGCGCACGGCTGCGGTGACGAGGTCGCCGAGCCTCACCGGAAACGCGCGCCGCACGGCCCAATCCGGAACCGCAAGGTGCTTCAGGATTCGGACGAGGTTCGCCGCCATCTCACCAGCTCCCTGAGGCGCCGCCGCCGCTGAACCCGCCGCCCCCGCCGCTGAATCCGCCGCCGCCCCCGCCGCCGCCCGAGGACCAGCTGCCGCCGCCCGAGCCCCAACCGCCGACCGAGCGTCGCCCCCCGGTGGACGCGTTCGCAAAGAGCGAGACGACGAAGGCGATGATTCCACCCAGAAACGCCAGCACGAGCACGCTAGCCAGCAACCAGATGAGGACGCCCGCGGCGGCGCCGATGACCGCGGCAGCGCCGAAGCGCCCGAGAATCGCCCGCAACAAACCGTGCAGAACCGCCAGCGCAATGAGCGCGAAGACGAACAGGTCGAACCAGTCGCGCTCGCCGCTCCCGCCCTGCCAGGTTTCCGCCGGCGCGGGCAGCGGCTCGCCCTCTGCGAGCGCGAGAATGCGGTCGACGCCCGCGGCGATCCCCGCGTTGAAGTCGCCGTCGCGAAAGCGCGGCGCGATGTACTCGGCGACGATCCGCTTCGCGATCGCGTCCGGGATCACGCCCTCCAATCCGCGACCGACCTCGATTCGCATCTTGCGGTCGTTCTTTCCGACGAGCAGCAGCACGCCGTCGTCCACGCCTTTGCGTCCGAGCTTCCACTGATCGACCACGCGGATCGCGTACTGCTCGATCGTCTCGGGCTGCGTGCTCGGGACGATGAGCACCGCGACCTGGCTGCCCTTTTTGGCTTCGAACGCGGCGAGCTTCGTTTCGAGCTCGGCGCGCTGCGCGGGGTCGAGCGTCGCCGTCTGGTCGGTGACGCGCGCGGTGAGCGGCGGAACCGCGACCTCGCCCGCAGCGAGCGCGGGCAGCGCCGCCGCCGCCAGGGCAACCGCGAATCTACTTGCCGAAGTCAACCTTGGGCGGCTGCGAAATGGCTTTCTCGTTCTCGACCGTGAACTGCGGCTTGTCCTTGAAGCCGAACACCATCGCGGTGAGATTCGAGGGGAAGGAGCGGACGGTGACGTTGTACTCGCGCACCGCCTGGATGTAGCGGTTGCGCGCCACCGTGATTCGGTTCTCGGTGCCTTCGAGCTGCGCCTGCAGGTCGCGGAAGTTGGCATCCGATTTGAGATCCGGATATTTCTCGACCACCACCAGCAGCCTGGACAGCGCGCCAGACAGCTCGCCCTGCGCTGCAGCGAAGCGCTGGAACGCCTGCGGATCGTTGACCAGCTCCGGGCTCGCCTGGATCGAACCGACCTTGGCGCGTGCGTTGGTCACGCCGAGGAGCACCGCCTGCTCCTGAGCGGCGAAACCTTTGACGGTCGCGACCAGGTTCGGAATCAGGTCGCTGCGGCGCTGGTACTGGTTGAGCACCTCGGACCACGACGCCTTGATCTGCTCGTCGGTGGATTGCAGGGTGTTGTAGCCGCAGCCCGAAAGCGCGAGCGTCGCGGCGAGGGCAAGTACTGCGAGTAGGCGGTGAATCATCGATCCTCCGGTAGCTTCCCGCCAGATGGCGGCGGACGCTGCCAATTCAAGGGCCGCAGGGATCCGCAGTATGCCTCAAGGTCCCGGACGCAGGCGCGGATCCGGTCGCTTCTGATCAGGATCAATCGGCGCGACAATCGCGCGTCGGACAATCGGCATCGTCGACGCGGGGGGCAACTCATGAAGCAGGTCCAGGCGTTTTTCGGTCGGGCGGCGGGTCCGGGTTTCGCGGCGAGAATCGCGGCGTTCGCGCTTGCGGCGCTGCTCGCACCGGCGCTGGCGCTCGCGCAGGCGGGCGGCGCGGCGAAGGCCAATCCGCGCCTCGCCAGTCTCGGGATCGAACTCTGGCCCGAGTACGACCGCGCCGGAGCCACCCTCGTGATCCTGAAAGCGGAGATCGCGCAAGAGGTGAAACTGCCGGCGACCGTCTCGCTTCGCATCCCGGCGAGCGCCGGCGGTCCGAGCGCGGTCGCGTTCTCCAGGACTCCGAGCGGCGGGCTGATGAATCTGCAGTTCGAGCAGCAGCAGGCGGCGGACGCAATCACCCTACGGTTCGAAATACCGGAGCGTTTCTTCCACATCGAGTTGTACCAGCCGTTTCCGACCGTGCTTCCGGCGCGCAGCTTTACCTACACCTGGCCGGGCGACCTTGCCGCGGATCGCGTCGTGCTCGTCGTCCAGGAGCCCGCCGCGTCCACCGGCCTCGAGGTGCAGCCGAAACTCGAGCGCAGCGCCACGGGCGAAGACGGCTTGCGCTACGTCTCGGCCGAACTCACTGCCCAGCCGGCGGGCAAGGCGCTGCCGATCACGGCCCGCTACACCAAGGCGGACCTGCGCACGTCCGTCGACATCATGAAGCCGAAATCGGCGGCAGGCGCGGCCGCCGCCGCACCGGCGCCGGGCGCGCCGGCGAGCGCCGGACTACCGTTCCCCGTATCGGTGATCGCGCTGCTCGTGGTCGCGTTGCTCGCGATCGGCGGGGCGCTCCTGTTTTTCGCGCTGAAGCGCCAACCGAAAGCGCCGACCGCACTGCCTCACGGCGCCTGCACGCGCTGCGGCGCACCGCGCCGCTCGGCCGACCGCTACTGCGGCAAGTGCGGCGCCAAGCTCGCCTGAGTTCCCGGCGGCGGGGTCAGGTCCGGCACTGACGCATCAAAGCACGCGGCCGAGCCAGTGCGCGATCGCCGCGATTTCCTCGGGGCACACGGCGTGCCCCATCGGATATTCGTGCCACTCGGGCGCATAGCCGAGCGCCTCGAGCCGCGCGCGCGACTGCTGCGCACGCGCGAGACCGATCATCTCGTCGTGCGTGCCGTGCGCGAAGAAGATCGGCACGTCGTGGTTCATGGCGTGGCGCTCGGCCTCGAGCGTTCCGGCGAGCGGCAGCCAGGTCGATAGCGCCATGACGCCGGCGAGCCGTTCGTGGTGACGCAGCCCCGTCTGGAGCGCGATTGCACCCCCTTGCGAGAATCCGGCGAGCACGATCCGGCGCGCCTCGATGCCGCGCGAACGTTCCCGTTCGATGAGCGCCTCAAGGAGCGATTGCGAATCGCGGATGCCAGCCTCGTCCTCCTGTCCGCCGCCGAGTGAGACGATGTCGTACCAGGCGCGCATGCGCATGCCCATGTTGATCGTCACCGGACGCAGCGGCGCGTGCGGGAATACGAAGCGCACCGCGAGCCGCGCGGGCAGTCCAAGCACCGGCACCAGCGGCTCGAAGTCGTGGCCATCCGCGCCCAGGCCATGCAGCCAGACCACCGCGGCGTCGGGCCGCGCGCCGGTTTCGCGTTCGATCGATTCCGGGAGCCGGGACATGGCGCATTGTAGAGCGCGCCGCGCAGCGTCCGTTCGCCGGGTAAGATGCGGCGCGCCCATGAACTCCGCCGCCACGCTCCTGCCTGCCGAATACCGCCGCGAGATTTCAAGCGCGGAGCTGATCGCGCTGCCGATCCGGCGGTACGAGGGCGAAGTGGCGCTCGTGTCGACACCGGCGGAACTCGAGCGCGCGCTCGCGGACATCGGCACCGAACGCGTCGTCGGTTTCGACACCGAGACGCGGCCCTCGTTCAGGAAAGGCGAGAGTTATCCTCCGTGCCTCGCGCAGGTGGCCACGGCGCGCGCGGTGTACCTGTTCCAGCTGCTGCGCCAGGACTTCTCCCACGCCATCGCGCAGTTGCTCGGCGCGCGCGAGATCGTCAAGGTGGGCATTTCGGTCGCCGAAGATCTGCGCCAGCTCAGGCAGCTCTATCCGCTCGACGTCGCGTCGGTGATCGACGCGGGGGCCGTGGCAAGGCACCACGGATTGCGCCAGACCGGGTTGCGCAATCTCGCCGCGATCTTTCTGGGCATCCGCATCCCCAAGGGGACGCGCACCTCGAACTGGGCCGCGCCCCGACTCTCGGCCGCGCAGGTCGTCTATGCCGCCACCGACGCCTGGGCGTGCCGCGAACTGTACCTGTGCTACGAGCGAATCGGACTGGTGCGGAATCAGGCGCTCCTGCGGTAGTGCAGCGGGAACAGCCGCTCGACCACCGGACCGCTCGATGACCAGGCCTTGCAACCGTCGATGAAATACGGCTTCTTCTTGTCGCTGTCGGGCGACGCCTCGGTCGCAACCTTGCCGGCCTTGGGCCAGCTGCCGATGGTCTGGAACGCGACCGTGGCCGCGGGCAGGAGGAGTTCCCTCAGGTGCGTGCAGCCTTTGGTGCCGCCGACCGCATCGTTCACCGCGCGCCGCCAGCCGCCGCCGATCTTCGCGCCGACCAGGCCCTTGTAGGCGTCCGCCACGGTGAAGCAGGGATCGTAGGGCGCCTCGTTCGTCGCCACCTCGATGCCGCGCACGACCATCTCGCGGTCTAGCGTGAGCCGCAATTGCATGTCATGCACGTGCTGGCCGGGTTTGCGCAGACCGCGGTACGGCTCGGTCACTTCATAGGTCTTGGTGTCGACGATTCGCGCCTCGATATCGAACAGGCCGTCGTCGCGCTCGAAGCCTTCGCAGGCGATGGTTCGGGTGTGCAGATGGCGGCGCGATGCCGGTGCAGACAGACTCATGGCGTTGCGTTTCCTTTCAGCCGGGTTTCCGGCAACCGGTTCACGTCTTGCCCTTGCGCTTCAGCAGATCCGCGAGCGCGGCGAGCGGCTTGTGCGTCGCGGGCGCGGCCTGCGCCTCCTCGCCGCCCCCGCCCGCCTTTGCGTCCTCGATTCGCGCATGCTCGTTCTCGTGGCAGTAGATGCACAGCAGCTCCCAGTTCGAGCCGTCGGGCGGGTTGTGGTGGTGATCGCCGTCCTTGTGGTGCACGGTCAGCTCGCGCAGCCGCGCGCCCGCAAACTCGCGAGCGCAGCGCGCGCACACCCATGGGAGGATCTTCAGCGCCTGCTCGCGGTACTCGGATTCCTTCATCGCCTCACTTGCGCGCGCCGAGCTCGCCGCGCTCGAGCAGGCGCTTCAGATCGTCGGCGCCGCCGATCAGCACGCCCTTCACGAACACCATCGGAAACGTCGGCCAGCCGGTCCACATCTTGAGCGCGTTGCGCCGCCGCCAGAGCGAAAGATAGTTCCCGTACTCGAGATACCTGAAGGCGAGCCCGGCGTCCTCGAGCAACCGGCGCGCTCGTTTCGGCGCCGGGTTCTGCGCCATGACGACGACCACGATGTCGTTGGCCGCGATCGCGGCCTGCACTTCGCGCACGATGTCCGCGTGGTTCTCGGCGATCCGATCGCGGATCGCGGGGTGAAGATGCGCTTCGTCGAGAATGCGGCGTGGCATGATGTTCTCCGGTGTTGACCTCGATCATTGCCGATCGCGGCTCGGCCGGCAAGCGGCATGGCGCCGCCTGCTATCCTTCGTCGCAACGCCACGAGGATCGAGAGACCGCGAATGTCGCAATCGTTGCTGTTCACGCCGCTCGCCCTGCGCGGCCTCACGCTCAGAAACCGCATCGTCGTCGCGCCGATGCACCAGTACTCGGGCGTCGACGGCTTTGCCACCGATTGGCACGTGATGAACGCCGGCCGCTACGCGGCGGGCGGCGCCGCGCTCGTCATCCTGGAATCGACCAAGGTCGAGCGGCGCGGCTGCGGCACCGTCGGCGACCTCGGACTCTGGGACGACGAATTCGTGCCGCAACTCGCCCGCATCGCGAAACTGGTGCAGACCTGCGGCGCTGCCGCCGGGATCCAGCTCGGCCACTCCGGTCGCAAGTCGCGCATCCAGCGTCCCTGGGAGGGCGGAAAGCCGCTCGTGCGCAGCGCCGCGATCACCGACTGGGAGGCCTGGGAACTGGTGGCGCCGAGCTCGATTCCTGCAGACCCGGCGTCGCCGGTGCCGCGCGCGCTCGCGAGAAACGAGATTCGCGCCATCGCCGAGGCTTGGGGCAAGGCAGCGGCGCGCGCGCAGGTCGCGGGTTTCGATACGGTGGAGATTCACGGCGCGCACGGTTTTCTGATCCACGAGTTCCTCAATCCGTCGGCCAACCAGCGCAGCGACGAGTACGGCGGGAGCGATGCCAACCGCATGCGATTCGCGATCGAAGTCGCGGAATGCGTGCGTGCCGCATGGCCCGCGGAGAAACCGCTCTTCATGCGCTTGTCGATCGACGACGGCGCCGGCTGGGGTCCGGAGCAAAGCGTCGCACTCGCGAAAATCCTGAAGACGAAGGGTGTCGACGTAATCGATTGCTCCGGGGGCGGCATCCTTGCCGGCGCGGTGCCGGGCGCCCCGCCCGCCTACGGCTACCAGGTGCCGTACGCGGAAAAAATCCGGCGCGAGGCGGACATCATGAGCATGGCGGTGGGTCTGATCGTGCATCACGAACAGGCAGAAGCGGTTCTGCGTCACGGCCAGGCCGATCTCGTCGCGCTGGCGCGCGAGATGCTCTACAACCCGAGTTGGGCAATGGATGCGGCGCAGAAGATGGGCCTGGATCGCGATTTCCTGATCGTACCGCCGCCGTATCGCTACTGGCTTGCGCGACGTGCTGCGACCGTGCCGGAGGTCGTGCCCTCGACGCACGCGGTGCCTGCGCCGAAAACCGCGCGCGCCGCTTGAAGAATCGATGCACTTCGGAACAGGGGAACCCGGGTTTCCCTGTTGGCTCTTCCCGAGTTGGCTAGCGCCTGCGGAACTGCGGGCGGCGCCTTGGAGCCGCCATCGGCGACTCGTCCTTGTGGCGGAAGTTGATGCGCGCCTTGGTCAGGTCGTAGGGCGACATTTCCAGGGTCACGCGGTCTCCGGCCAGGATGCGGATGCGGTTCTGCCGGACCTTGCCGCCGGCATACGCGAGCACCGTCGCGCCGTTCGTGAGTTCGACGCGGAACTGCGTGTTCGGCAGCACTTCCTGAACGACGCCTTCGACTTCGAGCAGCTCTTCCTTGGCCACGGCAAATCCTTGGTTCGCAGGGGGCGCAGTATGACGCTTCGCAGCCGAAAAGAAAACCGGATTCTACCGCGGGCGGCCGCGGTACTCGCGGTCGAACGCGCGCTCGAGCCCCGGATGAGCCCCGCGCAGGCCGTCGACCACGCGCCTGGCCCAGTCGAAGTACTCGCGTTTGCGCTTTGCCGACCAGCCCACCGGCGGCGTGGCGCGCAGATCGCGCAGATTGCAGATCTTGTCCGCGAGCTTGACGAGCTTGGCGCGCCCCGAGAGCATCGGTGCACGTTCCACCTGCAGGCGTTTCCGGGTGCGCTTCCAGAGGCGCTTGTTGTCGGTCACTTCGAGCACCACGTCCGCGATCTCGCGGCCGAACGCGCGGCGCAACTCGGCGTAGCTGGTCTCGGTGTCTTCGATCGTGTCGTGCAGGATCGCCGCGCACAGCGTCACCGGATCGTCCACTGCGCCGTCGTTGTGCAGCACGCGCGCGAGCGCGATCGGATGGTTGATGTAGGCCGAGGACTGGCGGTCCTTGCGCCGCTGCGCGCGGTGCTTGTGCGCGGCGAAGGCGAGCACCTCCAGAAACAGCTCCCACGGGTCGCAGGCGCGACGCGGCATGGGCGCATTCTAGCCACGGCTCTAGAATCCCGCGCATGGTCGACAACCTGATTCGCGCCGCCGGCGCAGTGGTGTTCCGCCGCGGCGAAGGCGGCGTGCGACTGCTGGTGCTGCGGGCCTACGCGAACTGGGATTTCCCCAAAGGGTTGCGCGAAGCCGGCGAGGGCGACTTCGAGTGCGCGCAGCGCGAGGTGCGCGAAGAAACCGGCCTCGACGATCTGGACTACCCGTTTGGCGACGCGCACCACGAAACGCTGCCCTACGCCGGCAACAAGATCGCGCGCTATTACCTCGCCGAAACGGATACGGCCATCATCGTGCTGCCGCCCTCGCCCGAACTCGGCCGTCCGGAGCATGACGAATGGCGCTGGGCGTCCTTCGACGAGGCCGAGGACCTGTTGCCGCCGCGCCTTGCGCCCGTACTCGACTGGGCGCGGCGCACCATCACCGGAAACTGACCGAAGAAAAAATCAGGGACGGACCACGTTTTCCGGAAATCGCGGGGTAAGAGCGAGCAGACCCAGATCCGATTAATCGTGGTCTGTCCCCGTTTTTCCGTTTTTCAGCGGGCGACGCGGTTGCGCCCGCCTTGCTTGGCGCGGTAGAGCGCCTCGTCCGCTGCTTTCATCACCTCCGCCGGAGTGCGCGCGCGCCGGCCCGGGGCGGCGACGCCGATCGAGACCGTCACCGAGAGCACCTGATCGAGCGACCGGTCGTCGGGCTGTACCGCTCGCCGGCGACGGTCGTTATCGCGGATCACCAACGCGTGCTCCTCGATTGCGCCCCGCACCGCTTCCAGACGCGGCATGGTCGCGGCCGGCGGCGTGTCCTCGAAGAGCAGCGTGAACTCCTCGCCCCCGTAACGGAACGCGCGGCCACCGCCCTGCACCTCGGCCAGATGCGCCGCCACGAGCTTCAGCACCTGGTCACCGACATCGTGGCCGTGCGCGTCGTTGAACTGCTTGAAATGGTCCACGTCGACCATCGCGATCGTATACACCGGCCCGAGCGCCGCAAGCGCCTCCTGCAGCGCTCGCCGCCCCGGAAGGCTCGTCAGCTCGTCGCGGAACGCCATGCGATACGACTCCTGCAAGACCGCAACGATCAGGATCGCGCCCGCGGCGCCCGCGAAAACGCCGAAAACGCCCGGGCGCGACGCCCATTCGCAGGCGATGAAGAACGCCGCCAGCGCGGCGGCGACTCCGGTTTCGAGCGGCGCCGCGTAGCGTTCGTCGCGCGGCCAGGCGCGCCAGACCGCGGCGACGATCGCCGCGGCGAACAGCAGCCGCCCGATCCACGGCGTCGGCGGACTGCGCAGCGGCCAGTAATCGAGCACTGCGAACCAGGCGCTGCCTGCGAGCGCGCCCTGCCCCGCGCTCGCCAACCAGAACACGAGCAGTACTTCGCCGAGCGCCGCGAGCAGCCAGCGGTAATCGCGGTGATGGCGCACGCCGCGCTCCTGCAGCAATAGCGACGCCAGCGCGTTGACCGGCACCAGCACCACGATCGCGGTGAACACGGCCCGCGCCGGGAAGCTGCCGGCGCCCGAGTCGAGCGCGAGCCGGTAGGCAAAGTAGGCCAGAAGCAGCGAGGCGGCGGCGACGAACGCCCGGCCGCGGTTGAATCCGAAGGCGACGCCCGCCGCGGCGAGCAGCACCGCGTACGGCCCCAGTTCCTTCAGTCCGGAAAGCGATGGCGGAAGCGTCGGCCCGACCGCGAGCGCGAGCACCGCGACGAGCAGGATCGCGGCCGGCGCGATGACGGGAACGAGCGCTTCGGGCAGCTTGAATGCCACGAACGCTCGCGCTTCAGGCGCCGATTCGGTCGGGCCGGAAAGCGATGTCGCAGAGTTTTCCGCGCTGCGCGCGCCGTCCCGCGTGCACCGCCAGTTGCTCTGCGCCGAGCGTCGCCACCGCGCGGTTCTTGCGCCGGATTCCCGATACCGTCAGGTTCCTGCCGTCGAACACCGTGACCGCTGCGAGCGACATCCCCTCGGGCAGCGCGATGAGTTGCACGCCTACGCCGCCGTTGGGACGCGCGGGCAGTTCGTCCAGATTGAACACCAGCAGCCGCGCATCCGAGGAAAGCGCCGCGACCCGCACGCCGCTGCCGAGCGCGACGGGCGGGAGTGCGCGCGCCCCTTCCGGCACCGCCATGAAGTCCTTGCCCTGGCGCGTCTTGGTGGCCAGGTCGCCGAACTGGCAGAGGAATCCGTATCCCGCGTCGTTCGCCAACAGCAGCTGCGTCTGCGCGCTGCCGACCGCGATCCAGACGATTTCGTCCGATCCGGAATTGACCAGCGTATTGACCGGCGCGCCGTCGCCGCGGCCCGAGGGCAGCGCGGCGGCATCGAGCGTGTAGCACTTGCCCGCGGCGGTGAACACGGTGATCGCGTCGGTGGTCTTGCATTCGAGTTCGATCGAACGCGCGTCCCCGTCCTTGAAGCCGACGGCTGCCATGTCGATGCCGTGGCCGCTTCTCGCGCGCACCCAGCCCTTCTTCGAAAGAATCACGGTCACCGGCTCCTCGACCACCGTGCGCTCGATCGCGGCGCGCTCTTCGCTCTTGACGAGGGTGCGCCGCGCATCGCCGTATTGCTTCGCGTCGGCTTCGAGTTCCCGGATGACGAGCTTGCGCAGCGCCTGGTCATCGCCGAGGATCGCCTTCAGGTCCTTGCGCTCGGCTTCGAGCTGCTTGCGTTCGTCGTTCAGCTTGACCCCGTCGAGCCGCGTCAGCTGTCCGAGGCGCAGATTGACGATGTCTTCGGCCTGGCGCTCGGTGAACTTGTACTTCTCCTGCAGCTTGCGCTTCGCCTCGCCCTGGTCATCGCAGGCGCGGATCAGCCGGATGATCTCGTCGATCTTGACGTAGGCCATCAGGCGGCCGAGCACGATGTGCAGGCGTTCCTCGCAGCGCTCCAGCCGGTGCTGCGTGCGCCGGCGCACCGTGTCTTGACGCCATTCGCCCCACTCGCGCAGGATGCCGACGAGGTCCTTCGTCTCGGGCAGCCCGTCGAGCCCGAGCCAGGTGAGGTTCACCGGAACGCGCGTTTCTAGACTCGTGTGCACGAGCAGCGCCTTCACCGTCTCCTCCGGGTTCTGGCGCGAGGAGCGCGGCTCGATCACCAGGCGCATGCGCGACTTGCGGTCGCTTTCGTCCCTCACCGTCTCGACCTGGTCGAGGATGAACTGGCGCAGGCGCTTCTGCTCCTGTGTCGTTTCCTTCTTTCCCGTCGCGGGCCTCGGATTCACCAGCGCTTCGATTTCCTCGAGCACCTGGCGGCACGACACGCCGTGCGGAAGTTCAGTCGCGACGATGCGCCACTGGCCGCGCGCGAGCGGCTCGACCATCCAGCGCGCACGCACCAGGAGCGATCCGCGGCCGGTTTCGTAGGCCTGCCGGATCTCCTCGGCCGGCGAAATGATCTGGCCGCCGCCCGGGAAATCGGGCCCCGGCAGGATCTCGAGGACCTCCTCGAGCCCGGTCCGCGGATGCCGGATCACGAGCGCCGCGGCTTCGGCGACTTCCTTCAGGTTGTGCGGCGGGATGCGTGTAGAGAACCCCACCGGAATGCCGAACGAGCCGTTCAGCAGACCGAATGGCAGGCGCGCCGGCAGCAGCACCGGCTCCTCGAACTTGCCGTCGTAATTCCTGGCGAAGTCGACCGTGCCCTCGCCGATTTCGGCGAGCATCAGTTCCGCGTAGCGCGAAAGTTTCGCCTCGGTATAACGGTATGCCGCTGCTGCGTCGCCGTCGCGCGAGCCGAAATTGCCCTGCCCCTCGATGAGCGGATAGCGCATCGCGAAAGGCTGCGCCAGGTGCACCAGCGCCTCGTAGGTGGAGGAATCGCCGTGCGGGTGGTATTTGCCGAGCACCTCGCCGACGTAGCGCGCGCACTTGGCGAAGCCGGACGCGCCGGCGTCGCCCATCGCGTAGAGAATCCTGCGCTGCACCGGCTTCAGGCCGTCGGCGATCTCCGGCAACGCGCGCGCCTTGACCGTCGAGACTGCGTAGCTGAGGTAGGCCTGCGCCGCGTGCTTTTCGATCGGCGCCGCGTCGTCGCCGTTTTCCGGGGTGAACAGATCGAAGGTGCGGGTGTCGTCCATGTCAGCCTAATTCCCGCGTTTCCGCGGGATGAAGGGCGGTGGCTCCTCGAAGCGCGGCCGCGGCTCGGAGGCCGCGGTGACGCTGCATTCCTGCGTCGTCTTGTCGGGATAGGTCGCGCGAACGCTGCGGATGCTCCACACCGAGGACAGCTCGCCCGCGCGCACCGGCCGCATGAAATAGTCGAGCAGCACCGGCGGCCCGCGCAGCGTGCAGTCCAGCCGCAGCACGCAGACGCGATCGAGCTGGCGCGCCGGGTTGCGCCCGATGAATTCGAGCGTGTCGCCGCGAGCGCCTACGGCGAACGCGAGATCCGGGTCCTTGGGATCGCTCCGGCACTCCATCTGCGCCGCCGCGCCGCCCGAGGCGAGCAGCATCGCCAACACCACCGCGCGGTTCACGGGAACAGGTCGAGCTGCCGGTCGGTGATCGCCACCGCCGTCTCGACCGCCTGCTTGGCGCGGTGGAGTTCGTCCGCGGCGCCGCTGCGGCTGCCCGCCTCCCAGGCGTACTTGTGCGGCGCGTCGCCCGCGAGGTGCAAGGTGATCTTGCCGAGCTTCACCTTGCCCGCCCAGTAGACGTGCCCGTTGTAGCCGCGTTCCCAGAACGGCTTGCTCTTTTTTCTGGCAGCCATTGCGCCCTCCTAGACATCCGCCTCGACCGTTTTCCAGTGATCGCGCATCCAGTTGCGGCGGCCCTCGGCTTCGCCCGAATCCATGAGCAGCTCGAACGCGGCGCGCACTTTCGCGAGACGCGAGGGATCGAGCTGCATCCGCACCAGTCGCCGCGTGTCCGGGTTCATGGTGGTTTCCCAGAGCTGCTCGGGACTCATCTCGCCCAGGCCCTTGAAGCGCGAAATTTCCCAGCTTCCTTCCTTCACCTTTTCCTTGCGCAGCGCGCCGAGCGCTTCCTCGAGTTCGTCCTCGTCGAGGCAGTACAGGCGCCGCGACGGCCGGCTCTTGCCCTGCCCCGGCACTTCGACCTTGTAGAGCGGCGGCTGCGCAACGTAAAGACGCCCGAATTCGACCAGCCGCGGCGCGTGCATGAAGAAAAACGTCAGCAGCAGCGCCTGGATATGCCCGCCGTCGACATCCGCGTCGGTCATGACGACGACCTTGCCGTAGCGCAGTCCGGAGAGATCCGGCTGGTCCTCGGGCCCATGCGGATCGACGCCGATCGCGGTCGCGATCGCCTGCAGCTCCTTGTTCGCGAGCACGGTGCGTGCATCCTTCGACATCGTGTTGAGCACCTTGCCGCGCAGCGGAAGCACCGCCTGCGTCTCCTTGTTGCGCGCTTCCTTCGCGGAGCCGCCGGCGGAATCGCCCTCGACCAGGAACAGCTCGTTGCGCAAAGTGTCGTCGGAAGCGCAGTCGACCAGCTTGCCGGGCAACGTGGCGACGCCGGATCCTTTCTTGCGCTCGAACTTCTTGCCGCGCGCAAGCCGCGCCATCGCCTGCTCGATCGCGAGATCGACGATCCTGCGGCCCTCGTCGGGATGCTGGTTGAGCCACAGCTCGAAGGCGTCGTTGACGCACAGCTGCAGCAGTTTCGAGGCGTGGCGGGTGGTGAGCTTTTCCTTGGTCTGGCCGTGAAACTGGGTGCGCACGATGCGCGCCGATAGCGTGAAACACGCGCGCCCCCAGAGGTCGTCGGCGATCAGCTTGACGCCTTTGGGGGTCAGGCTGCGCGTTTCCATGAACTTGACGAGCGCATCGAACACGCCGTTGCGAAACCCCGCCTCGTGCGTGCCGCCCGAGCGCGTCGGAATCAGGTTGACGTGGCTGTCCGCGAATACTTCGCCGTCGGCGACCCAGCCGATCGCCCACGCCGCGCCCTCTCCGGCCTCGATGTCGGCGAGATCGGCCGCGCTCCTTTCGTCGAAGTACTTTTCCCCGGCGAACAGCGGCGCCACCAGTTCGCGCCCGGCGAGCATGAATTCGAAGTACTGCGCCATGCCGCGCTCGTATTTCCAGACGCGGTCCTCGCGCCCCTCCGCCCGGAGCACCGTCGCGAGGCCCGGAAGCAGATAGGCCTTGGAACGCACCAGGTGCTCGAGTTCGGCGGGCGGCACGTTCGGCGAATCGAAATACTTCGCGTCCGGCCAGAGCCGCACCACGGTGCCGGTGCGGCGCGAATCCTTCGACTTCTCGCTTTTCAGCTTCTGCTTCAGTTCGCCGTCGGCGAATGCGATGGTGTGCTTCCGGCCGTTGCGGTAGACCGTGACCTCGCAGCGCGTCGACAGCGCGTTCGACACCGCGACACCGACGCCGTGCAGCCCGCCCGACATCTGGTACACCGCGTCGCCCGACCTGGAAAATTTTCCGCCCGCGTGCAGCATCGTGAACGCGACTTCGACTGCGGGCTTCTTCTCGACCGGGTGCATGTCGACCGGTACGCCGCGGCCCTCGTCCTCGACCTGGTAGGAGCCGTCCTTGAACACGCTCACGGTGATGCGCTTGCCGAAACCGGCGAGCGCCTCGTCGACCGCGTTGTCGATCGCCTCCTGAACCACATGCAGCGGGTGGATGGTGTGGGTGTACATCCCCGGCATGCGGCGAACCGGCTCCAGTCCCTTCAGGGCCTGGATCGCTGAGGCGTCGTAGATCGGCTTGGCCATGAATCTAGTGTGCGTGCTTCATTGCTCTACTAGATATTGTAGCGCCGGGGCTTCTGCGCCACGCCTGAACGGCCGGGCGACTGCACTGCCATCCCCTCCGCAGCGCCGGCCCGTACGAGATCGCGGTCAAGCGTGGCAAGCGCGAATCCCTGCCGTTTCGCCAGTTCGAGATAGGCGGCGTCGTATGCACTCAGGCCATGGCGCTCCGCCAAGGCCCCGATCGCCATCACGTTCGGCAGCGTCGGGTCGATGCGCAGGTTCAAGCGCGCAATCTGGTCGACCGACTCGATGCGCCACGCCCTGTCGATGCGCTTGCGGCGCTCCGCCATCAACAAGCCGTTGAGCATCTCGAGTCGCCAAACCGATGGCGCCCAATACTCGGCCCGGTCTATGGCGCCCAGCAGCCGATCGGTGAATCTGCTGCGCTCGTCCTCGAGAAACCACGGCAAGGTCACCGAGCAGTCGACCACGAGCGACATCAGTACTTGCGCCCTGCCCGGACCAGTTCCCGGATCGTGGTGCCCGGACCGGCGCCCCGGTCCCGGCCCACGCGCGTCCGTTTGATTTCCTCGATGAGCTTACGCATCCGCTCCTGTTCATCCTGCGGTTTCACGATCACGAGCTGCGCCACGGCCCTGCCCCGGCGCGTAATCGTGACCGTTTCGCCGGCCTCGACCTTGTCGAGCAGTTCGGCCAGCTTGGTCTTGGCTTCAAAGGCGCCCACGGTGATGCCCATCCCCACCTCCAACTAGACAACCAGTTGGTATGCTAGCACGCGTACGCGCCGGCCCGCCAGCGTGCCGAGTCCGAAATCCGTGATGGTTTTCTTCGATCCCGGGACTTCGGCCGTTGTTGCCGAACTCCCGAGACACTGCAGCCACGGCGGTGCGCCGTGGGCCATGTTCGTGCCCGAGGGTCGCTTCGGTGTCTCATGATTCCCCGCAACGCCGAGAAGCGCAGGGAATCACGAGATCGGACCAGAAACGGGGAATATCCGTATGCGAACTTGTGACTCAGGACGCCAGATCCTCGAGCCAGCACGCGGGACCGCCGGAAAGTTCGGGTGCGGCCTATCCCAGCGTCGGCATGTGGAAGCCGGGCGCCGGGGTGTCCTGGTGCGGCCAGCGGGTCGTGACCACCTTGGTGCGGGTGTAGAACTTGACGCTCTCGACGCCGTGCACGTGCAGGTCGCCGAAGAGCGAATTCTTCCAGCCGCCGAACGAGTAGTACGCCACCGGCACGGGAATCGGGACGTTGACCCCGACCATGCCGACCTGGATCTCGTTCTCGAAGCGTCGTGCCGCGCCGCCCGACTCGGTGAAGATCGCCACCCCGTTCGCGTACGGATTGCGGTTCACCAGCGCGATCGCCTCCTCGAGCGTCGCCACGCGCAGCACGATGAGCACCGGCCCGAAGATTTCGTCGCGGTAGATCGTCATCTCCGGGCGCACCTCGTCGAACAGCGTCGTGCCGAGGAAAAATCCGTCCTCGTGCCCTTTCACCGAAAAGCCGCGGCCGTCGGCGACGAGCTTTGCACCCTCCTTCACCCCCTGGTCGACGTAGGAGGCGACCTTGTCGCGGTGCTGCGCGGTCACGAGCGGCCCCATCTCGATCCCGTCGCGGTCTCCGGGACCGATCCGGATCGCCTGCGCCTTTTTCGAGAGCAGTGCTACCAGCGGGTCGGCCGCCGCGCCCACGGCGACCACTGCCGAAATCGCCATGCAGCGCTCGCCGGCCGAGCCGTAGGCCGCGCCGATCAGCGCATCGGCGGTGAATTCGAGATCGGCGTCCGGAAGCACCACGGCGTGGTTCTTCGCGCCGCCGAGCGCCTGCACGCGCTTCCCGGCGCGCGCCGCCGTTTCGTAGATGTATTTCGCGATCGGCGTCGAGCCGACGAACGACACGGCGTGAATTCCGCCGTGAGCAAGGAGTGCATCGACGCACTCCTTGTCGCCGTGAACCACGTTGAACACGCCGTCGGGCAGCCCCGCCTGCTTGAACAACTCCGCCATGCGCACCGACGCCGAGGGCACTTTTTCAGAGGGCTTGAGGATGAACGCGTTGCCGCAGGCGATCGCCATCGGGAACATCCACATCGGCACCATCACGGGAAAGTTGAACGGCGTGATGCCCGCGCAGACCCCGACCGGCTGGCGCAGGCTGTGCGTGTCGACCTGAGTGCCGACGTTTTCCGAATGCTCGCCCTTCAGCAGTTGCGGAATGCCGCAGGCGAATTCAGCCACTTCCATTCCACGCTGGACCGAACCCATCGCATCGGCAATGGTCTTGCCGTGTTCCGAGGTCACGATCCGCGCGAGCGCGGGCTGGTTCTCCTCCATCAGGCGAAGGAAGCGCTGCATCACGCGGGCGCGGCGCAGCGGCGGCCATTGGCGCCAGTCGGCCAGCGCCGCAGTCGCGGCTTTCACCGCCTCGTCCACCACTGCCGCCGATGCGTACGGCACGCGCCGCGCCACCTGCCCCGTGGCGGGGTTGAACACCCCTCCCATGCGAACGCCGCCGGGATTGACCGCGCGGCCGTTGATCCACATCGGAACGGATTCGATTTTCGACTCTGCGGGCTGGTTCATGCGAGCTCCTGGCTGGCGCAAATTCTACGCTCGATATACTGCCGCGCATGGTCGAGCCCCTGCGCCCCGCGCGGCTTTCATTCGCCGCCGACGGCACGCCGTTTTCCGAGGCCTTCGGCGACGTCTATCACAGCGCCGAAGGCGGTCCCGGTCAGTCGCGCCACGTGTTTCTCGGCGGCAACGGGCTGCCTGCGCGCTGGCGCGGCAGGCCTTCATTCACCGTGCTCGAAACGGGATTCGGTCTCGGGCTGAATTTTCTCACCGCCTGGGACGCCTGGCGGAACGATGCGGCGCGCTGCGAGCGGCTGCACTTCGTGTCGGTCGAAAAACATCCGTTTTCCCGTCGCGACCTGGAAGCCGCGCATTCGCGTTATCCGGAACTCGCGCCACTCTCGGCTCGACTGCACGCGGCCTGGCCGATGCTCGTTCCGGGCGTGCACCGCCTGGAGTTCGAAGGCGGGCGCGTCGTGCTCACGCTCGCGCTGGCCGATGCGCTGCGCGCGTTGCGCGACCTGCGCCTGGCGGCCGACGCGGTTTTCCTGGACGGATTCGATCCGCGCAACAATCCGGAACTCTGGTCGCCAGAACTGCTGCGGCTCGTTGCGCGCGCCTGCGCGCCGGGCGCCACCGCGGCGACCTGGAGCGCGGCGGGTTCGGTCCGCGATGCGCTGGGCGAAGCGGGATACGAGGTCGAGAAGCAGCCGGGATTCGCGCGCAAGCGCGACATGCTGAGCGCGCGCCTGCGGCGCGTCTCGCGCGCCATCGAGCCGCCGGCGGCGCGGCGGCGGGCGCTCGTCATCGGTGCCGGCATCGCCGGAGCTTCGGTCTGCGAACGGCTGTGCGCCCGCGGTTGGGAGGTCGCGCTGATCGAACGCCGCCCGCGACCGGTCGCGGGCGATCCGGGGCGCCACGCCGGCGTGTTCCACCCCGTCGTCACGCCGGACGACAGCCTCTTCGCGCGGCTGACGCGCGCCGGATTCCTCGCCGTGCTGACGCGCCTGCGAGGGCTCGAGGAGGCCGCGCCCTCGCCCGTGTGGGATGCCAGCGGCGTGCTTCAGCTTGCGCGCGATTCGCGCGAAGAAGACGCCCAGCGCCGCGCGCTCGCCGTCCTCGCCCTGCCGCCCGAGTACGCGCAGTACGCGACGCGCGAGGAGGCGAGCTCGCACGCCGGCGTTCCGGTCGCCGCCGGCGGGTTGTGGTTTCCCACGAGCGGCTGGATCAAGCCTTTCTCGCTCGTCGCGGCTTTGCTCGCTGCCTCCGGAGCGCGCATGCAGCCAATTTTTGACCGGGAAGTTGCACGGCTCGCGCGCACTGACGACGGTTGGGTCGCGCTGGACCGCGATGGCAGCGCGATCGCGCAAGCACCGGTCGCCGTGCTCGCGAACGCAGCCGGCGCGGTGGAACTCGCCCCGGCGCGTGCGCTGCGCATCCGGCGCGTGCGCGGGCAGATCAGCTTTCTGCCGGGAGACCGCGTTGCGACGCCGCAAGTGGTGGTGCTGCGTGGCGGCTTCGTGCTGCCTGAAATTCACGGCGAGACGATTGCGGGCGCGACCTACGATTTCGAAGACGACGATCCGGCGGCGCGCGCCGACAGCCATGCCGGCAATCTCGAGCGGCTGGCGCGAATTCTTCCCGGCGCCGGGGCGGAACTCGACCCCGCGACGCTCGAAGGGCTGGTGGGATTTCGCGCGGTGGCGCCCGATCGCCTGCCGCTCATCGGGCCGCTTGCCGACGAGGACGCGGCGGCTCCGAAGAATCCGCGCCTTGCGACGCTGCCGCGCCTCGACGGACTGTACGGCTGCTTCGCCTTCGGCTCGCGCGGCCTGCTGTGGGCTGCGCTTGGTGCAGAGCTGCTAGCAAGCCAGCTCGGGGGCGAGCCGCTGCCGCTCGAAGCGCGGCTCGCCGACGCGCTCGACCCGGGTCGATTCCGCCTGCGGGAGCTGCGGCGCGCTACCAGCGCTCGAGCTTGATGTCGTCGTAGGACGAGGGGTGCGAAATCGGCTCGAGGTGGGTGAACGTAATCGCGTTCGGCACGAGCATGCGGATTCGCTCCTCGATCTCCTCGGAAAGCTGGTGCGCCTGCGCAACCGGCCACTGATCCGGCACCAGCAGGTGAAACGATATGAAGCGCCGCGCGCCCGCCTGGCGCGTGAGCACGGCGTGGATTTCGATCCCGTAGCGCCGCCGGTACTCTGCGAAAATTTTTTCCATTTCGGCGCGCTCTTCGGGCGCGATCGCGGCATCGAGCAGGCCGGAGAACGAACGGCGCATCAGTCCTACGCCCGTCCAGACGATGTGCACCGCCACCGCCAGCGCGATCAGCGGATCGAGAATCAGCCAGCCCGTGAACCAGACCAATGCAATGCCGATGACCACGCCGGCAGTCGTCCAGACGTCGGTCATCAGGTGCCGGCCGTCGGCTTCGAGTGCGATGCTGTGCTCGCGGCGACCCGCGCCGACCAGCGTGATCGACACCGCGAGGTTGATGATCGACGCGACGACCGAAAGCGCGATCCCGAACCCGGCCGCCTCAATGGGCTGCGGCGCAATCAGCCGTGGGACCGCCGCGAAGGCGATGGTGCCGGCCGCAAAGACGATCAGCGCGCCTTCGATGCCGCTGGCGAAATACTCCGCCTTGAAGCGCCCATACGGATGCGCGTCGTCCGGAGGCGCTGCAGCAAGCCGTAGCATGGAGAGCGCGAGTACCGCTGCTGCGAGATTGACCACCGATTCGAGCGCATCCGAGAGCAGCCCGACCGACCCGGTGACATACCAGGCCGCAGTCTTGATCCCGATGGTCGCGAACGCCGCCGCGATCGAGAGCCAGGCGTAGCGCTCAAGCTTTCCGTCGAACGCCGGCACGATACAGCTCGCGGAAGGTTCGGCCCTCGGGCGCGGGGAAATCGCGGCCCAGGGTCCAGCCGTGGCCCGCGAGCGGCAGGCGGGCGATCCGACCCTTGCGTCCGCCCATCCCTTTCAGGACCCGCGCCGCGACCCGGGTCATCCAGGCGTACAGCCGCGGACGCGTTGCAGTGAACGCCCATGCCGCGAACGCAGCGCGCTCGCCCCAGGGCCGCAGCCGCCGCTCGAGCTGCATTTCGCGCAGCGTGCGCAGCAGTTCGGGCAGCGGAATCTTCACCGGGCAGGCCACGTGGCAGGCGCCGCACAGCGTTGCCGCCTGCGGCAGATCGAGCGCGTTCTCCAGTCCCTGGAACACCGGCGTCAGCACCGACCCCATCGGTCCCGGATACACCCAACCGTAACTGTGTCCGCCCACGGTCTGGTAGACGGGACAGTGGTTCATGCACGCGCCGCAGCGGATGCAGCGCAGCATCTCGCGCAGTTCGCCACCGATGAAACGCGTGCGGCCGTTGTCGACGAGGATCACGTAGTTGTGCTCGGGGCCCTCGGTGTCGTCAGCGCGCTTCGGTCCCGTGAGGATGGAGAAGTAATTCGAGATCTCCTGCCCGGTCGCCGAGCGGGCGAGGATGCGGTTGAGCGTCGAGAGGTCTTCGAGCGTCGCGATCACCTTTTCGATGCCGGTGATCGCGACGTGCACCCGCGGCAGCGTGGTCACCATCCGGCCATTGCCTTCGTTGGTGACGATCGCGACCGAGCCGGTTTCCGCGACGAGAAAATTGCCCCCTGAAACCCCCAGGTCGGCCGACAGGAAATGCGTACGCAAGACGTCGCGCGCTTCGCGCGTCATGCGCGCGATGTCGTCGGTGGGCGCGCTGCCGTGATGCCTGGCGAAGAGTTCCGACACCTCGCCCAGGTCCTTGTGGATCGCCGGAGCGATGATGTGCGAGGGCGGCTCATCGGCGAGTTGCAATATGTACTCGCCGAGATCGGTCTCGATCGGCTGCACGCCGGCGGCCGCGAGCGCCGCGTTCAATGCGGCCTCCTCGGAAAGCATGGACTTCGACTTGATCGCCTTCTTCAGCCCGTGCCGCGCGCAGATCTCCAGCGCGCGGGCGCAGGCCTCGTCCGCGTCCTCGGCCCAGATCACGGTCGTGCCGCGGCGCGTCGCCTCGAGCTCGAATCGGAGCAGCCAGGCATCGAGATCGGAGAGCGCGCGGTCGCGGATCGCCGCGCTCGCCTCGCGCAGCTGCTCGAACGCATCGGCTCCATAGGCTTCGCGCGCCGCGGTACGCTTGTCGGCAAACCCGCTGCCGAAGCGCCGCAGATTGCCCTGCAGGCGCTCGTTCGCGAGCGCGCCAGCCGCACGCTGCTTGAAGTGGATCGACGCGAACTGCATCTACGTCCCCGCCGTCAGCACTTCGGCGACGTGCAGCACGCGGGTCGTCTCGTCGCCCGAGCGGCGCAGGCGTCCCTCGATGTTCAGCATGCAGCCCAGATCGCCGAGCACCACCGCCTGCGCGCCGCTTGCGCGGATGCGTTCGCACTTGGTCTGCGCCATCGCCGCCGAGATGTCGCCGAACTTGATGGAGAACGTGCCGCCGAACCCGCAGCAGGTCTCCGCGTCCTTCATTTCAATGAGATGGACCCCGGGCATTTTCGCGAGCAGCGCGCGCGGTTGCTCCCGGATTCCGAGCTCGCGCAGGCCCGCGCACGAGTCGTGGTAGGTGATGGAGCCCGAATAACGTCCCGGCACGCGCTCCAGGCCGATGACGCTGGCGAGAAAATCCGTCAGCTCGAAGGTCTTCGCCGCGAGCGCTTCGGCGCGCGCGAGCCACGCACCCTCGCCCGCGAACACCTTGAGGTAATGCCGTTTGATCATGCCGGTGCACGATCCCGAGGGCGCAACCACGTAGTCGAACCCCTCGAATTCCGCGATTACGCGCTCGGCGAGCGAGCGCGCCGACGCACGGTCGCCCGAATTCCAGCCCGGCTGCCCGCAGCAGGTCTGCGTCGGCGGAACCACGACTTCGCAGCCGGCGGCTTCGAGCAACTCGAGCGCGGCGAACCCGATCCGCGGCCGGATCAGGTCGACGAGGCAGGTGACGAACAGTCCGACGCGCAGGGCAGGCATGCAAGATCCCGGCTTCTATTGTGAATCATAGCGCGCATTTCACATCGCGAGATAGAATCTCATGCACCATGGCCGACAGGAGCGAACCCCGGAACCCGATCCAGGTGATCGAGCGGATGATGAAATTGCTCGACGTGCTCGCCGAGCACCCGGAACCGCTCGGGCTGAAGCAGGTCGCGCAGTACACGGGGCTGCATCCGTCCACCGCGCACCGCATCCTCGCCGCGATGGCGACCGACCGGCTGGTCGACCGGATCGAGCCCGGCAGCTACCGCCTCGGCATGCGCCTGCTCGAACTGGGAACGCTGGTGCGCTCGCGCATCAGCGTGCGCGAGCACGCGCTGCCGCTCATGCGCGAGCTGCATGCGCAGACCGGCGAGACGGTGAACCTCTCGGTTCGACAGGACGACGAAATCGTCTACGTCGAACGCACCTCGTCCGGCCGCTCGGCGATGCGCATCGTGCACATGATCGGCGCGCGTGCCCCGCTGCACGTCACCTCCTCCGGAAAGCTCTTCCTGCTCGAGGAAGGTTTTCCGAAGCTGCGCGACTACGCCAAGCGCACGGGCCTTTCGCCGCACACGCGCAATTCGCTCTCCAGCCTGCCGGTGCTCGAGCGCGACCTCGAGCGCACGCAGCGCCAGGGTTGGGCCACCGACAACGAGGAGGCCGAAATCGGCGTGCGCTGCGTCGCTGCCGCGGTGCGCGACGATTCGGGCCGACTGATCGCCGCGCTCTCGATCTCGACGCCCGCCGATCGCATGAAGCCGCAGTGGGGGGCACTGGTCAAGGAAGCCGCCGAGCGCATCTCGCGTGCCGTCGGCCACCGGCCGGCTGCACGCATCGGCGCGCACTGAGGCGAGCCGCTCTCGGCTACGCTGCGGTCAGTCCGAACAGGGCGAAATAGCGCCTCGGGTCCAGCCACACGCGCTCGGCGCGGAATCCAGCCCGCAGCGACAGCGCGCGGAATTCCTCCACCGAGTACTTGCAGGAATTCTCGGTGTGGATCGATTCGCCGACGTCGAAACCGAAGCGATGCCGGCCGATCGCCACCGTCTGCCTGGCAAGCGAGACCAGGTGCATTTCGATTCGCCCGCGCCTCAGGTTGTAGAACGCGTAGTGCGCGAAACGGCGCAGGTCGAAGTCCGCGCCCAACTCGCGGTTGATTCGCGCGAGAAGGTTTCGATTGAATGCCGCGGTCACCCCCTTCGCGTCGTTGTACGCGGCGTGCAGCACGTTGGCGTCCTTCTTCAGGTCCACGCCGACCAGCATCGCGCCGCGCGCCCCGACCTGCGCTCGCGTCATGCGAAGGAAGGCGTGCGCCTCTTCCGGGGTCAGGTTGCCGATCGTGGAACCGGGAAAGTAGACGACGCGGCGGCGCGCGTTTCGCGCGCGGAACACCGGGAGTTCGAGCGGCTGCATGAAATCGCCCGCGACGCCCTGAACCGGCAGCCACGGAAACTCGCGCGCGAGTCGGCGCTGTGCACCCTCGAGCGCCGCCTCCGAGATGTCCACGGGTACGTAGGCCCGCGGCCGCAGGGCGCCGATCAGCAGCCGCGTCTTCGTGCTCGCGCCGCTGCCGTATTCGACCAGTGCGACCCCGCGGCCCGCGAACCGGGCGACGTCCTCCAGATGGCGGCGCGTAAGCGCGAGTTCGCAGCGCGTCGGATAGTACTCGGGTAAGCGGCAGATCGCCTCGAACAGCCGGCTGCCCTCGGCGTCGTAGAAGAATTTCGGGGACAGCGTCTTTTGCGGCTGCGACAGTCCCGCGATCACGTCGTCGCGAAAGCCCTCCGCCGGAACCGTGGCGGTGCGAGCGACTCGCTTCAGCCGGGGCGCGCGCCGGCGAGTTGGTTCTCGAGCCACTTCCGGATGCGGTTGGCGTCGCCGATCCGGGTGTACTTGCCCCAGGAATCGAGCAGCACCACGACGAGGTCCCGCTGTGCCATGCGCACCTGCATCACGAGGCAGCGTCCGGCTTCACTGATGAACCCCGTCTTGGACAACTCGATGTCCCAATGCGCGCTGCGCACCAAGCCGTTGGTGTTGCGGTAGGCGAGCGGCTTTCCGAGCGCCTGCACCGTCGCGTTCGAGCGCGTCGAATAGTCCCGGATGAGCGGATACTCGTGCGCCGCCGTGACCAGGCGCGCAAGGTCGCGCGCGCTGGAGACGTTCGCGGAATTCAGACCGGTGGGATCTCTGAACCGGGTGTCCTGCATCCCCAGCGCGCGCGCCTTTGCGTTCATCGCGGCGACGAAGGCGTCGGTCCCGCCGGGAAAGGTGCGCGCCAGCGCCGAAGCCGCGCGATTCTCGGAGGCCATCAGCGCGAGCAGCAGCAGTTCGTCGCGCGTCAGCACGCTGCCCGGACGCAGGCGCGAGCGGGTACCCTTCAGGTAATCGAGGTCGTCGCCGCTGATCGCCACGCGCTGACCGAGGTCCAGCTTGCCGTCGAGCAGCACCATCGCGGTCATCAGCTTGGTGATCGAGGCGATCGGCATGACGGCTGCGGCGTTGCGCGCGATGAGGGTTTCGCCGTTGCCCACGTCCTGCACCAGCACCACGGAGGAGCGCAGCGCCGAGGGATTGGCCTGCGCGTCGGACGGATTCGCCTCCGCTTTTCGCGATTTCGGCCCGGCCTGCGCGAATCCGATGCTCAACGCGAGCACCGCGAGCAGTGCGAGCGTGGCAACGATGATTTCCAGGCGGTGCAGTTCGCGCGATGGGGCTTGCATGGCCTCGGCGGTTTCGAGTTTGTCCGAGTGTAAAACAGCAGTTTTGGAAAATGCAACCAAAATAAAGCCCTATCTCGTTATCCTAGAAATGTTCTCAAGAGACCGAAAACCCTCATGCAGCGGCGGCTTCGGCCTGCGCGGCGAGCGCCTGGGCCCGCTCCTGCTGCTGCTGCAAGGCCCACATGCGGGCGTACTCGCCGCCCGCCGCCAGCAGCTCGCGATGCGTTCCGCGCTCGACGATGCGCCCGGCCGACAGGACCAGCACCTCGTCGGCGTCCATGACCGTGGACAGGCGATGCGCGATCACGAGCGTCGTTCGCCCGACTGCGATGCGCTCCAGTTCCATCTGGATCGCTTGTTCGGACTTGGAGTCGAGCGCCGAGGTCGCCTCGTCGAAGATCAGGATGCGAGGGTTCTTGAGCAGCGCGCGGGCGATCGCGACACGCTGCTTCTCGCCTCCGGAAAGCTTGAGGCCACGCTCGCCGACCCGGGATTCGTACTTCGCCGGCAGCGACTCGATGAGATCGTGGATGTGCGCCGCGCGCGCGGCGGCGACCACTTCGGCATCGGTGGCCTCGGGCCGGCCGTAGTGGATGTTGTAGCGGACGGTGTCGTTGAACAGCACGGTGTCCTGCGGCACGATGCCGATAGCGCCGCGCAGCGACTGCTGCCGAAGATTCCGGACGTCGACCCCATCCACCACGATGGCGCCGCCCGAGACGTCGTAGAACCGGTACAGCAGGCGCGCAAGCGTCGACTTGCCCGAACCCGAGGGTCCGACCACCGCCACCCGCTTCCCCGCGGGAATCGTGAAGCTCACGCCGTGGAGGATCTGTCGCGCCGCCTCGTAATGGAAATCGACGCCGCGGAATTCCACCGTCGCAGGACCCTCGGGCAGCGGCTGCGCCTCCGGACCGTCCTGCACTTCCCGGTTCTCGGCGAGGAGCCGGAACATGCGGTCCATGTCGATCAGCGACTGCTTGATCTCGCGGTACACCATGCCGAGGAAGTTGAGCGGGATGTACAGCTGGATCAGCAGGCCGTTCACCAGCACGAGGTCGCCGAGCGTGAACGCCTGCGCCACCACGCCCTCGGCGGCGAGAAACATGAGCGCAGTGAGCGCCGCGGCGATGATCAACGCCTGCCCGACGTTGAGCAGCCCGAGCGACGCCTCGGCCTTGACTGCCGCGCTCTCGTAGCGGCGCAGGTTGTCGTCGTAGCGCAGCGCCTCGAATTCCTCGTTGCCGAAATACTTGACCGTCTCGTAATTGAGCAGGCTGTCGATGGCGCGCGTGTTGGCAGTGGAGTCGAGCTCGTTGGCGCGGCGCCGGATCGCGGTGCGCCACTCGGTGATCAGCACCGTGAAGGTGATGTAGACGGCGACCGCGCCGAAGGTGATCGCGGCAAAGCGCCAGTCGAACTTCCCGATCAGAACCGCGGCGACGAGCGTGAACTCCAGGATCACCGGGATGATCGAAAAGATCATGTAATTCAGCAGTTGCGAGATGCCGCGGGTACCGCGCTCGATGTCGCGCGTCATGCCGCCGGTCTGCCGCTCCAGGTGAAACCGCAGCGACAGGCTGTGCAGGTGGCGGAAGACGCCCAGCGCGACGCGCCGGATCGCGCGCTGGATCACGCGAACGAAGAGGACATCGCGGAGCTCGGCGAACAGCGTCGTGGAAAACCGCAGCAGCCCGTAGATCGCCAGCAGCGCCGCCGGCACCGCGACCACCGCGATCTTCGGATCGAGGCCGTCGACGACTTCCTTCATCACCAGCGGCACGCCGACGTTGGCGAACTTGGCGGCGACCAGGAACGCGAGCGCCATCAGCACCCGCCAGCGGTACTCCTGCAAATAAGGCACGAGCAGGCCGACCACGCGCCACTCGTTGCCGCGAAGCCTGCGATCCGAATCCGGTTCCGGGGGAGGTCCCGAACGCCCGTGTGTTGCCATGAGAGGGCGCATTCTAACTGCCATGCCCGCGGCCAATCAGGCGTTCAAACCCCTTGACGCGAAAAGGCAAGCTGCGTACAATTCAAACGTTCGTTTTACTCGGTGGTAGATCGCCATGACACAGACTTTGCGAGCCCTGAAACCCCCGCACGAAACCCGGACCCGGATCCTCGATGCGTCCGAAGAACTGTTCATGCAGCACGGATTCGAGGGTGCCTCGATGCGGCTGCTCACTGCGAAAGCGGGAGTCAACCTCGCCGCGGTCAATTACCACTTCGGCTCCAAGGACGCGCTCATCGAAGCCGTGTTCAGGCGGCGCCTCGACCCGATGAACGCCGAGCGCATCGTCGCGCTCGATCGCCTGGAAAAGTCGGCGGGCGGCACGCCGCTCGCGCCGGCGGAAATCATCCGCGCCTTCCTGCGGACCTCGCTCGCGATGATCGAGGATTCCAGGTGCGGCGGGCGAAACTTCATCCGGCTGCTCGGCCGCGCCTACACCGAGCCGTCGAAACCGATCCGCGGGCTGATCGGACAACTCTACGCACCGGTGATGGAGCGCTACAAGGCGGCGTTCGCGCGCGCATTGCCGAATCTGCCGGGCGAGGAACTCGTCTGGCGCCTGCATTTCATGTTCGGCACGCTGTCGTACACGCTTGCGGCGACCGACACGGTGCAGCTGATCGCCGGCTGCAAGCCAGAGGATCGCTACGACGCGAAGCTGCTGGAAGAGCGCCTCACCGCGTTTCTCGAAGCCGGGTTGCTCGCTCCGCTCGGCGTTCAATCCACCGTCAGGAAGGCGGCCTGAGCGCCGTCCACGCAACGGGAGACCCCCATGTTCGGATACCTGCTCGTATTTCTGGCCGCGATCGCGGCATTCTTCGTGCTCGCGTACCTCCGGGCGCCGATCATCGCCTGGACCGTCGCCGGCGGCGCGCTTGCTGCCTACCTCGGCGCGGTCGCGGGTTTCGGCGCCACGACCAACACGGTGCTTGCGGTGCTGTTCGTCATCGTCGCGGCAGTGCTCAATGTCCCTGCGCTTCGGCGCCGCCTCATCAGCGATCCGATTCTCGCCATCTACCGGCGAATTCTCCCGGACATGTCGCAGACCGAAAAGGAGGCGATCGACGCCGGCACCGTTTGGTGGGACGCCGACCTGTTCTCGGGACGCCCCGACTGGGAAAAACTGCTCGCGATGCCGGAACCGAAACTGAACTCCGAGGAGCAGGCATTCGTCGATGGGCCGTGCGAGGAACTCTGCGGCATGGTGAACGACTGGGAGGTGACCCACGAACGCTTTGACCTTCCGCCCCGCGTCTGGCAATACCTGAAGGACAAGGGCTTCCTCGGCATGATCATCCCGAAACGCTACGGCGGCCTCGGCTTCTCGGCGCTCGCGCACTCCGCCGTAATCACCAAACTCTCCACGCGCTCGAACACGCTCGCCGTGTCGGCAATGGTGCCGAATTCCCTCGGGCCGGCCGAGCTGCTGCTGCACTACGGCACCGACGAGCAGAAGAACCACTATCTGCCGCGGCTGGCGCGCGGACAGGACGTGCCTTGCTTCGCGCTCACCAGCCCCGAAGCGGGCTCGGATGCGGCCTCGATCCCGGATTTCGGCATCGTGTGCAAGGGCCACTGGCAGGGCAAGGAAGTGCTCGGCATGCGCGTGACCTGGGACAAGCGCTACATCACGCTAGGCCCGGTGTCGACGCTGATCGGGCTTGCTTTCAGGCTCTATGACCCCGAGCACCTGCTCGGCGATCGCGAGGATCTCGGCATCACCTGCGCGCTCGTTCCGGCGCACACGCCGGGCGTCGAGATCGGACGCCGGCACCTGCCGCTCAACGCTGCGTTCCAGAACGGGCCGACCCGCGGCAAGGACGTCTTCATGCCGATCGAGTGGATCATCGGCGGCCGCGAATACGCGGGCAAGGGCTGGATGATGCTGATGAACTGCCTCGCCGCAGGCCGCTCGATCTCGCTGCCCGCCTCCTCGGTCGGCGGCGCCAAGGCGCTCGCGCGGTACACCGGCGCCTACGCCCGCGTGCGAAGCCAGTTCAGGACGCCGATCGGCAAGCTCGAAGGCGTCGAGGAATCGCTCGGCCGCATCGCCGCGAATACCTACATGATGGACGCCACTCGCGTCATGACCGCGGGTGCGCTGGACGCGGGCGAGAAACCTTCGGTGATCTCGGCGATCGTGAAGTACCACATGACCGAGCGCGCGCGCGAACTCATCAACCACTCGATGGACATCCACGGCGGCAAGGGAATCTGCCTCGGGCCGAGCAATTACATCGGCCGCGGCTACCAGGTGATGCCGGTCGGCATTACGGTCGAGGGCGCCAACATCCTGACGAGAAGCCTCATCATCTTCGGCCAGGGCGCGATCCGCTGCCACCCGTACGTGCTGCGCGAGATGCGCGCCGCGAAGGAGATGTCGGGCGGCGAGGCGTCACGCGAATTCGACGACGCGCTCACTTCTCACGTCGGGCACACGCTCGCGAACGCTGTGCGCGCCTTCGTTCACAGCCTCACGGGCTCGCGCCTCGCGCAGGTGCCGCAGGCGGCAGCCCCCGAGATGGCGCGCTACTACCAGCGCGTCGGACACCTGTCGGCGGCGTTCGCGTTCCTCGCCGACATGTCGATGCTCGCGATGGGCGGCGCACTCAAGCGCAAGGAGAAGACCTCCGCGCGCCTCGGCGACGTGCTTTCGATGATGTACCTGATCTCGGCCACGCTGAAGCGCTACGAGGACCAGGGCCGCCCGCGCGAGGACCTGCCGCTGATCCACTGGTCGGTGCGCGATGCGCTGTGGCAGGCGCAGCAGGCGATCGACGCCATTTATGCCAATTTCCCGGTCCCTGCGCTGCGCGGACTGCTGCGCTGGGTGGTGTTCCCGCTCGGCACGCCGTTCCGGCCCGCGAAGGACCGGCACAACCACCGCTCGGCGAAGATCGTGCTGGAGCCCGGGGCCGCGCGCGACCGGCTGACCGCGGGGATGTACGTCGGCAAGAACGAAGCCGACATCACGGGCGCGCTCGAAGCCGCGTTCCATGCCACGCTGGAATGCGAGCCGATCGAAAAGAAACTGCGCGAAGCAGTCAAAGGCGGCAAGCTCGTCACCCGGTCGGGCGTCGACACGGCCGCCACGGCACGCGCCCAAGGCGTGATCAGCGAAGCGGAACTCGCGCTCTGGCGGCGCAAGGAGACGCTACGCAAGCGCGTGATCCAGGTGGATGATTTCGAACCCGATTTCGGCCGCGCCGAGATCGTGCGGCGGCTGGCGCAGGACGAGGTAACCGCGAAGGCGGCGTGAAGGTTGGATGAGACCGTTCCATTGGAAACGATAACGCGGTTTTGACTCCATCGGTCTGCCGACTTCGAAGTTTCGCGCGCGCGAAACTTCGAAGTCGGCAGAGATCGGTAAACCCGCGATGCCGCGCCGCCCTTGGCGGAACGGCAGCAGGGACAAGAGGAGATGCAGCATGGCAGCCATGACAAGACCGGTGTACGTAGTCGACGGCGCACGCACGCCGTTCATCAAAGCGAAGAACCGCCCGGGACCGTTTTCCGGGGGCGATCTCGCGACCCAGGCGGGGCGCGCGCTCCTGTTGCGGCAGAAATTCGCACCCACGGACTTCGACGAAGTGATTCTCGGCTGCGCCGCGCCTTCGGTCGACGAAGTCAACGTCGGCCGGGTGGTGGCGCTGCGCCTGGGATGCGGTCAGAAAGTTCCGGGCTGGACGGTGATGCGCAACTGCGCGAGCGGCATGCAGGCGCTCGACTCAGGCATCAACAACATCCTCGCCGGCCGCTCCCACCTGGTGCTCGCGGGCGGCGTCGACGCGCTTTCGCGCGCCCCCTTGCTGTATGCCGACGCGATGGTGCTGTGGTTCGCGAACATGATGCAGGCGCGAACCGCTGGACAGAAGGCGGCGCACTTCGCGAAGCTGCCGGTGAAGGCGCTGCTCGCACCGGTGATCGCCATCATGAAGGGGCTCACCGACCCGATGGTCGGCCTGCTCATGGGGCAGACCGCGGAGAACCTCGCGCACCGTTTCGGCATCACGCGCGCGCAGATGGATGCCTTTTCGGTGCGCAGCCACCAGCGTGTGGTCGCTGCGCAGGATGGCGGCGCGCTCGCCTCGGGCGGCGGCGAAGTCGAGGCGGTGTATGACCGCGACGGCAATGCGTATGCGCTCGACGACGGCGTGCGCCGCGATTCCTCGGTCGAGAACCTCGCCAAGCTGAAGCCGTTCTTCGACCGCAAGTACGGCAACGTCACGCCGGGCAATTCATCTCAGATCACCGATGGCGCCGCCTGGCTCGTGCTCGCGTCCGACGAGGCGGTGAAACGCCATGGCCTCGAGCCGATCGGCCGCATCGTCGATTCCGAGTGGGCGGGCCTCGATCCTGCCCAGATGGGCCTTGGACCGGTGCACGCAGCGACGCCCATCCTGAAGCGCCATGGCCTCGCGCTGAACGATCCCGAGTACTGGGAGATCAACGAGGCCTTCGCCGCGCAGGTGCTCGGGTGCCTTGAGGCGTGGAAGGACGATACCTACTGCCGCGAGCAACTCGGCCTCGAAGCGGCGCTCGGTGAACTCGACCAATCCCGGCTCAACGTCGACGGCGGCGCGATAGCGCTCGGACATCCGGTGGGTGCTTCCGGAGCGCGCATCGTGCTCCACCTGCTGAAGACGCTGAAACGCAACAAGGCAAAGCGCGGCATGGCCGCGATCTGCATCGGCGGCGGGCTGGGCGGCGCGATGCTCGTAGAGGCGGTGTAGCGCGTGGGTTTACGACGGCGCGACTTTGACCTTCCCATGATCTGCCGGCTTGGCGCGAGAATCACCGCGCCAAGTCGGCAGGCCTGATGAACACCGAAACCGATGCCGCGGCCGAAAATCTGCCCTTCCCCCGATCTGCCGAGTTGGCGCCCGAATCGAAGTGACGGGGCAATCACCAACCTCTGGAAAAACCAAAAATGAAACACTGGCGCTGGGAAAAGGATTCGCAGGGACTCGTCTGGCTGACGTTCGACAAGGCGGGTGAATCGACGAACACGTTTTCGCGCGATGCGATCGAAGAGCTGAGCGGAGCGCTCGATGCGATCGCCGCCGAGCGCCCCAAGGGCCTCGTGATCCGCTCGGCGAAGGACAACTTCATCGCGGGTGCGGACGTCAACGAATTCGTCAAGTTGAAAACCGCGGACGAGGCGTTCGAGTTCAACCGGAAGGGCTGGGACGCGACGCAGAAACTGCGCGACCTGCCCTTTCCGACCACCGCGATGGTGAACGGTTTCTGCATGGGTGGCGGGCTTGAGCTCGCGCTCGGCTGCCGCTACCGCGTCGCGCTCGACGATCCGAAGACGCGCTTTGCGTTCCCCGAAGTGATGCTCGGCATCTGGCCAAGCTGGCACGGTCTGATGTGGCTGCCGAAGCTGGTCGGCCCGGCGGCCGCGTTCGACATGCTGCTCACCGGAAAGAGCGTGGACGCGCGCAAGGCAAAGCGCATCGGCCTCGTGACGGAGGCGGTGCCGCTGCGGATCTTCGAGAACACCGTGCGCATGGTGACGCTCGCGGCACCTGCGCCGAGGCGACTGCCTTTGCTCCAGCGCCTGATGCTCGGGCCGCTGCGCGGGCTGGTCGTGTCGCAGGCGCGCAAGCAGGTTGCGAAACGCGCGCGACCGGAACACTACCCGGCGCCGTACGCGATCCTGCACGCCTGGCGGAAATACGACGGCGATCCCATCGCCTGCAAGGACGATCCGGCCTGTTCGCTCAAGGCGCTGTTCGAGCACCCGACCACGGCGAACCTGATCCGGCTGTTCTTTCTTCAGGACCGCCTGAAGTCGCTCGGCAAGGGCGCCGAATTCAATCCCGGGCACGTTCACGTGATCGGCGCCGGCGTGATGGGTGGCGACATCGCTGCGGTGTGCGCGATGCGCGGCATCAAGGTGACGCTGCAGGACACCTCGCCCGAGCGGCTCGCGCCCGCGGTGAAGCGAGCGGCGAAGCTCTTCGAGCGCAGGCTTCGGGATCGACGCCGCGTGCGCGACGCGCTCGACCGGCTGATTCCGGATGTCTCCGGCGCCGGCGTGGCGCATGCCGATCTCGTGATCGAGGCGATCTTCGAGAATCTCGCTGCGAAGCGCGAGTTGTTCGAGCGGGTGGAGGCGACCGCGCGGCCCGACGCCGTGCTCGCGACCAACACTTCCAGCCTCAAGCTCGCCGACATCGCCGCCGCGCTCAAGGATCCCGCGCGGCTCGTCGGCATCCACTTCTTCAATCCGGTGCCGCAGATGATGCTGGTCGAGATCATCTCGGGCGAGCGCACCGCGCCTGAACTCGCCGCAAAAGCCGCGGCTTTCGCGCGTCTCCTCGACAAGTTGCCGCTGCCGGTGAAGGATTCGCCCGGGTTCCTCGTCAATCGCGTTCTCGGGCCCTACCTCCAGAATGCCTTTCGAATGCTCGACGAAGGCATTCAGCCCGAAGCGATCGACGCGACGATGGAGGCGTTCGGGATGCCGATGGGACCGATGGAACTTGCGGACACGGTCGGTCTCGACATCTGCCTGGCCGCGGGAAAGGAACTCGCAAGGAAAGGCGCCTCGGGCGAACCCGACGCCCCGCGAGCGCTTCTCAACAAGGTCGCCCTCGGTCACCTCGGCCGCAAGAGCGGCCAGGGCATCTATCGCTGGGAGCGCGGTAAGCCGGTGAAGGCGGCGGCGGCACGCACGGACGGCAATCTGACCGAGGCCCTGATCGAGCCCTATCTCACGGAAGCGTCGGCGGTGCACGCCCAGGGCATCGTTGCGGACGCCGATCTGATCGACGCCGGCCTCGTGTTCGGCACCGGATTCGCGCCCTTCCGCGGCGGCCCGCTGCACTACCTCGCCTCGCGCAAGTAGGCATGGGCAGGGCCTCGCATCAACCGCCCGGACTCGCGCTGCCGGAAGACCGCCAGCCGGCGCTCCGGGTGCTGCCGATGCCGGCGGACGCGAACCAGAACGGCGACATCTTCGGCGGCTGGATCATGGCGCAGGTGGACATCGCGGGCGGCATCGTCGCGGGACGCCTCGCTCGCGGCCGCGTCGCCACGGTCGCCGTGAACGCCTTCGTCTTCAAGCAGCCGGTGCAGATCGGCGACCTGCTTTCGCTGTACGCCGACGTGGTTCGGACCGGACACACCTCGATCACGATCAACGTCGAGGTGTACGCCGAGCGCGGCCGCGAGGACACGCGGGTGGTGAAAGTCACCGAAGCAACGCTCACCTACGTCGCGATCGACGGCAAAGGCAAGCCGAGGCCCATCCGCGCCGCGTAAGCTGCGCCGGCGGCAAGGTTCCCGCAGGCGCCCGCTTCGCGTCCCGTCCGGTCAGCGCGCGAGAACCGGAAACAGGCCCTTCAGACCGTCGGCCATCGTCTGCACCGCCATGGCGGCGAGCAGCAGACCGAGGATTCGCGTCGCGACGTTGAGGCCGGTCGTGCCAAGGCGGCTCCCCACCTGGTGCGCGCGTAGCAGAATGACCCATGAGAGCAGGCACACCAGCCCGATGCAGGCGACGACCACCGTCTGGTGACCGATCCCGCCGTCACCCGCGGCGATGATCGAAGTGCTGATCGCGCCCGGCCCCGCGAGGAGCGGAATCGCGAGCGGCACGACCCCCGGCACTTCGCCCGCCTCGAGTTCGCGCGCCTCGGCCTTCGACTGGCGCACGCCGCCCGCCTGCGCGTTCAGCATCGCGAGCGCCATCAGCAGCAGCACCAGCCCGCCGCCGACGCGAAATGCAGGCAGGCTCGCACCAATGTAGTTGAGCAGCGCGTCGCCCAGGATCGCCGAAAGCGCCAGCACCGCGAATACCGTCAGCACCACGGTGCGAGCGAGCGCCGCGCGCTCGGCGGCGTCATACCGCGCAGTGAACGACAGGAAGAACGGAATCGCGAGAAACGGATCGACGACCGCAGTGAGCGTGACGATGAACCGCAGATACTCCGTCAGCGCGGCCACGCCGTCATTTCTTTGCGCGAGCCGCCATCTCCGCCTGCGCAGCCTTGCGGCCCTCGTTGACCCGCGCGAACGCCGGGCGCTCGCCGAGCATCTTGAGGTACGGCTTCAGCTGCGGAATGTCCTCGAGCGCATCGCGCCCATAGGCCTGCCTGGTCGCCATCGAGACGATCGGCAGGTGAACGAACGCGGCGCAATCGGCGAGCGTCAGCGCCGGACCCGCGAGAAAGGGTTCGAACCGCGCAACGGCCTTGAAGGCGCGTACGCCCTTGGCGATGCCGCGTTCGACCTCAGATTTGGTTTCGTCGGTATACGGGCGGCCGAAGAACAGTCCGCCATAGAGACGCCGGACCACGAGTTCCAGGTGCAGCTCCATGAACGCGAGCAGCTCGCGCACCCGCGCGCGCTCGAGCGGATCCTTCGGCAGGAGCGGCCGCTCCGGATAAGCGTCCTCGAGATATTCGAGAATCACCCCGGACTCGCGGAGCAGCGTTCCGTCGACCGACAAATACGGCACCTTGCCCATCGGGCTTTTCGCGAGGTACTCGTCCTCCTGCGACGGAAAGCAGTTCGAATCCTCCTCGAACGCGACGCCCTTCTCGTAGAGCGCGATGAGCACCTTGTTGTGGTAGTTGCTGACGCGAAAACCGCACAACTTGAGCATGACGTCTCCGATCGCAGGGGGCGTGGCATTATAGTCGCCGCTTCACTGAGGGAGCCGCCATGAACGAATCCGGATACCACACCAACCTCGCACCCGAGACTTCCTACGGGGGCTACCTGCGGCTCGACCTGCTGCTCTCGGCGCAGCAGCCGCGCTCGAAGCACCATGACGAGATGCTGTTCATCATCCAGCATCAGACCGCGGAACTCTGGATGAAGCTCCTGGTGCACGAACTGGCCGCCGCGATCGCGCACGTGCAGGCCGACCAGCTTGCGCCGTGCTTCAAGATCCTCGCACGCGCCAAGCAGGTGCAGCGGCAGCTCTTCGAGCAATGGTCGGTGCTCGAGACGCTCACTCCGACGGAATACGTCCAGTTCCGTGACGTGCTCGGGCCGGCCTCCGGTCTGCAGTCGTTTCAGTTCCGCGCCATCGAATTCATGCTGGGCAACAAGGCGGCCGGGCTGCTCGAACTGCACCGCCACGACCCGCGCGCCCACGCGCGCCTGGTTGAATTGCTGCAGGCGCCCAGCCTGTACGACGAATTCCTGCGCCTGCTCGCGCGCCGCGGCCTGCCGGTGCCCCCGGAACGCATCGAGCGCGACTGGACTGCGCCCTACCAGCATCATTCCGCGGTCGTTGCGGTGTTCCGCACGATCTACGAGAGCCCGAACGAGCATTGGGACGCCTACGACATGTGCGAGAAGCTCGTCGACGTCGAAGAGAACTTCCAGCTCTGGCGTTTCCGCCACGTCAAGACGGTCGAGCGGGTGATCGGTTTCAAGCGCGGCACCGGAGGCACCGCGGGCGTGGCGTTTCTGCGAAAGACGCTCGAGCACGCCCTGTTTCCGGAGCTGATCGAAGTGCGCACCACGATCGAGAAGAAGTGATCGACCTCGCCGAGGCGCCGCTCGACGAAGCGCTCATCGCAGGGCGCGTACGGCCGTTGTTCACGCGGGCGCTCGCACCTGGGCGGCCGATCTACCTCGCGAACCACTCGCTCGGAAGGCCGCCCGACCGCATGGCCGACGACGTGGCGCGCGCCCTGGAGGCCTGGTACCGCGACATGGGCGAGGCCTGGAGCGATTGGCTCGCGGCGCGCGAGCGGTTCCGCGTCCTCACGGCGCAACTCACCGGGTCGCCGACGCCGGACTCGATCGTGCCGAAAACGAGCGCCGCACAGGGCCTTCGAGCGGTGCTGAACGCGCACGACGATCGCATCCGGGTGGTCGCGACCGACGCCGAATTCGATTCGCTCGATTTCGTGCTGCGCAGCTACCGCGAGCGCGGGCGAATCGAACTCGCGCTGGTGCCGCCGCGCGCCGAGGCGATTCTCGGCGCGCTCGCGCAGACCACGGACGTCGTGGTCTGTTCGACCGTGTTCTTTCGCAGCGGCGAGATCCTGCAAGGCGTCGACGAGATCATCCGGCGCGCGCACGCCGCCGACGCCAAGGTGCTGCTCGACGTCTACCACCACGCGGGCGTGTTGCCGCTCGATCTCGCAGCGCTTGGTGCCGATTTCGCCGTCGGCGGCTCCTACAAGTACACGCGCGGCGGACCCGGCGCCTGCTGGCTCTATGTGCACCCGCGGCACCATGGACTTCGCACGCTCGACACGGGGTGGTTCGCCAAGGAAGCGCCGTTTTCCTACGAGCGCCCGGACCCGCCGCGCTTTGCGCCTGGCGGCGATGGTTGGCTCGAGTCCACGCCGCCGGTGCTCGCTCCGGTGCAGGCGCTCGCCGGGCTGGAGTTCACGCTCGAGGTCGGCGTCGAGCGGCTGCGCGCGTTTCACCTCGCGCAAAAAGGACGTTTCGCCGCGATGCTGGAGGAGCGTGGACTCGCAGTGACGGGCGCAGGCCCGGATTACGGCGCCTTCGTCACTTTCGTTCACCCTCGCGCGGGCGCCCTCGCGACGCAACTGAAGGCGCGCGGCGTGAAGACCGATGCGCGCGGTGAGTCCCTGCGGCTGTGCGCGGACTTGCTGA
>MERB01000007.1:0-170 GCA_001770475.1 Betaproteobacteria bacterium RIFCSPLOWO2_02_FULL_66_14 | reverse complement strand
CGCGCTCGCGGGTGTTGCGGGAGGCATTTGAGCGGCAGCGCCAGTTCGCCGTGCGGCGGTCGGTACTACCTCAGGAGATCTGCCGGCAGATCGCGCTATCTACCAATGTATCGTTGCACCCACCTGTAGATCGTTCTAGGATCGGCCGGGTACACGCTAAACATCAAGTT
>MERB01000006.1:18459-18724 GCA_001770475.1 Betaproteobacteria bacterium RIFCSPLOWO2_02_FULL_66_14 | reverse complement strand
CGCTTCCAGCAGCGGGTTGGCCGCATGCTTCAGGGTCATCAATTTCTGCTTCACCCAGTACAGCGCCTCGATGTTGGCGCGCGCGGAGGCCTTGGGCGAGAAGATGCGCTCCTCGATCTGTTCGAGCTCGGTCTCCAGGTTGTCGATGAGCGGCATGTAGCGGTCGACCACCGCATCCATCAGCGCGTAGAGCACGTACCCCGTGCCGTGGCGCAGCAGCTCCGGCTCGCGCTCGCAGCGCATGCGCACGTCGTGGAAGCCGCGC
>MERB01000006.1:2233-18433 GCA_001770475.1 Betaproteobacteria bacterium RIFCSPLOWO2_02_FULL_66_14 | reverse complement strand
GTAGTTGCGCCCGATGAAGATCGAGACTTCGCCCACGCGCAGCTCTTCGCCGGCGGGTTCGACCATGTGCAGCACCATGAACAGCTCGTCGCCGTATTCCTCGATCTTCGGGCGCTGATGGCCATGGCGCGCGTCCTCGACCGCAAGCGGGTGCAGGTCGAATTCGTCCTGCAGTTCGGTGAGTTCTTCCTCGTTCGGATCGACGACCGCGATCCATACGAAGCAGCCCGGGCGGGCGAGGTAGTTCTTGATCTCGGGGCGCTGGACGTCCGCGAGCTTTCTTCCTTCCTCGTACGCGACGCAGTTGATGAGCATCCGAACCCGGGGTCAGAGTAAGATTGCGCGGGCCGATGTTACGACGAATGGATTTTCCGCGTCACGCAATCTTTCCCTGATCCTGGGTTTCCCATGCCGGAATTGAGCCGCCGTGCCGCCTCCCTCGGCACCGAAAACGCCTTCGTCGTACTCGCGGAGGTGAACGAGCTTGCGCGCGCGGGCCGCGACATCGTCAGCTTCTGCATCGGCCAGCCGGACTTTCCCGCGCCCGTGAACGTGCAGGACGCGGCGATCCGCGCGGTGCGCGAGGGCAAGCACGGCTACACGCCCTCGGCGGGAATCGATCCGCTGCGCGAGGCAGCGGCGAAATACATGGGCGCGATGCGCGGCGGGCTTCCGATCCGCCCGCAGGACGTGGTGATCGGCGCGGGCGCGAAACCCTTCATCGCGTATGCCATCCTGTCGACGACCGACTACGGCGCGGGCGACGAGGTGATCTATCCCAATCCGGGATTCCCGATCTACCAGTCGCAGATCGTCGCCTGCGGCGCCGTGCCGGTGCCGATTCACCTGCACGAGGCGCGCGATTTCGCTTTCGATCCGAAGGACCTGGAAAAGCTCCTGACGCCGAAGACGCGGCTCGTCATTCTCAACTACCCGCATAACCCGACCGGCGGCTTGCTGGGACGCAGGGATCTGGAGACGATCGCGGCGATCCTGCGGCGCCATCCCCGGGTCTGGGTGTACGCCGACGAGATCTATTCGCGGCTGTGCTACGCGGGCGATTTCTTTTCCATCGCGCAATTGCCGGGAATGTACGAGCGCACGATCCTTTCGGACGGCGCTTCGAAAACCTGGGCGATGACGGGCTGGCGCATCGGGTTTGCCTCGAGCCCGGCGCTGGCGCCCGTATTCACCCGCTGGGTCACCAACACCGATTCCTGCGCCTCGCAGATTTCGCAGTGGGCAGCGGTGGAGGCGATCAATGGCCCGCAGGACGCAGCCGAGGCGATGAGGGCGAGTTTCCTGTCGCGCCGGGACCTCATCGTGGGCCTGCTGAACGAGGTTCCCGGCGTCACCTGCCGGCTGCCGGGCGGCGCCTTCTACGCCTGGCCGAACGTGACCGAGGCCTGCCGCATGGTCGGTGCCGCGGATTCGGAGGAGTTCCGAAAGCGCCTGCTCCACGAGGCGGGGGTGGCGGTGCTCGCCGACATCCACTTCGGCGCCCGGGTTCCGGGCGAGGGGCAGCACGTGCGCTTTTCCTACGCGGCGTCCAAGCAGGCGATCGAAGGCGGGGTCGAGCGCATGGCGCAGTTCATCCGCGAAGGCGCGCAGCGCGCATGAGCGTGTGGAAGCCGAGCGTCACGGTCGCCGCGATCATCGAGCGCGACGGGCGGTTTCTGTTCGTCGAGGAGGAGGCCGACGGCCGTCGCGTGCTGAACCAGCCGGCCGGGCATCTCGATCCCGGAGAATCGCTCGTCGCGGCCTGCGTCCGCGAGACGCTGGAGGAAACGGCGCACCGTTTCGCGCCGGAAGCGCTCGTCGGAGTGTACCGCTGGCGCTACCCGGCGAAAGACGTCACGTTTCTGCGGTTTGCGTTTCGCGGACGGATCGAGGGCATCGAGCAGGGCCGCGCGCTCGACAGCGAAATCATCGCTCTGCACTGGCTGACGCAAGGGGAACTGGCCGCGCGCTCGGCCGAGCACCGCTCGCCGCTCGTGCAGCGCTGCGTCGAGGACTTCATCGCCGGAAGGCAGTTTCCGCTCGACGTCCTGTCGAAGGATTTTTCCTAGGACCGGGTGGTGGCGGAACGCATCGTGGTCGGGATGTCCGGAGGGGTGGATTCCTCGGTCGCCGCGCTGCTTCTGAAGCAGCAGGGCTGCGACGTCGTCGGCCTGTTCATGAAGAACTGGGAAGACGATGACGACGACGAATACTGCTCGACGCGGCAGGACCTGATCGATGCAGCGGCGGCGGCCGACGTCATCGGCGTTCCGCTCGAAGCGGTGAATTTCTCCGCCGAGTACAAGGACCGCGTATTCGCCGAATTCCTGCGCGAGTACCGCGCCGGGCGCACGCCGAACCCCGACGTGCTTTGCAACGCCGAGATCAAGTTCAAGGCGTTCCTCGACCACGCCATGGCGCTCGGGGCATCGCGAATCGCGACCGGGCATTACGCGCAGCTGAGGGATCGTGATGGCGCAGTCGAGCTGCTGCGCGGCGCCGACCCCGGCAAGGACCAGAGCTATTTCCTGCACCGGCTGACGCAGGGGCAGCTCGCCCGGGTCAGGTTCCCGATCGGGCACCTGCGCAAGCCGGAAGTGCGCCGCCTCGCCCGGGAGGCCGGCCTGCCCAACCACGCGAAAAAGGATTCCACCGGAATCTGCTTCATCGGCGAGCGGCCGTTTCGGGAGTTTCTCAACCGCTACCTGCCGCGCGAGCCCGGTCCGATCATGACCCCCGAGGGCCGCCGCGTCGGCGAACACGTCGGGCTCGCGTTCTACACCATCGGACAGCGCAAGGGGATCGGTATCGGCGGGGTCAGGAATGGTGACGGCGAGGCGTGGTACGTCGCGGCGAAGGATCTTCCCGCCAACACGCTCGTGGTCGTGCAGGGACACGACCATCCCGCGCTCCTGACGCGAACCCTGAAAGCGCAGGACGCGAGCTGGGTTGGCGGCGAGGCACCGCGGGAGGGATCCGACCACGCGGCGAAGACTCGCTACCGGCAGGCCGATTCACCCTGCCGGGTGACGCGCTCCGATGATGAATCGATCGCGCTCGAGTTCGCGCAGCCCCAGTGGGCGGTGACCCCCGGACAGTCGGTGGTGCTCTACGACCGCGAGGTCTGCCTCGGCGGCGCAGTGATCAGCTGAGCCCGCCCCCGCAGCGGCGTACGATCAGGTCCGGGGGGCGGTGTCGGAAAACTCTGCGCGCTCCATGAGGCGATCGTAGTGACGCGCGAGATTGGGAAACCCGGTGCGCCCATCGATACCCCCGGGTTTGCGGAAGTCGAGCCAGCCGATGCAGCAGGCGAGAGCGATGTCGGCGAGTGAATACCGGTCGCCGTGGCACCAGTCCTCGCCGCCGAGATCGGCGTTCATGCGTTCCAGCCCGCGGCGCATGCGCGCCAGTTGTTTCTCGACCCAGGCCGAGTCCTGTTCCCGTTGCGGGCGCAACGATTCGTAGCGCACCAGCAAGCCTGCATCGAGGACGCCGTCCGCGAGCGCTTCCCAGCGCCGTACCGCGAGGCGTTCGCGATTGCTCTCCGGAATCAGGCGCGAGGCCGGTGAAGCGCTGTCCAGAAACTCCACGATGACCCGGGAATCGTAGAGCGCGGTTCCGTCGTCGAGCACCAGCGTCGGCACCTTGCCGAGCGGATTGTGTTCGTTCACGGCATTGTCGAGCGGCGCCACGTCTACGACCTCGATGTCGCAGTCGATGTGCTTTTCCGCGAGGACGATCCGCACCTTGCGGGTGTACGGACTGGCGAGCGAGGCGAGCAATTTCATCCGGAAGCCTGGGGTCGGAGTAACGCGATGTGGTCCGGATCTTACCGCGGCGTGCCCGCCGCGTTACTCTGATCCCAGGACCGCTCCCACGCGCTGCCGCAGCGCCGGGAGGGCATCGCGCTCGAACCAGGGGTTGCGTTTCAGCCACAGCCGATTGCGGGGGCTCGGATGCGGAAGCGGGAAGAACTCGGGCGCGTAGTCGCGCCAGGCCCCGACGGTTTCCGCAAGCGACTTTTTGCGCCGCCTGCCGAGGTAGTAGGCCTGCGCGTACTGGCCGAGGAGCAGCGTCAGGCGGATACGAGGCAGGGCGGCACGAAAGCGCGGATGCCAGGTCGGGGCGCATTCAGGCCGCGGCGGAAGATCGCCGCGTTCACCGGTGCCGGGGTAGCACAGGCCTGCGGGAATGATCGCGATTCGCCTTCGGTCGTAAAACGCCTCGCGCTCCAATTCGAGCCAGGCCCGCAGCTTGTCGCCCGAAGGGTCGTTCCATGGGATTCCCGTGTCGTGAACCCGGCGTCCCGGCGCCTGGCCGACGATCAAAAGGCGAGCACCTTCGGCCGCCACGAATGTCGGCTTTGGTCCGTGCGGCAAATTCGCCTCGCACAGCCGGCAGGCGAGCGCGCTCGCGATGATGTGCTGCAACATGGGCCCTTATAATAGAACCATGGCCTCGCCGCTCACCGCACTGTCTCCACTGGACGGGCGGTACGCCAAATCGGCCGACCCGCTGCGCCCCTTCTTCAGCGAATACGCGCTGGTGCGCTACCGGGTGCGGATCGAGCTGCAATGGCTGCGGGCGCTCGCCGCAGCGCCCGCGATCGGCGAACTGAAGCCGTTCTCGCGCGCCGCGCTGGCCGCGCTCGAGCGGCTCGATGCCGGGTTCAGCGTTCAGGACGCCGAACGGATCAAGGCGATCGAGTCCCGGACCAACCACGACGTCAAGGCGATCGAATACTGGTTGCGGGAAAAACTCGCGCAGAACGCCGAAATCGAGCGCTCGCTCGGATTCATCCACTTCGCCTGCACTTCGGAAGACATCAACAATCTCGCCTGGGCGCTGATGCTCTCGGAGGCGCGCGAGCGAGTCATGCTGCCGAAGCTCGACGAACTGATCGCCGCGCTGCGCAGGCTCGCTCACCGGCACGCCGAATCGCCGATGCTCTCGCGCACCCACGGGCAGCCCGCGTCGCCCACGACGCTCGGCAAGGAAATCGCCAACGTGGTGCACCGGCTGCGGCGCGCGCGCCGCGCCATTGCGGCGGTGCCGATCCTCGGCAAGCTGAACGGGGCGGTGGGCAACTACAACGCGCACCTCGCCGCGTATCCCGAAATCGACTGGCCGCGATTCGCGCGTCGGTTCGTCGAGCGCCTCGGACTCGAATTCAATCCCTACACGATCCAGATCGAACCGCACGATGCGTTCGCCGAACTGTTCGATGCGTATGCGCGCGCCAACACGGTGCTGCTCGATTTCGACCGCGACGTGTGGGGCTACATCGCGCTGGGATACTTCCGGCAGAAGGCCAGGGCGGGGGAGGTCGGATCCTCGACCATGCCGCACAAGGTCAATCCGATCGATTTCGAGAACTCCGAGGGCAACGTCGGCGTCGCGAATGCCTTGCTGCGGCATCTCGCGGACAAGCTCCCGGTGTCGCGCTGGCAGCGCGATCTCTCCGACTCGACTGCGTTGCGCAACGCGGGTGCTGCGCTTGGGCACACCCTGCTCGCCTACACCGCCTGTCTGCGCGGGCTCGCGAAGCTCGAGGTCGATCCGGCGCGGCTCGCCGCGGACCTCGATGCCAACTGGGAAGTGCTCGCCGAGGCCGTCCAGCAGGTGATGCGCCGCTACGGCGTGCCCGACGCGTACGAGAAATTGAAAACGCTCAGCCGTGGCCGGCGATTCGGCCGCGCGCAGCTTGCGGCGTTCGTCCGCGGGCTGAAGATTCCGGCGGCGGCGAAAAGGAGGCTGCTGCAGCTTGCGCCGGGCGCCTACACCGGCCTCGCTGCGACCCTCGCCAAGCGAATCTGACGCCGCGATGTTCTATGCGGCGACGATTTTTCTCTCTTCGTTCCTGCTGTTTCTCGTTCAGCCGCTGCTCGCGCGGCTGATCCTGCCGTGGTTCGGCGGCACCGCGGCGGTCTGGACGACTTGCATGTTGTTCTTCCAGACGATGCTGCTGGCGGGCTACGCGTATGCGCACGCCACCAACGCGAGGCTCGCGCCGCGCGCGCAGGCGGTGCTGCACACCGTGCTGCTCGCGGCGGCGCTGCTCACGCTGCCGATCGCGCCGTCGGAGGGCTGGAAGCCGCTCGGCGGCGAGGCGCCGACGGTGCACATCCTGCTCCTGCTCGCCGCCACCGTGGCTCTGCCGTACCTGCTGCTGTCGGCGACGAGCCCGCTGCTGCAGGCTTGGTTTGCGCGCCTGCGGCCCGGTGCGAATCCCTACCGGTTGTTCGCGATTTCCAACCTCGCGTCGCTGCTCGCGCTGATCGGATACCCGGTGGTGGTGGAGCCGTTCTTCGGCAACGCGGAGCAGGTATCGCTGTGGTCGGGATTGTTCGCCGTGTTCGCGCTGCTGTGCGCTGCGCTTTCGTGGCAGGCTGCGACCGCGGCGCCGGCCGCGGTGATCGGAGTACCGGCACGGCCCGAGGGCGCGCCGCCCGCGAAGGCCGACTACGTTCTTTGGCTCGCGCTTTCCGCCACCGGTTCGGTGTTGTTGCTCGCGGTGACCAATCACATCACGCAGAACGTCGCGGCGATTCCGCTGCTGTGGCTCGCGCCGCTCACGCTTTACCTGCTGACCTTCATCATCGCTTTCGAGGGCCGCGGCTGGTACCGGCCCGAGACCGCCTGGAGTTTCGTGTTGGTGTGGATCGGCGGCATGCTCTGGCTGATCGTCGACCCGGATCATCAGTTCGACCTCTGGCTTCAGCTCGGGATGTACTTGTCGGGGCTCTTCGTCGCGTGCCTGTTCTGCCACGGCGAACTTTATCGGACGCGCCCCGCGCCGCGACACCTGACCGCGTTCTACCTCACGGTGTCGGCGGGCGGCGCGCTCGGCGGGCTGCTCGTGGCAGTGGTGGCGCCGCTCGTTTTCAATGCCTACTACGAGTTGCCGCTCGGGCTCGTCGCCCTGGCGTTCCTCGCCGCGGTGCGATTCGCGGGGCTGAGCAATTTCGCGCGCGCCGCGAGCCTCCTGATGTTGATGGCGAGCGCCGGCAGTGCGATCTACGACGGCCTGCGCTACCAGAAGGACGTGCGCTTTTCGACCCGGAATTTCTATGGCGTGATGCGGGTGAAGGAATTCGGCACGCCGGGCGAGGAGAACCATCTGAGGCGGCTTCTGCACGGAGTGATCATGCACGGTGAACAGTACCTGCACCCGGAGTTCCGGCAACGTCCCACGACCTACTACCAGCCGAGTTCCGGGGCGGGTGCCGCGATCCGGTCGCTCGGCGAACGCAAGGCCATCCGGGTGGGCGTGATCGGCCTGGGCACGGGGACGCTCGCCGCCTACGGGCGAAAGGGCGACGTCTATCGCTTCTACGACATCAATCCGGAGGTTCTGGAGGTGGCGCAGCGGGAATTCGCCTACCTCGTCGACAGCGACGCGAGCATCGAACTCGTGCTCGGCGACGCGCGGCTGTCGCTCGAGCGGGAGACGCCGCAGAATTTCGACGTGCTGGCGGTCGACGCCTTCTCCAGCGACTCGATCCCGGTGCACCTGATCACGCGGGAAGCGCTCGCCGTTTACCTGCGGCACATGAAACCCGACGGCATCGTCGCGTTCCATGTCTCGAACCGGTTCCTCAACCTCGTGCCGGTGGTCGCGCGCCTTGCCGAGGACCAGAAGGCGCACGCGGTGCTGGTGGACGAGGAATCCTCGGAAGACCGGACGACGAGCACCTGGGTGCTGGTGTCGCGCGACCCGAATGCGTTCGAGCGGCCTGAGATCGTCGAAGCGGGCGCCACCGTCCCCGAGTCACGCAACGACTGGCGTGCCTGGACCGACGATTACTCGAACCTCGTGCAGATCCTCAAATAGAAATCGGGATTTCTAATTTCTAGACGACGGCGCCCTGGTGCTCGTCTCGGCGATCGCGTTTCAGCGGTTTCACGAATTGCGCGCGGTCGACCCCGAGCCACATCACCAGCGGACTCGCGACGAGCACCGACGAGTAGATTCCGAACAGGATCCCGATGGTGAGCGCAAGCGCGAAGTAGTGCAGCGCCGGACCGCCGAAGACGAGCATCGTCGTCACCATCATCTGCGTGCACAGGTGCGTGATGATGGTTCTGGAAATCACGCCCGTGATCGACGCATCGATCACCTCGGGCGTGGTCGCCTTGCGCATCTTGCGGAAATTCTCGCGCACCCGGTCGAACACGACCACCGACTCGTTCACCGAATAGCCGAGCACGGCAAGTACCGCCGCGAGCACCGGCAGCGAGAATTCCCACTGAAAGAAGGCGAAACAGCCGAGGATGATGATCACGTCGTGCAGGTTGGCGATGATCGCCGAAAGCCCGAAGCGCCATTCGAAGCGCATCCAGAGGTACAGCACGATGCCCACCGCCGTGACGAGCAGCGCCAGCGCACCATTCTCCGCCAGCTCCTCCCCGACCTGCGGGCCCACGAATTCGACCCGGCGGATCTCGGCCGAGGCATCCTGGCCCTTGAGCAGGCCGAGCACCTTCTGCGACAGGGCCGAGGATGACTGGTCCTTGGCGAGTGGCATGCGGATCAACACGTCGTGCGAGGAACCGAAGTTCTGCACCTCGACCTTGAACCCGGCCTTCTCCAGCGTCTCGCGGATGTTCTGCGGGTCGGCGCTGTCCTTGTAGCTCACCTCGATCAGCGTTCCGCCCGTGAACTCGACCGAGTAATTCAATCCCTTGGTGGCGAGAAACACGACCGCGAGGAGGAACGTGACTGCCGAAATCACGTTGAACACGAGCGCATACCGCATGAACGGGATGACGCGGCGGATCTTGAAGAATTCCATGGTCCGCTATCGCCTCATTTCCACGCCGTGTCGCCGATCTGCAGCCGTGCGACCTTGCGGCGGTGTCCGTAATACAGGTTGACGATCGCCCGCGATACCACCACCGATGACACGATCGAGGTCAGGATGCCCAGGCAGTGCACGACCGCGAAGCCGCGCACGGGACCCGAGCCGAAGATGAGCAGCGCAAGCCCCGCGATCAGCGTCGTGATGTTGGAATCGAGAATCGTGCCCCAGGCGCGCTCGTAGCCCTCCGCGATCGCCGCCTGCGGCGACTGCCCGTGCCGGATCTCCTCACGGATGCGTTCGTTGATCAGGACGTTGGCGTCGATCGCCATGCCGAGCGTGAGCGCGATCGCGGCGATGCCGGGCAGCGTCAGCGTCGCCTGCAGGAGCGACAGGATCGCGACCAGAAAGAGGAGGTTGACCGCCAGCGCGACCGACGAGAACATCCCGAAGAGCACGTAGTAGACGGACATGAACACCACGATCGCGAGGAATCCCCACCTCGTGGCGTTGAACCCTTTTTCGATGTTCTCGCGCCCGAGACTGGGGCCGACGGTGCGCTCCTCGACGATTTCCATCGGCGCGGCGAGCGACCCGGCGCGCAGCAGCAGCGCCACGTCGTTCGCTTCGGTGGTGCTCATGCGGCCCGAGATCTGCACGCGGCCACCGGGGATTTCGGTCTTGATCACGGGCGCCGTGATGACCTCGCCCTTGCCTTTCTCGATCAGCAGGATCGCCATGCGCTTGCCGACGTTTTCGCGCGTCACCTCCTGGAAGATGCGGGCGCCCGGGCCGTCGAGGCGCATGTTGACCGAGGGTTCCTGTGTCTGCGAGTCGAAGCCGGGTTGCGCGTCGGTGAGCCGGTCGCCGGTGAGCACCACCTGTTTTTTCACCAGCACGGGCGCGCCGTTGCGCTCGACGTAGTACTCGGTGCCGAACGGCACGTCGCCCGCGGCAGCGGCGGCGAGAACCGCGGGAGTCATCTTTTCCTCGTCGACCATGCGGATCTCGAGGCTCGCAGTGCGCCCGAGGATGTCCTTCGCCTTCGCGGTGTCCTGCACGCCCGGCAGTTGCACCACGATGCGGTCGGCGCCCTGCTGCTGGATCACGGGCTCGGCGACGCCCAGTTCGTTGATCCGGTTGTGAAGCGTGGTGATGTTCTGTTTCAGCGCATAGTCCTGGGTGCGCTTCACCGCATCGGGCTTGAGCGTGGCGACAAGAAGCAGGTCCTCGCCCTCACCGCGCTCGACGAACGCGAGATCGCCGAGGCTCGCCAACACTTCACGCCCCTTGTCGCGCGTCTCGGTTTCGCGGAATCGGATTCGCAGCGTCTGGCCTTCTCGCTGGATGCCGGTATGGCGCAGATTCCTGTCGCGAAGCGTCGAGCGGATGTCGCCAGCCAGGCTTTCCAGCTTCTTGGTGGTCGCCGCCTGCATGTCGACCTGGAGCAGGAAATGCACGCCGCCGCGCAGGTCGAGGCCGAGGTACATCGGCAACGCGTGGATGGCCGTGAGCCAGCCGGGCGAGGACGTCAGCAGGTTCAGCGCCACCACGTAGGTCGGGTTGGAGGGGTCCGGATTGATCGACTTTTCCACCCGGTCGCGCGCCTTCAATTGCGTGTCGGCGTCCGCGAAGCGCACCCGGACGCTGTTGGCATCGAGAATGGCGCCGGTATACGGGATCTCCGCACGCTTGAGCGCCTCCTCGATCCGCTGCAGCAGCGCCATGTCCACCTTGATCGTCGCCTTGACGCTCGAGACCTGCACCGCCGGAGATTCGCCGAAAAAGTTGGGCAGCGTGTACAGGAACGCGATCGCAACGGCGATCGCGATCAGCGCGTACTTCCAGGTGGGAAACCGGTTCACCGAGCGCTCGGGGAATTACTGGATCGACTTCAGCGTGCCCTTGGGCAGCAGCGTCTGCACCGAGGCCTTCTGGACGCTGATCTCGGTCTCGGGCGCGATTTCGACGCGGAGGTAGGTATCGCCGAGTTTGGTGATCTTGCCGGCGACGCCGCCCGCGGTGATCACCTCGTCGCCTTTCTGCAGCGCGTCGATCATCGACTTCTGTTCCTTCTGGCGCTTCATCTGGGGTCGGATCATCAGGAAGTAAAGCAGCACGAACATCAGGATGATCGGCAGGAAACCGAGCAGTCCCGCGTCGCCGGATGCGCCGGGCTGGGCTTGCGCGAAAGCGGAGGAAATGAACACGAAGGGGTCCCCGAAGAGCCTGAAAAACCGGGAAATTATACGCTATGGGTGCGTGGTTCTCGAAAGCGAGCGCCAGGACGGCGGCGGTGACGAATTTGACGTTCCATGGTCTGCGGTTTTCGGCGAGGTTCATGCCGAAAAGCGGAGATTCGGGAAAAAACGCAAAGCACGAACCTCGGTCAAGCGACAGGGGAGGAGCGCGTCAATTTTGCAACCTTCGCTGCCGGGCGGGCGACGGGATGAATTCGACGTTCCATGGTCTGCGGTTTTCGGCGAGATTCATGCCGAAAAGCGCAGACCGGGAACAACGGCAATGCAAGAGCCTCAAGCGGGACCGTCGACTCCACGATCCGCGCCCGCCCGTCGGCCTTCCAGGATGCGCGCCGCGGTCTGCCCGAGCGTCCCGGCCTCGATCGCCACGCGCAGTTCGCGCATCAGCTCCAGGTAGTAGAACAGGTTGTGCAAGGTGTTGAGTCGCGCACCCAGGATCTCGTTCGCCTTCTGCAGGTGGTGAAGGTAGGCGCGCGTGAAGTTGCGGCAGGCGTAGCAGCCGCAGGACTCGTCCAGCGGCCGCGCGTCGTCGCGCCAGCGGGCGTTGCGGATCTTGACGTCGCCGTAGCGCGTGAACAGCCACCCGTTTCTCGCGTTGCGCGTCGGGAGAACGCAGTCGAAAAGGTCGACACCGCGCACGACTGCGTCGACGAGGTCCTCCGGCGTTCCCATGCCCATCAGGTAGCGGGGCCTGCCAACCGGCAGCTTCGGCACGGTATGCGCGAGGATTCGCTCTCGCGCGTCCTTGGGCTCGCCGACCGACAGCCCGCCGACGGCGTAACCGTCGAAACCGATCGCGACGAGCCCCGCGAGCGACTCCTCGCGCAGCGGCTCGTGCATCCCGCCCTGCACGATGCCGAAAAGCGCGTTCCGGCTGCCGTCATGGGCTCGCCGCGACCGCTCGGCCCAGCGCAGCGAGCGTTGCATCGAAACGGCAGTCGCTTTCTCGCTCGCCGGGTACTCGAGGCATTCGTCGAAGATCATGGCGATGTCGGAATCGAGCGCGCGCTGGATGCGCATCGACTCCTCGGGCGTAAGCATCATGCGATCGCCGTTCAAAGGCGAGGCGAAGCGCACGCCTTCTTCGGAAATCCTGCGCAGGCGACCGAGGCTGAACACCTGGAATCCGCCGGAATCGGTCAGCAGCGGCCGGTTCCATCCCATGAACCGGTGCAGCCCCCCGTGCCGAGCGATCACCTCCACGCCCGGGCGCAACCAGAGGTGGAAGGTGTTCCCGAGCACGATCTGCGCGCCGATCGCCTGCAGCTCTTCGGGCGACATCGCCTTGACCGAGCCGTAGGTGCCCACCGCCATGAACGCGGGCGTATCGACGCTGCCGTGCGCAAGCTCGAGCCGGCCGCGGCGCGCGGCGCCGTCGTGGTGGCTGAGAGTGAACTTCACTCGGCCCTTTCGATCAGCATCGCGTCGCCGTAGGAAAAAAAGCGATACCGCGCGGCGATCGCGTGCGCGTAGGCTCGTCGCAGATGATGCGTGCCGCCGAACGCGCAGACGAGCATCAGCAGGCTGGATTTCGGCAGGTGGAAATTGGTCAGCAGGCGGTCTACTACTCGAAAGCGGAATCCCGGGTAGACGAACAGACCGGTTTCGCCGCGGGGCGCTCCGCTCGTTGCCCAACTTTCGAGCGCGCGCAGCACGGTCGTGCCGACCGCGAGCACGCGCCCGCCGGCCGCGCGCGCCGAACCGATCGCATCGAGCGTCGCCTGCGGAATCTCGTAGCGCTCGCCGTGCATCCGGTGGTCCTCGACGTTCTCGGTGCGCACGGGCTGGAAGGTGCCCGCGCCGACGTGCAGGGTGAGGCGCGCCAGTTTCGCGCCCGAGGCCGCAACGCGGCCGAGCATGGCCCGGTCGAAATGAAGACCCGCGGTAGGCGCGGCGACCGCGCCGGGATTCTCGGCAAAAACGGTCTGGTACCGGTCGGCATCGGATGCGTCCGGCGTATGGCGGATGTAAGGCGGCAGCGGCACGCTGCCGCAACGCTCGAGCAGGTTCATCACCGGTTCCGAAAAGCGCACCCTGAACCGGTCGTCCTCCACCGCCAGCACCTGGACTTCGACACCGTCGCCCACGGTCAGGTTCGACCCCGCGCGCGTGCGATGGCCGGAGCGCATCAGCACCAGTGCTTCGCGCTCGGAAACGATGCGTTCCACGAACACCTCGGCCTTGCCGCCGGTCGCTTTATGGCCGAAGAGCCGCGCACGAATGACGCGGGTGTCGTTCAGCACGATGAGGTCTGCCGCGCGGACGCATTTCGGAAAGTCGCTGAACGCCAGGTCCTCGAGCGCACCGCTTGCCCCGTCCAGGTGCAGCAGCCGGCTCGACGAGCGCTCGGGCGCGGGATGCTGGGCGATCAGTCCCTCGGGCAGCGCATAGTCGAAGTCCGAGGTCTTCATCCGCCATTATAGAATTCGCTCCACCGCAGCCGGAATGGCGGAATCGGTAGACGCAGCGGACTCAAAATCCGCCGATCGCAAGGTCATGAGAGTTCGAGTCTCTCTTCCGGCACCAGATGGCGCCCGTGCGCGCGTTCGCCGGCTCGCGATGCCGAGTCTTAGCCGAACCTTGAATTCCGGGCCGAATTAGGAATATCCTGTTTCGCGCCCCTTCGGACGGGAGATCGAAGTGGTTCGATTTGTGGTTGGAGTGATCGTCGTCGCGGTGGTCCTGTTTGGCTACTTCGCGTGGACCGGCTATTTCGACGACGTTCACGTTCCCAGTGCTCCAAGGCCGTCGCCGGCCACACTGGACGACGATAGCAGGGATTCGAAAAAGTAGTCGCTTGTGTCGAGCGGTTTCCACGATCCGCGCGACGGTCGCGGCCGGGCCACCGACGGTCCGCTAAGTAATTCAAACGCCTTGGGATTTGCGAATTTTGACGGCGTGTTCTCGCGACCGCTCAGCGCATGGTTGTTCGGACGCCACCGCTTGGGCTAAAGTTTCAACCGTTCGATTCGGCCACGAGATTGCGGAGGAGAGGCATGTACGCGATCGTTTACAAGTCCGATGGCTTTCCGGTCTGCCGCCAGATGGCAGGGGTGGAGCCGGATCCGGTGGTGACCTGGATGAGCGAGACCGCTGCCAAGGCGTTCATTTCATCGAGGGGTGCCGACGAAGAATTTCAGGCCGTGCCGCTGACCGACGACGCGATGGATCGCATCGCGGAGGCGATGGGCTGTCAGGTCGAGGCGATTACCTTCGAGCCCTACCCGAGCTGAAGTTCGACGTTGTCGATCAGTCGCGTGGCGCCGAGCCGCGCGGCCGCGAGCGCCACCAGGTTCCGGTCGCCGTCCAGGGGTGGCGCGAGGTCCGATTGCCGGCGTAGTTCCAGGTAATCCGTTTTCCATCCCGCGGCATCGAGCGCGCTCCGGGCGCCGGCCGCTGTTTCGCGGCCGGCGCGCACCGCGTCGAGCAGACGATACAGGCGCGGCGCTTCGGCGCGCTCGTCCGGCGAAAGGTAGGCGTTGCGAGAACTCATCGCCAGGCCGTCGGCCTCGCGCACCGTTTCTGCGGCGATGATCTCGATCGGAAGATTGAACTGCCGCGCCATGCCGCGGACGATGTGCAATTGCTGATAATCCTTCTTGCCGAACACCGCGATGCTGGGCTGCACGCAACTGAACAGCTTGAGCACCACGGTCGCGACGCCGTGAAAGAAACGCGGCCGGAACTGACCCTCGAGCTGATTCGCGAGCGGCGAAGGATCGACCACGAACGCCTGCGGCTCGGGATAGAGCACGCGCTCGTCGGGCGCGAACAGGACGTCTACGCCTTCGGCTTCGAGCAGCGCGCAGTCGTTCGCGAAGGTGCGCGGATAGCGCTCGAAATCCTCTTGCGGCGCGAACTGCAGGCGGTTGACGAAGATGCTCGCCGCGACGGACGATGTGCGCTCGCGCGCGATGCGCACCAGCGCGAGGTGGCCGGCGTGAAGATTGCCCATCGTAGGCACGAAGGCCGGTTCGCGCATCTTCGCGCGCGCAGCGCGAAGTTCTTCGATGGTGCGCACGACGTGCATCAGTAGCAGTGCTCAGGGCCCGGGAACGAGCCATCCTTGACTGCGGCGACGTAGGCCCGGATCGCGGCGTCGATTCCGGAGGCCCCGGCCATGAAATTGCGCGCGAAACGCGGCGCATATCCCGAAACGCCCAGCATGTCGTGCAGCACCAGCACCTGCCCGGAGCAGTGCGGCCCGGCCCCGATACCGATGGTGGGCGTGTCGATCGCGGCGGTCACTTCGCCGGCCAGCGCGGCAGGAATTGCCTCCAGCACGATCAAGCTTGCGCCCGCGTCTGCGAGCGCCTTCGCGTCGGCGAGCAGACGCTTCGCGCCGGCTTCGTCCTTGCCCTGGACGCGATAACCGCCCAGCGCGTGCACCGACTGCGGCACGAGGCCGATGTGGCCGCACACCGGGATTCCGCGGGCGGCGAGAAAGTTCACCGTTTCGGCCATCAGGGCGCCGCCCTCCAGTTTCACCATCTGCGCGCCCGCGGCCATCAGCTGCGCCGAGGAGACCAGGGCCTGCTGCGGCCCGCCCTGATAGGTGCCGAACGGCAGGTCTCCGATGAGAAACGCGCGCTGCGCGCCGCGCGCCACGCACCGCGTGTGATATGCGACCTCCTCGAGCGTCACCGCGAGCGTCGAGTCGCGTCCCTGCACTACCATGCCGAGGGAGTCGCCGATCAGCAGTGTCTCCACGCCCGCGGCATCGAGCACGCGCGCGAAACTCGCGTCGTAGGCGGTGAGCATGGTGATTTTCTTCTGCCCCTGGTGCAGGGTGGCTAGGTCGCGCAGCGTCAGTCGTGCCATGCGGAGGCTCCGGTAGAGTTCAGGGCGCCAGGTTGAAGAACTCGCGCCGGCTCTTCATTCCGAGCATGCGCTCGACCAGAAGCTCGAAATCCGATTCGCGCGCGACGAAATTGAGGTTCTCGGAATTCACGATCAGCACCGGCGCGGCAGCGTAATGATAGAAAAAGCGCGCGTAATTTTCAGCCAGCACCGCCAGATACTCCTCGCTGATGCCGCGCTCGAAGCGCGCGCCGCGCCGGCGCACGCGCTCGGCGAGGACCTGCGCCGGCGCCTGCAGGTAGACGACCAGATCGGGCGCGGGCGCCTGCGGCCGAACC
>MERB01000006.1:0-2160 GCA_001770475.1 Betaproteobacteria bacterium RIFCSPLOWO2_02_FULL_66_14 | reverse complement strand
CTGCCGAGCGCGCTGAAACAGAAAGAACAGCTGCGTCGGCAGCGCGTAGCGCGCCATGTCCTGGTAGAAGCGGGGAAGAAACGGGTTTTCGCCCGGCTGCTCGAGCAGCGTGTCGGCACCGATCCGGTCGGCCAGCCGCCGCGCAAGGCTCGTCTTGCCGACCCCGATCGGCCCTTCGACCGCGACGTAACGCAGGGCGGGCATCGTCAGGCGGCGAGCCGCTCGACCGATTGCGCGGCGCAGGCCGCGAGCAGCGCTTGCACGGCGCCGCGGCCCGGGATGTGCGCGCCGGGGTCGATTTCGAGGAGCGGCATCAAGACGAAAGCGCGCTCGTGCATGCGGGGGTGGGGCACGGTGAGCTCAGGCGCCGCGATTCGTTCGTCGCCGTAAAGCAGGAAGTCGAGATCGAGCGTTCGCGGTGCGTCGCGGAAACTTCGGACCCGTCCGTGCGCCTTCTCGATGGCCTGCAGCGCTTGCAGCAGCGCCTGAGGCGCGAGGCCGGTGTCCAGGCGCGCCACGGCGTTGACGAAATCGGGTTGTCCGAGGTGACCGACCGGTGCGCTGCGGTACAGGCTCGAGCGGCCGGTCAGGTGGGTGCGAGGGAGCGACGCCAGTTCATCGAACGCCGCGAGCACCTGCGCCTGCGGCGACGCCAGATTGGCGCCGATCCCCACGAACGCGATGGTCATTCCGCTTCCGACGGAGACGCCGACGGCGTTTTCTTGCGCCTGCGACGGCGCCGTTTTTTCGGACCGGTGTCGGGCAGGAGCATCGCGCGCTGCGTCTCCGCATCGGCGACCTGGAACGCGCGCCACCAGGCCTCGAGATCCGCGGGTACCTCGCCGCTCGCGGCGCGCAACGCGAGAAAGTCGTATCCCATGCGGAAACGCGGCGTCTGGAGCAATCGCAGCGCGCGCTGTCCGGAGCGCTGATCGAACCGCGGTTGCATCGTCCAGACCTCTCGCATCGTCGCGGTGAGCCTGCGCGTGATCGCGAGTTTCTCGCACTGCCGGTCGAGCACTTCGTCCATCGCCGCGTCGAGCGCCGGGATGCTGCGCTCGCCGTGCTTTTCGCGCGTGCGCCAGGCCTGCAGCACTTCGTGCCACAGGAGCGCCGCGAACAGAAACGCGGGCGACACGGGCTTGCCGTCGAGGACGCGCGCATCGGTCTGCGCCAGCGCCAGCGTCACGAACCGCTCGCCGAGCGGCTGATCGAGGATCACGTCGAGGAGCGGCAGCAGCCCCTTTTGCAAGCCTTCCTCGCGCAACTGCCGCAGGCAGGCGCTCGCGTGCCCGGAAAGCAGCAGCTTCAGCATCTCGTCGAACAGGCGCGCGGGCGGCACGGTTTCCAGCAGCGAAGCGAGGCGCCGGATCGGCGCGCGCGTCGAGGAGTCGATCGAAAGTCCGAGCTTGGCCGCGAGGCGCACCGCGCGCAGCATGCGGATCGGGTCTTCGCGGTAGCGCGTTTCCGGGTCGCCGATGATGCGCAGCGCATGGCGCTTCAGGTCCTCGAGACCGCCGTGGTAGTCGATGATTTCCTCGGTGACGGGATCGTAGAACAGGGCGTTGACCGTGAAGTCGCGCCGGCGGGCGTCCTCTTCCTGGGTGCCGAACACGTTGTCGCGCAGCACCCGCCCGTGTTCGTCCTGCACGCGTGCCGGGTCGCTGTCGGCATCGGCCAGCAGCAGCGCGGCCCGAAACGTGGACACCTCGACCGTTTCGCCGCCGAGCATGACGTGCACGATGCGAAATCGCCGCCCGATCATGAGCGCGCGCCGGAACAGCGGCTTGATCTGCTCTGGCCGCGCATCGGTGGCGATGTCGAAGTCCTTGGGCTGGATCTGCAGCAGCAGGTCGCGCACCGCGCCGCCGACGACGCAGGCGGTGAAGCCATGTTGCGCGAGCACCTCGCAAACTTTGCGCGCGCCCGGGCTGATCCGGTCGCGCGACAGGTGGTGGCGGTCGCGGGCGAGGCGCACGGGGCCCTTCTTTTCGAGTCCCAACACCCGCCGGATGAAGCGCTTGATCATGGGGTCAGTTGATCATGGGGTCAGAGTAAGCGGCTCGTCGGGCTTTGGGGTCAGAGTCAGTTGTGTGAGAGCAAGTCGCACGCCGATGGTCGCATGATTGGAGGTCCGCTGCGACTTACTCTGAAAATCAT
>MERB01000005.1:5208-5882 GCA_001770475.1 Betaproteobacteria bacterium RIFCSPLOWO2_02_FULL_66_14 | reverse complement strand
GTCGCGATTCAAACTAAAGTGCTGTCGGCGTCCGGCGGCAATCGTGGCCGGTCGCATCCCCGTATGACGGGGCCCCTGCTCCCTACTCATGCCGCCCCCCAAACCAGTTCTTGCTCATGCAGGATCGCAAGCTCAGCCTCGCTCTAAACAATATCACGTGCAGGTTAGTCGTCGAAATCTCGATCGCCTTACAGATTTCTTCCGATGACAGGCCCATCACCTCGCGCATCGAGAACGCCAGCGCGTCGCGCTTGGACATGCGCTGGCAGCATTCCTGATAGACGCGCCAGAACTGGCTCGACTCGAGCGCGGCATCGGGCGTCCCCCAATCCGCCGGCGGATCGACCCACTTGCCCCTGGCGTTGAACGAGCCGTCGCTGGATTCGTCCTCCTCGTCCAGCGCGAACGCGTCCACAGGCAGTCCGCGTCCGCGGCTGCGGGTCAGGTCGATGATCTTGTGCTTGAGGATGCCGGTGAGCCAGGTGCGCAGTTGCGAGCGACCCTGGAAACGGTCGCGCTGGGCCAGCGCCGCGATGAGCGTGTCCTGCACTGCGTCCTCGGCGAGCGACGCATCGCGCAGATGAAACTGCGCGTAGCGCTGCAGATATTTTCGGTGCGTCTCCAGCGATTGCGCCGGATCGTCTTCTTCGGTCATCGTGCTTGCCTTGCGGATT
>MERB01000005.1:4174-5161 GCA_001770475.1 Betaproteobacteria bacterium RIFCSPLOWO2_02_FULL_66_14 | reverse complement strand
GCACTGGATCACGGTGGGGCGCGCGGGAAGATTTTGCCATGAATCGCCCGGGCGCGCGCCTGGGAATCAGCTGTATCGCTGGGAATGACCCGGCCCCCGCGCCGCGGAGCCAATCCGGCGGCAGTAATTATTTGTAAGGAATCGTCCGATACGCGCGACTACTCCGACAGCGGGGTAGCGCACCGCTCCCGGCTCAGCCACGTTTTCGTCCTTTTAGGAGAATCAATATGAACATGCTGCAACAACCCCTGAAACTAGCGATAGCCAGCGCTCTGGCGCTTGGTCTTGGCGGCCCGGCCTTTGCCCAGAACCCCTGCGCCGCTAAAAACCCGTGTGCGGCCAAGAACCCGTGCGCGGCGAAAAATCCCGGAGCCGCCGGTTCGAAATTTGATTCCAAGCTGGTGACGCGGCCCAAGGGCACAAAGCTCGCGACCGGCGATCGCGCCGGGATGCTCAAGCTCGGCGAGACACTCTGGAGCGATACCAAGCTAAGCACCAACAACCTGTCCTGCAGTACCTGCCACCAGGGCGGCGCGGCGTTCCAGAACACCTTCGCCAAGCCCTATCCGCATTACGTGGCGATGGCGAAAGACAAGGGCGGCTTCAAGCAGATCAATTTGGACGAGATGGTGCAATTCTGCCTGGTAGCGCCGATGGCGTCGAAAACGCTTGCGTGGGACTCGAAGGAACTCGCTGCGCTGACGATGTATACGGCCCAGGTGCAGAAATCGTTCAAGCCGGCCGCCGCAGCGAAGGGCAATCCCTGCGCGGCGAAAAATCCGTGCGCGGCGAAATAGTGAACTCGTGCTGCGCCCTGGCCTGATGGGACCGCGGCGCGCGGGGAGGTGTCTGGGTTTCCTCCCCGTTTTGTTCGTGGCGGCGCTCGCCGCTTGCTCCGCGTCTGCGCCACCGCCAACTTCCGCCATCGCTAGTGCGGATGGCGTCGCGCAGTTTCTGGACAGGCATTGGCAGCGACCGCTTGCCGCC
>MERB01000005.1:0-4124 GCA_001770475.1 Betaproteobacteria bacterium RIFCSPLOWO2_02_FULL_66_14 | reverse complement strand
GGCATCCTGCGGCGGTTGCCATGTGCAACAGTTCCAGGATTGGAGCGGCGCGCTGCACGCGCGGGCCATGCGGCCGGGCGTGATGGGCCAGTTGATGAACATGCCGGCGCAGGCCCGCGAAGAGCACCAGGCCTGCATCCGCTGCCATGCGCCGCTGGCCGAGCAGGCAGACAGTCTGGTCACGGCCATATCGCGGCCAAACACGAAGGGCACAGGCCTGCACGAACAGGGCCTGGTCTGCGCCGCCTGCCATGTACGCGGCCATCAGCGCTTCGGCCCGGCGCGCCGCGATGGCTCCATGCCGAAGCCGGAAGACAAGCTGCCGCATGGCGGCTGGCAGGCGAGCGCCGCCTTTGCCGATTCGCGCTTCTGCGCGAGCTGCCATCAGTTCGAAGCGGACGGCTACGCTCTGAACGGAAAGCTTCTCGAAAACACCTACGAGGAATGGAAGGCGAGCCCCTATGCAGTCGAGGGCAAACAGTGCCAGTCCTGCCACATGCCCGACCGGCGCCATCTCTGGCGCGGCATCCATGACCCCGAGATAGTCCGCAGCGGCGTTACCATTGGCGTCGCGCCGCCGCGCGTCGAGGCCGGCGCCGTCCGCGCCGCGCTCACGCTGCGCAACACGGGCACCGGGCATCATTTCCCGACCTACGTCACACCGAAAGTGATCATCGAGATATTCCAGGAAGATTCGGCCGGGCGCGCCGTCGCCGGCACGCAGCGCGAGTACGTGATCGGGCGCGAGGTGGCGCTCGACCTGTCGCGTGAGATCGCCGATACGCGACTGGCGGCGGGCGCGCAAGCGGTGCTCGACTACACGGTCCCGCGGCGGCAACGCGCGGCGAATCTGGTCTATCGTGTCAGGGTCGAGCCGGACGCCTTCTACACCGGACTGTACCGTTCTCTGATCGCCGACGGCGCCGGCAAGGGCGAGGCGATGATCCGCCAGGCGCTGGCCGATTCGCTCGCCTCGCACTTCACCCTGTTCGAGGAGCGCCGCGCGCTCGGCGCCGCAGCCAAGTACAGCGTACCAACCAACTTATCCGGAGGATCATTATGTCGCTGATGCCGAACAAGCCCGTACCCGCCTTGGACCTGAGCCTCGTGGGAGGCGGGCGCTTCTCGCTCGCGGCCGAAAAGCCGCAGCATTTCACCATGGTGGTGTTCTACCGCGGCCTGCATTGCCCCATTTGCCGGCGCTATCTGTCCGAACTGGAAACCTTACTTCCGGAATTCGAAAAACGCGGCGTATCGGTGGTTGCCGCAAGTTCGGATGCGCAGGACCGCGCCGAACAGGCGAAATCGGGCTGGGGACTGGCAAATCTTCGCGTGGGCTACGGCCTTTCGATCACAGAGGCGCGCAAGTGGGGGCTGTATGTCTCCAGCTCGAAGGGTCCGACCTCGGCCGGTGTGATGGAACCGGACCTGTTCAACGAACCGGGGCTGTTCATCGCGCGCCCGGATGGAACCCTCTACTGGGGCACCACCTCGACCATGCCTTTTGGCAGGCCGCATTTCAATGAGATTCTGCAGAGCCTGGATTTCGTGATTCCGAAAAACTATCCGGCACGCGGCGACGCCTGAGTTCTCGCCGGCGGGGCGCAATAGCGCTGCGCACCTGTTCAGTCCACACCAATGAAAAGGAGGCACGATGGCCATAAAAGCACTGACCCTGGACACCGGCGGCACGATACTCGACTGGCACGGCGGCATCAGCCGCGCATTCGCCGCCGCCGGCGCGCGCCGCGGCCTGCAGGCGGACTGGCACGAGGTCACGAACGAGTACCGCCGTCGCTCGCTCAAGGGTATGGTCGGCCAGGTCCATCCCGCGTTCAACTTCGACGACGTGCACCGCCGGGTGCTTGACGAGGTGATCGCGCATTACCGGCTCGACGCGCTCACAGCAGAGGACAGGGATGTCATCTGGCGCACCTGGCACGCGCTCGATGCCTGGCCGGATTTCCCTGCGGCGCAAGCGCGATTGCGGCGCAAATACATTGTCGCCTCGCTTACGCTGCTGACGACATCGCTGGTGATCGATGTTTCGAAGAAAAACGATTTCGGCTGGGACGCGATCATTTCCTGCGAGATGATCGGCATCTACAAAACGCGGCCGGAATCCTATCTCACGGCGGCGAAATGGCTGCAACTCGACCCGTCGGAGATCATGATGGTCGCCTGCCACAACTTCGACCTAAACGCGGCGCGAGAAAACGGCTACAAGAGTGTATTCGTGAAGCGACCCGCCGAGTGGGGACCGTCCGGTCCACCCGATCCCGCGCCCAACCCGGCGCATGACCTGATAGTCGAGGACTTCCCCGAGCTCGCGACGCGGCTGGGGGCGTAGTCAAACCGCGGCCAGCTCGACAGTATCCTGCAGGTGAAACTCCGGGCCCTGTGCGATGCGCTCGAAGTAGGACAACCAGGCGGGCGATCCCTCGGGCCAATTCTCGAGAAAGCATTGTTGCCAGGCCGGATCGTCGTAGTGGATTGCGAGCGCTTCGACGTGCACGTCGTGCAAGCTGTGACCGTACAGCCTGGCGAAGGGCGAAGGAGTAGTTCCGATCCGGATCAGGATGCCAAAACAGTTGCCGCGGGCGTTCGGCATGCCTGCGGCGCCGTTGTTGGCAATCAGTTTGATCCCGTCGAGATCGAACCGACGCATCGCCGGCAGGCAGGTATGGGTGCTGGCGAATATGTCCACCTCAGCCTTCGCGAAGGCTTCGGCGCGCCAGGCTTGTTCCCTGGGATCATCCAGAGCGGCGACATCGAAGCGCCAGCCCGCGAGCGATTCGGCATCGCCATGCACTACTCCGACTCGAGCTGCTCCGACGCGGTAGCGTGCCACCATCGGCAATTCGCCGAGGCGGCGAAGCAGATCTGGATGCCGTGCCGCCGTGCGCTTGAGCCTGGCGTGAATCTGGTTAGAGCGTTCGACGATGCCGGCGGCTACCGTATCCGGATAGGCGCAACCGCATCCGGCCGCATCCGAGCTTTCGCCCAGTTCCGCCTCCACGTTTCCGACAATGGCGTCGTGCCGGAGCACGCGCTCGTTGATCGCGCGAAAGCCGGCGTCGTCGACGTTGAACCAGTTGAAGTCGCCGTTGAAGCACAAAATCACCGGCCCCGGTTCGGCGCGCGCCATGGCCTCGACGGTGGCTAAAGCCTGGAGATTGCCATACAGCCCGCCGATCACATACAGGGTTTCAGCCGGCCGCTCGGGCGCGACGGCAATGGCAGTAGGTCCGTAGCGGTAGCGCAGCGGGCAGACTCGTCCGGGCGTGTTCACGCCGCAATTCCCGCAGAGTTCATGCGATAACGCGGCAAGGCGAGCGGCAGGAAGAAGCCGGCCGTGCATAGCACCAGCCCGTAGAGATTCGTTCCCAGCAGAACGCCGTATTTGCCGCCCCCGATCGCCCAACTCATCGGAATCAGGTCTAGCGCCTGCAGCACGCCCAGGCCAATACCGGTCCAGAATGCAAGATGGAAGGATAGCGGTGAGTAACCGACCCGGCCGGAGAAGAGGAATATCGGCGCGAGGCCGATGACCTGACCAGGCTGCGGCACATCACCTGATCCAGGTTTTCGTCCCGATGCGCCGCGCGCAGGGTCGTCATGTAGACGTTGAACTGTCCTTTCGAGATTAACATGCTGCCGAAACGCTGGATCGGCATGTTGGCCAGCGTGAACAGATGATTGAAGACGATGCCGTAGCGCTCGCCCAGATATTCCTTGTAGTCGGCTTCCAGCGCGGCCTGCGCCGGCGGCAGGCTGGCACCCTGCGGGTTGTACACCAGGTTGAGGATCAGGCCGGTATTCGCGCGGCCGTAGCCCAGCGCGTTCAGCCGCTTGAGGCCTTTGATGCTCGCATCGAACACGCCGTTGCCTCGCTGCTTGTCGACGTTCTCGTCCCGATAGCAGGGCAAGGAGGCGACGACCTCGACTCGATGGGCGGCCAGGAAGCCTGCCAAATCGTCGAAGCCCGGCTGTTCCAGGATGGTCAGGTTGCAGCGGTCGATCACGCGCAGCCCGCGCGCGCGAGCGGCAATGACCAGGCGCCTGAAATTCCGGTTCAGTTCCGGCGCGCCGCCGGTGAGATCGATGGTGCTGATCTCGGGGCT
>MERB01000004.1:31055-35383 GCA_001770475.1 Betaproteobacteria bacterium RIFCSPLOWO2_02_FULL_66_14 | reverse complement strand
CCGACCTTCACGATCGATTCGGTGACCGGGCTTCCCCGCCCGTTCGCCGCCGCGACCGACCAGTTCAATTTCGGTCCGTACAACTACTACCGCCGCCCCTCCGAGAAATACAGCTTTGGCGCGTTCGCGCATTACGACCTGTTCAAGGATCTGCGCGTCTACACCGAGATGGGTTTCCACAACGACCACACCTCCTCGCAGATCGCACCGAGCGGCCTGTTCATTTTCGACGCCTCCGGTCCGAACACCATCCGGTTCGGCAATCCGTTGCTGACGCCGGCCTGGATTGCGACGCTCGCTGCGAATAACGGCGGCGCGCCGTTCGCGGCGCCGGGCGACACTGCGGACATCCTTATCGGCCGCCGGAACGTCGAGGGCGGCGGACGCCAGGACGACATCAACCATACTTCCTACCGATTCGTGTTCGGCTTCAAGGGCGAGGCGTTCAAATACTGGAACTACGACGTGTCGATGCAGACCGGCCGCGTAGAACTGAAGCGCACCTACAAGAACGACCTGTCGAACGTGCGGATCGGGCGGGCGCTGAATGCGGTCACCAATGCCGCCGGAAACACCGTTTGCCAGTCGGTGGTGGATGGGACGGACCCGAACTGTGTTCCTTATAACCTGTGGGTGCTGGGCGGTCCTACTGCGGCGGCGTTGAATTACATGTCGGTGAATCTGCTTGCCAATGGCTACACGCAGCAACAGATCCTCTCGACCAACTGGAGCGCGGATCTCGGCAACTACGGCGTTCGGTTCCCGATGGCCAAGAATGGCGTGAGCATCGCGCTGGGCTCCGAGAGCCGCAAGGAGAAGATGGAACTGGTTACCGACCAGGGCTTCTCCTCCGGTGACGGCGCAGGCCAGGGCGGCGCGACCGTAGGACGCGAGGGCCGAATCGAGGTCGGTGAATACTTCGGCGAGGTGCGCGTCCCGATCATCGAGAAGCGCGCGATGGCCGATCTGCTGCAGGCGACTGCAAGCTATCGCCACTCCAAGTACAGCAACGACAAGAAGACCAATACCTACGGTATCGGCCTCGAGTGGGCGCCGGTGGCGGCGTACCGCCTGCGTGGTGCCTACCAGAGGGCAGTTCGTGCCGCGAACCTGGAAGAGATGTTCCTCGCGCAAGGGAACAATTTGTTCGACATCGCGGCAGGCGATCCTTGCGGCCCGTCGATGCAGGCCACGCTTGCGCAGTGCATGGCTTCTAGTCCTAGGATCAACGCGGGGAATTACGGTAGCGCGCTTCTCGACAGCCCGGCAGGTCAGTACAACTTCCTCCAGGGCGGGAACCCGAGACTGGATCCGGAAAATGCCAACACGTACACCGCTGGTTTGGTCTTCCAGCCGACGCGGAACCTGAGCGGGTCGATCGATTTCTGGAGCATCGATATCGACAAGTACATTTCGCAGGCGCCCCCGCTCACATTGCTGAACCAATGCGTATTCAACGGTGCGTTCTGCGGGTCCGTGAACCGCGATCGCTTGGGAACCCTCTGGGCGCTTCCGGATGGCCGTGTCACGGCGTTGAACGACAACCTCGGCGGCCTGTTGACGAAGGGCTGGGATCTTGCGGCCAACTACAATCACAATCTGGGTTCGTATGGCCGCTTGGGCATCAACTTCCTCGGCACTTACGTGACGAAGTGGCGGTTCGAGCCCATCAAGGGCCTCGGCAAGTTCGACTGCGTAGGGTTTGTCGGAGCGCAGTGCGGCACGCCGAACCCGAAGTGGCGCCACAAGATTCGCGCAACCTGGTCAACTCCGTGGAATGTCGAACTGGCCGTCACGTGGCGCCATATCGACAAGATCATGAACGAGACCACGAGCGGCGATCCGCTGCTTGCGGGTGCGACCGACGGAGTCGATCGTGAGCTGGCGAAGCGGGATTACCTCGACATCGCAGGTTCCTGGAGGATCAACAAGACGTTCAGCCTGACCGGCGGCGTGAACAACATCACCGACAAGGATCCGCCGATCGTCTCGCAGACACTCGCGGGACCGTCGATCTACGGAAACGGCAATACCTTCCCGGGGGTCTACGACACGCTGGGTCGCCTGGTGTTCATGAACCTGCAGGCCAAGTTCTGATCTGAACGCTCAGGGAGTCCAAAAAAGGCGGCGAGCTTCGGCTCGCCGTTTTTTTTCCTTCGGCCGTTTGCTTGTCGGCCACGTCCGCAAAGGAGTACGCTATTGCGGTCGGTCGTGGTCCCGAAAGCGAGGCGCGGGAGATGAATACCAGAGCGTTGAACGCCGTTTGCGTCGCGGCATTGGCAGCCTGTGCCGCGGGTCTTTCGTTGCATGCGGAGAGCGCGCCGCCCGGAGACGGGCTCGCGCCGGTCAGTTCGCGCTATCTGGATGACCTTCGCTTGCGCCCCGGCGCCGACTTCGGCGCCTATCGGTGGATCCTGATCGATCCGGTCCCTGTGGAATTCCACCGGAACTGGGTGCGGAACATGATTACAGAGGGACGCGCGACCCACAAGTTGAACGCCGAGGATGCGAGCGTGATCGCGCGGGATTTCGCTGCCAGCCTGGAACGCATTCTGGTCGGCGCGTTCAAGGCTAAGGGCTACGAACTTGCGGCGACACCCGGGCCCGGAGTTCTTCGCCTTTCACCCGCGATCTCGGAGCTTTACGTCAACGCGCCGGATCGATTACTCATTGGTCGCTCGGCAATGTTCGTTCGGGAAGCGGGCGACGCGGTTCTCACGCTGGACGCACGCGACTCGGCGACTGGCGAGCTGCTGGCGCGCGTCGTACATCGGGGAACCGCGAGCAGCATGAACCGTTTCATGCGCTCGAGCGACGTGTTTACGCGCTATTGGTTCGACGCCCTGTTCAGCCACTGGGCGACGGATTGCGCCGGCGAACTGGCGCGGGCGGCCAGGCGGGCGACGCTTTCGCGCCTCGATGAGCCCCGATCAGCAGGCGGCGCTTTGCAGTAGCACGCGCCCGCTGCGCGGTCCGGACCCCCGGCTCACTTGAGCCGGTTCACCTTGACGATGCCGTTGCGGCCCTCGATCGAGAGGTTGTAGCCGCCGACGATTCCGATTTCGATGGTGACGCGCATCGGCCGCCCCGGTGCGGGTTCATGGACCTGCTCGGTGTCGCTTTCGATCTGCCGCCAGATCTGGCCGTTGTCGAGGATGAAAATCGCCTTGCGGCGTGGTGTCGTGGCGAACTCGCTCACCAGCGCAGTGATCTGCGTGATCTCGCCCGGCTCTGCGGCGGGCGGCTTGCCGAAGTCCTGCGGCCGTGTGACCGCGCGCGGCGGACGCGAAAAGCCGAACCAATCGAGGAAGCTGCGTTTCTGCTGAGCCTGGTGCTCCGACAGGGCGCGCTTGGCGCGCGGAACCGCGATATCGAAGCAACTCAGGCGCGCGGCCGGGTCCGTCACGTCAGAGCATTTCATGATCTCCTGCAGAGCCTCCTGCGTCGGATCCGCATGCGCCAGCAAAGGCAACAGCGTAAGTAGGGATGCAATCGCTGCGCGGCGCATTTCAAACGCTCCTGTAGGGCTCCGGGGTCCGGGCCCCGCTTCAGAACCGCGAGTCCGCTCCTTCGGTCAAGACGGAATCATATACGGGTCGGCGGGGCGTGTTTCGGCCGGTTGCGGTCGGTTTGCCCCCTTTTCTAGGCGCTCGAGTTGAAGTAAACTTCGCCGCCCTCTAAGAGGGCAGAAAGGGGCTGCGACCCAGCCCCTTTTCTCATTTTCTGCGGCGCCCGGCGATCCCGGGCCGCCGGGTTCGCACGATGCGGGGAAACTGCCCGCCGGAGGCAATTCTGGACTGTGATGTGTCGAGCGCATAACGCGGGCGAAGCGCGAGTCCTGGCATGAGTTACGTCGAGCCAAGGGACTCCGGCCGGCGCATCACCGGCATGACCGTAGTGATCGTGTTCCACATCGCGCTTGCCTATGCCCTGGTTCACGGCCTCGCGCGCAAGATCGTCGAGGTCGTCAAGGCCCCGCTCGAAACCAAGATCATCGAGGAGGTGAAGCCGCCGCCTCCGGACAAGCCGCCGCCGCCGCCGCCGAAGCTCGCGCCGCCGCCGCCGCCATACATTCCGCCGCCGGAAATCCAGATCCAGGCACCCATGACCGCGCCGACGATCACCGCGGTGACGCAAGTCAAGCCGCCCGCGCCCGTGCCGCCGCCTGCGCGTCCGGCGCCGCCGCCGCCACCGCCGAAGCCGCACGTTCCCGTGCGTGTTTCCGCGGTCGTGAACGCCGCGGCCTGCGAGAAGCCGGCATACCCGTCGGCATCGCTGCGCGCCAACGAAACCGGCGTCGTGCTGCTGAGCTTTCTCATCGACGTCGA
>MERB01000004.1:21546-30994 GCA_001770475.1 Betaproteobacteria bacterium RIFCSPLOWO2_02_FULL_66_14 | reverse complement strand
CCGGCGACGGTCGATGGCAAGCCGGAGAAGACCTGGTCGAGAATCGAATACGAATGGAAGATCGAGTAGCAGCGGCGCGCGCGGGCGCGGCCCGCCGGCGCGCAGGGACCTCAACTTTCTGTACTGGGAACGAAATATGAAACGCATCGGACGAATGACGGCAATCATGGCTCTGGCGCTCACGCTCGGAGCGATTTCGATCGGTGGCGCCTTGTTCATGCCTCCGCAAGCGATGGCGCAGGCGAAGAAGGCGGAACCGCCGTCGCCGCTGCCTGCCGCCGCCCCTGCTGCAGTCCCTGCAATCGAGGCGCCGAAAGCCGAGCCGCCCGCGGTGATCAAGACGACCGAGGTGGTCGAGAACCCTTACGGCCTCGAGGCGCTTTGGCGCCAGGGCGACTGGATTTCCAAGGGCACCCTGATCATTCTCGCGATCATGTCCGTGGGGTCCTGGTACATCGGGATCGTCAAACTGTTCGAGCAGCACCGGCTGATGCGCAACGCGCGCGAGGCCGATGAGAAATTCTGGCAGGCGAAGTCGGTCGAGGAAGGCTTCAAGGCGCTCCACGAGGACAGTGCGTTCCGCTTCATCGCGGAAAAAGGCGCGCTCGCGGCAACCCATCACGGCGGCACTTTGAGCGACGACATGGATCTCAATGCGTGGGTCGGGATGTCGCTGCAGCGCGCGATCGACGTCATCAGCAATCGACTTCAGAACGGGCTCGCGTTCCTCGCCACCGTCGGCTCGACCGCGCCCTTCGTCGGCCTGTTCGGAACGGTGTGGGGGATCTACCACGCGCTCACGGCGATCGGAATCGCCGGGCAGGCCTCGATCGACAAGGTGGCGGGTCCGGTCGGCGAGGCGCTGATCATGACCGCATTCGGCCTGGCGGTCGCGGTGCCTGCGGTGCTCGGCTATAACTGGCTCGTGCGGCGCAACCGCGCTGCGATGGAACTGGTGCGGCACTTCGGTGGCGGCGTGCACATGACGCTGCTCGGCGGCGGTCGCAAGCGAGGAGCCTGACCATGGGCATGGCCGTAGGCTCGCTCGAAGAGGAAGACGAACTCGTCGCCGACATCAACACCACGCCCCTGGTGGACGTGATGCTGGTGCTGCTCATCATCTTCCTGATCACGATTCCGGTCGTGATCCAGAGCGTTCCGGTCGACCTGCCGAGAGAGCGCAACCTCCCGACGCAGACCAAGCCCGAGAACATCGTCATCGCGGTCAACAAGGACGGCGACGTGTTCTGGAACAACCAGCTGGTCGACGGCGATCAGGCGCTCGTGGACCGGCTGAAGGAGGTGGCGGTGAAAGTGCCGCAACCCGAGATTCACATCCGCGGCGACAAGGAGGGGCGCTACGAGTTCGTAGGGCGTGTCGTGTTCGCCTGCCAGCGCGCAAGCATCCTCAAGGTCGGATTCATCACCGAGCCGCCCGCCCGCAACGGCAACGGGCGCGGGTAGGGAAGGCGATCGATCATGTCCATGAAAGTTGCGCCCGTAGGCGCGCCGCGCGACCCGGAGGTGATGGTCGACATCAACACCACGCCGCTGATCGACGTGATGCTGGTGCTCCTGATCATGCTGATCATCACGATCCCGATCCAGACGCACGCGGTAAAACTCAACATGCCGGTCGGCACTCCGCCGCCGCCGCTCGTGCAGCCGGAGGTGGTGACCATCGAGGTCGATTTCGACGGCACCTACATCTGGAACGGCCTGGTTCTGTCGGGGCGCCCCGAGCTCGAGGCGCGCCTGCAGGGCGCCGCGGTGTCGCCCGTGCAGCCGGAGATCCATCTTCGCCCCAATAAGCTCGTGAAATACGAGAACGTTGCCGCAGTGATGGCCTCGGCGCAGCGCATCGGCCTCACCAAGATCGGGCTCATCGGCAACGAGCAGTTCCTTCGCTGAGCCGGAGAGCAAGCCTATGGCGCGAACCCTTCGATTGATCCTCGCCTTCGCGGCGCTCGCCGCATCGACCTGTGCGCCGGCACAGCAAGAGGGGCAGACGGTCCGGGCGGAAGTCGGCAAGCCGATTCAGGCCGCGATCGAATTGATCAAGCACCGCCGCGGGCGCGAGGCGCTGGCAAAGGCGCGCGAGGCTCAGGAGGTCGGCGGCAAAACGGCCTACGAGACGTTCGTCATCGACCAGGTTCTCGGACAGGCGGCCGCGGCGGCAGGAGATCACGCGTCGGCGGCGCGGGCGTTCGAGTCCGCGGCGGCTTCAAGCGTGGCCGGTGACCAGCAACGGCGTCAGTTCCTCGCTGCGGCGGCCGGTCAGTACTACCTGGTGAAGGATTACTCGAAGACCGCAGACGTCGCGGCACGTTACCTGAGGGCGGGCGGCAACGACCGCTCGGTGCGCGTGCTGCAGGCGCAGGCGATGTACCTCGGTGGCAATTTCTCCGGCGCGGCGAAAGTCCTGATGGCGGACATCGATGCCGATGAGCTGGCCGGGCGCGTGCCGGGAGAAGACCAGTTGCAGCTGCTGTTGAGCGCCTACGACAAGCAGCATGACAACGCGGGCTACACGCGGGCGATGGAGAAGCTGGTCGCCTACTATCCCAAGAAAGAATACTGGGCCAGCGTACTGACGGGCATCGCGGCGCGGCCGGGATTCGCCGACAAGCTCGCGCTGGATCTGGCGCGTCTGAAGCTCGCCGCCGGCGTGATGCGTACGGCGAGCGATTTCGTCGAGGCGGCGCAGCTTTCGCTCCAGGACGGTTTCCCTGTCGAGGCCGTGCAGATCATCGAACAGGGCTACGCCGCAGGTCTGCTGGGCGCCGGTCCCGAGGCCGAGCGCCACAAGCGGCTCAAGGACCTCGCTGCGAAGTATCTCGCCGAGGACAAGGAAACGATTGCGCGCGAGGATTCGGATGCGAACAAGGACGGCAAGGCGCTGTTCAACGACGGCTTCAACTACGTGCTGCACGGCAAGGCCGCCAAGGGCCTCCCGATGATGGAAAAGGGGCTCAAGCTAGGCACCGGATTCCGGCGACCCGAGCATGCCAAGCTGCAACTCGCGCACGCCTACCACCTCGCGGGCCAGAATCAGAGGGCGATCCAGACCTACCGGACGATCCAGGGCAGCGACGGCTCGGGCAGCATCGCGCGACTCTGGGTCATTCGCCTGCAGCGCAACGCCGCCTAGGAGGGGGTTACGGGGGAACCTCGGTTCCCCTGTTCCTAGGCTGGGGTTACGGGGGAACCTCGGTTCCCCCGGTCCTAGTGTGCTGAGTCCGAGCTCCGTGGTGGTTTTCTTCGATCTCGGGACTTCGGCCGCTCTTGCCGAAGTCCCGAGACACGGCAACAACTGCGATCCGCGTAGGGCCAGGTTCGTGCCCGAGGGCTGCTTCGGTGTCTCATGATTCCCCGCAACGGCGAGAAGCGCGGGGAATCACGAGATCGGACAAAAACGCGGACTATCCGTATGCGAACTCGTGACTCAGGATACTAGACCGCGATTCGTCCTTCGATCCCGCGCGGGATCGCGCCGAGCAGGCGCCTGGTGTATTCGTGCTGCGGGGATCCGAAGACCGATTCCGACGCGCCTCGCTCGACCACCTCGCCCTCGCGCATCACCAGGATTTCGTCCGCCATGTACTTCACGACTGCGAGGTCGTGCGAGATGAACAGGTAGGCGAGCCCGCGCTCCTCCTGCAGATCGAGCAGCAGGTTGAGCACCGTCGCCTGCACCGACACATCGAGCGCAGACACCGATTCGTCGCAGATGAGGACTTCGGGTTCCACCGCGAGAGCGCGCGCGATGGCGATCCGCTGTCGCTGCCCGCCGGAGAACTCGTGCGGGTACTTGTAGAGCGCGCCGGTCGGCAGTTCCACTCGCTCGAGCAGACGCCGCGCCCGCTCGGCGCGTTCGGCATCGTCCGCGCCGAGGCGGTGAATGCGCATCGGTTCGGTCACGATCTGTCCGATGGTGAAGCGCGGATTGAGGCTGGCGTACGGATTCTGGAAAATGACCTGGATCCGGCGCCGGTACCGCATCATCTGCGAATCGCTCAGCCCGAAGAGGTCCGTGCCGTCGAAGCGCACCGCGCCGGCGCTCGCATCGAGCAACCGCATGAGCAGCATTCCGACCGTCGTCTTGCCCGAACCGGATTCGCCGACCAGGCCGACAGTGCGGCCGCGCTCGAGCCGGAACGACACGTCACGCACGGCGTGCAGCGATTTCGACGAGAAAAGCCCCGTCTTCAGGCGGAACACCTTTCGCAGCCCGTCGGCCTCGACCACCGTGTCGGCGGTTTGCGGGCGTTCCAACCGAGCAGATGACTCGGGGCCTCGGCCTGTCAGATAGTCGTCGATCACCGGCAGGCGGCGCGGCCGCGAATCGATCCGCGGCCGGCAACTCAGCAGTCCCTTGGTGTAGGGATGCCGTGGCGAAAGGAAAATTTGCTCGACCGGACCGTGCTCCTGCACTTCGCCGTCGCGCATCACGACCACGTGATCGGCGATCTCCCCGACCAGCGCGAGATCGTGGCTGATGAACAGCATGCTCATGCGGTGGCGTTTGCGAAGCCGCGCGAGCAGCTCCAGGACCTGGCGCTGGATCGTCACGTCGAGCGCCGTGGTCGGCTCGTCTGCGATCAGCAGCTTCGGTTCGTTGGCGATCGCGATCGCGATCATGACGCGTTGCTGCTGCCCGCCCGAGAGCTCGTGCGGGTAGGAGCCGACACGCGCGCGCGGCTCCGGGATGCCGACTTCGTTGAGCAGATCGATCGCTTTCTCCAGGGCTTCGCGGCGCGGCATCGCGCGGTGCCATTGCAGCACCTCCGCGATCTGGTCGCCGACCGTGAAGACCGGGTTGAGCGAAGTCATCGGTTCCTGGAACACCGCGGTGATGGCACGGCCGCGGATGGCGCGGAGCCGCTCGGAACTCGCCGTAAGCAGGCTCTCGCCCTCGAATTCGATGCGACTCGCGGGATCGACGATCGCGTTTTCGGGCAGCAGCCTCAGGATCGACATGGCCGACACGGTCTTGCCGCTGCCGGATTCGCCGACCAGCGCCACCGTGCCGTCGGCCGGGACATCGAAGCTCACGCCGCGCACCGCTTCGACGACCGACTCGCGGCCCAGCCGGAACGAGACGCGCAGGTTGGCGACGGAGACTAGGGTGCTCACAGTTCAGCCGCCGGAGTGGTTTTGACGTTCATAGATCTGCTGACTTGGCGCAAGATTCACCGTTCGGAAAGATTTTGCCGCTCCAGGATCTGCCGACTTGGCGCAGCAATACCGCGCCAAGTCGGCAGACCAGGGGAACCCCGAATTCACGCTCGGGTCCTGATTTACGCCGGATCGCGAAGGCTGCACCAACTCGGCAGACGAGAATGCTCACAGTTCGGCCGCCGGAGTGGTTTTGACGTTCATAGATCTGCCGACTTGGCGCAGCAATACCGCGCCAAGTCGGCAGACCAGGGGAACCCCGAATTCACACTCGGGTCGTGATTTACGCCGGATCGCGGACGCTGCGCCAACTCGGCAGACCATGGGAACCCGGAAACCCCTACCGACGATCGCGACAGGTTCGATGTCACGGCCTACCTCAGCTTCGGATCGAGCGCGTCGCGCAGCGCGTCGGTGAGGAGCGAAAACGCGGTCACGAACGTCGCCATGAACGCGGTGGCGGCCGCAAGCTGCCACCACTTGCCGAGAACGAGTTCGACGTTGGCCTCGGCGAGCATGGTTCCCCAGGAAACCTGGTCTACGGGCACGCCCAGCCCGAGAAACGACAGGATCACCTCGGCCTTGATGAAGCCGACCACGAGCAGCGACAACCGGACCAGGATGACGTGGCTGACGTTGGGCAGGATGTGGATGAACATGCGCGCCGCGTGCGACACGCCGATCGCCTCTGCGGCCCGCACGTATTCGCGAGTGCGGTGCTTGATGTACTCGGCGCGCACCTGCCGGTACATTCCGGTCCAGCCGGCAAGGCCGAGAATCAGCACCACCGTTTCGATGCCCCGTCCGAAGACTGCCGCGAAGGCGAAGATCAGCAGGATGTCGGGGATCGACGTGAACACGTTGTAGACCCATTCCAGGAAATCTCCGACCTTGCCGCCGATGTAGCCGCCGGCGGCGCCGAGAACCGTGCCGATCAGCGTCGCGAGGAGCGCCGCGGACAGCCCCACGAAAATCGACACCTGCGCGCCCTTGATCGCCTTGACGAGCACGTCCCGCCCAAGGCGATCGCCGCCGAAGGCGAGCGTCGTCGCCTTGACGATTTCGGTGCTCTGGAACTTGGCGGCCCGATCCTTCCATTCGGCGTAGCGCGGCGCGAGCGGATCGACGTCGCTCAGGTCGACCAGGGGCCCCTTGGGCGCCTCGATCGCCTGCTCGGCCTGCGCGCGATCGGCGCCGGAGATCGTCGGAGGCGCGTACGGAACGCCGGTTTCTCGCTGCCAGTCGCCCGCCACCAGGCCGAGCGTCGCGGCGAGGATGAGCAGCATGAACGCGCAGACGATCGCGAGCGAGACCGTGCCGACGCGGTCGTGGCGCAGGCGCTGCCAGGCCGCCTTCCAGACTCCGGGCGATCGCTCCACCGCGGCCGCGAGATCCGGGCGCGCGGGAATCACCGCGCTCACTTGAGCACCACGCGGGGATCGACGACCTTGTACAGCACGTCGGCAACGAGGTTGATCAGCACGGTGAGCGCGGCGAGGTAGATGGTCACCGCCTGGATCACCGGGTAGTCGCTGCGGTTCACGGCAAGCAGCACTTCGCGCCCGAGCCCCGGGATGGAAAAGAACACTTCGATCAGGAACGAGCCGACGAAGACCCCGGGCAGCACCACCGCGACGTTGGTGAGAATCGGGATCAGCGCGTTGCGCAGCACGTGCTTGAGCAGGATGCGGCGCTCGGTGAGGCCCTTGGCGCGCGCCGTTCGCACGTAGTCCTGCCCGATTTCGTCGAGGAAGAAGCTGCGGTACAGGCGCAACTGCGGCGCGAGTCCCACCGCCACCGCCAGCAGGATCGGCAGCACCGCGTAGCGCGTCAGGTTGACCAGAAAGCTGTCGCTCCAGCCCTGCACCGGGAACCAGCCGAGGGTGAAACCGAACAGCCACTGCCCGACGATCACGTAGACGAGGAAGGAAATCGACAGCGCCACCGTCGTGAGCACCATGATGCCGCGGTCGGTGAGCGTGCCACGGACGTGTGCGACTCCCAGCGCGAGCGGTATCGCCAGCGCCACTTCGAGCAGCAGGATTGGAATCATGACGGTGAGCGTCGCGGGCAGGCGCGTGGCGAAGATGCTGGAAACCGCCTCGCTCGTCGCCCAGCTGCGGCCCCAGTCGAAGGAGACGATCTGCCGCACGAAAATCCAGAGTTGTTCCCACACCGGCAGATTCAGTCCGAGCTGGTCCCGGATCGCCTCGATCTGCTCCGGCGTGGCGAGCAGCCCGCCGAGGATCTCGGCCGGATCGCCGCCGAAATACTTGAACAGGAAGAACACCAGCAGGATCACGCCCGCCAGGGTCGGAATCATCTGCCAGAGGCGCCGGACGACGTATGCGGTCATGAGTTGCCGAAGTGGGTGCCGCCACACGGGACGGCGGCGCAAAAGTGCGCATTATGCTCAAAAACGCTGCTGCGCGGCGCCTGCGGTACCCTTGCGGCCTCGAAGTCCGGCAAAATCAATCGATGCAGATGAGGTCATTCGCATCAAGCGGTCGTTTCCGGCTTTTCGCCGCCGTTCTCACGCTATTGGGAATTGTCATGACGCACGGCGCCGGTGCAGAGCCCAAGGTCCTGCGCTACTCGTTCCGCGTCGCCGAGACGGGGTTCGACCCGGCGCAGATCAGCGACCTGTATTCGCGCACCGTCGCCGCCAACATCTTCGATGCGCCGCTGGAATTCGAATTCCTGGCGCGACCGGTGCGTCTGCGACCCAATACTGCGGCGGCAATGCCGGAGGTCTCGGCGGACTACACGACGTTCACGATCCGCATCCGGCCCGGGATCCATTTTGCCGACGACCCGGCGTTCAAGGGCCGCAAGCGCGAACTGACCGCAGCCGATTACGTCTACTCGCTCAAGCGCCACTACGATCCTCGCTGGAAGAGCCCCAACCTTTACCTGCTCGAAAACAGCCGCATCCTCGGCCTGACGGAACTGCGGCAGGAGGCGATGCGCGACAAGCGGCCGTTCGACTACGGGCGCGAAGTCGAAGGTCTGCGCGCGCTCGATCGCTATACCTTCCAGATCCGGTTCGGCCTGCCGAATCCGAGATTCCTCTACTTCCTCGCGGATGCCTCGTTCCTGGGCGCGGTCGCGCGCGAAGTGGTCGAGGCCTACGGCGACCGGATGATGGAGAAACCGGTTGGCACGGGTCCGTTTCGACTCGCGCAGTGGAAGCGCAGCTCACGCATGGTGCTGGAGAAGAACCCCCAGTACCGCGACCGGTTCTTCGACGAGGATCCGCCGGCCGAGGACGCCGAAGCGCGCGATGCCGCCAAACGTCTGAAGGGCCGCAAGCTGCCGATGATCGATCGCGTGGAGGTCTACATCGTCGAGGAAAACCAGCCGAGGTGGCTTGCGTTCGTGAACGGGGAGCACGACCTGATCGAGGAAGTGCCGACCGATTTCGCGAACATCGCGCTGCCGAACAATCAGCTCGCGCCGAACCTGCGCAAGCTGGGTATCCACATGGTCCGCTACCCGCGTGCCGACATCTCGGTGTCGTATTTTTCGATGGACCACCCGGCGGTTGGGGGCTACACGCCGGAAAAAGTGGCGCTGCGTCGCGCGATCAGTCTCGGCGTCGACATCGACCAGGAGATCCGCCTGGTGCGCAAATCGCAGGCGGTGCCGGCGCAATCGCAGGTTGCCCCCGGCGTGTGGGGCTACGACCCGGAGTTTCGTTCCGAAATGAGCGAATTCAGCCGCGCCCGCGCGAAGGCGCTTCTCGACATGTATGGTTACGTCGATCGCGACGGCGACGGCTGGCGCGAGCAGCCCGATGGCGCGCCGCTCCTGCTCGAGTATTCGACCCAGCCGGACCAGAATTCGCGCCAGCTGATCGAGCTGTGGAAGAAGAACATGGACGCGATCGGCATTCGCATGGAGTTCAGGCCGGCCAAGTGGCCCGAGAACCTGAAAGCCGCGCGTGCCGGCAAGCTGATGATGTGGGGCGTCGGCTGGGGCGCAACCTTGCCCGACGGCGACACCTTCCTCGGCCTGGGCTATGGCCCGAACCGCGGCCAGGCCAACCTCTCGGGCTTCAATCTGCCCGCCTTCAACAAGATCTACGAGGCGCAGCGCGTGCTGCCGAACGGGCCGGAGCGCCTGGCGCTCATGACCGAGGCCAAGAAACTTTTGGTCGCGTACATGCCGTACAAGGTCCACGTGCACCGCGTCTTCACCGACCTGGCCCACCCCTGGCTGGTCGGCTACTCGCGCAACATCTTCGTGCGCGATTTCTGGAAGTACATCG
>MERB01000004.1:14936-21532 GCA_001770475.1 Betaproteobacteria bacterium RIFCSPLOWO2_02_FULL_66_14 | reverse complement strand
CTCGCTTGCGCTCGGGCTGCCGCTTCGGGTCATGGCGGGCGAAGCGGCGGCGCGCTCGCAGAAGGTGTTGAGGTACGCCTTCCCCGTGGCCGAGACCGGATTCGACCCGGTCCAGATCAGCGACCTGTATTCGCGCATCGTCACCGCGCACGTATTCGAGGCGCCGCTACAGTACGATCACTTCGCGCGGCCGTTCAAACTGAAGCCGAATACTGCTGCATCGATGCCTGAGGTGTCGAAGGATTCGCGCATCTTCACGGTGCATCTTCGCCCGAGGATCTACTTTGCCGACGACCCGGCGTTCAAGGGCGAACGGCGCGAGCTCACGGCGGCCGATTACCTGTATCAATTCCGGCGCTTCTTCGATCCGCGCTGGAAGGCGCCCTACGTCGCGACGTGGATGCTGTACCGGATCGTCGGGATGAATGCCTACCGCGACGAGATCCTGAAGACGAAGCAACCTTTCGACTACGATCGGCCGATCGAGGGCCTGCGGCTGCTGGATCGCTACAGCTTCCAGGTGCGGCTGGCCGAGCCCGATCCGCGTTTCATTTACCAACTGGCCACCGCAGACATCGCCGGCGCGGTGGCGCGCGAAGTGGTCGAACGCTACGGCGACAAGATCATGGAGCACCCGGTGGGCACGGGACCGTTCCGCCTGAGCGAGTGGCGTCGCTCTTCCAAGCTCTTGTTGACGCGCAACCCGGGTTTTCGCGAAGTGCGCTACGACGCCGAAGCCAATGCCGATGACGCTGAAGGGCGGCAGATCGCCGAACGACTGCGGGGGCGGCGCCTGCCGCTCATCGACCAGGTGGAAATCTCGATCGTCGAAGAGAACCAACCGCGTTACCTCGCGTTCGTCAACCAGGAGCACGACGTGCTGTACGGCACGCCGCTCGATTTCGCCAACCTCGTGGTCCCGGAAGGGAAGCTCGCGCCGCATCTGGCGAAGCGCGGCATCGCCTTGCGGCGGGTGCTCGCCTCGGACGTGACGATGTCGGTGTACAACATGGATCACCCGGTGCTGGGCGGTTACACGCCGGAGAAGGTCGCGCTGCGCCGCGCGCTCAACCTGGGGGTAGATGTCGACAAGGAAATCCGGCTCTTGCGGCGTGGCCAGGCAATCACGGCGCAGGGACCGATTCAGCCGCTCACCTACGGCTACGATCCCGAGTACCGAAGCGAGATGGGGGAATACGATCTGGCCCGCGCGAAGGCGCTGCTCGACATGTACGGTTACGTCGATCGCAACGGCGACGGCTGGCGCGAACTGCCCGATGGCGCGCCGCTCGTGCTCGAGTACTCGACGCAGCCCGACCAGATCTCGCGGCAGTTCGACGAACTGTGGAAAAAGAACGTAGAGGCGCTCGGCCTGAGAATCGAGTTCAGGACTGCGCCCTGGCCAGAGCAGCTGAAGCAGGCGCGCGCCGGGAAATTCATGATCTGGGGCGTGGGCCTGACCGCGGACCGGCCCGACGGCCAATCGGTGCTTGCGCGCGGCTACAGTCCGGACATCGGCGGCCAGAACCTGGCGCGCTTTCGCCTGCCGGAATTCGATCGCCTCTACGAGCTGGCGAGAACCTTGCCCGATGGCCCCGAGCGGCTGGCGCTCTTTGCACGCGCCAACAAGATCCTGATCGCCTACGCGCCCTACAAGTTCCACGTGCATCGCATCCTCAACGACCTGACGCAGCCGTGGGTGATCGGGTTTCGCCGGCCGCCGTTCTGGGCCGACTGGTGGCAGTACGTGGATCTCGATGTCGAGGCGCGCGCCCGCGCGCTCGGCTGAACCCTAGACCCAGTCCCGCGGCCGCAGGAACTCGGTGTAGAGCTTTTCTTCGGGCGACCCGGGTTCGGGTTTCCAGTCGTAGCGCCATTCGACGAGCGGCGGCAGCGACATGAGGATCGATTCGGTGCGGCCGCCGGACTGCAGGCCGAAGAGCGTTCCGCGGTCGTACACGAGGTTGAATTCGACGTAGCGCCCGCGCCGGTAGCACTGGAACGCGCGCTCGCGTTCGCCGTAGGGGAGGTTTCGCCTGCGCTCGACGATCGGCTGGTAGGCGGCGAGGAATTGGTCGCCCACCGAGCGCGTGAGCGCGAAGCAGGCGTCGAAATCCGGCTCCGACAGATCGTCGAAGAACAGCCCGCCGATGCCGCGCGGCTCGCCCCGGTGCCTGAGGAAGAAATACTCGTCGCACCAGCGCTTGTAGCGCGCGTACCGGTCGGCGCCGAAGGGCTCGAGCGCGCGCCGGCAGGTGGCGTGGAAATGGCGCGCATCCTCCTCGAAGCCGTAATACGGCGTGAGGTCCATGCCGCCGCCGAACCACCACACCGCCGGCTCCCCCTGCCGCGCGGCTTGAAAGAAGCGCACGTTCATGTGCACCGTAGGACAGTAGGGGTTGCGCGGATGCAGCACCAGCGAAACGCCCATCGCCTCGAATCGCCGCCCGGCGAGTTGCGGCCGGGCGTTCGTGGCGGACGCGGGGAGCGCGCTGCCGTGCACGTGCGAGAAATTGACCCCGCCGCGCTCGAAAAAGCTGCCGTTCTCGATCACCCGCGTCGTGCCGCCGCCGCCCTCGGGGCGTTCCCAGGCGTCGGACCTGAACGCCTGCGTGTCCATCGACTCGAGCGCGCCGACGATGCGTTGCTGCAGGTCGAGCAGGTATTCGTGGACCGGCGCGATGTCCACGGTCAGTGGCGCTTCAGGCCGCGGTGGCCGATGTCCTTGCGGTACTGCATGCCGTCGAAGCGAATCTGCGCAATCGCCTCGTACGCGCGGCTGCGGGCCACGCGCAGCGAGTCGCCGAGCGCGGTAACGCACAGCACGCGGCCGCCGTGGGTGACCAGGCGCCCGGCTTCGATGCGAGTGCCGGCGTGAAATACGCGGCAATCGGGGTTCGCCGCGGGCAGTCCGGCAATCGGATCGCCCTTGCGCGGCTCCTCCGGGTAGCCGTGCGCCGCGAGCACCACGCCGATCGAGGTGCGCCGATCCCATTCGGTCGCCGCGCGATCGAGTGTTCCGGCGAGCGCATGATCGAGCACACCGAGCAAATCCGACTTCAGCCGCACCAGGATCGGCTGCGTCTCGGGATCGCCGAGCCGGCAGTTGAATTCGAGCGTCTTCGCGTTGCCGTTCGCATCGATCATCAGCCCGGCGTACAGGAACCCGCTGTAGGGAATGCCGTCCTTCGCCATGCCCTGCAGCGTCGGCTGGATGACTTCGCGCATGACGCGCGCGTGGATCTCCGGAGTGATCACCGGCGCGGGCGAGTACGCGCCCATTCCGCCGGTGTTGGGCCCGAGGTCGCCATCCAGCAGCCGCTTGTGGTCCTGGCTCGTCGCGAGCGGCAGCGCGTGCGCGCCGTCGCACAGCACGATGAAGCTCGCCTCCTCGCCCACGAGGCATTCCTCGATGACGACGCGCGCCCCGGCTTCGCCCAGGCGCTGCCCCAGGAGCATCGAGTCGATCGCTGCGCGCGCCTCCTCCACGGTCGCGGCGACGACCACGCCCTTGCCGGCGGCGAGCCCGTCGGCCTTGACCACGATCGGCGCGCCCTCGCGCTCGACGTAGGCGCGCGCCTCCGAGGCGCTGGTGAACGTGGCATGGCGCGCCGTGGGAATCGAATGGCGGACCATGAACCGCTTCGCGAAGTCCTTGGAACTTTCGAGTTGCGCGGCGGCGCGCGTCGGCCCGAAGACGCGCAACCCCGCCGCACGGAACTGATCGACGATCCCGGCGGCGAGCGGCGCCTCCGGCCCGACCACGGTCAGGTAGACGTTTTCCCGCTTCGCGAACGCGACCAGCGTAGGGATCGCGGCGAGCGGCACGTTCTCCAGTCCCGGCTCGGTCGCGGTTCCGCCGTTCCCGGGCGCGACGAAGACCTTCTGCACGCGCGGACTCTGCGCGAGCGTCCAGGCGAGCGCGTGCTCCCGGCCTCCCGAACCGACGACCAGCAGTTTCACGATGCTTCCCGATCCGGGTCCCGCATGGCGGCTCCTCCTCCGCGGCCCTGCGGGCCGTCGTCCCTCATCAATGCCGGAAATGCCGCACGCCGGTGAATACCATCGCAACTTCGCGTTCGTCGGCCGCCGCGATCACTTCCTCGTCCCGCAGGCTCCCGCCCGGCTGAATCACGGCGATCGCACCCGAGTCGACGACCACGTCGAGGCCGTCGCGGAACGGGAAGAACGCATCGGAGGCGATCACCGACCCGGCAAGCGAAAGTTTCGCGTTCGCCGCCTTGATCGCGGCGATGCGCGCGCTGTCGATTCGACTCATCTGTCCCGCGCCGACGCCGACGGTCATGCCGTCGCGGCAGAACACGATGGCATTGGATTTCACGTACTGCGCGACGCGCCAGGCAAACAGCAGATCGACCCATTGCGCCTCGCTCGGTGATTTCTTCGTCACGACCTTCATTTCGGCGCGCTCGATTGCGTGCACGTCCGGGCCCTGGATGAGCAGCCCGCCGCCGACACGCTTGCACTCGTAGCGGTTGGCGTCGTGCGCGAGCGGCACTTCCAGCAGGCGCAGGTTCTGCTTCGCGGCGAGCACCTCGCGCGCCTCGCGCTCGATGCGCGGCGCGATCACCACCTCGGCGAACTGCTTTCCGAGCGCCTCGGCGGCTGCGCGGTCGAGCACGCGGTTGAAGGCGAGAATTCCGCCGAACGCGGAGACCGGGTCGGTCTTGAACGCCTTGTCGTAGGCGGCAAGGAGGCTGTCCGCGATCGCCGCGCCGCAGGGATTGGCGTGCTTGACGATCACGCAGGCGGGCTCGGCGAAGCTCTTGACGCACTCCCAGGCTGCATCCGCGTCCGCGATGTTGTTGTAGGACAGTTCCTTGCCCTGCAGCTGGCGGTAGTTCGCGAGCGTCCCCGCGGCGGGCCTGTCGTCGCGATAGAACGCGGCCGACTGGTGCGGGTTCTCGCCGTAGCGCATGTCCTGCACCTTGCGGAACTGCAGGCTGAGCACGTCGGGGTAGGCGCGCGGCTTGCGCGCCGCATCGAGCGAGGTCAGATAGTTCGCGATGGCGCCGTCGTAGGCCGCCGTGTGGACGAAGACCTTCTTCGCCAGTTCGAATCGCGTCGCATCGGATACCTTGCCCGAGGCGCGCACTTCCTCCAGCACGCTCGAATAGTCGGCCGGGTCCACCACGACCGCGACCCCGCCGTGGTTCTTCGCCGCCGCGCGCAGCATCGCCGGGCCGCCGATGTCGATGTTTTCGACCGCGTCGTCGAACCGGCAGTCGGGGTCCGCCACCGTGGCCTGGAACGGATACAGGTTCACGACCACGAGATCGATCGTCGGGATCCCGGCCTCGCGGATCGCCGCGAGGTGCGCGGGGACGTCGCGGCGCGCGAGGATTCCGCCGTGGATGCGCGGATGCAGCGTCTTCACGCGCCCGTCGAGCATTTCCGGGAATCCGGTGTACGCCGAGACCTCGGTCACGGGCACGCCTTCCTTTTCCAGCAGCCGCGCGGTACCGCCGGTCGAAAGAATATTCACGCCGAGCGCGGTCAGTGCGCGCGCGAACTCGACCACGCCGGCCTTGTCCGAGACGCTGATCAGCGCCTGCCTGACGGCGCTCACTTGATCCGGTGCTGCTGCATTTTCTTGCGCAGGGTATTGCGATCGATGCCGAGCATGGCGGCAGCGAGCGTCTGGTTGCCGTCTGCCTTGCCGAGCACCGTTTCGATCATCGGTTTCTCGACGCTGTTCATGACCATGTCGTAGATCGCGCTCGGCTTTTCGCCCTCGAGATCGCGGAAGTAGCGATCCAGCGCACGCCGCACCGCCATCGACAGTTCGCTGCCGCGACTCATGCGGCGAGTCTCCGGACGCTGCCGCAGGCGTCGTTCGCCGCCGCCGCAGCCGATTCGAAGAAGGCGCTGACCGCGGCGCACTGCGCAGCTGCATCGTCGATGCAGTTCGCCGTGCGCCGAAACGCTTCCGCGCCGGGCAGGCCGCGCAGGTACCAGCCGATGTGCTTGCGTGCGACACGCAGGCCCTGGGCTTCACCGTAGAGCGCGTAGAGCGCCTGCAGGTGCTCCACGACCACGTCGCGGATCTGCTTCATCGTGAGCGGCGCCGGACGCGAACCGGTGGCGAGTTCATGCTCGAGGTCGCGGAAGATCCACGGCCGGCCGTGCGCGGCGCGGCCGATCATCACGCCGTCGGCCCCGGTGGCGGCGAGAACCCGCCGCGCGTCCGCCGCCGAGGCGATGTCGCCGTTGGCGATCACCGGGATGCTCACCGCCGATTTCACCGCGGCAATGCTCCCGTATTCCGCATTGCCCGCGAAGCGGCAGGCGCGCGTGCGCCCGTGGACTGCGAGCAGCTGGATTCCGGAATTCTCGGCGAGGCGCGCGATGCGCGGCGCATTGCGCCGCGCAGGGTCCGGGCCGGTGCGAATCTTGAGCGTGACGGGGACCTTCACGGCGCGCACCACCTGTTCGAGGATACGCGCGACCAGCGCCTCGTTTTCGAGCAGCGCGGAACCTGCCGCCACGTTGCAGACCTTCTTCGCCGGGCAGCCCATGTTGATGTCGATGATCTGCGCGCCGGCGTCGACGTTGTAGCGTGCGGCATCGGCCAT
>MERB01000004.1:4960-14923 GCA_001770475.1 Betaproteobacteria bacterium RIFCSPLOWO2_02_FULL_66_14 | reverse complement strand
GGTTCGCCCGCGTGCTCGAGCCGGAGCAGGGATTTGCGCGTTGCTCGCAGCTCGGGGCGCGAGGACACCATCTCGGACACGGCAAGCGCCGCGCCGAAGCGCCGGCACAGGGCGCGAAACGGGCGGTCGGTCACTCCCGCCATCGGCGCCGCGAACAGGCCGTTGCGCAGGACGTGCGCGCCGAGACGCATGGAAGTCGGGGTCTTGATTTGGTTGTGCTACGGGATGCGAATTCTATCCGCTTTTACGGCAGCGCTGAAGCGCCGTAGATCATGCGTCGCGCAAAAAAACGCCTCGCGGGCGCGCAGCTGTCGAGCGCGATCATGCCGAGGCCGCGAATCGCTCCGGCGAGCGGGTTGCGCCCCAGAAAGAGCACCGCCAGCAAATCGGTGAGCCGAATCGTCGCGAAGGCATCGAGCCGCCGGCGGGACGAGTAAGCGCGAAGCACCGCGGCATCGCCCGGATCGGGCGCGCCCCGCAGCGACCGGGCGAGTTCCCACGCATCGCGCAGGCCGAGGTTGAGTCCCTGCCCGGCGACCGGATGGAGCGTCTGCGCGGCATTGCCCACGTAGACCGCGCGATCCCCGGTGCGCGCCGCGCGTACGCGCAGCAGCAAGGGCACGGCCGTACGCGCTTCGACCGCAAGAAAGCGTCCGGCACGCGCGCCAAACGCCTCCGAGAGCGCTTCGAGGAATTCCTCCGGCGGTGCCGCGACGAGTTCGAGCGCGCGCGCTTCGCTCGCCCCCCAGACGATGGCATAGCGCCGGCCGAGCGGCAGCAGGGCGAGAGGGCCTTCGCTCGTGAATCGCTCGTACGCGGTGCTGCCGGCCGGCGGCTGCGATTCGACCAGCGCGAGCACGGCATCCTGTCCGTAGCGCTTTTCGGACGCATCGCCGCTCGCGCCTTCGGCGTGCACCACGAGACGGGCTTCGGCGGCTGGCAGCGCAGCGCTGCGCAGCGCGTATTCCACTTCGATGCCGCTCGCCTCGACCAGTTCCTGCAGTGCGGCGGAGAGCGCTGCGTAATCGAGTACGTAACCGAGCGCCGGAAGCCCGGCATCCCCGGCGCAGATCTCCGTCCTGCCCAGGCGCGCGGCCTGTGAGACGTGAATACGTTCGATCGGCGAACTCGCGAGCGAGCGCCAGGCGCCCGCGCGCTCGAGGATCAGGCGGCTGGAGTAGGAAAGTGCGATCGGCCGGAGCGCCGCGGTCGCTGCGAGACGCGGCCGGCGTTCGCGAACCCGCACTGAACGTCCTGCCGCGCGCAGCAGCAGCGCGAGCACGCAGCCAACGGGCCCCGCGCCCTGGATCTCGATCTCAACGGGCATCGCGCATCAGCGCCTCGATCTCTTCGACGTCCTTGGTCGCCTCCGCGGTCAGCACTTCGCACTCCGCCTCGGTCACCCGGACGTCGTCCTCGATCCGGATCCCGATGTTGCGCAGCGCCTCGGGGACGTCATCGGCCGCGCGGATGTACAGGCCCGGTTCCACCGTCAGCGTCATTCCGGCGACGAGCGCTCGCCACTCTCCGGCGCGCTTGTAATCGCCCGTGTCGTGCACGTCCAGGCCGAGCCAGTGCCCGGTGCGGTGCATGTAGAAGCGTTTGTAGGTTTCCTTCTCGAGCGTTTCGTCGAGCGATCCGGAGAGCAGCTTCAGGTCGAGCATGCCCTGCGCGAGCACGCGCACCGCGGCGTCGTGCGGTTCGTTCCAGCGCTTGCCCGCGCGCACTTCGCCCATCGCCGCGCGCTGCGCCGCGAGCACCAGCGCGTAGACGTCGCGTTGCGCGGCCGAGAAGCGTCCGCTCACCGGGAAGGTGCGCGTGATGTCCGCTGCGTAGCCGCCGAGTTCGCAGCCGGCGTCGATCAGCAGCAGCTCGCCGTCGCGCAGCACGGCGTCGTTGAACACGTAGTGCAGGACGCAGCCGTTGGCGCCGCCGGCGACGATCGGCGAGTACGCCGGGAACTGCGCGCCGCGCCGCCGGAACTCGTACAGCAGCTCGGCCTCGATCTCGTATTCGAACTTGCCCGCGCGGGCCGCGCGCATCGCGCGCCGGTGTGCGGACGCCGAAATGCTCGCGGCGTGGCGCATCGCCGCCAGCTCGGCCTCGTCCTTCACGAGGCGCATCTCGTCCACCAGCGCGCGCACGTCGTGAGCGCGGCTCGGCGCCGCGACGCCCGTGCGCGCCTTTTCGCGCACCGCATTCAGCCACTGCATGACGCGCGCGTCCCACGCGGGGTCCGCGCCCAGCGGATAGTGAATCACCGGCTGCTCGGCGAGCAGTTTCGGCATCTCGGCATCGAGCGCAGAGATCGGGTAGGTGGCGTCGAGCGCATATCGCTCGCGCGCGCCTTCGGGGCCGTGACGGAAACCATCCCAGATTTCGCGTTCCTCGCTGCGCTCGCGGCAAAACAGCAGGCTTCTGGGTTCCGGGCCCGCGACCACGACGAGCACGGCCTCGGGCTCGGAGAACCCGGTCAGGTACCAGAAGTGGCTGTCGAAGCGGTACGGGTAATGGCTGTCGCGATTGCGGATCCGCTCCGGCGCAGTCGGGATCACCGCGATGCCTTCGCCCATCGCGCTCGCCAGCCGCAGCCTTCGGGCCGTGTATCGGCCCGCCTCAGTGTCGATGAGTTCCATGCCGGTTCATCCGCGTGTGGTCACAGGTTTGGCCAAAAGGGTTTCCAGTTCGGACAGCCGCTCCAGGGTGCCCGCATCGCGCCAGGAGCCTTCAAAGAGTTCTCCCGAAATCGCCCCTGCCGCCGCTGCAGCCCGCAGCAGCGGCGCGAGCGGCGTTTTTCCTCCCGCCGCGATGCCGGCGACCAGTTTCGGCGACAGCAGCGCGATGCCCGCGTAAGTGTAGCGCGGCGCCGCCTCGTTGCCGATTTTCCCCGCGAGCAGGGAAAAATCGCCGCCCGCGGCGTGCGGCGGATTGGGCACGAGCACCAGGTGCGCAACCGTGTCGCCGAGCGTCAGCGCGCGCAAGCGGGAAAAATCATAATCGCACCAGATGTCGGCGTTGACGAGCGCAAACGGTGCCGGACCGAGGATTCCGAGTGCGTTCGCGATTCCACCGGCGGTCTCGAGCGGCTCGGCCTCGCGCGACCAGGCGATGCACAGACCGAATTCGTCGCCCGAGCCGAAGCGCTCCTCGATCTGCGCCCCGAGATGCGAGACGTTGATCACGACCTCGCGAAAGCCGGCGCGGGCGAGGGCTTCGAGGCGCCAGGCGAGCAGCGCCTTGCCGCCGACGGCGACGAGCGGCTTGGGCAGGCGGTCGGTGAGCGGTCTTAACCGCTCGCCGCGCCCCGCGGCAAGAATCATGGCCTTCATGGGACAGCGGACCACTGGCGCATGGACCTCAGGCCGTGGCGATTTTGACTTTCGACAGGTCTCCCGAGTTTGCGTCCGGGCGTCGACGCCCGGACGCAAACTCGGGAGATCGGGGAACGGCAAAACCGCACCTGCGTCCGCACAGGATTCCGCGATGTCAAAACGTGTACCCGACTGTACGCTCTGTGCCCTGAAACGTATCCAGGAGCTTGGCGAGCGGCGCGAGTTCCACGTAGCGCTCGGCGACCGCGCGCGCATAGCGCACGAAGCGCGGTGTGTCGGCAACGTACTTGGGCTTTCCGTCGCGGTGCGTGAGGCGCGCGAAAATGCCGAGCACCTTCAGATGGCGCTGCAGCCCCATCCATTCGAAGGCGCGCCAGAATTCGCCGAAGTCGCGCTCCACCGGCAGTCCGGCGCGCTTCGCTTTTTCCCAGTAGCGCACCGTCCAGTCGAGCACGCGCGCCTCGTCCCAGCTGCGGAAGGCGTCGCGCGTGAGCGAAGCGACGTCGTAGGTGACGGGACCGATCACCGCGTCCTGGAAGTCGAGCACGCCCGGGTTGGGGTCGCACAGCATCAGGTTGCGCGGCATGAAGTCGCGATGAACGTATACCCGGGGTTGAGCAAGCGCCGATCGCACGAGCAGCGTCTCGACGGCCTCGAGCGCCTGCCGCTCGCCTTTGCCCAGGGTTCGGCCGAGATGCCGGCCGACGTACCATTCCGGGAACAGCGCCAGTTCGCGCCGCAGCAGGGCTTCGTCGTAAGGCGGCAATGCGTCGGGGCGCGTCGCGAGTTGCCAGCGCAGCAGCGCGTCGGTCGCATCGCCCATGAGCGAAGCGGCGTTGTCGTCGTCGAGCGCGTCGAGAAAGGTGGTGAGCCCGAGATCGGAAAGCAGCAGGAACCCCTGGTCGCGATCCCGGCCGAGGATCTCCGGCACGTTGAGGCCCGCCGCGCGCATCAGGGCGGCAACCCGCACGAAGGGCTCGCAGTCCTCGCGGTCGGGGGGCGCGTCCATGGCGACGAAGCTCCGGCCATCGCTCAGCCGGACGCGGAAATAGCGCCGGAAGCTCGCGTCCTCGGAGGCCGGAGCAAGCGTCAAACCGGGTTGGCGAAACTCGGACTGGAGCCAGCGCTCGAGCGCGGCGAGGCGGGAATCCACGGGGCTCGATTGCGCGTTGATCGGAATTGTGCGATTTTAGCACCCGATACCTTGCATTGAATCCGTCGCCCATGCAGACCTGCCGCGCGCGGAGCCTGTGCGCAAGCGGGCTCGCGCTGTTGTCTTTCCTGGTTTCGCACGTGCCGCCGGGCTGGGCGCAGGGCGGCGCGACGCCGCCCGAAAAGCGCGCCGGGCCGACCACCATCGAAGCCCTCAGCATCGAGGGCGTGTCGGAATTCGAAGTCACGGCGCGCGGCAGCGTCGAGCTGCGCCGCGACGACATCAGCATCTACAGCGAGCAATTGCGCTACAACCGCGAATTCGGGCGCATCGAGGCGGACGGCGGCGTGCGAATCGAGCGCGACGGCGACCGCTTCTTCGGCCCTCGGCTGAGTTTCGACCTGAACAACGACACGGGTTTCTTCGAACAGCCGAATTTCATCATGCGCCGCAACCAGACCGCGCGCGGCAGCGCCGAGCGGCTCGAATTCCTCGGCAGGAACCGGTTGCGCCTCACCGGCGGCAGCTTCACGAGCTGTGAACCGGGTCGCGATGACTGGAGTTTCGAGGCCCGCACGCTGGAACTCGATTTCGATGCGCAGGTGGGCAAAGTGCGCGATGGGCGCCTGAGGTTCTTCGACACCACGCTGCTCGCGATCCCGGCCGGAAGCTTCCCGCTCGAGCGCACGCGCAAGTCGGGGCTCCTCACGCCGTATTACTCGCAGAACACGCGCCGTGGCCTGGAAATCGGCGTGCCGTTCTACTGGAACATCGCTCCCGAGCAGGACCTGCTGCTGACGCCGGTCTACATGAGCAAGCGGGGCGAGCAGCTCAAGACCCAGTATCGCTACCTGGACCGCAGCTACAGCGGCGAGCTGCGCTGGGACATCCTGCCCTCGGACAAGGAACTTGGCGTGCGGCGAAGCGCGCAGTCGCTGCAGCACGAGCACCGGTTCTTCCCCGGATGGACCGGCCGCATCGACTACAACCGGGTTTCCGACGACCGCTACTTCGTCGACCTCGCGACGCAACTGCGCCAGATCACTGCGGGCAACCTGCTGCGCGAGGTCTTCACGCAGTACAACGGCAGCATCGGCACCACGAGCTACGCCCTGCAGGCCCGCGTCCAGAGTTTCCAGACCCTGCAGGATCCGCTTGCGCCGATCGTCAGCCCCTACCGCCGCGTACCGCAGCTCAACGCGAGCCTCCTGCAGCAGAGCTTCGACGGCCGGCTCGACATTTCGGTTCCGGCCGAGTACGTGCGGTTCACGCACGCCTCGCTCGTCGAAGGCGCGCGCCTGTCGCTCGATCCGAGCGTCGCGCTGCCGTTGCAGTCGCCGGGGCGCTTCGTGATTCCGAAAATCGGCGTGCACCACGTCGATTACCGGTTGGAGCGCGTTGCGGCCGGCCAGGCGGAGCGCCAGGGCATCTCGGTGCCGTGGGCGAGCGTCGACGCGGGCCTGATTTTCGAGCGCGACGTGCGCTGGTCCGGGCGATCGCTCACGCAGACGCTGGAACCGCGGCTGTATTACGTCTACGCGCCGTATCGCTCGCAGGACTCGGTGCCGCTGTTCGATACCGGGCTCGCCGATTTCAATTACGCGCAACTGTTCACCGAGAATCGCTTCGCCGGAGGCGACCGCTTCGGCGACGCCAACCACGTCACGCTTGCGGTGACTTCGCGCCTGCTCGGCGCCACGGGCGAGGAGGTGGCTCGCGCCACGCTCGGGCAGCGCGTCTATCTGGCCGCCGAGCGCGTCGGACTGACGCCTGCATCGCCGCTGCGCGGGCGGGGGCAGTCCGACGCGCTCGCCTCGCTGGGCGCCCGGCTCGCGCAGGCGTTGACGATCGATGGCAGCGTGCAGTTCAACACGGAGCAGTCCCGGACCGAGCGCTATGCCGCCTCGGTGCGCTACGCGCCCGAGGCGGGGCGCCTCCTGAGCGCGAGCTACCGCTTCAACCGCGACGCGCTGCGCCAGATCGACGTCTTCGGGCAGTGGCCGATCGCGCCCGGATGGTACGGCGTCGGGCGTTACAATTACTCGGTACTCGAACGGCGCCTGCTCGAGGGCATCGCAGGCGTCGAGTACAACGCAGGCTGCTGGTCGTTCCGCACCGTGTTCCAGCGCCTCCAGGCGGCCACGCAGACGACCTCCACGGTGCTGCTGTTCCAGCTCGAGTTCAACGGCTTCGGCGGCATCCAGTCCGGGGACGTGACCGACTTTTTGAAGCGCCATGTTCCGGGATACGCGGCAACGACGCCGGGTTCCGGCCGACTGGGCGCTTCCGACCCGCAGCCGAGGCTGCCGTTTGAACAGGTGTTCTGATTACGATGCGAACCGTTGTCATTTTCTGTCTCATGCTCGCGGCCGCGGCGAATTCGTTCGCGCAGACCCCGGCCCCGGTGCCGCTGGTGGTCGACCGCATCGTCGCCGTGGTGAACAAGGAGGTCGTCACCTCGAGCGAGCTGCGCGAACGGGTCGAGTATGCCGAGCGCGAACTGCGCCGCCAGGGCACGCCGCTGCCCGATCGAGCCGTCCTCGAGCGGCAGGTGCTCGAGCGGCTGATCCTCGACAAGGCCCAGCTTCAGCTCGCCACCGAGAACGGCATCCGGGTCGACGAGCTGCAGCTCGATCGCGCGATCGACCGGATCGCGGAGACCAACAACATGACGCTGACGGCGTTCCGGCGCGCGCTCGAAAACGACGGCGTGTCGCTTCCACGCTTCCGCGAGGAGGTTCGCCAGCAGATCATGATGCAGCGGCTGCGCGAACGCGAGGTCGACGAGCGCATCGAAGTGAGCGACACGGAGATCGATCTGTACCTCGAGCAGCAGAAGGCGGGCGGCGGCGGGCGCGCGGAGTTCAATTTCGCGCACATCCTGGTGAGGCTGCCCGACCAGGCGAGCCCGGAGCGGATCGAGCAAGGCCGGGCCCGCGCCGAGAAGGTCCTCGCCGAGGCGCGCGCGGGCGGCGATTTTTCCGCGCTCGCGGCGAGCCATTCCGACGCCGGGGACGCACTCAAGGGCGGGCAGATGGGGTGGCGCCCGTCCGACCGGCTGCCTGAGATCTTTGGCGGCGCGCTGCGCGTGCTCAAGCCGGGAGAAGTCTCCGACGTGCTGCGCAGCCCGGCCGGGTTTCATATTCTCAAGCTGATCGAGCGGCGGGGCGCCGACGTAGACCAGAATCTCGTTCAGACGCATCTGCGCCACATTCTGATCAAGACGAGCGAGGTGGTCTCGGAGGCCGACGCGCAGCGCCGGCTGGCCGAGCTGCGCGAGCGCATCGTCACCGGAGGCGCCGATTTCGCCACGCTCGCGCGACAGTATTCGGCGGATGCGAGCGCAGCGAAGGGCGGCGATCTCGGCTGGGTGTTTCCCGGCGACACGGTGCCCGATTTCGAGCGCGCGATGGATGCGCTCAAGCCCAAGGAGCTCAGCGGGCCGGTGAAGACGCCGTTCGGCTGGCACCTGATCCAGGTGCTCGAGCGCCGCACCGGCGGCCTGCCGCAGGAGCGCCTGCGGCTTCAGGCGCGCCAGGCGCTGCGCGAGCGCAAGTCCGACGAGGCCTTCCAGGAGTGGCTGCGCCAGTTGCGCGACCGCACCTACGTAGAGATTCGGTTGGAGGACAAATAAGGCCGCGCAAGCGGTTCGGGCAGCACTTCCTGCACGATCCGGGCGTTCTCGCGCGGATCGTCGATGCGGTTTCGCCCCAGCCGGACGATGCCATCGTCGAAATCGGTCCCGGAGAGGGGGCGCTGACTCGCGGGCTGCTGGCACGCGTGCCGCAGCTCGCAGCGATCGAGATCGACCGCGATCTTGCGGCGCGACTGACCGAGGAATTTCCGCCCGGACGCCTGACCCTGCACTGTGCAGACGCGCTGAAATTCGATTTCGGTGCGTTGGGGAAAGGCCTGCGCCTCGTCGGCAATCTGCCGTACAACATCTCGACGCCGCTGCTGTTTCGGGTCGCCCGGTTCGCGGCGAGCGTGCGCGACGCGCACTTCATGCTGCAGCGGGAGGTCGTCGATCGCATGGTGGCGAAGCCCTCGACTCCCGATTACGGCCGGCTTTCGGTGATGCTGCAGACGCGCTACCGCATGACGCGCCTGTTTGCCGTCGCGCGCGGCGCCTTCCGGCCGCCGCCGAACGTGGACTCGGCCGTGGTGCGGCTGGTTCCGCTCGAGGGGGCGCCCGATTGCGACGCAACGGTTCTTGCAGATGTCGTGCGCCGGGCGTTCGGCGCGCGACGCAAGATGCTGAGGAACGCCCTCGCGCTCTCGCCGGAGGATTTCGCGGCGCTCTGCATCGACCCCGGATTGCGGCCCGAGAACCTGTCGCCGGCGGATTACGTCCGAATTGCCGTTCGCCTGGCGCCGGCCGCACCCTGAGCGGTGCCCCGGCCGGACTGCGATCGGGCTTGGCGTACAGGGGAACCCAGGTTCACCCGCGCCCCTCCTATCGGCGTTCGATGAACTCGATCTTGTAGCCGTCCGGGTCTTCGACGAACGCGATCACCGTGGTGCCGCCCTTCACGGGCCCGGCTTCCCGCGTTACGCGGCCGCCGCTCGCGCGCACCTGTTCGCAGGCGCGCGCCGCATCGGCGACCGCGATTGCGAGGTGCCCGAACGCCGAGCCGAGATCGTATTTTTCGACGCCGTAGTTGTAGGTCAGTTCGATCACCGAAGCGCGTTCCTCGTCGTCGTAGCCGACGAAGGCGAGCGAATATTTCTGATCCGGCCGGTCGGTGGTGCGCAGCAGCTTCATGCCGAGGACCTCGGTGTAGAACTTGACCGAGCGTCCGAGGTCACCGACGCGCAGCATGGTGTGCAGAAGTCTCATGGCAGGTCCTCTTGCAGGATGGGAAGCGTCGCGCCGGCCCGGCGGATGCGTTGCCGCGCGGCGCGCCAGTCAGGATACAGCGACTCGACGAGCCGCCAGAAGCGCTTCGAATGGTTGAGTTCGACGAGATGCGCGGTTTCGTGCGCCACCACGTAATCGGAAAGCTCCGGCGCGAGGTGCGCAAGACGCCAGGAGAGCCGGATCCGGCCGTCGGCCGTGCACACGCCCCACTGCCTGCGCGCGTTCGATACCGCGACTCGCGGCATGCGCGCGCCAATCCGGGCGGCGAAGTGCGCCGCGCGCGGCGCGAGCATCTGCAGCGTGCGCGCTTTCAGCCAGGCGACGAGCAGCGCGCGCACCGTCGCATGGCGCGCCGGTTCAGGCACGCAGAGCACGAGGCGCGCGTCGTGCAGATGAACCGAGCGACGGCCCGGCCGCACTTCGATCTCGACCGGCGCTCCGGCGAGCGGAAGGGTCTCGCCGCTGCGACCGATGAGCGGCTGCGGACGGCCGCGGATCGCCCATTGCTGCAGCCGCTGCAGGATCCAGCGCTCGTGCGCATGCAGAGCCGATTCGACGTCGCGCCAGGGCGCGCGCAGGGGCGCCGATACCTTCAGTCCGTATTCGTCGACCCGCAG
>MERB01000004.1:0-4952 GCA_001770475.1 Betaproteobacteria bacterium RIFCSPLOWO2_02_FULL_66_14 | reverse complement strand
CCGAAATTCGATCGTCCGGCCATCGATTCGCCCCTGGTATCGCGGCGCCGGCTCCTGCAACGGCGAACCCGGGAGCGTCAGAGTCCGGCCGTCGTCTGCAATCACCGCTCGGGTCACGGCGCCTGCGCTTCCAGCAGCTGCTGTTGCGATTCGATCCAGGCCTGGGCCTCGGCGTTGATCGTGTTGGGATCGCGGCCCGCGGCGTCGATCGGAGGCCCGATGCGCAGCGTGATGTGGCGCGGGTACTTGAGCAGCCAATGCCGCGGCCAGGCGCGTCCCGCATTGTGTGCCACGGGAACGACCGGAACCCCGGCGTGCGCGGCGAGCCAGGCGCCGCCGAGCTGATACTTCCTTCGCTTTCCGGGCTCCAGGCGCGTGCCCTCGGGAAACACCACGACCCAGAAGCCCTGCGCGAGACGCACTTTGCCCCGGCGTGCGATCTGGCGCAACGCCGCAAGGCCCCGCGCACGGTCGATCGCAATCGGGCTCATGAGCGCGAGCCCCCAGCCGAAAAACGGCAGCCACAGCAACTCGCGCTTGAGGACGTGGACCTGCGGCGGAAAGATGCTCTGGAAGGCGAGCGTTTCCCAGGCGGACTCGTGCCTGGAGAGAATCACGGCCGGCTGTCGCGGCAGATGCTCGAGTCCCTCGACGCTCCAGCGTATGCCGCAAAGCCGCTGCAGCAGCCAGAGCATGATGACCGACCAGCCCCGGATGAAGCGGTAGCGAGCGTGGCGCGGCAGCGGCGCGGTGAACAGCGAGGCGAGCGCGAACGGCGGGGTGACGACGAGCAGCGCGAGCGCAAACAGGCTCGAGCGCAACAGCATCATGGAGCGAGTTGCGCGGCCACTGCGGCGAGGTCGGGAAATACGCGCGTGCCGGAAGGCAGGCCACCCGCGTCGCGCGTTTTCCTGCCCTTGCCGGTGAGCACGAGGATCGGCCTCGCGCCGGCCGCGGCGGCGGCCTGGAGATCGCGCAGCGAGTCGCCGACCATCGGAACTTCGGCGAGATCGACGTTCATTCGCAACCCGATCTCCAGCAGCAGGCCGGGCTTGGGCTTGCGGCACTCGCAGTCGGCGTCGGCCGCATGCGGGCAGAAGAAGATCGCGTCGATGCGTCCCCCGGCGAGCTGCACGGCGCGGTGCATCGCGTCGTGGATCGCGTTGAGCGTGGAAAAATCGAACAGGCCGCGCGCGATCCCCGACTGGTTAGTCGCGACCACCGCATGCCAGCCGGCCTGCGTGAGGCGCGCGATGGCTTCGAGGCTGCCCTTGATCGGCTGCCACTCGGAGGGCGACTTGATGTACTGGTCGCTGTCGACGTTGATGGTGCCGTCGCGATCGAGCACGATCAGTTTCATGTGGCGAGCCTCGAGAGGTCTGCGACGCGGTTCATCGCATTGCGCAGATCCGCGAGCAGGGCGAGCCTGTTTCGGCGCAGCTTGTCATCGTCGACCATCACCATGACTGAATCGAAGAAGGCATCCACGGGCGCCTTGAGCACCGCGAAGGTCTTCAGGTATGCGGTGTAGTCGCCGCGCTCGAATTGGGACGCCGCCTCGACCGCGGCGGAACCGAGCGCGGCGTGCAGCGCGCGCTCCGCGGGTTCCTTCAGCTCGCTCAGCTCGGCATTCACAAACGATTCGCCCTTCGCCGCGGCCTGCCTGAGAATGTTCGCGACGCGCTTGTTGGCCGCGGCAAGGCTGACGGCCTCGGGCATCGCGGCGAACGCGCGCACCGCTTCAAGCTGTCTCGGTATGAGGTGGATCCGCGCGGGATGCAACATGAGGACCGCGTCGACCTCGTTCGTCGTGTAGCCGGACTCCTGGAAATAACCGCGCATACGGTCCAGCAGGAACATCTCGAGATCGGAGTGCGCGTCGCCCACCTTCCCGGCGTGGCCCGCAAACGCCGCGTTGACAAGATCGAACAAGGACAGATCGAGGTCTCCCTCGACCAATATGCGGATCGTGCCGATCGCAGCGCGGCGCAGGCCGAACGGGTCCCGGTCGCCGGTCGGCTGCTGGCCGAGACCGAAAAGTCCGGCCAGCGTATCGAGTTTGTCCGCCAGCGCAACGCTGCAGGCGACGGCGCCCTCGGGCAGGGCGTCGCCTGCAAATCGCGGTCGGTAATGCGCCTCAACGGCGTCCGCGACTTCGCGCGGCTCGCCGTCGTGCTGCGCGTAATAGCGGCCCATGGTGCCTTGCAGCTCGGGGAATTCGCCCACCATCGCCGTCAGAAGATCTGCCTTGGAGAGCCACGCCGCGCGCTCGGCGAGGGCGGCATCGGCGCCGAGCGCGCGCGCGATCCGCCCGGCGAGGAGTTGTACGCGCTCCACGCGCTCGAGCTGGTTGCCGAGCCGGTTGTGGTAGACGACCTTCGCGAGCTGCGGCACGCGTTCCTCGAGCCGGCGCTTGCGGTCCTCGTGGTAGAAAAAGCGCGCATCCTCCAGACGCGGGCGAACGACGCGTTCGTTGCCGTCGATGACATGGCGCGGGTCCGCGAGCCGCATGTTCGAAACGATGAGGAACTTCGGCAGCAGCCGCGCGGACTCGTCGAAGAGCGGAAAATACTTCTGGTTCTGCCGCATGGTGAGCGTGAGGCATTCCTGCGGCACCTGCAGATAGGCGGGATCGAACTTCGCCGGGTACACGGACGGATGCTCGACGAGCGCCGTCACCTCGTCGAGCAGATCCCGGTAGGCACCGAGCGAACCGCCCTGGCGGGCCGCTTCGGCGAGCAGCTGGCGCTCGATCTCGTCGCGGCGCCTGCCGAAATCGGCGATCACCTTGCCATCGTCGGCAAGCCGAGTCTCGTAGTCCTCGGCGCTCGCCAGCGGAATGGTGCGCGCGCCCATGAAGCGGTGTCCCCGGGTGGTCGAGCTTGCGCTCACCCCGAGCACCGTGCCCGGAATGACGCGCGTGCCGTGAAGCATCACCAGGCCATGCACCGGGCGAACGAATTGCGCGTCGCCGTCGCCCCAGCGCATCAGTTTCGCGACCGGCAGGCGCCTGACCGCCTCGGCGACGACCTCCGGCAGCACCGTGTCGAGCGCCGCGCCCTTCGTCAGCACCGTGGCGACGTAGATCCGCCCCTTGGGCGTGTCGCGCTCGCCGAGCGCGTCGACCGCGACGCGGTGCTTGCGCGCGAATCCCTCGACCGCCTGGGGCGGCGCCTTGACCGAGGGACCATCGGTGGGCGTGGTCCGGTCGGCCGCGGCCGGCGCGACCTCGGGAATCAGCACCGCGAGGCGGCGCGGCGTGGCGAACCAGCGCGCACCCGGCGAATCCTGCGCAACGAGTCGATGGCGCGCCAGTGCGCCGCCGACTTCCGTCGCGAACGCCTCACCGAGCCGCGCCAGCGACTTCGGCGGCAGTTCCTCGGTGAGCAGCTCGACGAGCAGCGCGGCGTTCACCTCAGGGTGCGCTCCTGCGCAGCGGGAATCCGAGGCGCTCGCGGGACTCGTAGTACGCCTGCGCCACGCGGCGCGCCAGCGCGCGCACGCGGCCGATGTACGCCGCGCGTTCGGTGACCGAAATCGCGCCGCGAGCATCGAGCAGGTTGAAGGCGTGCGAGCACTTCATCACCATTTCGTAACCGGGAAGCACGCACTGCGCGTCGATCAGGCGCTTGGCCTCGCGCTCGAAGTCGGCGAAGTGCCGGAACAGCAGCTCGGCGTCGGAGAGCTCGAAGTTGTAGCGCGATTGCTCGACTTCGTTCTGGTGATACACGTCGCCGTAGGTGACGCCGGGCGTCCAGACGAGATCGAAAATCGAGCTGCAACCCTGCAGATACAGCGCAAGCCGCTCGAGCCCGTAGGTGATCTCTCCGAGCACCGGCCGGCAGGCGAGCGAGCCGACTTCCTGGAAGTAGGTGAACTGCGTCACTTCCATGCCGTCGAGCCAGACTTCCCAGCCGAGTCCCCAGGCGCCGAGCGTCGGCGATTCCCAGTCGTCTTCGACGAAGCGAATGTCGTGCGATTGCGGGTCGATGTCGAGCGCGACCAGCGATTCGATGTACTGCTCCTGGAGGTCCGCAGGCGAGGGCTTGAGCACCACCTGGAACTGGTAGTAATGCTGCAGGCGGTTGGGGTTTTCGCCGTAACGGCCGTCCTTCGGGCGCCGCGAAGGCTGGACGTAGGCCGCGTTCCACGCCTCGGGCCCGATCGCGCGCAGAAACGTCGCCGTGTGGAACGTGCCGGCGCCGACCTCCTGATCGTAGGGCTGCAGCAGGACGCAGCCGCGGCTGGCCCAGAAGGCCTCGAGTCGCTGGATGGTTTGCTGGAAGTTGAGCATGGCGCGGACGGGCGCCAAATTCTAACGTCTCGATCGGCGCCGCGCGACGACGAGAGCGCCGCCGAGCAGCAGCATGCAGGCGAGCAGCGCGGGCGCGTCGCCGAATCGAACGTACGGCGTGACGCCCGAGTATCCGCGCACGCTCGCGTCGAGCCGGCCTTCGACGAACTGCGGCAGCTGCGAGAGCACGCGCGCATCGCGATCGATCACGGCGGTGACGCCGCTGTTGGTCGCCGCGAGCAGCATTCGCGAGGTCTCGAGGCTTCGCATGCGGGCGATCTGCAGGTGCTGCGCAGGCGCAATCGAATCGCCGAACCAGGCCACGTTCGATGCGTTCACGAGCAGCGTCGCCTCGGGGAGCTGGCGCCGGATCTCGTCGCCGAACGCATCCTCGTAGCAGACGTTCACCGCGATGCGCTCGCCGGCGAGCGCGAGGGGCGCCTGGTCGGCTGGGCCGCGCGAGAAGTCCGACAGCGGAAAGGCAAGCAGCCGGTTGACCCAGGCGAAACCCTGCGGGATGAACTCGCCGAACGGCACCAGATGCACCTTGTGGTAGATCTGGCGCGGCGAGCTTCCGAGGCTGATCATGCTGTTGAAGTAGGCGCCGGGCGAAGTGCGCACCGGCACCCCGAGCAGCAGGTCGCCGCCGTTGCGCCGC
>MERB01000003.1:10050-17556 GCA_001770475.1 Betaproteobacteria bacterium RIFCSPLOWO2_02_FULL_66_14 | reverse complement strand
CCTGGCGCGCGACCCGCGCATCGACTGGCGCGTGCTCGCCCTGTGCCTGGTGCCTCTCGCGGGCGCCAGCGTGTTCATCGGCCTGTCGATGCTGACGCTCGTCCAGTTGCGCGCCGAAGGTGTCGTGTTCGCGTGGGTTCCGGCAGCGCGCGCCGCCTTGCTCACCTGCGCCACCGCGTGGTCCCTTTGGCTCGGTGCACGCCGACTGCTTGCAGCGCGCGCAACGCTGGCGCGGCGAACAGCCTCGCTCCTGTGGTACGGAATCCCCCCTGCGCTCGTGGGGATCCTCTGGTACCTGCCATGGCGCGTTTGGTAGGTGCATGAAAGATGCAGCCGCTGCTAGACTACGCGCTCCTTGAGTGAGGAGACCGACGACATGATCAAGAGGACGTTTTTCGCCGTGGCCGCAACCGCGCTGATCGCAGCTCCCGCCGCAGCGCAGCAAGTCACTTTCATGACCGGTCCTCAGGGCGGTTCCTGGATTCCGCTCGGCGGTGCGTTGAAGGGCATGTGGGAAAAGGACGTCAGCGGACTGCAGATCCAGCAGACGCCGGGCGCCGGCATCTCCAACGTGCGCGGCATCGACGAGGGCAAGGCTCAGATCGGCATTGCGAATTCGAGCACCACGGTGGACGGCCTCGAGGGCCGCGCGCCCTATCCGAAGAAAGTGACCAAGGTCTGCCAGCTCGCCAATCTCTATCCGCAGTACTGGCAGTTGGTGGCGCTCGCCGACGCCAAGGTGAACGGCTTCGCCGACCTCAAGGGCAAGTCGCTCGTCACGCAACAAAAAGGCAACACCGGCGAGTTGCTGACCGCGCTCGTGCTGAAGATGAACGGCATGAGCTACGAGTCGCTGTCGAAGGTCAACTTCAACAGCTACAACGAGTCGGTGGCGATGATGAAGGACGGCCACGCGCAGGTGTTCACGCTCGGCACCACGGCGCCGGCCTCGGCGGTGATGGACCTCGCCAGCGCGCGCGACGTGAAGCTCGTCCCGGTCGACGACAAGACCATGGGCGAACTGAAGAAGATGAATCCGGGTTACAACAAGCTGATCATCAAGGCCGGCACCTATCCGAAGCAGGACAAGGACGTGGCGGTGATCGGCTACTCGACCCACATCGTCGTCGCCTGCGATCTCCCCGAAGCCACCGTCTATGCAATGACCAAGACGATGGCCGCCAACGTGCCGGCAATGGCGGCGGTGGTGAAGTCGATCGAGGGCATCACGGCGAAGGACATGGCGCTCGACATCGGCGTACGTTTCCACACGGGCGCGGCGAAGTACTACAAGGAAGTCGGCGCGATGTAGGTGTCGCGCTCTAGCCAGGGAAACGGGGCGGCGCGGCCGCCCCGTTTTGCGTGAGGGCGAGCATGGCAGAAGAAACGGCATCGGTCACGCCGACGCGGCAGGCGTTGAAATGGCTCGTGACGGCGATCGCCGTGGCGATGTCGCTGTACCACATGTACGTCGCCGGGTTCGGCCCCCCGGAGGCGATGATCTTCCGCGGCACGCACCTGCTGTTCGCTTTGACGCTCGTCTACCTTCTGTACCCGTTCAGCCCGCGCGGCGGTTCCGGCTGGCGCGTCCTGGATCTGGCGATGATCGTCGCCGGCTGGGGGTTCGTGCTCAACATCTTCCTGAATTACGAGGCCTTCACCAACCGCATCATCTACATCGACGACCTGACGACCTGGGACCGCATCTGGGCAGTCGCCGCGGTGCTGGTGGTGCTCGATGCGACACGGCGCGTGATCGGGTGGGCGCTGCCGCTCACCGCGATCTGTTTCCTGGTCTACGCCATCGGATTCACGAACGTGAAGCTGCCGACCCTGATGGAACAGGTCTACCTCTCCACCGAGGGCATCTTCGGCTCGACGCTCGGCGTCTCGGCGTCCTACGTGATGCTGTTCGTGCTGTTCGGCGCCTTCATGGAAAAAAGCGGTACCGGGCAGCTGTTCATGGATTTCGCGATGTCCATCACCGGCCATACCGCGGGCGGACCCGGCAAGGTCGCCGTCGTGTCCTCGAGCCTGTTCGGCACCGTCTCCGGCAGCGCGGTGGCGAACGTCATGGTCGACGGCCCGATCACGATCCCGCTGATGAAACGCACCGGCTTTCGGCCGCCGTTCGCCGCCGCCGTCGAAGCGGTGGCCTCAACCGGCGGGCAGCTCATGCCGCCGATCATGGGCGCGGCGGCCTTCGTCATGGCCGAGTTCCTCGCCGTGCCCTATCTGCAGATCGCGGTCTGGGCCATCGTGCCGGCGTTTCTGTACTACCTCGCGGTGTTCTTCGCGGTGCATTTCGAGGCCAAGCGCTACAAACTGGCCGGGGTGCCGAAGTCCGAGTTGCCGGCGCTTGGCGGGGTGATGCTCGCGCGCGGTCACCTGTTCCTGCCGATTCTCGTCGTGCTGATCGGACTGACGCTCGGCTATTCGGCGCCGCTGTGCGCGCTTTACGGAGCGCTGTCCTGCCTGCCGCTGGCGCTGCTGCGCGCGTCGACGCGCACCGGGATCACCTGGCGATCCGTGCTCGACGCGCTCGAGGAAGGCGCGCGCAACACGCTTGCCGTGGCGATGGCCTGCGCCAGCGCCGGGATCGTGATCGGCTGCGTCACGATCACCGGATTGGGAATCGTCTTCACGCAGGTGGTGGTCGGAATGGCGCAGGAGTCGCTGATTCTCGCGCTCATGCTGACTGCGATGGCCGGCATCATCCTCGGCATGGGCATGCCGACGACGCCCGCCTACATCATGATGGTGGCGCTGCTCGTCCCGGCGGTGATCAAGCTCGGCGCGGTGACGCCGGCGGCGCACATGTTCGCGTTCTACTTCGCAATCCTTTCGGCGATCACGCCGCCGGTGGCGCTTGCGGTGTTTGCCGCGGCAGGTCTCGCCAAGGCGAACATGTGGGCCTCGGGATTCGCCGCCATGCGCGCGGCGGCGCCCGCCTACATCGTGCCCTTCATGTTCATCTACGAGCCCATGCTGCTGCTCATCGTCAAGGATTGGGGCACGCAATGGCTCTCGGTCGTCTGGGCCGTGATCTCGGCCTCGATCGGGGTCATCTGCCTGGCGGGAAGCCTCTTCGGCTGGCTGTACGGGTTCGCGTTGCTATGGCACCGCGCCCTGCTCCTGGTCGCGGCGCTGAGCCTGATCAAGCCCGGGCTCTACACGGACATCGTCGGATTGGCGTTGCTTGCGGTGGTCATCGCTGCGCAAGTGTACGCGCCAGCGAAGAAAACGGAGACCCCATGAGCGACGCTCTGAGCTTTCTCATCAAGGCGCGCCCCGAAGCCATGGGGCACTATTTCGCCTTTCTCAAAGTCGCGGGCAGGCACCTCGACCCGAAGACGCGCGCGCTGATTTCGGTCATCACGAAGGTGCATTCGCAGACCTCGCGCGGGCTGCGGCAATACGTGAAGCGCGCGGTTTCCGCCGGCTGCAGCGGGACCGAGATCCTGGATGCGCTCCTGATGGCGTTTCCGGCGCTCGGACTGGCGAAGATCGTCTGGGCGGTCGACGTGCTCCTCGAAATGAAGCTGCCCGAATTCGATCCCGCTCGGATGGGCGGCGGCGAGTGGCGCGAACTCGGCCTGCTGAAGGACATTCCCAGGGGCAAGGTGCGGAAGATCGAGCGCGAGGGCCGCGCCGTGTTCGTGTTTCGCGATGCAGGCGGCTGCCGCGTCTACGACGCGCACTGCCCGCACCAGGGAACCAACATTCCGCTCGAAGCGTTGAAGGGCGGCAAGCTCGTGTGCCCGAAGCACGGCTGGACGTTCGACGCGCGCAGCGGCGCCTGCGTCGCCAAGGGCGACACGCCCTTGCGCGTGCTGGAAAGCAAAATCGAGAAGGAAAAGCTGCTCGCGCGGATGTAGCGCTCAGGGAATCGACGACGATTCCTTGCGTTCGTCGACGCCGGACGCGGAATCGCGCTCCACCCGGTATTCGCCTTCGATCACCGCCCCGCCGTCACGCCCGCGCTTCGGCAGATTGCGGGTGCGCCACCACAGCCACGCCCAGACCACCAGAGCGACCGCCGCGACGACCGCCAGCAGTATCGAAGCGAAAACGAAAGCTGCAGCAAACAGCGCGATGCCGAGCACCGCGCCGAGCACGCGCTGCAGCCAGTTGGGCTGGTTCACGCCGGCGCGGCTTCGCGCGAGTCGAAATCGATCTCGACCTTGGCGCCGTTGGGGTCGTGAAAAAACAGCTGCCAGGTGCCGTACTCGGGAAGCCGGCGCAACTCGTGCGGAACGCACTTGGCCTTGAGGCGCGCGACGCTTCCCGCGAGATCGATCCCGCTGAACGCCATGTGGTCGATGACGCCCTTCACCAGCACTTCGCGCCGGATGCCCGCGATGACGTGCACGATGGCATCCCTGCCGCCATCGACGTACAGCCACGCCCCCGGAAACGCGAACGGCGGGCGCGGCCCGGGTTTCAGGCCGAGGTGCTCGTCGTAGAACGCGAGCGTCTTCGCCAGATCATCGGTCAGGATCGTGAAATGGTTCATTGCGGCGACCGCCATGCGCGCGTCCTCAGGCCTTCGCCGCGCCGGCCTGCCGCGCCTTCTCGAGCACGCTCATCGCGGTGGCGACGAACCCCGCCACGTCGGACGCGTTGGCGGGCACGATCAGCGTGTTGGAGGTCTTGGCGAGGTTGGCGAACGCCTCTACGTACTGCGTCGCCACTTTGAGGTTGGCGGCGTCCATGCCGCCCCTGTCGGCGATCGCCTCGGCGACCGCGCGCACCGCCGCCGCATTCGCCTCGGCGATGACGCGGATCGCGGTCCCCTCGCCTTGCGCGCGGTTGATCGCCGCCTGCTTCTCGCCTTCGGACTCGAGGATCGCCGACTGCCGCTCGCCCTCGGCGATGTTGATCTGCTCCTGGCGCTGGCCCTCGGATTTCGCGATCACCGCGCGCTTTTCGCGTTCGGCGGTGATCTGCTGCTGCATCGCGCGCAGGATCGATTCGGGCGGCGTCAGGCTTTTCAGCTCGTAGCGCAGCACCTTGATGCCCCAGTTGCGCCCGGCCTCGTCGAGCGAGGCCACGATCTGGCGGTTGATGTCCTCGCGCGACTCGAAGGTCTTGTCGAGCTCCATTTTGCCGATTTCGCTCCGCAGCGTGGTCTGCGCGAGCTGCGTGATCGCGACCATGTAATTCGACGAGCCGTAGGAGGCGAGCCGCGGATCGGTCACCTGATAGTAGAGGATGCCGTCGACGCCGAGCTGGGTGTTGTCGCGCGTGATGCAGATCTGCTCGGGCACGTCGACCGGCACCTCCTTCAGCGAATGGATGTAGGCGACCCGGTCCATGAACGGGATGATGAGGTTCAGTCCCGGCGCGAGCGCGAGCCCGACGATGAACCAGGCGAGATACGGTTCCATGGAGGCTAATTTGGCACGCCCCGGCCCGCGGCGCAACCTCGTCCGCCGCGAACTCGTACTATCATCGGCCTCATGGCCGCCGCTTCACACGACGCACTCGCCGCGGAACTGATCGACCTGCACGAGTCGCCGCGCGAGGTGGCGCCGTTCAGCGAGCGATTTCCGGGGCTGACGCCCGAGTCCGGCTACCGGGCGGCACGGCATCTGCACGCCCACCGCCTCGCCCAGGGCTGGCGCGTGCGTGGCCGCAAGATCGGTTTCACCAACCGCGAGCTCTGGCCACGTTACGGCGTATTCGAGCCGATGTGGGGCTGGGTGTACGAGCAGACCCTGGTGCTCGCACTGGACGGCCACGCCCGCGTGCCGCTCGCCGGATTGACGCAGCCGCGGATCGAACCCGAGATCGCCTTCAAGCTCCGGGCCGCACCGGCGCGGACCAACGATCCCGCGGCGCTCGTCGAGTCGATCGAATGCGTGCTCCACACGGTCGAGATCGTGCAATGCCATCACCCGCAATGGAAGCTGACCATCGCCGACTGCTGTGCCGACAACGGACTGCATGGCCGTCTCGTCCTCGGCACCGCGGTGAACATCGGCGAGATCCGCGACCCCCTGCGATCGCTCGCGGGGGCGGAAGTGACGCTGAAGAAGGCGGGGGTCGAGATCGACCGCGGCCGCGGCGCGAACGTCCTCGGAAACCCTCTTGCCGCGCTCGCGCACCTGATCGAAGTGCTCTCAAGGCAACCCGGCGCGTCGCCGCTCGAGGCGGGCGAAATCGTCAGCACCGGCGTGCTCACGGACGCGCATCCGGTGCGACCGGGCGAGACCTGGAGCACGTCCTTCACCGGCCTGCCGCTTCCGGGCCTCACGCTGCAGTTCACGTGAAGCGACCGCTCGAAGGCACGACGGTCGTTTCCCTCGAGCAGGTGATCGCCGGGCCGTTCTGCACCCGGCAACTCGCCGAACTGGGGGCGCGCGTCATCAAAATCGAGCGCCCGGAGACCGGAGACGCCGCGCGCGGCTACGACCGCACGGTGAACGGTCTGTCGTCTCACTTTGTCTGGGTCAACCGCTCGAAGGAAAGCCTCGCGCTCGACGTCAAGCACCCGCAAGCCCGGGACATTCTCCAGCGACTCGTCGCCCGCGCGGACGTGTTCGTGCAGAACCTCGCCCCGGGCGCGGCGGATCGCATCGGGCTGGGCGCGGCCGAGCTGCGCTCGCGCCACCCGCGGCTCGTGTGGTGCGGAATCTCCGGTTACGGCCCGGCCGGCCCCTACGCCGAAAAGAAGGCCTACGATCTGCTCGTGCAGTGCGAGACGGGGCTGCTTTCGGTCAGCGGGACGCCTGATGAACCGTCGAAGGCAGGCATCCCGGTCGCAGACATCGCCGCAGGCATGTACGCCGTGTCTTCGATCCTCGCCGCGTTGCTGCGTCGCGAACGCGAGGGTCGCGGTGCGACGCTCGACATCACGATGTTCGAGTCGCTGGGCGAATGGATGGGTTTCCCTGCGTATTTCACCGCCTACGGCGGCGCTGCGCCGCCGAGATCCGGCGCGTTCCACGCCACGATCGCGCCCTACGGGCCGTATCGCGCGTGCGACGGCCACGAGGTTTTCCTGGGCGTGCAGAACGACCGCGAATTCGCGCGCTTCTGTGAAATCGTGCTCGAGCGCCGCGAGCTTGCCGCGGACCCGCGATTCGCCACCGGACCGGCGCGCAACGTCAATCGCGCGCTACTGCGCGAAACGATCGAAGGCGTGTTTTCCGTGCTGGCAGCGAACCAGGTCATCGAGCGGCTGGAGCGCGCCGACATCGCGAACGCGCGCCTCAACACGATGCAGGAATTCTGGGACCACCCGCAGCTGCGCGCGCGCGATCGCTGGCGGGAGGTGGATTCGCCGGCCGGGCCCGTACGGGCGCTCAAGCCGCCTTTCAATCTCGACGCGTTCGAGCCACGCATGGACGCAGTGCCGGCGCTGGGCGAACACGGCCGGGGCCTGCTTGCGGAACTGGGTTATCGCGACACGGATATCGAGCGCTTCGCCTCGGAGGGCGTGATCGGATCCTAGCGGCGGCGCAGGTGCTGATCGCTCCCTCGAGCAAGTCCGCGCGGGGA
>MERB01000003.1:0-10038 GCA_001770475.1 Betaproteobacteria bacterium RIFCSPLOWO2_02_FULL_66_14 | reverse complement strand
ATGAATCCCGCCGAAAAACCGAGATCGATGAACGGTGAAACCGGGTCGGGCCTCTCCTGAGCGGGCGCCAAACGCGCCCCGGCTATTCCTTGCGGATGCCGATTTTCGCTGCGCGCGCGAGGTCGCGGTGCACCCGCGCCACGCGCTCGACTTCGCCGCGCGCAGGGAAGCGCTCGTAGAACCCCTGCTCGCGGAACATCTCGGCCATTTCGCGCCAGGGCGCCAGACGCTCCGCCCAGCGCGCCTCGCGATTGTCCTCGGCCGAGTCCTCCCGAGCCAGGTCGCCGCACACCCGGATCAGCGCTTTGATGGTGACGGGCTTGGTAACCATGTACTCGGCGTTCCCCCACAGTTCCTCGCCGAAGACGTTGCGCGCGGCCTGCAGGAAGTCGCGGACCATCGCGTAATAGCGGGGAACCTCCTTCGAGCTGCCGCCGGCGAGCTGGATCGAGCGCCAGCGTCCGCGCACCCAGCGGTGCAATTCGTTGAACAGTTCCGCCTGAAGCACCCACTTGTCGCGCTGGCTGCGGCCGCCGAGGCGATTGATGCGGTAGCGCAGGGGGCTGTCGCCCTCCCCGTACAGGCGCTCGACCAGGCGCGCGGCGAACTTGCGGTCGGGCGCGGCCCAGGAAACCCGCTCGTACAGGTCGATCAGATGGCTCTTGTTGATGCGCGTCGGGGTCGAGTTGATGATCACGAACATCTCGGCGGCGAAATCCTCGGCGCGGCCGTCGAAAATCATGCACGGCACGTTGATCGTCGCGGCGTCGTTGGGCCGCTCCTGCATGTAGAAATGCAGCGCCGCAAGCCGGTGCTGCCCGTCGATGATGAGGAACTTGCTCGCCGGCTCGCTAAGCGAGCCGACGCCGTCGCCGACGTCGCGGAAGTTGAGCTTTTCCGAGGTGTACAGCAGGATCGTCCCGGGAATCGCCGGTTGCGTGACGGCGGTTTCGTAGAAATTGGTCAGCTGGCGCACCTTGGCCCGGGAAAGGCCGCGCTGGAAGGCGCGGTCGCTGCGCTCGATCCGGGATATGAATTGCGCGATGTCGTCGTCGCGCGAGATGGGCGCCGCCGGAATCTGGTCGTGCTCGCCATAGAACCGGCTGATGAACCGCACGCGAGCGAGCAGGTCCTTCGCCCGGTAGCTGACGAAGTAGAAAATCCCGTCTTTCTGGCGGATCTGCGTGGCTTGCACGGCCGTCCCTTTCCGACCCCGCCCCACGGCGGTTAACTGCGCGGACTATACCCGAGCCCGCGAAATCAGGCAGGAGGTGTTCGCAAAAAGGGGCGGTTAGCAGGCGGGAAGCATCAGCGCCTGAAGCACTTCGCCCGACGACAGCTTCTGTACGAAAGCGACGACGCCGGAATGGCGCCGAACGGCCTTGGGCAGGAGCGGTACATCGCGTTCGGCGGCGATGCGCCCGTCCGAGCCGAATTTGAGAGGACCGATCCACTCCAGGACCACGTAATCGTGGGTGAGGGTCTTTCCGCGGTTTTCCCCGCCAGCGACCTGTGAGACGAGTTTGTTCTCGTACGCCGCAAGATACAGTCCGGCATCGCCCGCGCCCGCAGGCGACGCGAGCGCCGCTTCGACGGCGAGGCTGAACGAGCCGGTGCCCCCGGGGTCGAGCTTCAGGGACAAGCGCGCAGCGGCTGGGGAGGCGTTGATACGCGCAACCGCCTGTTCGAACTGCGGGCCGTGCCAAGCGCGGAAATCCTTCCCCTGGAGCATCACCTGGGGGGTGTAGACGATCCGGGCGCGCTGCACCTGTGCGAGCTTGCGCTGCCGTGCGCTGAACTGCGCCTTGGCGTAGGGATCCTTCCAGCCGAGGTAGTCCCAGTAATCGACGTGCAGCGCGATCGGAACGACCTGCGTGCCGCCGTAGCCCCGGGCTTCGAGGGAGGAGAGCCAGCGGTCCGCGGGTGGGCAGCTGTCGCAACCCTCGGAGGTGTACAACTCGACCAGAGCGGCGGTCTGCGGTCCCGACCTTGCCGTGCATTGCGCCGCCTCGGCAGGCACCGCCAGCGCGGCGCACAAGACCAACGGGAACCCGTGCAGAATCAACTTCATACCCGTTCGTCGAAACGGCCGGACAAAGCTTACGGGTCGCCCGGATAATGATCTCCGTGATTCCCCTGTCCGTTCTCGATCAATCGCCGCTCGTCTCCGGGCATTCCGCTCGCCAGGCCATAGCCGAGACGCTGGCCCTCGCGCGCCTCGTCGATGGGTTGGGATACCGCCGCTACTGGCTCGCCGAACATCACGCCATTGCCGCGATCTGCGACCCCTGCCCGGAGGTGCTCCTCGCGCGATTGGGGGTCGAAACACGGAACCTGCGCATTGGGACCGGGGGCGTGCTGCTTCCCTACTACAGCCCGTTCAGGGTCGCCGAAACGTTCCGGATGCTCGAAGCCCTGTATCCGGGCCGGATCGACCTCGGAATCGGCCGGGCGCCGGGGGGTGATTCGCGCACCGCACGCGCCGTGGGGGGCGGCCGGCTCCCGGACCCTGATCGATTTCCGCAGCAGGTGGTCGAACTGGTCGGACACCTCGACGGCAACCTGCCCGCCGACCACCCCGATCGGGGGGTGCGCGTGCAGCCCGAAGGCGGCACAGTGCCGGAAATCTGGCTGCTGGGTTCTTCGGACTACAGCGGCGCGCTCGCGGCCGGGCTTGGCCTGCGATTCGCCTTCGCGCACTTCATCAGCGCACAGGGCGGCGACGCGGTCATGCACGCCTACCGCTCGCGGTACCGCGCGTCGCCGCGCGAGCCGCTCGCCCATGCGCTCCTGTGCTGTTTCGTGATCTGCGCCGAAACCGGCGCCGAAGCCGAGCGCCATGCGCGGGTGATGGACCTGCGCCGGCTGGAGATGGCCCTGCGACTCGAACACCCCGTTCCCACGCTCGAGCAGGCGGAGGCACGCCGCTACACCGACGAGGAACGGCGCTACATCCTGTCGCAGCGCGCGCGCACCGTGATCGGCGATCCGCAGCACTGCAAGTCGCGCCTGCTGGAACTCGCGGAGCAATACGCCGCGGAGGAGCTGATGGTCGTGACGATCACCGGCGATTACCCCTCACGCGCGCGGTCCTACGAGTTGCTTGCCGAGGCCTGGGCGCGTCAGTAACTCTGAAACCGGGGGTGATTGGGGTCGTCGATATCCATCGAACGGAACCCCTGCTTGGGCGGTTCCTCCTGCGGCCGGCGATCGGCCGGTCGATCGGCGCGCTCGGTGCGCGGCGCGTTTCCACCCAGGAGAGCCGTCAATTCCCCGTAACCGCGCGCCCGGGCGAGGTCTGCAGCGGCAAGTCCCTCGCGATTCTTCGCGTCGCGATTGTCGGTCCGCTCGAGCAGCAGCCGGACCGTGGCCGGGTCGCCGCCGTCGGCCGCCCCGTGCAGCGGCAGGTTGCCGCGGATGTCGGAAATGTTCGCATCGGCGCCGCGAAGGAGCAGAAGCCGCGCCGTGGCCGCGTTACCGGACAGGGCGGCCCAATGCAGCGGCGTCTCGCCGTCGTCGTTTCTCGCGCGCGGATCGGCTTTCCACGCAAGCAACTGCTCCGCGAACCAGGCATCCGCGTGCAGCGCGGCCAGGTGCAGCGCCGTTTCGCCGGAGTTCGAGCGCGCCGCGGGGTTGGCCCCCGACCTGAGCAGCAGCACGGTCAGTTCCCTCAGGCCCTTCTCCACTGCGCGATGCAGCGCGGTTTCGCCGTTCGCATCGCGCGCCCGGGGGCTCGCCTGTCCGTTCGCGATCAGGCCTTCGGCCACCAGCGGTTTGCCGTCCTGGATTGCTTCGAACAGGCGCTCGTCGGCAGTCTGCGCGAGCACCGTCGAGGCGATCGCCATCAAGGCAAAAGCAAAAAGATTGCGCACCGGCTGATTCTATCGACCCCTCGGCGCCGGACTCAGCTTGCGGGAAATTCGAGATAAGCGTACTGGCCGATCAACAGCGCCGCCATCAGCCACAGCGCGCCGCGCAGCCACCTTCGGTAAGTCGGTGCGTCGACGCGTTCGCGCAGGCGCATACCCACGAACAGTGTGACGACCGCCGGGATGGCGAGCAGCGCCGCGCTCATCCACAGGGTCGCTGACACGTTGCCATGCATCGCCCAGGTGCCGACCTGCACCGACTTGCCGACCGTGAAACAGAGGTTGAGCGTCTGGACCATGGCCAGGGGCGCGGTCCCAAGCAGCATGAGGTAGATGATGAGCGGAGGCACGGCGACATTCGCCGTCGACTCGAACAACCCCCCGAGCAGCCCGACGCCGACGCCGATCGGAACGCGGTGGCGCTGCACGAATGCGCTTTCGCCGCGCTTCAGTCGGTCGAGCGCCAGATAGACCAGGATCAGCAGCGCCAGCACGAGCAGGAAGGGCGCAGCCTTGGCGCCGATCAGCAGGCGGGTGCCCGCGTACGAAGACACCGCCATGCCGAGGGGCAGGAACCAGAATCGCGCCACCGCCTCGCGCCAGCCGCCCCCTTTGAACACCGAGAGCACCACGATCACCAGGGTCACCGGCGCCACCACGACGATGGCGGTCTTCACATCGAGCACGAGTGCCGTCAGCGGTGTCGCAATCAGCGGGAAACCGATCCCGATCGCGCCGTGCACGAAACCGGCGACCACGACCACCGCCACGATGAGTGCGAACTGCCACAGGCCTACCGCTTCCAGGCTCAAGGGAGCACCGGGTTCACTCAGCGAGCGTCGTCGGATCGAGCGATTCGAGGAGCGGCGGCAGCGGGCAGTCCAGCACTGCGCCGACCAAACGCATGAGTTCGGCTTCGGAGACGCAGATCGTGCGATCCACGGTCGCCGCGGCGAACAGCCCCTTCACGACGATCGCCTTTTGCAGCGGGGCAAGCGTTTTCAGCGCATCGAACGCGGGCAGAACGGACTCGACCGAGAATTCGCGCTTCGCGCCGGGCTCGGCGTCGAGTCCCATCGCCTGCATTCCCGCGCGCATCGCGGCAAGCCATTGCCGGTCCTGCTCACCGCTCGCCTCGCCGCGAATCCCGGCGCGCGCGAGCGTTCCGAGAACCAACAGAATTTCCGATCGCAGTTCCACGATCTTTCGGCGTCCCGCGGGCTCGATCCCCGGCTTCTGCGCAAGCTGGTGCCGCACGAGCGACAGCACGACGAACTCGTGCAGCGACACGCGGCGATCTGCGTGAATCGCGATCTCAAGCGCCTGGAGGAGATCGCGCTGGTCCGTCTCGGATCCGAGTTTCACCGCGGGCAGCGCGAGGTCGAGCAGGGTGAGCCGGAACGCGGGTCCGAGGCGCTGCACCAGCGGCGCAAGTGCACTGGCCCCTGCGGCGAGACGCGCGAGCCCCCCGGATTCCATCGCGCCGAGTTGCTGCGCGAGCACTTCGCCCCTGGGCGCAAGCAGCAGCGCGACCACGGTGGCGCTCGCGCCCGCCGACTCGCGCACGCCCTCGCGCACCGAATCCGGAAGCTGGGCGAGCAACCGCGCAGCGTAGTCGACCTTCGCGGCGTCCATCGATCCGACGAGCGCAGCGCTCTCCCCCGCCGATCGCCCCCACGCCATGCCAAGGTCGCCGATGCGCCGGCCATCGGCTGCGGAAACCGCCGGGCCCGCAAAACCCGAGGCAACCCCGGGCACCGCTTCCCCTTCGACCGCTCCAGCCGTCACGGCCGCCTCGCGCCGCCTGAGATACGCGGTCCGCTGAAACCCGGGGCAGACGCGGCGAATGCGCTCTTCGAGCGGCGGATGCGTGTCGAACACACCGCCCATCCAGACCTTGATGCCCTGGCCGAAGTACATGTGCGCCAGTTCCTCGGCGTAGCGATTCGATACCAGCGCCGTGCCGCGCCCGATGTGGTCGAGCGCGCCGGCGATGCCCTCGGGATTGCGCGTGAATTGCACGCTGGAAGCGTCGGCGAGGAATTCGCGTTGGCGCGAAACGGCGGCCTTGATCAGCCGCGCGAAGAACAGTCCGACGTAGCCGATGATGAACAGCGCCAGACCGACGAGGACCAGGCTGCCGGAACCCTTGCCGTTGCGGCTGCCGCGGGTGCTGCGCATGACGAACTCGCCGATCGAGCTGATGAACACGATCCCGGCGAGCACGCCGATCATCCGGATGTTCAGCCGCATGTCGCCGTTGAGAATGTGGCTGAACTCGTGCCCGATCACGCCCTGCAGCTCGTCGCGGGACAGGGTCTCGAGCGTGCCGCGCGTCACCGTGATCACGCAGTTGGACACGTCGTAGCCGGCGGCGAAGGCGTTGATGCCGCGCTCATCGTCCATCACGTAGACGGCCGGAACGCGCACCCCGGAAGCGATCGCCATCTCCTCGACCACGTTGAGCAGGCGCCGTTCGAGCGCATCGCGCGCCGCCGGAGTGATGCGCCGCGCGCCGACCATTTCCGCAACCGCGGTGCCTCCGGCACCGAGCTTCACCACGTTCACGGCGCTCACGAGCAGGATGATGCCCGCGGTGGCGAACGTGCCCCAGACATAGACTTTGGTCGGGACGAGCGCGAACGCCCCTGCGACGCTCGGGTCCCAGTTCGCCGGCGCTTTGATCTGTCCGTAGCCCCAGATCCAGGTCCACGCGAGAACCAGGTCGACCGCGACGACCACCGCCACGACCGAGAGCAGGAACAGCACCACCATGACGCGGGTATTGCGCCGCGCGAGGTGCTGCTGCTCGAAGAACGTGGCCGCCGCCACGGCGGCTCAGAATTTGACCTGTGGCGCCTTGCGCTCGCCAGTCGACTCGGTCGCCTGCAGCAGTTCCGCAGGCACGAAGCCGAACATGCCGGCGAAGATCGTGTCGGGAAAGGACTCGCGCCGCGTGTTGTACTCCATCACCGAGTCGTTGAACGCCTGGCGCGCGAACGCGACCTTGTTCTCGGTGCTGGTGAGTTCCTCCTGGAGCGCGAGCATGTTCTGGTTCGCCTTGAGATCCGGATACGCTTCCGCAAGGGCGAACAGCCGGCCGAGCACCCCGCTGAGCGCGCCTTCAGCCGCGCCGAGCTGCTGCATGGCGACGGGATTTCCGGGATTCGCGCTCGCAGCCTGCGCCGCCGAGACCGCTGCGTTGCGCGCCTTGATCACCGCTTCGAGGGTCTCGCGTTCGTGCTTGATGTAACCCTTCACCGTCTCCACGAGATTGGGTATCAGGTCGTAGCGGCGCTTCAACTGCACGTCGATCTGCGCGAAAGCGTTCTTGAAGGCGTTGCGCAGCCTGACCAGGCCGTTGTAGATCGAGATCGCCCAGAAAATCAGGACCACGATGACGGCCAGCACGATCCAGCCCATGTGCGCTCCCCGACGGTGAATGGCGTTCGGCTACTATAGCGCATCGTGGATTGAATGCGTGGATCACGGCCGTCGTGCAGCGATCGTTCGTCTTGGCGTGCTCGCCTCCGGGCTCGTCGTGAACCCGGCGCGCGCCGAGGAAACGCCGCTCGTCACTCGCGCGATTCCCTCGACCCGGGAACTCCTGCCGGTGATCGGACTGGGCACCTGGCAGGTGTTCGACGCCGGCGCCGACCCAGTACGCCGCGCTGCGTTGCGGGAGGCGCTCGCCGCGTTCGCGCAAGGCGGCGGGCGCGTGATCGATTCCGCGCCCATGTACGGATCGAGCGAATCGGTGCTCGGTGAACTCGCCGCCGGGCTTTCGCTCGAGTCGCATTTGTTTCTCGCCACCAAGATCTGGACGCGAGGCCGCGACGCAGGCGTACGCCAGATGGAGGAATCGCTTTCGCGCCTGCGCGCAACACGGATCGACCTGATGCAGGTGCACAACCTGCTCGACGTCGGGACGCATGCGCGCACCCTCGCCGAGTGGAAGGCGGAAGGCCGCGCGCGCTACATCGGGGTCACGCATTACCTTGCGTCGGCGCATGCGGAAGTGGAGCGGCTGATCGTAGAGGGCAGCTTCGATTTCGTGCAGATCAACTATTCGCTCGCCGAACCCGAGGCGGAACGCCGCCTGCTGCCGCTCGCGCGGGAACGGGGCGTCGCGGTGATTGCGAACCGGCCGTTTGCCGAAGGGGCGCTGTTTTCGCAAGTGCGCGGCAAGCCGCTGCCGGAGTGGGCGAAGGAGATCGGCGCAGCGACCTGGGCGCAGTACTTCCTGAAATGGATCGTCGCGCATCCGGCGGTGACCTGTGCTATCCCGGGCACCGCCCGGGCAGATCACCTGCGGGACAATCTCGCGGCCGGACGAGGCCCGTTGCCCGACGCCGCGATGCGCAGAAGGATGCGCGCGGAACTGGGGTTGCAATGAAACTTTGGCACGACACGCGTATCCGCGAGATCGACGCCAATTTGCCGAAGGTGTTGCCGCTCCATGCCGCCGCCAAGCGGCCGTGACGCCGATGTAGTGATCGTCGGCGCGGGCATCGCGGGTGCCTCTGCGGCCTATTTTCTCGCGCCACACGCGAGCGTCATCCTGCTCGAACGCGAGGAGCAGCCCGGATATCACACCACCGGCCGATCGGCCGCGCTGTTTGCCGAGTCCTACGGCAACGCCACGGTGCGCGCCCTGACGCGCGCGAGCCGGGCGTTCTTCACCACGCCGCCTGCTGGATTTTCGAGTGCAGCGCTGCTCGCGCCGCGCGGTCACCTCATCTTTTCCCGGGCCGACCAGAAACCGCAACTCGATGCGGCGACTGCCGATATCGAAGCGACCGGGACGCGCCTGGAGCGGCTGACCGGAACCCAGGTCCGCGCGCTCGTTCCGGCACTGCACGAGAGCCACGCACACGCGGGGGCGCTCGACCCGGGTGCGCAGGACGTCGACGTGCACGCACTGCTGCACGGCTTTCTTCGCGGGGCGCGGGCACAAGGCGTGCGCGTACATACGAACGCCGCGCTGCAAGCTGCGGAGTTCTCGGGACGGCGCTGGCGGCTCGCGACCACGGCCGGCGAGTTTTCCGCGGGGATTCTCGTCAACGCAGGTGGTGCGTGGGCGGACGAGGTCGCGCGCGCCTCCGGCGTCTCTGCGCTCGGTCTGAGCCCGTTGCGCCGCACGGTGATTGTTTTTGATAGCGCCCGCCATACGGGAGCGCAGACTTGGCCGATGTCGGTCAGCGCTGACGAGTCGCTCTACTTCCGGCCCGAAGCGGGCGGGTTTCTTGCCTCGCCCGCCGATGAGACGCCTTCGCCGCCCTGCGACGCGCAACCCGAAGAACTGGATATCGCCCTTGTCATCGATCGCCTGCAGACGGCAACCACATTCGACATTCGCCGTGTCCGGGCAAAGTGGGCGGGGCTCCGAACGTTTGCCGCCGACCGCAGCTTGATTGCCGGGTTTGACATGCATCAACGCGCCTTCTTCTGGCTGGCCGGACAAGGTGGTTATGGCATTCAGACTGCGCCCGCAATGGGTATTCTTGCCGCAGCGGTCATCGGTGGAAAAGAAACGCCACGGGCGTTGGCCGAACAGGACCTGGAAGCGGATGGGCTCGCACCGCGACGTTTCACAATAACTGGCGTTGCCAACAAGGCAGTCTGACGGAGTAAACTGCCCTCTGCCCGCCTGGGGTCGGCAAGCGCAGGGCACGGCGCCGTGCGAGACGGTAATGGGAGCAGTCATGACGATTTGTTCGCGCGATCCAGTACTCCTCCGCAAATCTTTGATTTCCTTCGCCGTGGCTTCCTGCTTTGCCGCGGGATGGGCGAACGCCAATCCCGTCGGCCCTTCGGTGGTCGCCGGCCAGGCGAGTTTTGCGACCGCAGGCCAAGCGCTTACGGTGACGAACAGCCCCAACGCGATCATCAACTGGCAGGGCTTTTCGATCGGCGCGGGCGAGATCACGCGCTTTCAGCAGCAAAGCGCTTCCAGCGCAGTCTTGAACCGCGTCGTGGGGCAGGACCCCTCCGCGATCCTCGGGACGCTTTCATCGAACGGCCGGGTGTATCTGGTCAATCCGAACGGGATTCTGTTTGGCCAGGGCTCGCGCGTGGACGTTGCCGGGTTGGTGGCAACGACGCTGAATCTCTCGAACAACGACTTCCTCGCCGGGCGGCTCAATTTCGAGGCGGGCACGACGGCCGG
>MERB01000002.1:93337-96996 GCA_001770475.1 Betaproteobacteria bacterium RIFCSPLOWO2_02_FULL_66_14 | reverse complement strand
TCGGAATGGACGCGGCGAGCCTTGCGCAGATGGACCGGCTGATCCGTGAACCGCACGGCATCGTCCTCGTGACCGGCCCGACCGGCTCGGGCAAGACGACGACGCTGTACGCAGCGCTCTCGAGGCTCGATCCCAAGGCGCAGAACATCATGACGGTCGAGGACCCGATCGAGTACGACCTCGACGGCATCAGCCAGACGCCCATCAATACGCGCATCGAAATGAGCTTCGCACGGGCGCTGCGCACCATCCTTCGGCAGGACCCCGACGTCATCATGATCGGCGAAATCCGCGATCTCGAGACCGCGCAGATCGCGGTGCAGGCGAGCCTTACCGGGCACCTGGTGTTCGCCACGCTGCACACCAACGACGCGACCAGCGCGATCACCCGCCTGGTCGACATGGGCGTGGAGCCTTTCCTGCTCGCCTCCAGCCTGATCGGCGTGGCCGCGCAGCGGCTGGTGCGCTGCCTGTGCCTGGAATGCCGCAAGCCGGCAAAGATCGCTGCGGCACAACTCGAGGCGCTGGGATTTTCGCCCAAGCAGGGGACGTTCTATTCGGCGCAAGCTTGCGCGGCGTGCAACCACACGGGCTACCGCGGCCGCACGGGCATTTACGAAATGCTGACTTTCGACGACGGCCTGCGCCGGCTGATCCACGATCGCGCCTCGGAGCAGGCGCTGCGCGATCATGCCGCCGCGCGCAGCATGCGCTCGCTGCGCGACGACGGCCTGCGCTGGGCGGCGCAGGGCGTGATCAGCCTGGAAGAGGTGGTGCGGGTGACGCGCGAGTAAAGCATGGAAGCCTTCCGCTACGACGCCCTCGATTCGGCGGGGCGCAAGGTTTCGGGCGTCGTTCAGGCGGATACGCCGCGCCAGGCGAGAGCGCAGTTGCGCGCCCAGGGCCTGCTGCCTTCGGCGGTCGACTCGGTGCGCGTTCGCGAGCGCAAGCTCTGGGCACGCGGAATCTCTTCGAACGAGTTGAGCCTGGTGACGCGGCAGCTGGCGACGCTGCTCGCCTCCGGGTTGACGGTAGAGCAGTCGCTGAGCGCGCTGATCGAGGAGGCGGCCGCACCGAAGACGCGAGAAGTGCTGAGCGGCGTCAAAGCGGAGGTCACCGCGGGGCTGTCGCTCGCCGGCGCGATGGGCAGCTACGACGCGAGTTTTCCGGATTTCTACCGGGCGCTGGTGCACGGCGGGGAGGATTCGGGCGCGCTCTCCACCGTGCTGCAGCATCTCGCCGACTACCTCGACGCCAGGCAGGCGCTGAAGCAGAAAACGACCCTCGCGCTGCTCTACCCGGTGCTCGTCACGCTGGTCGCGATCAGCATCGTCACGGGGTTGCTCATTTTCGTCGTGCCGCAAATCGTCCAGGTGTTCCAGCAATCGCGGCAGAGCCTGCCGCTGCTCACGCGCGGTCTGATCGCGCTGTCGCAATTCCTGCAGGCCGCATGGCCTTACCTGTTGGCGGCGCTGGTCGGCGCGGTGGCGCTCGTGCGCCTGGCGCTCAGGCGCGACTCGGTGCGCCGCAGCTGGCACCGCGCGCTGCTGCGCATGCCCTGGATGGGAACGCTCGTGCGCGGGGTGAACACCTCGCGGTTCGCGAGCACGCTCGCGATTCTGGTTCGCGGCGGCGTGCCGCTGCTGTCGGCGCTCAATTCCGGCGCCCGCGTGATGACCAACCTGCAGATGCGCGACGCGATCGAAAGCGCGATCGACCGGGTGAGGGAGGGCGAGAGCCTGGCGCGTGCTCTCGGGGCGACGCGCGCCTTTCCGCCGCTCACGGTGCATCTGGTCGCAAGCGGCGAGCTGAGCGGCAAGCTCGAGCAGATGCTCCAGCGCGCGGCGGAACTCGAAAACCAGGCGCTCGAACGGCGTCTCGCGGTATTCCTCACGCTGCTCGAACCGGTGATGATCCTCGTGATGGGCGGCGTGGTGCTGATGATCGTGCTCGCGATCCTGCTGCCGATCATCGAGATCAATCAACTGGTGCGCTGAGACGCTCTCGGCGCACCGCACAAGTCTGGTTCTCATCAGATCTCCGGTGTCCGGCATGATTCCCGCCGAACACCGGAGACCGGGGAACGTCCAGATCGGGCCGAAACGCTAGAAGCTGTAGCGCGCCGACAACCGAACTACGTTGACGCGATACTGCGGCGCCTGTTCCCCGAAGGTCAGCAGATTGGGAACCGTGGCAGGCGCCACGCCATCGAGCATCCAGTTCGCGCTGCGATACCGCTCGTGCCAGTAGCCGCCGTTCACGGACCACTGGGCGTCCACCCTATAGGTGAAGTACAGCTTCAGGCCGTGCATGGTCGTCGTGAAATCGGGGAACGGCGGATCGGACACGCCCGCGTCGACCCGGATGGCGCCGCGCGTTCGCGTGTACACGAAGTCCGCGCCGAGATCGAGCTTGTTCTTGATCGCGCCGTGCTTCAGCCCGACGCCGAGCACGTCGACCGTGTCGCGATTTTCCGCGCTCCAGTCCGGGTTGGCGAAGGCCTGGCTCCCCGCCTGCGACGACCGGATCACCTGGTGGTTGGCGAACAGGTTCACGCTCGTCTGCTCGGTCAGCATCGCCGAGACGTCGCCGTTCAGGCTGTACTCGCGGCCGTTCGTCAGCCCGATGCTCGTGTCCCTGTACCGGTCCTTCGACGTATTGATGCCCAGACCGACCTGGATCGCCTCCGTCGCAGCGAGGTCCGCGCGCACCGCGACCGTTTCGCGCGAGCGGTTCGCCAGGCTGTAGATTCTCAGTAGCGGGTTCTCCGGAGGAACCACAGGGTCGACGGCCTGATACCCGGAATTCCGGCGCTCGCTGCCGGCGAGCTTCAGCGAAAGGTCGAGGTTTTCGAGCGCGCGCCAGTTGGCCTTCGCCCAGGCCGCGGTCTCGTCCGTCTTGCGGAATTGCTGGAAGGTGTACTTGCGCCAGTCCTGATCGAGGCCGGCGGCGGCCCGTAGCAGCGGCGAGATGCGGTAATCGGCGCTCAGCTTCAGCCGGTCCTGCTCGAAGCTGTAAGGCAGGTTGGTCCTCGGGAGCGCGAGGAACAGGTCGGTCGTCACCCAGGGATAGACCGCCTGCCGCGTCTGGTTGTCGCGCTCGTCGCGCGAATACGAGGCGTTGACGCGCAAATCGTCGGTGATCCGCGAATTGACCCGGACGTTCGCGTTCAGGGTCTTCGCGCGCGCGTTCAGCGAAGCGCCGGGCAGCGCCGGCACCGCCAGCGTTGCGTTCAGGGTCGGCGCTAGGAAGCCGTCGTCCTGCGTCATGCGTCCCCATGCGAAATCGGCCGAGGCCCGCGTGCGGTCCGTGAATTGGTAACCCACGGAAGCCGAGAATTGATGGAACTGGTTGTCCGGCGCCGCGGCGAGCTGACCGGCCAGCGCGCCCGGGAACGCTGGAATCGTGAATGGATTCTGCCAAGTCAGCGAATTGACGTCGTTGCGGAAGCGCGAAGCGTAATAGGCGAACCGGGCCTGCAGCTTTCCGCGCGAGTAGGAGGCGGATATATCCACCTGGTCCGTCACCGAACTCATCGGTTCGACCATTTGGGCCGCCGTCACGAAGAACGCGCCGGACGCGCGCTTCGTGCCGTCCTTCGTATCCCTGCGGTAACCCACGTCGAACTGCCAATGATCGATCGGCAACCACGAGGCGCC
>MERB01000002.1:88043-93328 GCA_001770475.1 Betaproteobacteria bacterium RIFCSPLOWO2_02_FULL_66_14 | reverse complement strand
AGCGTGGCCGCAAGCGGCATCAGTCCGGTCGATGCCGCGGGAAATCCCGCCGGCAGGGCAAGCACGGTGCCGCCGCTCCCGAGAAACGGCGTGCGCGCCGTTTCGGTGGTGTAGCGCGGTATCGCGTCGGAATCGAGAAATAGCCGATACGCGCCCTGGCGCCCGCCCTCGAGCGAAGCCGAGCGCGAGTCGAGACCGATGTCGGAGGCGCGCACGTTCCAGTACATTCCGTCCGCGCCGCGGTAGCGGGACGTCGCCTCGCCGATGAAATAGCCGCCCTTTTCGTTGAGTCCGGTGTAGTCGCCGAACTTCGCCGAACCGTTCGAGACGTTGCCGGCACCGGCTTCGATCGAGCCGCTCGCGCCTTGCTCGAACTTGCAGAGATTGCACTGCCATTTGGAGACGTCGGGCATTTCCTGCTGGGCGAATGCGACGGGCGGTACCATGGAACACAGGCCGAACAGGATGAGGGGTTTCACGGTCTTCATGTCCTCGTCTCCGCTATCGCATCAGCTTCACGCCGGACGGGTGATTGGACCCGTGGATCTGGGAATGGCAATTGGTGCAGCTGCCTGCCACCACGAATGCGGCGCCCGCGCCGCCGTTGGCGGGCAGGGCGGCTCCGGTGCGCGCGACCGACGGATGCACGTGCGTGTGACACTGCTGGCAAAGCAGCGGCGGCGTCTTCGTCAACAGCGACGGACGCGCCGTGCCGTGCGGCGAGTGGCACAGCGTGCAGTCATCCGCCACCGGCGCATGTTCCCAGAGGAACGGGCCGCGTTTTTCCGCATGGCAGGTCGTGCAGGTCTGGTTCACGGTCGTCTTCACCAGCATCGCCTTCGCATTTGTTCCGTGCGCGTTGTGGCAGTCGCTGCAGGCGAGCTGGCCGAAGCGCACCGGGTGCGAGGACGGTTTCTGGAAGTCGGCGCGCTGCTGTTTGTGGCACTTGAAGCAGGCATCGGCTTGCGTCGCCTTTGCGAGGACCGGATCGCGCTCCGCGTGAACCTTGTGGCAGCTCGAGCAGGCGACGTTGTTGGCGTCGTGCGCGCTGCCGTGCCAGCCCATGCGGGCGTTGCCCTGGTGGCAGGTGAGGCACAGCTTGTTGCGCTCTCCGACCGCGACCCAGGAATTCGCCTTCTGGCTGTTGATCGCGTTGCGGTCGCCGCCGCTTTCCGCGTGCTTCGCCCCGGGGCCATGGCAGGCCTCGCATTGCAAGCCGGCGAACGGCGTGCGCTTGTCGGCGCGGTTGGCGTGCTTGGTCTTGAAGATGGGGAAGATCGGATAGGCCCACTCCTCGTTGTGGCAGACGAGGCAGGTGTCGGCGCCTTCCTCGCTGTATTTCGTGCCCTGGCCGAACTCCGCAGGCGCCTCCTTCTTGTCCGTCTGCCCGGCGGCGAGAACGAACCCGGAGAACGCGAGGAGCAGGGCAGCGAGCGTGGTCTTGAGATTCATCGTGATCCGCCTGTTCGTCTCGTCACTTCACGCCGTGCACCGTCTTGACGTCGAAGGTTCGTCCGGCGCCGTGGCACAGCGAGCAGATTTCGAGCACCGTGGAGCCGAGCGTCGCCTGCGTCGCAGAGAAAATGGCCCCATTGGCTTCCATGTGCAACTTCGCTACGGCGCCGTCGTGGCACGACGAGCACACGGCGGCCGCCGGCGAAATCCTGAGATTGTCCGCAGCGTCGGTGGCGGATGCGCCGGTATTCGTCGTCGTTCCCAGCACGCCGCTTGCCGTGGGCAGGTCCCACAGGCCCGTCAATTGATAGCTCGTGCCGGCATGGCAGGCGGTGCAGTTGTTCAGCTTGCCCGGGAACACGACCTTGCCGAAATCGTTCACGCTGCCGCCGAAACCGTAGACCACGATGCCTTTTTCGCGGAACCCGCCGTTGCTGCTCTGGCCCGCGTGTATGGCGTGGATCATGGTCTTGAAATCGACCGCCTCTTCGGTCTTGCCGTCGACGCCGATGCCCGTGCGGCGTCCCTTGTCGGTCGCGTTGGGGTTGTGGCACACCGCGCACACCTGGGACTCGTCGTTGCGGTTCGCGCCGTGCAGGCTGACGACGTCGTGGCAGACGTTGCATTTGGCGATGTCCACGACCTGCCGCCGCGCCACCGCGGTTCCGGTGATCGCGAAATCGCGGAACGCGCTCTTCACGGGCAGTCGATCGCTGAACGTTCCGGCCTTCGTGACATCGCCCGCCGGGTGTCCGTCCATCATGACCCGCATGGTGCCGGTCTGTCCGGCCGGAACAGCGACCGGAGAAGTCACCTCATAAGTGCCAGCCGTGGCGCCCGCCACGGATGCGGTAAGCGCGTTGATGCTCGCTGGCTGGCCATGGTTCTGGCCGCTGCCGTCGTTGCCGATGTCGGCAACACCTGCCTTGGTCCAACCGAGCTTCACCGTCAGCGTGCTCGCGCCGCCGGCCGTAAACGCGGGATCGGTCTTGATGTCGTAGGGCTTGTCGCCGTTGGTCGGATCGGTCACCGAGAACGTGATCACGGGTGCGCCGCCCGGTGTGGTCGGCGCAGCGCCGAGGATGTTGAATTTGAATTTGCCCGCTGCCGCCTTGAGGCGGGCAGGGAAATCGTGCTTTACCGAAACGTCGGCGACGCGGCCGGGCCCGTGGCACAGGACGCAGGCGCTGTTGTCGGTCGCGACGCCCCCCGAATGCGCCTGGGTCTGATACGGCTTCGCCGCGTCGGCCTTGACGCCGAAATAGACGTTGTCGTGGCAGGAACCGCAGGCCTCCGCGCTCGGCTGGTTCTTCCAGTTGTCGCCTTGCGCACTCAGCGCGCCGTCGTGGCATCGTGCGCAGTTGCGTGCATCCTGCGTAAATACGACCTTCGAGAAATCCGCGGTGCCGATGAGATAGGGCGTACCCGCAAGCACGCTCGGTAGCGCCGCGCCGCCGTTGTTGTAGTGGATGCGGTGAATCATCACGCGGAAATCGACGCTCGTGTTCGGAGTTCCCGCGACCCAGGACCCCGGGTTGTGGCAGGTGACGCAGAGCTTCGTATCGACACGCGTGCCGTGCGCCGCGACCTGCTCGTGGCACTGGTTGCAGGTGGCGGTGAGCACGACGTCGCGCGTCGCGACCGCACCGCCCGCGGGAACGAAGTCGTGAACGCCGGAGGCCCGCGCATAGGCGCTATTGGCCTGCTGAATGCCCACGCGGTGCGTGAGCGACGGCTGGTAGCGGATGTCGAGCGCACGGCCGTCCGCGTCGGTGCAGGGTGCGGGGCAGGGATTCGCGGTCGCGCTCGTAATGTCGGTCGCGAACGTGTAGGTGTAGGTGCCGTCACCGTGGCTCGTCAGCGTGCCGAACGCGAAGCCCGCCCCCGAGCGCTCCTGGCTGCCCTCCACCGCGCCGTTGACCGAACGATTGATGTAGTTCTGCCAGCGGCTCGGCTCGCCGTTCGATCCTGGCATCAGCTTCGCGATGTTGAATCGAAGGTCCGCGGCTCCGAGCCCGGGAATTCCTGCGCCCGCCTGGTCTGCGACCCGGAACTTGACCACGGGCGGACTGCCGATCGTCACCGAACTGACGGTGATGCTGAGTTCGCCCGAAGGACCGGGGACCGCCGGTGCGGCTGGCGTGCCCGCGCCGCCGCCACCTCCGCCGCTTCCACCGCAGCCGGCGAGGAGCACGGCCAATGTGCAGGACGCCGCCAGGTTGAGCCATCGCCGATGTGATTTGCGCTCTTCGTCCATGACCATCAGTTTTCCGCGGACGGTTTGTGCGAGCCGGATGCCCGCCAAACCGCCTCTCCAATTAGCGATCTGAATTCTACGGGACTTCCCGCATCATTCCGTAAGGCCTGCGTCTCGCGCGCATCGGTCGCGCCAGCCATCGACGTCAGCTGCCGGCGCCTTTCAGCTTCGGCATTGGCGGATTCCTCACCTCAACCAGCCGCCGGAGTTCCGGGTACTGGTGGTCGGCGATCAGGTTGCGGGTGACCAGTTCCGCCTTGGTGCGGAACGGGCGGGCGGCGATGATCCTGTCGGCTTCGGCGTCGCCGATTCCCGGAAGCCGCTTCAGCTCCGCTTTGCCGGCGCTGTTGAGGTCTACGGGTTTCACCGGTGCCGCGGGCTTGCTCGGCATTTTCGCGGATTTGGCGCCGGGTTCCGCGGTCGCTTTCGGTTTGTCCTGCGCGAGGGAAGGGCTGCCCGACAGTGCCAGAGCCAATGCAAATGCTGCGGTTCGGAGCGAATCGATCTTCATGAGTTCCTGTCCACGGCTTGGTTGCCGGATGTTGCCGATGTTAATGGAAGCGCTGGGTGGCAAAAAAAGGCCCGGATGCGACTCCGCATCCGGGCCGGTGCTTCAAAGCTTGCGGTTGCCTACTTGCTATGAACTTTGGCTACGTCGACGATCCCGCCCGGACCGTGGCAGAGGGCGCAGGTTTCAGCAGCCCCCGGCGGCGTCACCATCGCGCTGCGCAGGACTTTGATCTGGCCGCCGTTGCCGCCGACGCCCTGGATTCCGCCCATGTGCGCCTGGGCCACCGAGGAGTCATGGCAGCTGACGCACGCGGCCGCGTACGGCGTCGTTATACGGTCACTCGTGTTGGGCACCGTGCCAAGGGCCGCTGCAACGTCTGCCGGTGAAGCGAGCGTGCCGTTGTTCGCCTCGTAGGTGGACGCGAGCGCGTTGGCGGCCGGGGCCCCGTAGGTACCCGCGTTGTGGCAGGTTTCGCAGCTCTTCAGAATCCCCGGGAAGCCGACTTTCGTGAAGTCGAGCAAGGTGAGGGTGTTCTGGAAGAAGCGCGCATCCGCCAGCGGAGTGGTGCGATCCTTGCCGGCATGGATCCCATGGACGAGGTCCTTGAAGTTGTTGCTCGTCACGGGCAGATTCAGGCTGGCGTTCGCGTCCTTGGCGTTCCAGGCCGTGACGAAAGCCGTCCATGACGGGCGCGTCAGCAGATCAGCATAGGTCTTCCACTTGGACCGAGTGATGAAGTTGGTGTCCAACTGGATGAGCGTGATCTGGCGGCCGCTCGTGCTGATGGTCGGGTTGTGGCAGGCGACGCACACGACGACGCCCGTCGTCTCTTGCCCCAGCGTGCGGTTGCCGCCGTGCAGCTCGAGCCACTCGTGGCAGTTCGCGCACTTGGCACCGGCGACGACCTCGCGGCGTTGCGCATCACCCGTGACACCCTTGACGACCGAGATGGCGTGCCGTGCTGCAGCCGGCGAGACTTGGGTGAAGTAGCCCTGCAGGGCCACCGCCCGCATCTTCGCGCCCGCTGGATACGCGCTAGCACGGGTATAGGTGTAGTAGCCG
>MERB01000002.1:37007-88029 GCA_001770475.1 Betaproteobacteria bacterium RIFCSPLOWO2_02_FULL_66_14 | reverse complement strand
CTTTGCGGCTGTCCGTTGGCCCGGCCCAAGTTGTTCCAGTCGGCCGGGTTGGTGACGCCGTCCTGCGTCATGGCGTAGGGGAGCAGGAAGCTCGGTCCACCCGTGAAACCAGTCAGCAGCGTCGTTCCGCTCGTGTTGAACGTGACGGGCGCCGCGGTCGTCGAGGGAGCCGTCGCAGCCAGGATCCTGAACTTTACCGTCAGGGCGTTGGCCGCATCGACGGTCGCCGAGGCGATGTCGTAGGTGAAGTGCACCAAGCCCGCCTCGATGGTCGGGTTGTGCGTGGTCTTGTTCACCAACTGGTGCACCGTCTTGATCGCACTCGACGTATGGCAGATGGCGCAGGCCGCTTCATTCTCGATCGCGCCTCCCAGGTGATTGCCCTGCGCGATCACGTCGCCCACGCTTACGGCTGCGGCCGCATTGGCAAGCGTCGTACCCTTTCCGGTCGTGAAGTTGATACCGTCATGGCACGCACCGCAGGCGAGCTTGCTCGGCAGCGCGTTCCAGTTCTCGGCCTGAGCCGAGTTCTTGTGGCACTTGGCGCACGCCCTCTGGCCTTCTTCGAGAATCGAGAAGCCGATCTCGTTGAACTTGACGTTGGCATAGTTGTAGCCGGTCTTGCTCAGCGAAAACCCGTTGTGGATCTTGTGGATATAGTTCGGGAAATTGCCGAGTGCCTCACCTCCGGTGTCGCCGTTGCTGAGCGAATCGGTGGCCGTTCCTGCGCCCAGACGGTAGGTCGAGCCACTCAGCTTGACCTCTTTCGTCGTCGCGTCGACCGTCGACGTGGAGTTGGCGCGGCCGAACTTGCGCTGCTCGGTGTGGCAGACCACGCAGTACTTGGTTTCGTAGCGGGCGCTGCCGTGGAAGCCGAGCGCGTTCAGCTTGTTGTGGCATTCGTTGCAGTTCGCCGTCGCCACGACGTCGCGCGACGGGTCGCCGGCTGCCACCGCCTTGCCGGTTGCGGGAATGAAGTCAAACACGACGTTGACGGGGTTCTTCATCGGAACGCCCGTGACGCCCGAATCCGCCCCGGTCGGCGTGTTGGTGCTGGTGCCCGGCGCGTTGCCAGAAATCTGGATCGTCATGCGGTGCACCGCGTTCGCGTCGTAGGCCAGATCGCCGAGATCCGCCTTGGTCGAGGTCGTGGTCGCATCGGCGACCAGTTGCGCGACCTCCGAGATGTCGCGATAGAACTTGTAGACGTACGTGCCGTTGCCGTTGTCCACCAGCTCACCGATGCTCTCGGTGCCTGGACGGCCCGGGGTCTGCGTGAGCGCTCCGGTCGTCGCGTCCTTGGTCGTGGTAACGACCATGTAGCTGACCCAGCGGCTGCGCGTGGAGCCCGCACCGGTCGTTGCCGTTCCCGGGATCAGCTTGGCAATCGCGAACGACACGTTGTTGTAACGGTAGCCGTTCGGATCCGTGGCTCGAGTGCTTTTGCCGCCAAACCCGATGATCGGGTTGCCGTTGGCGTCAGCCAGCGAGAAACTGATCTGCGGCGGGCTTGCGACGAGCGCTCCGCCGACCGCAACCTGCGGCGCGAGCGCCGCGAACTGGTCTGCCGAGAGCGTCCCGACGTTGATCGGCGCGGTGCCCGTCGGAGCCGGCGCCGGAGCGACGGCCGGAGCAGCCGGTGCTGGCGCTGGCGCTGGCGCTGGCGCCGGTGCCGGCGCTCCTCCCCCACCCCCACCACCACCGCAACCCGCGATTGCGCCAACCATCAACGCCACGAGACCCGCACGAACCAGAGTGGATTTCATCGTTATTTTTCCGTAGGAATGATCAGTGGGTTCGGCGCAACCAGGAACGAGATCGCGCCATCGACGACAAGGCCAGCCGGGAAGCCACGGGTGCTCAAGCACTACCCTCTCTCTGCACTTTGGCCTCCGCTCCGAACGCTTTGACTTGAATGGAACATAAAGGACTGTGCAGAACATACAAAGGCCGGACTGCAGGTCGCTTGAGGTAGGTCAAATGCAGTCCACATTAACGGATGCTGGGCAGGGGTTCATTTGACTTTGGATACGTCGGACCCTGGATACGCTGCGCGACGTCGCGGGCCGGTCCTCATCCTGGCGGGGAACTCAAGGGCTTTCGGCGTGATTCCTGCGCCCGCCGGGATGGCCTTGCAGACCCGGCTCCTATAATGACTGCCTCGCGGCCGATCGACTGCAGTCGTCCATGTACCTGAGCTATTTCGGTTTTGCCGAGGCGCCGTTCTCGATCGCGCCGGATCCGCGTTACCTGTACATGACGCGCAGTCACCAGGAAGCGCTCGCGCACCTGCTCTACGGCGTCAACGGCGACGGCGGATTCGTCCTGCTGACCGGAGAGGTCGGTGCGGGCAAGACCACGGTCTGCCGCTGCCTGCTGGAGCAGGTTCCCGCGACCTGCGACGTCGCCTACGTCTTCAATCCGAAGCTGACGGTCGAGGAACTGCTCCAGACCGTCTGCGCTGAACTCGGCATTGCGTGCCCGCCGGGCACGACCAGCATCAAGGTGTTCGTGGACTGCATCAACGCGCACCTGCTCGACGCGAATTCGCGCGGCCGGCACACCGTGCTGATCATCGACGAGGCGCAGAATCTTTCGGCCGAAGTGCTGGAGCAGATGCGCCTGCTCACCAATCTGGAGACCAACCAGCGCAAGCTGCTTCAGATCATCCTGCTCGGACAGCCCGAACTCCTGGCGATGCTCGAGCGTCCGTCGATGCGACAGCTGGCGCAGCGAATCGTCGCGCGTTATCACCTCGGCCCGTTGAGCCGGCCCGACGTCGCCGCGTACGTGCGGCATCGCCTCCAGGTTGCGGGTGCGGAACGGCAACTGTTTCCCGATTCGGTCATGGGACGGCTGTACCGCCTGAGCAAGGGCGTTCCGCGCGTAATCAACGTGCTGTGCGATCGGGCTCTGCTCGGCGCTTACGTGCAAGGCAAGGAGCGAGTCGATCGCGCGACGCTCGACACGGCGGCGAGCGAAGTGTTCGGCAGGAAAGCGAGCCCGACGCCTCGGATGCGCCAGGCGTTGATCGCCGTTCTGGTGCTGGTCGCAGGCGGTGCGATGGCCGTCGCGGTCTATCAGCAGGATCTGCGAGAGATCTCGAAGTCCGCGCCTGCCGCGGGCGCGAAATCCGCAGCCACGTCCGCGCCCTCGAACTCGTCGAAGAATCTGCAGCAGGACAAGCCCGTGCCCAGCCTGGCACAGGCGATCGAGTGGCCGGAGCGCGAACCGCGCGCCCGCAGCCGTGCGCTCGCGCAAGCGGCGCTGCTGAAGGCCTGGGGCGCAAACTACGAAGGCGGGGACCTCTGCCGGCAGGCGGAAACCCTCGGCCTGCGCTGCCGTAGCGCTCGCGGCGGAATGGACGAATTGCGCGAGATGAACCGGCCCGCGATCCTCGCGCTGCGCGCTGCCGACGGACAGGAATTCTTCGCGACGCTGTTGCAGCTCGACGCACGGTCGGCGACGCTCGATCTTGGCGGCGAGGCGCGCCCGGTCGCGCTTGCCGCGCTCGCCGCCCAATGGTCGGGACATTTCACCGCGCTGTGGCGCGCGCCGCCGGAGGCGCGCGAGAGCATCAAGCCCGGTCAGACCGGACCCGCCGTGGCCTGGCTGGCCGGGCAGCTTGCAGTCTGGCAGGGCAGGCAGGCCGTTCCCGCTACGGGAACCGGATTCGACGACGCGATGGAAAAGCAAGTGAGGCAGTTCCAGTTTTCGAAAGGACTGATTCCCGACGGGATCGTGGGACCGCAGACGCTGATGCGGCTGAGCGGCGTGAACGATTCTTCAGCGCCCAGGCTGCTGCGCGGACCCGGGGAGTAGGGGGGATGTCCTACATCCTCGATGCACTCCGGAAGTCCGACGAGCAGCGGCGCCGCGGAGCGACGCCGACCCTGCTGACTCCGCAAGCAGCGACGCTTGCGCCGCCACGGCGAAAATCGATGTCCTATTGGATGCTCGGCGGCGCTTTGCTCGTCGCAGGGGTCCTGATCGGATCGCTGCAGCCCTGGAAAAGTGCGCGGCACGCACCTGCGCCGGCATCGGCGCCGCTCGCCGCGCCTCCCGCAAGCACCCCCTCATCTGCTCCGGTCGTGGCTGCAGCACCCGCCGATGGGGTGCAGCAACCGGCCGCGCCGGTGCAGAAACCTCCGCCTGCCTCTCGGGCTGCGGTTGCGCCGGCGCCAGTCGCGAAACCGGTCGAAAAGACAGAGGCCGGCGCTGAGGTTGAAGCCGTGGTCAAGGCACGACCCAGCAGAAGTTCGCGCGAAACCGTAGCGCCGGCACCCAAGTCACCCGCGAAATCGCCTGCCGGTGGGACGGCCGATTCCCGTCCCGGCAAAGCACCGCCCGAGCAACCGATCGTGAGATTTTCGGACCTGCCCGTCGAGGTTCAGGTGGAAATCCCGAAACTGCAGATCACGGTCCATGCCTACTCGCCCGTTCCCAAGGAGCGCCTCGTCGGAATCAACGATCTCCTGCTGCGTGAGGGCGGCTCGGTGTCACCGGACCTCAAGCTCGAGCAGATCACGCCCGACGGCATGGTGATGACCTACAAGGGCTATCGGTTCCGGCGTGGCGTGCGCTGAATGTCGCGCGCGGACTTGAACGACGAGATTTTCATGCGCCGCGCAATCGAACTGGCGCAACGCGCCGGCGACGCGGGCGAAGTTCCGGTCGGCGCAGTGGTCGTGCACGAGCGCCGGATCGTCGGCGAAGGCTGGAACCGGCCGCTCGCGGCCGCAGATGCGACCTCCCATGCGGAAACCGAAGCGATCCGCGCCGCCTGCAGCACGGTGGGCAACTACCGCCTTTCCGGCGCGACGCTCTACGTGACGCTCGAGCCCTGTCTCATGTGCACCGGCGCGATGTTCCATGCGCGAATCTCGCGCGTCGTGTTCGGCGCGCACGACCCGAAGACGGGGGTCGCGGGCAGCGTGCTCGATCTATTTTCTTCACCGCTCAACCATCACGCGGTGGTGGAGGGCGGCCTGCTCGCCGAAGAATGCGGCGCGCTGCTCAAGGCGTTCTTCGCCGCCCGCCGATGATTCGCCTCCGCATCGATCTCGCGCAGCAGTCGCTTTGCGTGCTCGACGATGAGTGCGAGTTGAAGCGCTACTCGGTGTCGACTTCGAAATTTGGCGCCGGAGCGAAGAACGGCAGCTACTGCACGCCGCTCGGCCGGCACATCGTGCGCGCCAAGATCGGCGCGGGCGCGCCATCGGGCGCGGTGTTCGTGCGCCGCCGTCCGACCGGCGAAATCTGGACCCCCGATCTGCACGCACGCTTTCCGGGACGCGACTGGATCCTGACTCGCATCCTTTGGCTATCCGGCCGCGAGCCGGGCCTCAACCGCCTTGGCGACGTCGACACGATGCGCCGCTACATTTACATCCACGGCACGCCGGATTCCGCGGAGATGGGCAGGCCCGGGTCGATCGGCTGCATCCGCATGCGCGACGCGGAGATCATCGAGCTGTTCGACCGGGTGCCCGTCTACGCGGAAGTGACGATTGGCTGACCGGTCCGGCAGGTCAGGCGCGCAACAGGCGCCGACGGACCCGAAGGCTGCTCGCGGCGCGCGCAAGCCGGACGTCGGCCGTGATCAAGACGCTGCCGCTATCGGCCGCCAACGCGAGATGCAGCGCGTCGAGCGTGCGCAGCGGCGTTCTCAGAGTTTCGATCCAGCGCCGCGCGCGATCGAAGTGCGAGCGCTCGATCGGAATCAGGCGGTAGAACCCTTCGGATTGATGGGCGTGGAATTGGGTCAGCGCGGCCCGAGCGGAGGCAGCGTTCAAATCACCGACGCGTACGCGGCGTCCGAGGGCGGACGCAAATTCGACTTCTACGAGCGCCGAGATCACGAGTTGTGGCGCGCGCATCAGCAGGCGCTCGACCCGCTCGCTGAGCGGTTCCGGAACGTAATAGGGTGCGAGTACCGAGGTGTCGAGGTATTGATTCAGGCGCGCTCGTCCTCGCGTGCGGCAATGACTTCGGCACTCATCGGACGGCCGCGCAGTCGCAGGCGGGCGCGGAATTCCGCGAGGCTGGGTAGCCCGCGGCCGCGATGCTCCACCGGAACCAGCACGGCGGCGGGACGGCCGCGCCGGCGCACCACGATTTTCTCGCCGCGCGCGACGCGATCGAGCAGGTCGCTGAGGCGCTCGCGCAGTTCTCGGGTACCGACATCCATTCGAGATCTCCAATGTATACACCTATAGTGTACGCATTGGACGAGCGTCCGGCAACTCCGGGGCGGTTTGCCGTTCGAGCTCAGGACCGCAGCAGCGCGCGCAGCCCGGCCGCGTCGGGTCGTGGCACGATCCCCTTCTCGCAGACGATCGCCGAGACGAGTTCCGCCGGTGTGACGTCGAACGCGGGATTGCGCACCGCGATTCCGGGTGGCGCCCAGCGTGCTCCGCGAAAGCCGGTCACTTCCTCGGCGTGTCGCTCCTCGATCGGGATCAACGAGCCGTCGGGAATGTTCGGATCGAAGGTGGACACCGGCGCGGCAACGTAGAAGGGCAACTCGTGCCGGCGCGCGAGAACCGCGAGCGTGTAGGTGCCGATCTTGTTTGCGACGTCGCCGTTGGCCGCGATCCGGTCTGCGCCCACGATCACGAGGTCGATCTCGCCGCGGCTCATGAGGTGGCCGGCCATGCCGTCGGTGATGAGCGTCGCGGGAATGTTCTCCTGCTGCAGTTCCCAGGTCGTGAGCCGCGCACCCTGCAGGTAGGGTCGCGTCTCGCTCGCGATCACCGAGATTCGCCGACCGGCCTCGTGCGCGGCGCGAACCACGCCCAGCGCGGTGCCGTATCCGGCGGTCGCAAGCGCGCCCGCATTGCAGTGCGTGAGGATTCGCGCGCCCTCCGGAATCAGCGCCGCGCCGTGCGCGCCGATGGCGCGATTGGTGGCGATGTCTTCGGCGAGGAGGGCAATCGCCTCGGCTTCGAGATCGCGCGCGCCGCGCATCCGCTCCAGCGCCCAGAACAGGTTGACCGCAGTGGGGCGGCTTTTCGCAAGCGCCTCGTACGCGGATTCCGCACCGCGGCCGAGAACGACGCCGAACGCCGCCGCGCATCCGATCGCGGGCGCGCCGCGCACCACCATGTCGCGGATCGCCGCAGCCACCGCCTCCGCGCTCGCGCAGCGCAGGTAAACCATCTGCTCGGGAAGCCGGCGCTGGTCGAGCAACTCGAGCGCATCGCCTCGCCACCGAAGCGGCTCGATCTTCATTTCAGACGAGTCCTTCGTGGCCGCCGTCCAACGGAACCTGCACGCCTGTGCACTTTGCGAACAACGGCCCGCACAGCTCGGCCGCCAGTTCGGCGACGTCGCGCGAAGCCACCTCGGTTCGAAGGAGATTGCGCTGCTTGTACTGCTCGACGCTCAGTCCGTAGGCCATCGCTCGCGCTTCGAGCAGCTCCGGCGTCCACAGGCCCGTGTCGTACACGGCGTCGGGATGAATCGAATTGACCCGGATCGCGTCCCTCGCCCACTCGAGCGCCGCGATTCGCGCGAGCTGGTTCAGCGCAGCTTTCGATGCGGAGTAGGCCGCCGCCCCGCGCCCGGGCGCCGCGACGTTGCGCGAACCGATCACGACGACGCGCCCGCCGCGCGGCGCGAGTTTGAGCAGAGGATGGCACGACTGGAGGAGGCGCAGGTTGGCGTCCACGTTGACGCTCATCGCGCTGCGCCAGGCTTCGAGCGTCGTGCTCTCGAGCGGCGCGGACGCGGGAAATACACCTGCATTGAGAACGAGCATGTCGGCGCCGCCGAACTCGCGAACCGCGAGATCGAGGGCCGCCTCGGTGCGTTCCATATCCGTCAGGTCGCAGGTCATCGCGAGCACATCGGGTCGTTTCCAGATCGTGCCGATGGCTGGATCGCGATCGAGCGCGACCACCGCCGCGCCGCGACCAAAAAACGATTCGACGCACGCCCGCCCGATGCCCGAGGCCGCGCCGGTGACGATCGCCACCTCGCCGGCGAACGCGGGCGGCGCACCGGCGCGCTTCAGTTTCGCCTGCTCGAGGTCCCAGTATTCGACGTCGAACAGGTCGCGCTCGGAGACCGCGCTCCAGCCGCCGAGCGCCTCGGCGCGCAGCACCACGTCGATGGTGTGGTCGTAGAGATCCTCGACGATGCGGGCATCCTTCGCGCTTCGACCGACCGCTGCGAAACCGAGCGCGGGATCGAGCACCATGCGGGGCGCCGGGTCGAGCATGGACTTCGGTTCGCGGGCGAACGGCGCGTTGCGCTCGAAATACTCGCGGTAGCGGCGCGCAAAGCCGGCGGCATCCCGCCCCAGCATGGGCGTCGCCTTGGTGCGGATGACGTGATCCGGAGTCGCCGGACCGCGCTGCGACACCCGCTCGAGGTCGGCGCGTTGCGCGAATCCGAGGAATCTCCCGGAGCGGTTGTTGCGCAGGATCATCGGCGCGCCGGCGCAATCGCTGATCGCCTTGCGCAGCGCAGCGAGTTCGGTTCGCTGGACTTCGGGCTGCGGCGGTTCGGCCGACGGCAGCCGCCACGCGCCCTTCGAGTCGAGGTAACGTTCGGCCAGGCTCACCAGTTCGATCATGCGCTCGTACGACTCGCGCGCACTTGCGCCGAACGAAAACAGGCCGTGCCGCATGAGCACCATGCCGATCGTCCGTGCGCCCGCCTGCTGCGCAAGCTCGCGGGCGCAGCGCGCCGCGAGATCGAATCCCGGCATGACGTACGGGACGATCACGACGCGGTCGGCATAAATCTCGCGCACCCGTTCCTCGCCGTTCGGCGCGTTGCTCACCGAAAGCAGGGCGTCCGCGTGTGTGTGATCGACGTAGGCCTGCGGCAGGATCGCGTGCAGCAGCGTCTCGACCGACGCCGCGGGCGCGTCGGTGCGCAGGGTATGCGTCGCGAGTTCGCTTACCATCTGCGCGTCGCTGAGCAACGGCAGTTCCGCCAGGCGCCGCACGTAATCGAGTTGCACCGGCGCAAATCCCCCGGCTTCGATCGTCTCCAGATCCCAGCCGCTGCCCTTGACGTACAGCACTTCGCGGGTTTCGCCGAACAGATTCGCCTCGTGAAGCTTGACCGACGTATTGCCGCCGCCGTGCAGCACGAGCGATTTCTCGCGGCCGAGCAGGCGCGAAGTGTAGACGCGCGGCCCGAGCGGGCCGCGATACCCCGCGGCCTCGGCGTCGCTCCAGAGGCTTCTCATGACCGGCGATTATACTTTTGCGCCATGATCCGAATATCGCTCGGGGCCTGGAACGACGTGCGCGAAGCGGCGACGCGCATCCGCTACGAGGTGTTCGTCGAGGAGCAGCGCGTTCCGCTGGCGATGGAACTGGACGAATTCGATCCGCAATGCGTGCATGCGCTCGCTCGCGACGGCGATGCGGCCGCGGTGGGCACCGGGCGACTTCTGCCCGACGGACACATCGGCCGCATGGCGGTATTGAAGGCCTGGCGCGGGCAGGGCGTCGGCGGCGAGATCCTCGAGCGCCTCGTGGTCGCCGCGCGCGAACGCGGGGATCTCGAAGTTGTGCTTTCGGCGCAGACGCACGCGCTCGAGTTCTATCGCCGGCATGGTTTCGTCGCAGAGGGCGAAATCTATCTCGATGCGGAGATTCCGCACCAAATGATGCGGCGGAAGCTCTGACTAGGCGGACAAGGATGTTCGCGTTTCGGCCGCTGGAGCGGTTTTGACGTTCATCGGTCTGCCGAGTTGGCGCAGCAGTACCGCGCCAACCCGGCAGATCATGGGAACCCCAAATTCGCGCCCGGGTCGTGATTTCCGCAGCATCGCGTAGGCCGCGCTAACTCACGCCCCCCACGGCGAGGGTGAAATCAAAGTGGACGGTCGCGAGTTCCGCGCCCAGGGCGTCGAACGATCTTTCCGAGAACCGCAGGCGGCCGGCGGTGGCGACGAGCGTACTGGAGCAGCGCGTTCCGTATGCGCCGTTGACGATGCGCGACGGGGCGAGCGCGGTATGCAGCGCTTCGGTCGCCGGCGCAGGCGAAAGGGCCTCGGAAAACCGCCGCTTCGCCGCGGCGACGTCGCCGCTGTCGAGCGATTCGTTGCCCAGGCCATAGACGCCGGCTTCCAGCCGCCGCGGCGCGCCGTTGCGGTTCGAGTGCCACCACAGCTCGTCCGCGTCGGCGACGAGCAGGTTGTAACCGCTATGCACCGCGCCACGCGCTGCGATGGCTTCGACATAATCACGCGGCGCGACCGTGCTCTGCAGAAACTGCTTCGTCAGCAGCCCACGCGATTCGCGGGCGTTCGGGTCCTGTCCGCCGCGAACGTTGGTGACGGCGGCAAACCGTCCACTGCGGGTGATGCCGAGCCAGGTTCCGCCCGCTTCGAGGTCGCGACCGGCGAGCACCTGGCGATCGTCGTTCCAGAACGCAGCCGCCGCGCTCGCGCGCGCGTGGATCTCGTCGCGGTTCGCTGCGACCACGAAAGAATTCTTCGCGTCGGTTCGCCAGGCGACCAGGATCAGGCACATACGAAGCGCTCAGTGCTGCGTTCGACGCCGAACTGCGCCGTTGCGCGCGCGAGCGCGTTCTCGAATGCGCCTTCGTCCGCTACGTTTTCGTAAACCTCCATGAAGGTCCCCGGATCGTCGCGCCGGCGCATCCAGCGACCGCGCACCCCGGTGCCGCGTTCGATCGCCGCGAAAATTTCCTCGACGGCGCCGCGCGTTGCGTCCACGCGCGCCGGATCGATCCGGTAATAGACGTAGAAGTGCGTCACCCGGAGCGGGTCGGAGGAAGAATCTCGAGCACCGCGCCGCCGGGCTCAGCGCGCACCGCGGCATCGGCCTCCAGCGTGGCGATTGCGAGAACGGCGAGCGCCTCGCTGCCGGCAGCATTGACCACGGTTCCGCTCGGCTGGCCGGAACCGTCGTCGGCGTAGAGGTCCTGCCCGGGCTGCAACGGCTGCGGCGAGCGCAGTCTCACCATGCGACGCTTGAGCTGCCCCCGGTACTGCGTGCGCGCCACGATTTCCTGCCCCGGGTAGCAGCCCTTGTGAAAATCGACGCCACCGATCAATTCGAGATTCACCATCTGCGGCAGGAACAGATCCTGCGTGGCGAGGACGACGCGCGGCAACCCGGCGCGGATTTCTTCGAGCGCCCAGTCCGATGCGTCGCCCGCCGGCAGCGCCGCAGCGATGCGTGCGCGCTGCGCGCCACCGGCCAGCAGCAGGTGGTGCGCCGGGGCAATTCGAACCGCGATCAGTTCGCCCGAGGAATTCACTTCGAGATCCGCTTGCGCTGCGGACACGCCCAGCGCATCGAGCGCGTGCGCGGCCCCGGCGCCCCAGACGCCGTATTGGGACCAGTCGTCGCTGGCGTCGGTCAGCGCCACCTGCGAGCGCAGCACGAACATGCGCAGCCGCTTCAGCACCACCGGCACCAGATCGCGCGCGACCTGCAGCAGGAATTCCTCGCCGCGCGGCACGACGAGGAAACTCGCGAGCAGCCGACCTTTCGGCGAACACCAGCCGGCGCGGCGGGCTTGCTGCGCCGTCTGACCCGAGATGTCGTTCGTCAACTGGGCGTGCAGAAATGCGCGCGCATCGGCGCCCGAAACGGCAATGGTGCCGTAATCAGTCAGTGCCGCCGCGAGAACCCTGGGCTCGTCGTCCATCGTAAACTGCGCATTTTACCGATTCGCCTTGCTTCGCATCCTCAAATTCTTGTTCGCGACGATGCTGCTCGTCGCGCTGGCAGGCGCCGCGTACGTCCTCTGGTATGTCGGCAGCCCCGTCGCGACGCGCGCGCTTCCGGCGGAATTCGAGCTGCCTCAAGGGGTTCGTTTTCGTGCGGCGGCGCAGCGTATCGAGGACGCGGGAATCGGCGTCGGCGCCTGGCGCTTCGAGCTGCTCGCGCGCGCCCTTGGACGCGCGGGTGACATCAAGGCTGGAAGCTACGAGCTGAGCGGCGCGACCACGCCCCTGGAACTGCTCGACAAACTGACTCGCGGCGACGTGCTGCAGGCTGAACTCAAGGTGATCGAGGGCTGGACCTTTGCCCAGATGCGCGCCGCGCTCGACGGCCATCCCGGGGTGCGCCACGACGCCGCGGAACTGTCCGAGACCGACCTCCTCAAGCAGCTCGGTGTCGCCGAGGCGCGCGCCGAAGGGCTCTTTTTTCCGGATACCTACCTCTTTTCGAAGGGAAGCAGCGACCTTCGCATCCTGCGCCGCGCGCGCACGGCGATGCAAAGGCACCTGGAGCGCGAGTGGCAGGGCCGCGACCCCGGGCTGCCGTATCGCAGTCCCTACGAGGCGCTCACCATGGCTTCGATCGTGGAAAAGGAGACCGGGCAGGCCGCCGAGCGCGACCGGATCGCCGGAGTGCTGGTCAACCGGCTGCAAACCGGAATGCTGCTGCAGGTCGATCCGAGCGTGATTTACGGACTGGGGTCGCAGTTCGACGGCAATCTCAGGAAAATCCACCTGCTCAGCGACGGTCCGTATAACACCTATACGCGTGCCGGGCTGCCGCCGACGCCGATCGCGCTTGTCGGGCTGGCGTCGTTGCGCGCTGCGCTTCATCCGGCGAAAACGGACGCGTTCTATTACGTCGCGCGTGGCGACGGCACGAGCGCGTTCTCCCGCACGCTCGATGAGCACAATCGCGCCGTGCGAAAATACCAGTTGAATGGCGCGCGCTGAGGGCAGGGGTTTTTTCGTTACGCTCGAGGGCGTCGACGGTGCCGGCAAGTCGACCCACGTCGAGGGCATTGCCGAGCGGCTGCGCGCGCGAGGCGGCGAAGTCGTCGTGACGCGCGAGCCCGGCGGAACGCCGCTCGCGGAGCGGCTGCGGTCGCTGCTGCTGACCGGACCCGTGGATCCGTTTCCCGAGACGCTGCTGATGTTCGCGGCCCGCGCAGACCACGTTGCGCGCGTCATTCGCCCGGCGCTCGAACGCGGCGCCTCCGTAGTCTGCGACCGGTTCACGGACGCCACGCGCGCCTATCAGGGCGGCGGCAAGGGCGTTTCGCGGGGCGCGATCCTGCGCCTCGCCGAAATGGTCCATCGAGACGTCGAACCCGACCTGACCCTGGTCTTCGATTGCCCCTACGAGGTCAGCCGAGCCCGCCTGGCGCGCGCCGGACGGCCCGCGGACCGCTTTGAGGGCGAGGATCGGGCGTTTTTCGAACGTGTGCGCCAGACCTATCTCGACCTGGCCGCGGGGCACCCGGGACGCGTGAGGATCATCGACGGCAGCCAGGCGATTCCCGAAATCAAGAAACGACTTGATGAAATTCTTCTTGAGCTATGACGGAAAAAGACTTTTTGCTTCAGGACGAGGCCTACGCCAGACTGGTCGCGTGGGCCGAACGGCTGCCCCACGCAATCTTGCTCCACGGCCCCCGCGGGGTCGGGAAATTGCAGCTCGCAGAGCACTTCGCCCGGCGCATGCTCTGCGAATCGCGAAGCACGGACATCCAGCCCTGTGGTCGCTGTAACTGCTGCAACTGGTTTCTCGCGGGGAATCATCCGGATTTCCGCTTGGTGGAGCCGGAGTCGATGGCCCGAACAAGCGCTTCGGAGGAGGGCGCGGAGGAGGAGGGGGGCTCGGGTGGCACGAAACGCAAGCCGAGCATCGAGATCCGCATCGAGCAGATTCGCGAGTTGAACGACTTCGTGCACATGGGATCGCATCGCGGCGGCCGGCGGATTGCGCTGATTCATCCTGCCGAGGACATGAACGTTCCCACGGCGAACGCGCTGCTGAAGAATCTCGAGGAGCCGCCGCCGCAAGTCGTGTTCGTCCTCGTATCGCATCGCCCGGCGCGCCTCCTGCCGACGATTCGAAGCCGCTGCGTGCAGGTTCCGGTCGCCGTCCCCGGCAGGGCGCGCGCGTCCCGATGGCTCGAATCGCAGGGGGTCAAGGACGCCGCCTCCTGGCTGGCCTTCGCCGGCGGTGCGCCGCTGCTGGCCATCCAGTTTGCCCAGAGCGAACTGGGCGAAAAACTCGCCGCCTGGCTGCGGGCGGTGGAACGAAACACCCCCGATGCGATCGAACCTGGAAGTGATCGGGAGGCGCTCGAACCTCTCGTGGATCTGCTTCAGAAACATGCCCTGGATCGTGCGCTGCTTGGATTTGGACAAGCGTCCAAATACGGTGGGCGCTTGATGACCGGTCCCGGGCCGAAGACGCACCCGATGCCGATCGAATGGCTCAGGTACGCGAGGGAACTCGGGCGCCGGAGGCTGCTGGCCCGTCATCCACTCAACCCGAGACTGTTCGCCGCCGACTTGCTTGGCACCTACCCTGGGGTCGAACGATAGTTGATGTATAACTTCACTAAAGCATCATATCTTATTGTCCTAATTGTATTGTTGCTGTTGCCTCTGTCGTCCAGAGGGCAGTCTTACCAGGAGATTCTGCGTGCGGTCGAGTCCGGGGACACGAAAGCGACCGAGGCGCTGCTGGACCGCGGATTGGATCCCGACACGGCCGATCCGTCGGGGTACAGCCTGATCATGCTGGCGGCAGGCGCCGGCGACGTGGAGATGGCCCGCACCCTGATCCGGCGGAAGGCCAACGTCAGGGCACGCAGTCCCCAAGGCGACAGCGCACTGATGATGGCCGCGCTGGGGGGCAAGCTGGAAGTAGTCAATCTCCTGCTGGCGAGCGGCGCCGAACTGAACCACGGCGGGTGGGCGCCGCTGCACTACGCCGCCTTCAATGGGCAGACCGAGGTCCTGCAGGCCTTGCTCTCCCGTGGCGCGGAGATCAACGCTCTGGCACCGAACCGGTATACCTCGCTGATGCTGGCGGCGCGTGGAGGCAAGCTTGATGCGGTTCAGGCGCTTTTACGCGCCGACGCGGATTTCACGATTCAGGGGGCGGACGGGGAAACCGCGCTCGGCATCGCGATCGAGCGCAAGCAAGACGAGGTGGCGGCGCTTCTGAGGCGGGCGGGGGCGGTGAAGTAGGCGCCGTTCAATCCACGGCTGAGGGGTACTGGATATAATTTGACATAATACACATTCTAGCCATTAAGCCGTGGTCCAAAGGTCGAGCGCCTGAACTAGCTGAACGAATCCCGCGGCGGCATGGGAATGCGCACCACCGAAATGCCTTCGTCGACCAGCTGGGCGTGCTCCTCCGCCGAAGCCTGACCGCGGATCGCCCGCGACGGCGCCTCCGCGTAATGGATCTTCCGCGCTTCCTGCGGGAACGCGTCGCCGACGTCCTCCGACTTCGTCAGCATCTCGTCCACCAGCCGCGCGTAAAGGATCTGCGCGATCGCCATCGGGTCCCTGTTCTGCGCGGCGGGTTGCGCCGGCGCCGCGACCGGCGCGCATTCCACGGCGCCGGAATTGAAGCGCGTCGCCGAGGGCAGGCGCTCGACCTGCCCCACGCCGCAGTTCGGGCAGCTCAGCAGGCCGCGCTCGCCCTGCGAGACGAAATCCTGCGCCGAAGCGAACCAGCCTTCGAAACGATGGCCGCCCGCGCAAACGAGGTCAAATACAATCATCGCGTCTTCATTCTAGCCGATCGATTCCGGTTGACCTCGCTCGTCTTTCTCCACGGTGTCGGCGGCGGGCATCACAGTTGGGACGACCAGCTGCCGTTTTTCGCGGGGCACGGTTTCGGCGCGCACGCCTGGGACCAGCCCGGCTACGGCCATAGCGCGACCGTCGATCCTTACGACTTCGAGAGCATCGCTGCGGCACTCGCGCGCCTCATCGTCTCGCTCGAGGACGGCCCCGTGGTGCTGGTCGGTCACAGCATGGGTGGATTCGTCGCGCAGGAAACCTGGATTCGCCATCCCGCGCTCGTCAAGGGATTGGCGCTGTGCTTCACCAGCGCAGCGTTCGGCGGCGCCGACGCAACTTTTGCGCGCGAGTTCGTCGCCGATCGGACCCGCCCGCTGGACGCGGGCGAATCGATGGCTGAAATCGCCGCGCGCATCATGCCGACCATGCGCGGCTCGCGCTCCGGCGCCGCCGGCGCGGCCCACGCCGAGCGCGTGATGGCGCTGGTGCCGCCGGAGACCTATCGCAAGGCGATCGCGATGCTGCCGACCTTCGATCGCCGTGCGAGCCTGCAGCACATCACGGTTCCGACGCTGCTCGTGGCGGGAAGCGACGACACGGTGTCGCCGCCCGGGGTGATGCAGCGCATGGCGCGAGAAATTCCGGGCGCGAACTGGGTCCAGCTCGACGGTTGCGGCCATCTCGGCCCCATGGACCAGCCCGATGCGTTCAACGCGGCCCTGCTCGGATTCCTTAAGAAGCGCGGTCTCTGACGTGTCTCAGTCGACGGTCAGTTCGACGGCGCCGAACTTGCCCGCGTCGAAGCGGATCTGATCGCCCGGGCGCGGCTGTTTCGAGGTCACGATGCTGCCGGTGATCACGATATCGCTCCGCCACAGCCCGAGACCGCGCGCGGCGAGATTGTTGGCGAGCCAGGCGACGGCATCGAGCGGATGCCCCATCACGTCGGAGCCCACGCCCTCGCCGACCGGCTTGCCGTCGATGCTCGCGACGCCGCGCGTCGCGGCAAGATCGAAACGCTGCCAGTCGCGCACCGGGGCGCCGAGCACCGCGCCCTCGTTCCAGGCGTTGTCCGCGATCAGCATCAACGGATGCGCGCGCAGGACGTCCAGGTCGGCATTGCGGTCATCGATGAGTTCGAGCGCGGGCATGACCGCGGACACCGCTTTCGCGACCTGCTCGCGGTCATAGGGCGCGTGGACAGCCGGCAGGTCCTCGCCCAGTTCCACGGCCAGTTCGAATTCGACCAGCAGCCGGAGGTAGTCGGCAGAGGCGACGCGGGCTGGCCCGCGGCGGAGGCTCTTTTCCAGCAGATCGCCGGCGACCGGGTCGTGCATGCCGGCCATCGATCGCATCGCGGCGGTGGTCAGCGCAATTTTGTAACCGACAACGGCGCCGCGCTCTGCAGCCCGCAGCCCGACGAACTCGGCCTGGATCGCGTAGGCGTCGTCGACCGAGCGTGCGGCGAGTTCTTCGGGCAGCGGCGCGAACCGCTCGCGCCGAAGGTGCGCGTCGTGCAACCACCTGCCGGCGCGCTCGACACGCGGTTCCGAATGCGTCTTTTTCTGGCGTCTCACGTCGAATCACGAACCGCAGGCGGCGGCGACGCGACTATAGCAGTGCTTTGCGCGGCCGGCCGCGTTTTCGATCCCGCGGAACAGCGCCGACCGGCGCGCGACTACTTCTGCAGCGTCGCCCCGTCGACCAGCACGGCATACTTGTATCCCGACCCCAGATCGACCTCGGTACGCAAGACACCCTTGGCGACGATCACGTCGCCGACCTGGGCCTGCTCCCTGGTCGTCACGAGGAGATCGTTCGTCTGGTCCGCGGAGGAACCGGTGCCGTCCCGCAGGTGCACCCAATTCTTGCCCATGACGTTCTGGGTCACCTTCACGACCTTGCCGCGAACGACGACCGCCTTGTCCTTGAGCGCGCCCTTCTTCCCGAAAATCTCGGCCACGGTGCGTCCATCGGGCCCCGCGGCCCTGGCGACCTTGACGTTCGCGGCGTCGGAAGCCTTGGCCGGGCTTCCATGGACCGTGCCCTGACCCGCGGCAGTGCTTGCGCCCAGACTGCCGAAAACGATCCGGTCGAACTTCCGCTTGAGTGCCTTGCTCTCGAAGTTGCTCATCACCGTCGCGTTCTCGATCGTGACCTCGGCGCCCGGTTTGACTTGCGCCCGGGTCACTGCAGCCCAGAGTTCGCCCTCGCGCGTCTTCAGGCGCAGGTAGGTATAGGCGTCGACGTCCTTCACTTCGAGCACCTCGCCCTTGAAAGAAGATTGCGGCGGCGCCGCCGGGTTGCCTGCCGCCCAGGCGCCGTGAACCATCAGGAATGCCATCGCTGCAAGCAGGACTCTCATCGATCGCCTTTCCGGTGCAGAACTGACTTCGGGTTGGTGCCCAGGGCCGGACTCGAACCGGCACGGCCTTGCGGCCTGGGGATTTTAAGTCCCCTGCGTCTACCAGTTTCGCCACCCGGGCGGGCGCGACAGGCACAGAACAATCTGGAGGCGGGAGTCGGAATCGAACCGGCGTCCACGGCTTTGCAGGCCGCTGCATGACCACTCTGCCATCCCGCCCGTGACGGCTGACGAAGAACAAAAAGGGAAGTCGCCCCGACTTCCCTTGAATTGATTGGAGCGGGAAACGAGTCTCGAACTCGCGACCTCAACCTTGGCAAGGTTGCGCTCTACCAACTGAGCTATTCCCGCAGGCGCAGCGGCGCGGATTATACCTCATGGCGAGGCATGGGGCAGCGCGCGCCGCAGGTAGTACAGCATGGAAATCACCGTCAGAACGGCGGCGACGTTGATCAGTATGGTGCCGAGCCACTGGCAAGGAATCACCTCCAACAGATCGTCGTGAAACAGCAGCAGCGGGATCGCGATCATCTGCATCGTGGTCTTGACCTTGCCGACGAACGCCACCGCGACGCTCTTGGCTTGCCCGACCTGCGCCATCCATTCGCGCAGCGCGGAGATCGCGATTTCGCGACCGATGATGATCAGGGCGACGACCGCGTCGACGCGCCCGAGCTGCAGCAGCACGATGAGCGAGGCGGCGATCATCAGCTTGTCGGCCACCGGATCGAGGAACGCGCCGAACGCCGACATCTGGTTCAGCGCGCGCGCCAGGTAGCCGTCGAGCCAATCGGTCAGCGCGGCGATGACGAAGGCTACCGTCGCCGCGACGTTTCGTTCCCCCATCGACAGCCACTCGTCGGGAAGGTAGAACAGGCCGACGATCAGCGGAATCAGCAGGATCCGCAGGCAGGTCACGAGGTTCGGTATGTTGAGCGGCATCTCAGGCGTGCAGGTGGCGGTAGATTTTCTCGGCCAGCGTCCTGCTCATGCCGCCGATCTTCGCGATTTCGTCGACCGCGGCCGATTGCACGCCGCGCAGGCCGCCGAAATGGGCGAGCAGCCTCTGGCGGCGACGCGGGCCGACCCCGGGAATTTCCGTGAGCACCGACGCCGTGCGCGTTCTGCCGCGGCGCGCGCGGTGACCGGCGATGGCGAATCGATGCGCCTCGTCGCGGATCTGCTGGACGAGGTGCAGCCCCGGGTGTTCCGGCGGCAGGTGCAGCGTGCGTTCCCCGGATTCGATCACGAGCGTTTCCTGCCCCGGCTTGCGGGCGGGTCCCTTGGCGACGCCCACGACGGCCACGTCGCTGAGGCCAAGTTCAGCGAGCGCCGCGGCGGCTGCGCCGGCCTGTCCCTTGCCGCCGTCGACCAGAATCAGATCCGGCAACCGCCCCTCCCCCGCCACTGCGCGCCCGTAGCGCCGCGAGAGCACCTGACGCATCGCGGCGTAATCGTCGCCGGGTTCGATGCCGCCGATATTGAAGCGCCGGTACTCGCGGTTCTGCAGCCCTTGCCGGTCGTAGACGACGCAGGAAGCCACCGCGGCCTCGCCCATCGTGTGGCTGATGTCGAAGCACTCGATCCGCTGCGCGGCTTCCGGCAGGCCCAAGGCCTCGCGTAGCGCCATCAGGCGCGCCTCCTGTGCCAGGCGCTCGCGACCGCGTTGCAACAGCGCGAGCGCCGCATTCCTGCGAGCCATCTCGAGCCACATTGCACGCTCGCCGTGCACCGGCGTCAGCACTTCGGCGCCCGCGACTGAGACCTTGGCGGCATCCGCAGCGAGCACGAGGCGCGGCGCCGGGTGCTCGACGTAATGCTGCTCCAGGAACGCCGTCAGCACTTCGGAGGGCGTGGCCGAGTCTGCGTTTGCGGGAAAGAAACTGCGGTCGCCGACATGCCTGCCGCCGCGAATCATGACGAGGTTGACGCAGGCAATGCCCGATTCGATCGTGCAGGCGACGACATCCGCGTCGATGCCGCGTTTCGATTCGACGTACTGTCGCGCCTGCACGCGCGAGAGCGCTCGAATCTGGTCGCGCACGATCGCAGCGTCTTCGAAACGCAGTTCGGCCGCCGAGGCGTTCATGCGGCGATTGAGGCGGTCGTTCACGTCGTCCTCACGGCCCTCGAGAAAGAGCGTCGCACTCCTGACGTCCTCCGCATAGCGCTCGGCATCGATCTGGCCGGTGCAGGGAGCGCTGCAGCGGTGGATCTGGTGCAGAAGGCAGGGCCGCGAACGGTGATCGAACACCGAATCCTCGCAGGTGCGGAGCTGAAACACCCGCTGCAGCAGCTGGATGCTCTCGCGAACCGCATGCGCGTGCGGAAACGGTCCGAAGTACCGCCGGCCGCGTTCGCGGGCGCCGCGATGAAATCCCAGCCTGGGGAAACGGTGCTCCGTCAGCATCAGGTAGGGATAGGACTTGTCGTCGCGGAACAGGATGTTGTATCTCGGCGCCAGGCTCTTGATGAGATTGTTCTCGAGCAGCAGCGCCTCGTCTTCGGAGCGCGCCACGGTCACTTCGATCGACGCCACCTGAGTCAGCATCATCGCGATGCGCGCGCTCTGCGCGCCGCGCGTGAAGTACGATCCGACGCGCTTCTTCAGGTCCTTCGCCTTGCCGACATACAGCACATCGCCCTCCTCGCCGAGCATCCGGTAAACGCCGGGAAACTCGGGCAGTCCGGCGACGAAGGATTTGACCTCGAACGTCATTCCGGAATTATAAATCGTGTAGAATTCGCCCCCTTCCCGGAAAGCTGGCAGTCATGTCTAAAGTTTCCGCAGTCGAAATCCGCGTCGGCAATCTGCTCGAGTGGGACAAGCGCGTCTGGCGCGTGATCAAGTGCTACCACGTACACGTGGGCGGCCGCGGCGGCGCCTTCATGCAGGTGGAGATGAAGGACATCGAGGCCGGCACCAAGACCAACCAGCGTTTCCGCACCGAGGACAAGGTCGAGCGCGCATTCGTCGACACGCGCGACATGGAGTATCTCTACCAGGACGGCGAATCCTACGTCTTCATGGACAAGCAGAATTACGAGCAGCTGTCGCTGTCGACGGAATTCCTCGAGGGACAGACGGGCTACCTGCTGCCCAACACGGACGTGCAGGTCAACTTCTACGACGGCCGCGCGATCGGGCTCGAACTGCCGGCTTCGGTGGTGCTCACGGTCACCGAAACCGAGCCCGGCATCCGGAATGCGACCGCGACCAACATGTTCAAACCCGCAACGACCGACACCGGACTGATCGTCCAGGTCCCGCCGTTCATCGATCAGGGCGAGCGCATCAAGGTCAGCACCAACGACGGCAGTTACATGGAACGCGCCTGACGGCATCCGCGCCGTCGGCTCACTCGAGCAGGGCCAGCGTCGCAAGCGCCTCGCGATAGGCGACGCTCTTGCGGTAGTCGCGTTGTCCTTTTCGGCGCATCGGTTCCAGTCCGGCAGGTGAAGCGAGTGCGGTGCGTCCGAGTGACTCGAGCAGTCGGTCCTGACCTTCCGGGTCCCCGCAGAGCAGCACCATGTCGCAGCCGGCACCGAGCGCCGCAGCCGCCCGCTCGGCGATTCCGCCCGCCGTTCCGGCACCTTCCATCGACAGGTCGTCGCTGAAGATCAAACCCCTGAATCCGAGGCTTTCGCGCAGCACGCGTTGCAGCCAGTACGTCGAATACCCGGCAGGTTCCGCGTCGGCCTGCGGGTAGATCACGTGCGCGGGCATCACGCCGCCCAGTCCCGCCGCGATCGCTGCGCGGTAGGGCGGCAGGTCCTTGTTCACGATCTCCGCCACGGACCGCTCGTCGCGCGGCAGCGCGACGTGCGAATCGAGCGCCGCAAAACCGTGGCCGGGAAAATGCTTGCCCACCGCCTGCACGCCGCACTCCGCGAGCCCGCGAATGAGTTCGCTCGCCAGCGCCCCGACCGCAAGCGGGTCGAAATGCAGCGCTCGCTCTCCGATCACCGAACTCGATCCGTAGTCGAGGTCGAGCACCGGCGCAAAGCTGAAATCGACCCCGTGCGCGCCCAGCTCGGACGCGATCACGACGCCGACGGCGCGCGCCGCCTTGCGTGCGGCGTCGCGATCGCGGTCCCATTGCACGCCCAGGCGGCGCATCGAAGGAATCGCAGTGAAGCCCTCGCGGAAACGCTGCACGCGTCCGCCTTCGTGATCGACGCAGACGATGAGTTCCGGCGCGCGCAGCGAGCGGATTTCCGAGGTCAGCGCGCAAAGCTGTGCGGGATTCACGTAATTTCGTGCGAACAGGATGGCTCCGCCGCTCGCCGGGTGCTGCAGCCTGCGGCGATCGTCGTCGGTGAGCTCCGGACCGACCGGATCGAGCATCGCAGGCCCCAGCGGCAGGCGTTTCCTCACGGTGCCACCGCGGGGCCGGTTTCGAGGATGACGGTCGCGCCGGCAATTTCGCGTTCGTCGGTGAGCGAAACGTGTGACCGGTGGATGCCGCGGGATTCGAGCAGCGCCCTGAGCTGCGGCGAGAACTCGAGCACCGGCTTGCCGGAACGCAGGTTGCTGACCCACACGCCATGCCAGTTGGCGGGTGCGTGAATTCCGGTGCCAAGCGCCTTCGTGAACGCCTCTTTGGCAGCGAACCGTTTCGCCAGGTAGGCGACCGGCCGGCGGTGCCCGCGAAACCGCGCGAGTTCCGGGTCGCACAGGATGCGTCGCGCGAAACGCTCGCCGAAACGCGCCAGCACGCGTTCGATGCGCTGGATCTCGATCAGGTCGGTGCCGATGCCGTAGATCATCCGCGCGGACGCGAAACCTTCATGCCGCGGTCGATCCCGCGGCCTCGAGCATGAGCCGCTTCATTTCCCGGACCGCTTCGCGCAGGCCGACGAACACTGCGCGGCTGACGATGGCATGCCCGATGTGCAGCGCGCGCACTCCCGAAAGCCTTGCCACCGGCTGGACGTTGAAGTAATTCAGGGCGTGACCGGCATTGAAGCGCATCCCGAGCGCCTGAATCGTCTCGCCCGCGCGCGAGATCCGTTCGATCTCCACCGCGACCGCCTCCGTGCCGGGGTCTCGCCCGGCGGCGTGAAACGCATGCGCGTACGGACCCGTGTGTACTTCGCATACGGCAGCGCCGATCCGTTGCGCGGCTTCGATCTGGCGCAGCTCTGCGTCGATGAACACGGACACCGTGATTCCGGCGTCGGCAAGCCGGGCCACCTGCAGGCGCAGCCGTGGCTCTTGGGCTGCGACGTCGAGCCCGCCTTCGGTCGTGATCTCGTGGCGCCCTTCGGGCACCAGCATCGCCATCTCGGGCCGGACGCGGCAGGCGATGGCGACCATTTCGTCGGTCGCCGCCATTTCCAGGTTGAGTCTGATCTGCGCGAGTTCGCGCAGGCGCCCGACGTCCTCGTCCTGGATGTGCCTGCGGTCCTCCCGCAAGTGCACCGTGATGCCATCGGCGCCGCCGAGTTGCGCCTCCATCGCGGCCCACACCGGGTCCGGCTCATAGGTCCGGCGCGCCTGCCGGATCGTGGCGACGTGATCGACGTTGACGCCCAGTTCGATCATAGGTCCTGGAGTTCCGAGAGCACCGTGCGCGTGTGCAAGGCCTGTCCTCCGAGCCGGCGCGCGATCAGGCTGCGAAGCAGTTGGCGGGCTTCGTCGCGCGTCGCCTCGCGCGTGTAGTCGTCGCGCGCCATGTCGAGCAGCGTCTGGCCGAGCACGGTGCGGGCGTCCGCTTCGCCGCCGTTCGCCGCGACCGGGCCCCGGTCCGGATCGTATTCGTAGCGCCGCTCCGGGACGACCGGTCCTCCGGTCGCGGCGTCGCGCTCAAGCGGCGGAGCATACCCGAGTTCGACCAGCAGGCGCCGCTCGAAACTGCGCAGTGCCGCCGCATGTCCGGTTCCGGAAGCCAGTTGCGTGAGCGCGCCGGAGTACGCGGCAAACAGCGCCTCGTGAGGGTCTTCGCGCGGCAGAAGACGCAGCAGCAGCTCGTTCAGGTAGAACCCGCACATCACGCCGATGCCGGAGAGCGAAGTCTGACCGCCGATCCATTCCACGGAGGATAGCGTGCCCAATTCGCCGGACCCGCTCCAGGACACGCGCAGCGGGTGAAACGCAAGCAAGGTGCCGCGCAAGGACGAGCGCGCGCGCCGCGCGCCGCGCGCAAGCAGTCCAACGCGCCCGGACTGCCGGGTGAACATTTCGACGATCAGGCTGCTCTCTTTGTACGCGTAGCTGTGCAACACGTACCCGGGATCCTGCAGGATCCGGCGGCGCGTCACGCGTACCCCAGCTGCCGCAGGGCGCGCGCATTGTCGGTCCAGTCGCTTTTCACCTTGACCCAGGTGCCGAGATAGACGGGCCCGCCGTACAGGCGCTCCATGTCGCGTCGGGCCGCCGAGGAAATCCGCTTCAGCGTCTCGCCGCCCTTTCCGATCACGATCGCCTTCTGGCTGGCGCGCTCGACCCAGATGGTCGCCTCGATGCGCCGCAGGCGTGGCTCCTGTTTGAAAATGTCGATCACCGCTTCGCAGCGGTACGGCAGTTCCTGGCCGAGCGCGCGAAACAGTTTCTCGCGCAGGATTTCGGCGGCGAGAAAGCGCTCGTCGCGGTCGGTGAACTGATCGTCAGGATAGGCCGGCGGGCCTTCTGGCAGGCGTTCGCGCAGGACCCTCATCAGCTCCGGCAGGTTCCGCCCGCTGCGCGCGGAAACCGGAACGATCGCGGCGAACGCGCGCTCACCCTGCAGGCGGTCGATGAACGGCAGCAGGTCGGACTTGCGCCTGACGAGGTCGATCTTGTTCACCGCTGCGACCGTCGGTTGCGATGGCGGAATGCAGGCGAGCGCTTCCGCGTCCGCCGGCGTGTAGCGCGGCGCCTCGAGAACGAACAGCGTGACGTCGGCGTCGCGCGCACCTTCGCTGGCGGTCCGATTCAGCGCGCGATTGAGCGCGCCCGAATGGCGCGTCTGGTAGCCGGGCAGGTCGATGAAAACGTACTGGCAATCCCCGGTCGTGAGGATTCCGGTGAGGCGGTGGCGGGTGGTCTGGGCTTTCGAAGAGACGATCGCGAGCTTCTGTCCCAGCAGCCGATTGAGGAGGCTGGATTTGCCGGTGTTCGGGCGTCCGGCGAACGCCACCGTGCCGCAGCGGAACGCGCTCATGCCGGCAGCTGCAGCAGCATTGCTTCGGCCGCCTTCTGTTCGGCCGAGCGCCGGGACGCGCCCGTGCCCCGCGCCACGAACCCCAGTTCATCGACCGCACACTCGACGTCGAACGTCTGCCGGTGTGCCGCGCCGTGGGTCGCCGTGACCGAATAGCGGGGAAGATTCATGCGGCGTCCCTGCAGGTATTCCTGCAGGCGCGTCTTGGCATCCTTGGTTGGGGCGCGCTCGTCGACGCCCTCGAGCCGCGCGCCGAACGTCTGCCGGATCACGCGCCGCGCGGCCTCGAATCCCGCGTCGAGAAACACCGCGCCGTAGAGCGCTTCCAGCGCGTCCGCGAGGATCGACGGACGAGCCACCCCGCCGCTGGCGATCTCGCCCTCCCCCAGGCGCAGGAACTCCGAAAGATCGATTCCGCGCGCGACCTGCGCGAGCGTCGCTTCGCGAACCAGGGTGGCGCGAAGACGCGACAGAGAACCTTCGTCGAGCCGCGGAAACCGGGCGCAGAGATCCTCGGCGATGGCGCAGCCAAGCACTCCGTCGCCGAGGAATTCCAGGCGCTCGTTGTGCGGCGAGCCGAAACTGCGGTGGGTCAGTGACTGTTCGAGCAGCGAGGCGTCGGCAAAGCGGTGGCCGATGCGCCGCTCGAGGACCGGGAAGCGGGCCAAGTGTCGGTCAGGGAGCCCTTTCCCTGCCCTTGGAATTGGCCGCGAAATCCAGGTAGATGCCGGCGTTTCCGAACAACGGGATTTCGTTGCGGTAGGAGAACGAAATCACGACCTCGCCACCTTCTTTCGTCACCTCCAGGTCGGAAGACTTGATCACCGTCACGTTGTCGATCGAGGATTTGAGATCCCAGGCCTGGCGGACTTCGCCGACCGAAGACTTGCCCTCGTTCGCGATCTGCGTGATTAGTTTTTTTGCGTTGAAATATTCCATGTAAGGCGGCACCACCTTCATCGCGAGCAAGGCGACGATGACGAGCAGAATTGCGCCGATGATCAGCCCGGTGATCGTGATGCCACGCTGGCGATCTTGCATGTCGAATTCTCCGAGGCGCCGCGTCACCTGAACGAGCCGAAGCGCCCGAGTTCGTTGAAATTGAGCCAGATCAGGAAAGCCTTGCCGACGATGTTTTCGTCCGGCACGAACCCCCAGACCCGGCTGTCGCTCGAATTGTCCCGGTTATCGCCCATGACGAAGTAATGGCCCGGCGGCACGGTGCAACTCAGGCCGTCGACATTGTAGTGGCAATTCGCGGCGAACGGGAACACGCGGCCGGGCGAGCTCACCTGGGGCGCGTCCCCCTCCACCAGGATTTGGTGCTCGACCGCGCCGAGCTTCTCGATGTAGCGGTCGGAAAACTGCATGCGCTCCTTGAACAGGTAGTCGTCGATCCGGCGCACCGGAACCGGTTCGCCGTTGATCGCGAGGCGGGTTCCCCGGTACTCGATCCGGTCCCCCGGCAGTCCCACTACCCGCTTGATGTAATCGAGCGACGGGTCGGGCGGGTAACGAAACACCATCACGTCGCCGCGCTCCGGGCGCGCCACTTCGATCACCTTGCGGTTCCAGACCGGAATCCGGATTCCGTAGACGTACTTGTTGACCAGGATGAAATCGCCCACCAGCAGGGTCGGGATCATGGACCCGGAAGGAATCTTGAACGGCTCGACCAGGAACGATCTCAGCAGGAACACGATCAGGATGACCGGAAAGAAGCTGACCGAGTACTCGACCCACCAGGGCTGTTTCGATCCGGCCTCGCGCCGCCGCGCCAGCCGGCCCGTTTCGAGCCCCCACACCGCGCCGGTCACCACCAGCAGGATCAGCAGGAACAGCGCGAAGCTCATTTGTCCTCCGTCTGCAGCACCGCGAGGAACGCTTCCTGCGGGATTTCCACCGATCCGACCTGCTTCATGCGCCGCTTGCCCTCTTTCTGCTTTTCCAGGAGCTTGCGCTTGCGGGATACGTCGCCGCCGTAGCACTTGGCGAGCACGTTTTTCCGCAGCGCCTTCACGTTTTCGCGCGCCACGATGTGCGCGCCGATCGCGGCCTGGATCGCGACGTCGAACATCTGGCGGGGAATCAGACTGCGCAGCCGCGTCACCAGGTCCCGGCCGCGATGCTGCGCCGCCGAGCGGTGCACCAGCGTCGACAGCGCGTCCACCCGGTCGCCGTTGATCAGGATATCCAGCTTCACCATGTCGGCCGCACGGTACTCCCGGAAATCGTAGTCGAGCGAGCCGTAACCCCGGGTGAGCGACTTCAGGCGGTCGAAGAAATCGAGCACCACCTCGTTGAGCGGCAGATCGTAGCCGATCACGACGTGGCGCGCGCTGTAGTGCATGCTCGTCTGCGTGCCGCGCTTCTGCGTGCACAGCGTGATCACCGGGCCGACGTATTCCTGCGGCGTGAAGATCTTCATCGCGATCACGGGTTCCCGGATCTCGGCGATCCGCGAGGCATCCGGAAGCTTGGCGGGATTCGAAACCTGCAGCGTTTCGCCTTCGCGCAGCAGCACTTCGTACACCACGGTCGGCGCCGTCGTGATCAGGTGTTGGCCGTATTCGCGCTCGAGGCGTTCCTGCACGATGTCCATGTGCAGCAGCCCGAGAAATCCGCAGCGAAAGCCGTGGCCGAGGGCCTGCGAGACCTCGGGTTCGTAGTGGAACGAAGCGTCGTTGAGGTGCAGCTTCTCCATCGCCTCGCGCAATGATTCGTACTGGTTCGACTCCACCGGGTAGAGGCCCGCAAACACCGCCGGCTTGACCTCCTTGAACCCCGGCAGCGCCTGCGACGCCGGACGGTCGGCGCGCGTCAGCGTGTCGCCGACCTTGGCGGCGCGCAATTCCTTGATTCCCGCGATGACGAAGCCCACTTCCCCCGCCGCGAGGCGCTCGCAGGCAGTCGCCTTGGGAGTGAAGATCCCGACCTGCTCGCACAGGTAGTCCGCCTGCGTGCTCATGAGCCGGATGCGATGCCGCGGGCGCAATTCGCCGTCCATCACACGCACCAGCATCACGACGCCGACGTAATTGTCGAACCATGAATCGATCACCAGTGCCTTGAGCGGCGCCTGTTCGTCGCCCGCGGGCGGCGGTATTCGGCGGATGATCGCTTCGAGAATGTCGTCGATCCCGACTCCGGTCTTCGCGCTCGCCCGGATCGCGTCTTTGGCGTTGATTCCGATCACGTCCTCGATTTCGACGATCGCCTGCTCCGGATCCGCAGACGCGAGGTCGATCTTGTTCAGCACCGGAATGACCTCGACGCCCTGCTCGATCGCGGTGTAGCAGTTCGCGACGGTCTGCGCCTCGACGCCCTGCGACACATCGACCACGAGCAGCGCCCCTTCGCAGGCGGCGAGCGAGCGGCTGACTTCGTAGGAAAAATCGACATGTCCCGGCGTATCGATCAGGTTGAGCCGGTAGTGCTGCCCATCCCGCGCGAGGTAGGCCAGCGCCGCGGTCTGGGCCTTGATGGTGATTCCGCGCTCGCGCTCGAGATCCATCGAGTCGAGCACCTGCTCGGCCATCTCGCGATCGGCGAGCCCGCCGCAAACCTGGATGAACCGGTCGGCCAGCGTGGACTTGCCGTGGTCGATGTGGGCGATGATGGAGAAGTTGCGGATGAGGCTCTGCATAATCAAAAAAGGGTGCCTGCGGCACCCTTTTCTGCGAAAGCGTGCATTCTACCGCACGCCGCCGCGTTTCAGCCCTTTTCTCCCAATCCGGTGACCGTGACGAAGGCGGTGCTCTCGCCGCGCCGCACCTGGAAGGTGAGGACCGCGCTCTTGTCCAGACCGTTCAGCAGCTTGGTGAGCTGCTCCACGGACTTCAGTTCCGTGTGCTGGCCCTTGTGCACCATGGTCAGGAGAACGTCGCCTTTCCGAACGTCGATCCGCGCCTCCGGCTTGACCTCGACGACGACCACGCCGTGGCTGAGAGAGGTTTCCTTCTTCTGTTCGGCAGACAGCTCGCCCACCACGATGCCGAGGCGATTGGCCGCCAGTTCCGGGGGCTTCGCCCCGCGCGGCAGGTCCCGCGACGCGACGCGATCTTCCTTGAGTTCGCCCACCGTCACGGTGAACGTACGCGGCGTACCCTTGCGCCAGACCTCGACCGGGACCTGGCTCCCCGGGCGGGTCGCGCCGACGATCCGCGGCAGGTCGCTCGAAGATTCGACCGCCTTGCCGTCGAACCGGGTGACGATGTCGGTCGCCTCGAATCCGGCCTTGTCGGCAGGACCACCCTTCTCTACGGTATTGACCAGCGCCCCTCGGGGCCGATCGAGCCCGAACGAGGTCGCAATGTCCCGCGTCACTTCCTGGATCACGACGCCGATGCGGCCGCGCGAAACGCGGCCCTTGTCGCGCAGCTGGTTCTGCACGTCGAGCGCGACGTCAATCGGGATGGCGAACGACAGCCCCATGAATCCGCCCGTGCGGCTGTAGATCTGTGAGTTGATGCCGACGACCTCGCCTTTCATGTTGAACAGCGGACCGCCGGAATTCCCGGGGTTGATCGCGACGTCGGTCTGAATGAAAGGCACGAAATTCTCCTGCGGCAGCGAACGCCCCTTGGCCGAAACGATGCCGGCGGTAACCGAGTTCTCGAATCCGAATGGCGATCCGATCGCGACCACCCACTCTCCGACCTTCAGCTTGACGGGGTCGCCAAAGCGCACCACCGGAAGGCCCGTCGCCTCGATCTTGATCAGGGCCACGTCGGTCCGCCGGTCGCTGCCGATGACCTTTGCCTTGAACTCGCGCTTGTCCGTCAGCCGTACGTTGATTTCCTCCGCGCCTTCGACCACATGCGCGTTGGTGAGGATGTAGCCGTCCTGGCTGATGACGAATCCCGAACCGAGGGATCGCGGCTCGGCGCGCGGCCCCGGGCTCGGGCTCGGCTGCTGTCGCGGGATGAAGCGACGGAAGAACTCGAGCACTTCCTCGTCCTCGATTCCCGGAAACTGGGGCAGCGCGGAGCGTCGCACCGCCTGGGTCGTGCTGACGTTGACCACTGCCGCGCCCTGGTCTTCGACCAGCCGCGTGAAATCCGGAAGGTCCCTCGTCTGCGCATACCCCATCGTGCCTGCCGACAGCGCCGCCGCTGCGGCGAGAACTCTCAACCAGTACATGCTTGGATTCTCCTTGTTGCGATTCACTGCGGAATCTTGAAAGTGACGCGATTGGCAATACGCTGCACGCTCGTGGCCGGGGTTTCACCGACAACCGTCACGAGATGCTCCGCCACCTCGCGCGTCATGATGTTGATCGCGCCCAGGTTCGATAATCCCGGGCGCACCGGCTCGGTACGTCCCGCCAGAGGCTCGACGAACACCGAGACCGCGGCGAGACCGTCGGAATACACGACCTGTCCCACGCTCCCGGATTCGCGCAGCCTGCGCCGCACTTCGGCAACCTTGCGGAATCCAGGAAGATCGCTGCTGATGTCCCATCCGGCTGCCGCAAGATCGGCCGGCAATGCCGAGGTCTCCTCGACCCTCCAGCCACGCGCGGCATGACTGGGTTTCACCTTGTCGCGCCCAACCTTGCCGATCGAGATCTGGAGGAAGGTGAACTGCTCGATCATCCGTCCCTGCGCGTCCTGGACGCGCGCCTTCAGAAGCATGCCCGTTTTCGCGTCGGCGCAGAATCGCTGGCCGTAGCGCAACTCGTCGCGCGGTGCAAGCAGCACCCCGTCGCAGTCCAGGCCGGCGACGCGACTCCGCCCGTCGAGCGAAATCACGTAGTGCTGCGCCAGTACCCGCAGGTCCTCCGGCAGCAGCGAAGGAAACACGCGGGCGTCGGTCCGCCGCTCGACCTTGACCACGTGGCTTTCCGGAAGGTAGCAGCGAATGCTGTCGCGGGTGCGCACGATTTCGCGTGGCAGACCGTCGAGCACCTCGAGTCGATCGACCCCGCCCGCCGCGTCCGCGAGGTGCGTGATTCGCGAGGTCTCGTTGCGCTCGCCCTGCTGGTAGACGAAGGTGCCGGTGTAGGAGAGCTTTTCGGTCGCCTGCTGCATCCTGCGCAGCAGCGTCAGCGCTTCGAGCGGGCTTTGCGCCTGCGCCAGTCCTGCCGCCAGCGCAAGCAGCAGGACGAGAACCCTCACGGCTTGCGCGCCCCGCCGTCCGCCGACACCGTGCGGACGTAGGTCGCCATGCCCTGGAGCGAATTGCGCGGCGAATAGCGCTGGTGCGCCAGCAGATAGTCGTGCGCTTCCGCCGGGGGGGCCACGCGCGCAGGCTCAGCCTGGACGACGGCAGCCGTTCCCCGTGATTTCGCCTGGGGCGACGGTCCCTGCGACGTCGGTTCGACTGCCCATCCCCACCAAAGGCCTCCGACCATCGCGACCGCGGCAATTCCTGCGGCGACACGCTGGCCAAACGAGCGCATCCGCGTCGATTCGAGCCGCGGCGCGGGCGCGAGCACCACCGGTTCCTGCGCGATGCGCGCCGAGACGCGGGCGGCGAATCCCGGCGAAAGCAGCTGCGTTTCGCGCATGGCATCGCTGATCAGATGATAGGTGCGCCAGGCTTCGCGAGCTTCGTCCTTGTCGCGAGCTGCCGTCAGCGCAGCGTCCGCCTCGCGGCCCTCGAGTTCGCCGTCGACCAACTCGGATATCTTCTGTTTCATCACCACCTCTGGTCTTTGCCCGTTCCCAGCAGCGGACGAAGCTTCAGTGCAATTGCTTCGCGGGCCCGGAAAATCCTCGATCGCACGGTGCCGATCGGACACTCCATGATCGTCGCGATCTCCTCGTAGCTCATGCCGTCGAGCTCGCGCAACTGGATCGCCTGCCGCAACTCCTCCGGCAATCCGTCGATCGCAGCATTCACCGTTTCCCCGATCTCCTTGGACATCAACAGGCGCTCCGGCGTGTTGATGTCGCGCAGCAGATCGCCGTCGCCGTAGTTCTCCGCCGAGTCGGCATCGATCTCGGTCGTGGTCGGCACCCGCCGGCCCATCGCGATCAGATGGTTCTTGGCGGTGTTCACGCCGATTCGATACAGCCACGTGTAAAACGCGCTGTCGCCTCGAAACGAGGGCAGCGCGCGATAGGCCCGGATGAACGCCTCCTGAGCGACGTCCTCGACCTCGGCGGGATCGCGGATCAGCCGCTGCAGCAGCCGCGCGAGCTTGCGCTCATACTTCTCGACAAGCAAGCCGAAAGCCTGCTGGTCGCCGCGCTGGGCTCGGGCAACCAGTTCACGGTCGGCATCGCGCGCGTTCACGGGCCCGGTCCCGCGTCAGACCGCCCGCCCGAAGACGCACCCGATGCCGGGTTGCTGCGCCTACCCTGCACAGACAGTCGTCCATGGAAATAGTTCGCCGGCATGACCCGTGCGGAGCCTAGCCACCGGGCGCCGACACTTCGCCCGCGCCATGGCGGCCCCACAGCACCCACAGCCGCAGGCGGCGCAGATCCTCGCCCGTCAGCATGCCGGCCGTGATCAGCAGGTGACGCCTCCGGCGCGATGCGAGCTGCACGATGGCCCACCACCGACCAGCGCGTTGCGCGCCCCGATCCGCCGACAACACCGTCCCGTCCGCCGTCATGACGCAGGCGCTGCCGTCGCTTCGGATCTCGATTCGTCGCGGCGCCCGCCGACCCCAGAGCAACGCGCGGTCGGCGGCGCTCGCCGCGCCGAGTGCCATGGCGAGGGCGGCCAGCGTCCATCCTATGAAACCCGAAACGAGGAGCCAAAGTCCAAACGCCATGCACGCATGTAGGCAAAGAATCGCCACGGCCAACGCCGGGGACGGGTGAAGTTCCAGCCGGAGGATCGACGGGCCGCTCAGAGTCCCGAAAATACCAGGGTGCCGTTGGTGCCACCGAATCCGAAGGAATTCGACATCGCAACCCGGATCGGCATCCGGCGCGCCGCGTTTGGCACGTAGTCGAGATCGCACTGCGGATCCGGATTCTGCAGATTGATGGTCGGCGGCGAGATCTGGTCGCGGATCGCAAGCGCGCTGAACACCGCCTCGATGCCCCCGGCGGCGCCCAGGAGGTGGCCGGTCATCGATTTGGTCGAATTGACCGCAACTTTCGACGCGTGCTCGCCCATCACGCGCTTGACCGCCATCGTCTCGGCGACGTCGCCCAACGGAGTCGAGGTGCCGTGCGCGTTGACGTAATCCACGCTCGAAGCCTCGAGGCCCGCGTCCCGCAGGGCATTGCGCATGCAGCGGTACGCGCCGTCGCCGTCCTCGCTTGGCGCAGTCATGTGATAGGCATCCGCGGAGACTCCGTACCCCACCAGTTCGCAATAGATCTTTGCGCCCCGGGCCTTTGCGTGTTCGTACTCCTCGAGAACCATGGCGCCCGCCCCTTCGCCGAGGACGAACCCGTCGCGATCGCGGTCCCACGGCCGGCTCGCCCCGGCCGGGTCGTCGTTGCGGGTCGAAAGCGCGCGCGCCGATGCGAACCCTCCCATGGCGAGTTCCGTCACGGTCGCCTCTGCGCCGCCGGCGAGCATCACGTCGACCTCCCCGAGCCGGATCGATTTCGCTGCCTCCCCAAGGCAATTCGTCGAGGTCGTGCAGGCGGTCACCATGGCCAGATTCGGACCTTTGGTGCCGAGCAGGATGGACAGATTTCCGGCGATCATGTTGATGATCGTGCCCGGAATGAAAAAAGGCGAGATCCGCCGCGGACCGTTCTTGCGCAGCTCGTCGTGCGTCGCCTCGATCAGCGGCAGTCCGCCGATTCCGGAGCCGAAATTGATTCCCAGGCGCTCGGCATTTTCGGGCGTCGCCTTGATCTGCGCATCGCGCCACGCCTGCAGCCCGGCCGCCATCCCGTAGTGGATGAACGTGTCCATGCGCCGCGCTTCCTTGGGCGAGACGTACTGGGCGATGTCGAAGTCCTTGACCTCACCGGCGATCCTGCTCGACAGGCGGGAGGCGTCGAACCGCGTGACCTGAGTGATCCCCGATTTTCCCGCCAGGATGCCGGCCCAGGCTTCGGCAACCGTGTTGCCCACCGGGCTGATGATGCCGAGCCCGGTGACGACGACTCGTCGACGCTGCACCGTGATCGTCGTGCTCAGGACTTGGCGTGCGACTTCACGTAGTCGATGGCCTGCTGCACCGTCGTGATTTTCTCTGCCTCCTCGTCCGGGATCTCGGTCTCGAATTCCTCTTCGAGCGCCATGACCAGCTCGACGGTGTCGAGCGAATCCGCGCCAAGGTCGTCTACGAACGACGATTCGTTCTTGATCTCGGCCTCGTTCACGCCGAGTTGCTCGGCGACGATCTTCTTGACGCGCTGTTCAACGTTTTCCATCCTGCTCTCCTTCCCTGTCTGGGCCTCGATCGGAATCGACGCGGCCCGTCATTTTACCGGAATCAGGTCATGTGCATCCCGCCGTTGACGTGCAGCACGCTGCCCGTCACGTAACCCGCGGCCGGGGAGGCAAGGTAAGCGACGGCGGCCGCGACCTCCTCGGCGCTGCCCAGACGTCCCAGCGGGATTTGCGAAAGCAGCGCGTTGCGCTGAATCTCGCTGAGCGCGCGTGTCATGTCGGTGTCGATGAATCCGGGTGCAACGCAGTTCACGGTGACGTTGCGGCTGCCGAGTTCGCGCGCGAGCGAACGCGTCATGCCAGCCACGCCGGCCTTGGCGGCCGCATAGTTCGCCTGGCCCGCGTTTCCGACCGCGCCCACCACCGAAGTAATGTTGACGATCCGCCCCCAGCGCGCCTTCATCATGCCGCGCATCACCGCGCGCGACAGGCGGAACACGGCGCGCAGGTTGGTGTCCATCACCTCGTCCCACTCCGCATCCTTCATTCGGAGCGCGAGGTTGTCGCGCACCACCGCCGCGTTGTTGACGAGAATGAGGACGTCGCCGAACTCGCGCTGCACCTCCTGCACCACCTGGTCGCACTGGGCGGCGTCGCGCACGTCGAGAATCCTGCCCGCACCGTCCGCACCCAGCGCCTGCGAGATTGCCTCCAGGCCCGCTGCCCCGGTCGCGGTGCCGACCACCCTTGCGCCGTCACGCGCCAGTCGCGTCGCGATTGCACGGCCGATGCCGCGCGACGCCCCGGTGACCAGCGCGACCTTTCCCTGCAGCATGTTCAATTCCCCCTCGTCGCAGCGAGCGCCTGCTCGACGGATGCGGCGTCGGTCAAGGCCATCGCCTGCAGGCTGCCGTCGATGCGCTTGACCAGTCCCGTGAGCACCTTTCCAGGACCGCATTCGAGCACGTGCGTGACGCCCTGCTGCGCGAGAAACCGGACCGTATCCGCCCAGCGAACCGGAGATGCGGCCTGCCGCACCAACGCGTCCTTGATCCGGGCGGGCTCACGCTCGACGCGCACGTCGACATTGTTCACCAGCGCTACCCGGGGCGGCGAAATCCCGACCGTTTCGAGATAGCCGGCCAACCGCTCGGCGGCCGGGCGCATCAACGCTGAATGAAACGGTGCGCTCACCGGCAGCGGCAGCGCCCGCTTGGCGCCCTTCGCCTTGCAGGCGTCGATGGCGCGCGCCACGGCAGCCTTGTGCCCCGCAATCACGACCTGTCCCGGCGCATTGAAATTGACCGCCTGGACGATTTCGCCCTGCGACGCCTCGGCGCAAGCCGCCCGGACGGCTTCGTCATCGAGATTCAATACTGCCGCCATCGCGCCGACGCCTTCGGGCACCGCCTGCTGCATGCATAGGGCACGAAACCGCACCAGCGGCAGCGCCTGCTGCAGGTCCAGCGCCCCGGCGGCAACCAGCGCGCTGTACTCACCCAGGCTGTGGCCGGCGACGATTTCAGGTTCCGCACCGCCGAGCGCGACCCAGGCGCGATACGCGGCAACCCCTGCGGTGAGCATCGCGGGCTGAGTGTTGACGGTGAGATTGAGCTGGTCCGCGGGGCCTTCGTCGAGCAGGTGGAGGAATTCCTCGCCCAGCGCCTGCGCCGCTACTGCGCGGACGGATTCCACCGCCGGCGCCCCACCGTAGGCCTTGAGCATGCCTACGGCCTGCGATCCCTGTCCAGGGAAAACCATTGCCAGTTTCATGCAGCGTTCCTTGCCGGCGATCCGGGTCTCCCGACTTCGCGCCGTGGCGCGAAGTCGGGAGATCGATGAAAAGCAAAACTTTCGCGGACGCAATCCATGTCTCTACATCGTCGCCAGTACCGCGCCCCAGGTGAATCCGCCGCCGACGCCCTGCAGCATCACCCGGTGGCCGGCGCGGATGCGCCCCGCGCGAACCTGTTCGTCGAGCGCCAGCGGGACCGATGCCGCCGAAGTGTTGCCGTGATGATCGACCGTCACCACCAGGCGCTCGAGCGGCAGCCCGAGTTTTCTTGCGGTCGCTTCGAGGATGCGAACGTTGGCCTGATGCGGAATCAGCCAATCGATGTCCTCCACACGAAGCTTTGCCGCGGCCAGCGTCTCGCGCGCCACTTCGTCGAGCACCTTGACGGCAACCTTGAAGACCTGGTTCCCCTGCATCTGCAGGTAGGGCGAACCGACGATGCGTCCGCCGCAGATGTTTCCCGGCACCGACAGCGCGCCTGCGTAATTGCCGTCGGCGCGCAGCACCGAGGCGTGGATTCCGGGCGCCGAGTCGGCGGCCAGCACGACCGCCCCGGCGCCATCGCCGAACAGCACGCAGGTGGAACGGTCGTTCCAGTCCATGATGCGGGAAAACACCTCGGCTCCGACCACGAGCGCGCGCTTGGCATTGCCGCCCCGGATGAACCCGTCCGCGGTCGCCAGTCCATAGACGAAGCCGCTGCAGACGGCCTGCACGTCGAAGGCCGCGCACCGGCCCGCCCCGAGCTTCGCCTGCAGCAGGCAGGCCGTGCTGGGAAATACGTAGTCCGGCGTCGAGGTCGCCACGATGATCAGGTCGAGATCCGAGGGCTGCAGCTGGGCCGCGGCGAGCGCCGCGCGGCTCGCTTCGAGCGCGAGGTCGCTCGATGCCTGCGACGGATCCGCGATGCGACGTTCGCGAATTCCGGTGCGCTCGCGTATCCATTCGTCGCTGGTGTCGAGACGCGCCGCGAACTCCTCGTTCTTCACGACCCTCGGCGGAAGGTAGCTGCCGGTGGCGACGATGCGCGCGTAGGTCATGCAGTGGCGCTCCGCGCAATCCCGGGTGCCGGCCGAAGTTCCGCCATGCGCTGCGTGATGCGGCGCACGACGTCGTTGAGCACCTGTTCCTCACCGCGACGCAACGCCTGGCCGAACGCATACGCATCCGCCGACCCGTGGCTCTTGACGACGATTCCGCGCAGACCGAGCAGGCTCGCGCCGTTGTAGCGACCGGGGTCCATTCGCGAGCGCAGCGAGCGCAGCACCGGCCGCGCGAGCAGCGCCACGAATCTGCGCCAGGGGTTTCGGGAAAACTCCTGACGCAGGTGCGCGACGATCATCTTGGCCACGCCTTCGGAGGCCTTGAGCACGGAATTGCCGACGAAGCCGTCGCACACCACCACGTCGGTCGTGCCTTTGTAGATGTCGTCGCCTTCGACGTTGCCGTGGAAATTCAGGCCGCTCCCGCGCAGCAGGTCGGCAGCCTGCTTTACGGTGTCGTTGCCTTTGATGTCCTCGACGCCGATATTGAGCAGACCGACCACCGGACGCTCCTTGTGCTCGATCGCCGAGACCAGCATCGCGCCCATGATGCCGAACTGCATCAGCTGCTCCGGCGTGCAATCGACGTTGGCGCCCAGATCGAGCACGTAGGTGAATCCGCCATTCATGTTCGGAAGCACGCTCGCAATGGCGGGCCGGTCGATGCCGGGCAGCGTCTTCAGGACGAACCGCGAGATCGCCATCAGGGCGCCGGTGTTTCCCGCGCTCACGCAGGCGTGCGCTTCGCCGCTACGCACCAGATTGACCGCCACGCGCATCGACGAATCCTTCTTGTAGCGCAGCGCCTGAGCGGGCGCTTCGCTCATCCCCACCACCTCGCTCGCCGGGTGCAGGTGCAGGCGCGGGCCGGTCGCCGCGCCTCGTGCGCGCAGTTCAGCGCGGATCACGTCCTCCAGGCCGACCAGAACGCAGCTCACCTCGGCGCGCTCGTGCAGAAATTCGAGCACTGCGGGCACGGTGACGCCCGGGCCATGGTCACCCCCCATGCAATCCACCGCGACCGTGATTTTCATGCGCCGGCGTGCCGCCGCGGTCGTCGCGGCGCCACTGAGCTCCGGAGTTACTCGTCCTTGCCTCGGGTGACTTTCTTGCCGCGATAGAACCCGGTCGGGCTGACGTGATGGCGCAGGTGCGTCTCGCCCGTCGTCGGTTCGATTGCGGTTGGCGGGTTGCCGAGGGCGTCATGCGAGCGGTGCATTCCGCGCTTCGAGGGGGTCTTGCGATTCTGCGGTACGGCCATGGTCGTCTCCAGTCAAATCTCAGTCGGGGCTCGCGCCCACGTTGGTTCAGCGTTTCCCGCCCATCAGGGCCCGAAGCCCGGCGAACGGCCGTTGCGGCGCGCCCCGCGCGTCGCCGTCATGCGTCCTGCACTGCCCGTGCCGCGGCGCCTGAGGAATCGCGAGCAGCACTTCGTCCTCGACCAGATCCAGCACCTGCATTTCGCGCCCGGCAAGGACGTGCTCTGGTCCCTCCACCTCCACACGATGGGCTGCGAGTTCCGCCTCGTCGTCGTACAACAGCAGCACCGCCTTGGAGCTTAACTCGACATCCACTCGCCCCAGGCACCGCTGGCACTGCAGCGCCAATTTCGCACTGACCTGCAGGCGCAGCGCCGGGCGTCCTTGCATCTCCGGAACCCCTTCGATTTCGAAATCGACGGTTCCGTCGGGCGCGTACAGGCACTCGCGCAGCCGCGGCAGACTGTCCCCGCGTCTGCTGCCCGCCAACCTCGAGTTGCAACGCGCAAACTCGAAGCCGTCGATCACCGGCGGATGCGGCATGGGGCGCGGATGATATCATCGAGGAAAAAGCTCGTCAAAACAAAGTGATGGAACAGCGACGCGAGATCGTACTGGCATCGACCTCCAGGTATCGGCGCGAACTGCTCGCGCGCCTGGGGCTGGAGTTCGTCTGCGCGGCGCCCGGCGTTCCCGAATCGGCCGAACCCGGCGAGCGTCCCGCAGCCCTCGCGTTGCGCCTTTCCGTGCTCAAGGCAAGGGCGGTCGCGCCGCTGTTCGGCAGTGCGCTGATCATCGGCTCGGATCAGGCGGCTTCCTGCGAGGGACGACAGATCGGCAAGCCGGGAAACCGCGAGAACGCGATCGCACAACTGGAATTTCTCAAGGGCAAGACCGTCGATTTCGATACCGCGGTCAGCGTGCTGGACGCTGCGAGCGGCGAGTTGCGGTCGCGAGTCGTGCCCTGCCGCGTCGAGTTCAGGGACCTGAGCCGCCGTCAGATCGAGACCTACGTCGATCGCGAACGGCCGTTCGACTGTTCCGCGAGCGCCAAAGCGGAAGGTCTCGGCATCGCCCTGCTCGCGCGCATTCGGACCGACGACCCGACCTCGCTCATCGGCCTGCCTCTGATCGCGCTCACCGAGTTGCTCGCTGAAGCCGGGTTGCCGGTCATCGCCTAGTGCCGCGCCTGTACGTCATCGCCTCGCCGATCGGCAGCGACCCGACGCAGGCGCTTCCCGCTTCCGCGGCGACCATCGTTCGCGGGCTGCGTGATTTCGTCGCCGAGAATCCGAAGACCGCGCGCGCATTTCTCTCTGCGCTCGGCATGCCCGTCGGAATACGCGAACTGAGCATTTCGCGGCTCGACGAGCACAGCCGCACGGAGGACGTTCCGGCATTGCTTGCGCCGCTTCGCGAGGGTCGCGACCTCGGCCTGGTCTCCGACGCCGGCTGTCCCGGTGTCGCCGATCCGGGCGCGGCGCTAGCGAGGCTCGCACACGACGAAGGATTTCGGATCGTTCCGTTGATCGGCCCTTCGTCCATCCTGCTTGCGCTGATGGCCTCGGGACTCGAAGGCCAGCGGTTCGCGTTCTGCGGCTACCTGCCGCGCGCGAAGTCCGAGCGCCTGCGGCGAATCCGCGAGCTGGAGGCGCGCTCGCGCGCAGAGCGCGAAACTCAGATCTTCATCGAAACGCCCTACCGCAACGAGGCGCTGTTCGCGGCGCTCCTCGACGCCTGCAGGCCCGGGACACTGATCTCGATCGCCAGTGCGCTGACGATGCCGCAGGAATGGGTCGCGACGCATAGCGTCGCGCAGTGGCGCCGCTTACCTGCCGATTTCGGCGGACATCCTGCGGTATTCCTGATGCAGGCCGCGGTGTCGCGAACCGCCGGGACTCACCCGCTCAGCGCAAATTGAGCGGCAGGCGTGTCAGCACGTCCATGACTCCCGCGGTGACGCTCGCACCGATTCGCCGCGCGAATTTCTCCGCCAGGTTCTCCTTCTGCGTGTAATCCACGATGTCCTCGGCCTTGATGACTTCACGCGCGACGTGATCGAGGCTGCCGAAGGCATCCGCCAGTCCGAGTTCGACGCTGCGCGCACCGCTCCAGATCAGGCCGGAAAACGTGTCCGGAGTTTCCTTCAGTCGCTTGCCGCGGCCTTCGCGCACGGCGGCAATGAACTGCTCGTGGATGTCGTGCATGAGCGCGAGCGCGTATTCCCGGTGCTTCTCCTCCATCGGAAGGAACGGATCGAGCATGGCCTTGTTGTCGCCAGAGGTGAGCAGCCGGCGCTCGATGCCGAGCTTTTCCATCAGCCCGGTCACGCCGAACCCGTCCATGCGCACTCCGATCGAGCCGACGATGCTCGAGCGGCTGACGAAAATCCGGTCCGCCCCGACCGCGGCGTAATAGCCGCCCGAGGCGCACAGATCCTCGACCACGGCGTACAGGGGGATTCCCGGATGCAGGCGGCGCAGGCGGCGCGTCTCCTCGAAGATCGTCTGCGCCTGCACCGGGCTGCCGCCGGGTGAATTGACGCGCAGGACTACGCCCTGCGTATTCTTGTCCTTGAACGCCGCGTTGAGCGCGCTGGTCACCTTTTCCGCGCTCGCGTCGGTCCCGGGCGCAATCAGTCCGTTGATCTCGACCAGCGCGGTGTGGCGGCCCCTGCTCTCGCCGTACTGTTTCCAGTCGACCGCGAACAGGATGATCACCGTGACGTAGGCGAAGGTCAAAAGCTTGAAGAAGATCCCCCAGGCGCGCGCCCGACGTTGCTCCTTCAGCGCCGCCGTGGCGAGTTTCTCGAGCACTTCGCGTTCCCACCGTTCGCCGCTGTCAGCCATCGTCGTATCCTAGGTAGTACACGTTGCCGTCGCGTTCCGCGACCTGCAGCCGCAGCAGCGGGGTTCCTTTGCACGGCCCGCCAAGGCAGCGGCCGCTGTCCGGCGCGTACGCCGCGCCGTGTGTCGAGCATATCAAATTGCGGCCCTCGAAATCGAACACTTCGCCCTCGCGCCAGTCGAGTTCCATCGGCGTGTGGCCGCAGCGATTGAGGTAGCCGTGGACCTCGCGGCGGTACCGGACCACGAAAGCCGGCGCGCGGGCGCCAAAGTACTCGATTTCGAACCGGACGGCGCGGCCGGATTCGGCCAGCGCGCCCGACGCGCAGATCAGGCGTTCGCGTCCAGCCATCGTTCCAGCTCGCTCACGCTCGCCACACACCGTTGCGGTGCAAGCGCCTGCAACACCGCCGCCGGGTGCGCGCCATAGGTGACGGCGAGCGCGTCGACGCCGGCGTTGTACGCCATTTGGAGATCGTGCGTCGTATCGCCGATCATCAGGCTGTGCGGCGCGCCGGTCGCGAGTTCCCGCATCAGTTCGATCAACATCGCCGGATTCGGCTTGGAACGGGTTTCGTCCCCACAGCGCGAGGCGGAGAAATGGCTTGCCAGCCCGCTCGCCAGAATCGCCCGATCGAGTCCGCGCCGGGTCTTGCCGGTCGCGATTGCGAGCCGGTGTCCGCGCCGTGAAAGCCGCTCGAGCATTTCGCGCACTCCGGGAAACAGCCGCATTGCGTCTTCGCGAGCGACGAAGTGATCGCGGTAACGCTCGGCGAACTCCGGATAGCGATCCGGCTTCAGCGAAGGCACCGCGTGGTGCAAGGCGTCCTTCAGCCCCAGTCCGATCACGTGGCTCGCGCGCTCACGCTCGGGAACCGGCAAGCCGAGATCCCTGGCCGCGGATTGAATGCAGTCCACGATCGTGGCGGCCGAATCGATCAGGGTGCCGTCCCAGTCGAAAACGATCAGGGCGTACCGGCGCTCAGCGCGCATGCGACGGAGTGACTCGATCGAAAAACGAACGCAGCGGGTCCGGCCAGGGCGCTTCGAGCGCGACGCGCGACTTCGTCACCGGGTGCGCGAACGCGAGTTGATGCGCATGCAGCATGAGGCGGGCGCCTTTTTCCTTGGCGAGCGTGCGGTTCAGCTCGAAGTCCCCGTACTTGTCGTCGCCGATCACGGGATGCCCCGCGTGCGCCAGGTGAACGCGAATCTGATGCGTCCTTCCAGTGAGCAGCCTCACTTCGAGCAGGCTGAAGCGTTCGGACACGGCAAGCGGCCGCACCCGGGTGAGCGCGCGCATTCCGTCGTCGTGCACGCTCACCCGCCGCTCACCGCCCGCCGTCACGTGCTTGTGCAGCGGCTGGTCCAGATCGCGCGCACCCCCGCGCCAGCGCCCGCGCACGGCCGCGACGTAGGTCTTTTCCATTTCGCCCTCGCGCAGCATGCGGTGCAGCTCGACCAGCGCGCTGCGCCTTTTCGCGATCACCAGCAGGCCGGACGTGTCGCGGTCGAGACGGTGCGCGAGTTCGAGGAACTTCGCCTGCGGCCGCGACACCCGCAGCGATTCGATCACGCCGAAACTCACGCCGCTGCCGCCGTGCACCGCGACCCCCGAGGGTTTGTCGATGACGAGCAGCGCCGCGTCCTCGAACACGACCGGCAGCGCCAGCGGGCGGGCGGCCGGACGCTGCGACGGCGCCGGAAGCCGCAACGGCGGCAGGCGCACGCGATCGCCCGCCTTGAGACGGTAATCCGGTTTCACGCGGCCGCTGTTGACGCGCACCTGGCCGCTGCGAAGTACGCGGTAAACGTGGCTCTTCGGCACGCCCTTCAGATGCCGCAGCAGGAAATTGTCGACTCGCTGCGCCGCGCTTTCGGCGTCGACTTCGAGCAGGCTCGCGTTGCGTAACTCTTTCATTATGCGTATGATCCGGCGGTCTGCTTCGAGTCGCGAGGCCCAGGAACCCCAAGACGCGGTGTGCGAAAGCCCCGCGCCGGAACCTGCCACCCGCCTCCTGTCCGGCAAGGGCCGGGCCAGAAGCAGTGGTTAATCTCGCTCACCGCAAGTAGCGATCTTACTGTAGTCATCCGCGCGTAGAGACTGGCGGCTTTCTTGTTGACCAATCAGCCATTGGGAGAGCACTGACCGACCGCATACAGGGTCTCCTGCGCGCGCAGGAGAACAAGCAGTGAAGCGCATGCTTTTCAACGCGACGCAACAGGAAGAACTGCGCGTCGCCATCGTCGAAGGGCAAAAGCTCGTCGACCTCGACATCGAATCGGCATCCAGGGAACAACGCAAAGGCAACATCTACCGAGGCATCATCACCCGCATCGAGCCAAGTCTCGAAGCCGCATTCGTCGATTACGGCGAGGAGCGGCACGGGTTCCTGCCGTTCAAGGAGGTGGCGCGCAGCTACTTCCGCACCGACACCGACCCCGGGCGCGCGCGCATCCAGGACGCGCTCCGCGAAGGCCAGGAACTGATCGTCCAGGTGGAGAAGGACGAACGCGGCAACAAGGGCGCTGCCCTCACCACGTTCATCAGCCTCGCCGGCCGCCATCTCGTCCTGATGCCGAACAACCCTCGCGGCGGCGGGGTTTCACGCCGCATCGAGGGCGACGAGCGCAACGAACTGCGCGACACCGTCGAGCAGCTGCAGGTCCCCGAGGGCATGAGCGTGATCGCGCGCACCGCCGCGATCGGGCGGACGCTGGAGGAACTGCAGTGGGACCTCGGCTACCTGATGCAGTTGTGGCAGGCGATCGAAGGCGCTGCGGCCGACCGAACCCCGGGGGCCGACGGCCGCTATGTTCCGCGTCCGTTCCTCATCTACCTCGAATCGAGCCTGGTGATCCGCGCCATCCGCGATTACCTGCAGCCCGACATCGGCGAGATCCTGATCGACACGCAGGACATCTACGACCAGGCGCGCGCGTTCATGCAGACGGTGATGCCGGCTACGGTCAACAAGGTCAAGCTGTACCGCGACGACGTGCCGCTGTTCTCGCGCTTCCAGATCGAGCACCAGATCGAAAGTGCCTACGCGCGGCACGTCAACCTGCCTTCCGGCGGCGCGGTCGTCATCGATCACACCGAGGCCATGGTAGCGATCGACGTCAACTCGGCGCGATCGACCCGCGGCAGCGACATCGAGGAAACCGCGCTTCGCACCAACCTCGAGGCGGCTGACGAAATCGCGCGCCAGTTGCGGTTGCGCGACCTCGGCGGACTGATCGTGATCGACTTCATCGACATGGAATCGCCGCGCAACCAGCGCGATGTAGAGAACCGGCTTCGCGAGGCACTGCGCTTCGACCGCGCGCGGGTGCAGACGGGCAAGATCTCCCGCTTCGGCCTGCTCGAGCTGTCGCGGCAGCGGCTTCGGCCGTCGCTCGAGGAGACTGCGCACACGAGTTGCCCGCGCTGCGGCGGTACCGGATTCATCCGCGGCACCGAATCCACGGCGCTGCACGTCCTGCGCATCCTGCAGGAGGAGGCAATGAAGGACAACACCGGCGCGGTGCACGCGCAGGTGCCCGTCGACGTCGCGTCGTTCCTGCTGAACGAAAAACGCAGCGAAATCCAGAGCCTGGAAGCACGCCTGAAAGTGAACGTGGTGCTCGTACCGAACTCGCATCTCGAGACGCCGCATTACAAGGTCCAGCGACTGAAGCACGACGAACTGAACCGGATGGAGCACGTGCCGGCGAGCTATGAACTGGTCGAACGGCCCGAGGAAACCGCACCCGTCGGAGAAGCCGGTGATCAGCGCCGCGAGCGGCAGGAAGCCGCGGTAAAGGGCATCACTCCCGCGCAGCCGGCCCCGGTGGTGCAGGAAGCGCGCGCCATCGCGCCGGCGCAACCGGTGCCGTTACCGCAACCGGTCGCGGAAGCGGCGCCTGGCGGACTGATCAGCCGGATCCTTGGCTGGTTCAAGTCCGAGGTACCCGCGAAATCGGCTGCGGCGTCCAACCAGCCGTCGGCAGTCGCAACCCCGGTTTCTCGACCCGCGGATCGTTCGCGGTCATCGCAGCGCGACCGGCATGACCGGCGACCGCGCGATCGACAGCATGAATCGCATCGGGGCCGACCGGATCGCCCCGCAGGCCAGGATCGCACGGACCGTCGCGACCAGCCCCAAAGGCAGGGGGCTCAAGGCCAGGGCGGACAACCGAGACCGGCCGGAGACCGTCGTCCGGATCAACGTCCGCCGCGTCCGCAGTCGCCGCAACCCGCGGCGACTCCGCCGCGCCCTGAAGTCCGGGGCGATGCTTCCGTGCAGGCGCAGGCGGAAGGCGATGGGCAGCGCCGCGGACGCCGTGGGCGCAACCGTCATCGGGATCGCGGCCGGGATCCGGGCGCGAAACCGGAAGGTGTTGCAGCGACCGCCTCGCCAGGTCTGCCGATGCAGACGGAATTGATGCCAGAGGAGGCCATGTCCGCAGTGCCGAGTTCGCCGGTCCAGGCCGAACTCATCGATCAGTTGGCGCCCAACGTTGAGGCACCGGTACCCGTTGCGGCGCCCGCCCCTCAGGTCGAGCCGGTTGCGGCTGCCGAGCCACGGGAAGAGCCCGCTGCACCCTTCATTGCCTCGTTGATCGCGCCGCCGCCAGCAGTTGCGGAAGAGATGGCGGCGACCGCGCCGGAGACGGTTCCGGCGCCCTCGCCCGTACTCGAGCCGGAGCCCGCGATCGCGTCAGTGGTGGTCGAAACCGCGCACGCCGATACGACGAAGCGCTTTGACCCGAAGGCCTACGTCGCAAGCGCGGGCCTGCAAATCATCGAGACTCGCGTAGGGACCACGCAGGCGGCCGTCGTCGAGGAAGAACCGGTGCACCTTGGACGCCCGCGCAGGGAGCGCCCGAAACCGTCCGCAGACGAGGCGCTGGTCCAGATCGAAACGCACAAGTAATCCCCGGGCGCGCGGCGCGCGCCCGGAGCAGAGCGCTGGTGTGCCGGGTCCGAATTCCGTGATGGTTTTCTTCGATCTCGGGACTTCGGCCGGTATTGCCGAAGTCCCGAGACAGGGCAACGACGGCGGTGCGCGGTGGGCCAGGTTCGTGTCCGACGACCGCTTCGGTGTCTCATGATTCCCCGCGACGGCGAGCGGCGCGGGGAATCACGAGATCGGACAACACGCGGAATATTCGTATCCGAACTTGTGACCCAGCACGCTAGTCCGACGCCAGAGCGACGCCGAAGACGCGTTTCTTGAGCTCGGCGAGGCGGTCACGCATCTGCGCCGCCTTCTCGAATTCCAGGTTGCGCGCGCTTTCGAGCATCTGCTTCTCGAGTTGCCGCAGTTCGCGCGCGACCTGCCGCTCGCTCATCGTCTCATAGCGCGCCACGTCCTGCGCTGCACGCCGGTCGGCGCTCGCCTGCCCGGCGTCGTACACGCCGTCGATCAGGTCCTTGATCCGCTTGGTGACACCGGTCGGCGTAATCGCGTTCGCGGCGTTGTAGGCGACCTGTTTCGCGCGGCGTCGCCCGGTCTCGTCGATCGCGCGCCGCATCGAGTCGGTGACCACGTCCGCGTACAGGATCGCGCTGCCGCTCAGGTGACGCGCGGCGCGGCCCATGGTCTGGATGAGCGAGCGCGCCGAACGCAGGAACCCTTCCTTGTCCGCGTCGAGGATCGCCACCAATGACACCTCCGGCAGATCCAGACCCTCGCGCAACAGGTTGATCCCGACCAGGACGTCGAATTCCCCGAGCCTCAGGTCGCGGATGATTTCCACGCGCTCCACGGTATCGATCTCGGAGTGCAGGTAGCGAACCCGCACCCCGTGCTCGGCCAGGTACTCGGTCAGTTCCTCGGCCATCCGCTTGGTGAGCGTGGTCACGAGCACCCGCTCGTTCAATTTCACGCGCAGCGCGATCTCCGACATCAGGTCGTCGACCTGGGTCGCCGCGGGCTTGACCGTCACCTGCGGGTCGACGAGTCCAGTCGGACGTACCACCTGCTCGACCACCTGCGCCGAGCGTTTCAGCTCGTAATCCGCGGGCGTCGCCGAAACGAACACCGTCTGGCGCAGCATGCATTCGAACTCGTCGAACCGCAGCGGCCGGTTGTCCAGCGCCGAAGGCAGGCGAAAGCCGTAGTCGACCAGGTTTTCCTTGCGCGACCGGTCGCCGCGGAACATGCCGCCCAGCTGCCCGATGGTGACGTGGCTCTCGTCGATGATCATGAGCGCGTCCGGCGCCAGGTAATCGACCAGCGTCGGCGGCGGCTCGCCCGGCTTTCGGCCCGACAGGTGGCGCGAGTAGTTTTCGATGCCCTTGCAGAACCCCAGTTCGGCGAGCATTTCCAGGTCGAAGCGCGTGCGTTGCTCGATGCGCTGCGCCTCCACCAGCTTGCCCTCCCGCTGGAAGAACTCGATGCGCTCGCGCAGCTCGGCCTTGATCGCCTCGATCGCCCGCAATGTCGTCTCGCGCGGCGTCACGTAGTGGCTCGAGGGGTACACCGTGAAGCGCACGATCGGATGCAGCACCCGTCCGGTGAGCGGGTCGAACATCTGCAACTGCTCGATCTCGTCGTCGAACAGCGTGATGCGCACGGCGTGCTCGGCGTGCTCCGCCGGAAATACGTCGATCACCTCGCCGCGGACCCGAAACGTGCCGCGGCGGAAATCCAGGTCGTTGCGCTCGTACTGCATCGCGACCAGTCGCGCGATCAGCTCGCGCCGGGCGAGCCGTTCGCCCTGGCGCAGATGCAGGATCATGCCGTGGTATTCGGAGGGATCGCCGATGCCGTAGATCGCCGACACCGTCGCCACGATCACCACGTCGCGCCGCTCCATGAGCGACTTGGTCGCCGACAGGCGCATCTGCTCGATGTGCTCGTTGATCGAGCTGTCCTTTTCGATGTACAGGTCGCGAGCCGGGACGTAGGCCTCGGGCTGGTAGTAGTCGTAGTAGGAGACGAAATATTCGACCGCGTTCTGCGGAAAGAACCCGCGGAACTCGGCGTAGAGCTGCGCCGCGAGCGTCTTGTTCGGCGCGAGCACCAGCGCCGGGCGCCCCAGGCGCGCGATCACGTTCGCGAGCGTGTAGGTCTTGCCCGAACCGGTCACTCCCAGCAGCGTCTGGAACGAGAGCCCGTCCTCGATTCCGCCCGCGAGCTTCGCGATCGCCTCGGGTTGATCTCCGGCGGGCGGAAACGGCTGGTGCAGCCGGAACGGATTTTGGGGAGACGCGGCGAGCACGGGTAGAATCGCAGCGAAGAAACGATTGAGTCTACACGATGAACCAGCCGCAGCCGCCCTCCCCGCTCGCCTCCGTTCCGATGGCACCGAAGGATCCGATTCTCGGTGTCACCGAGGCGTTCAACGCCGACGCGAACCCGCGCAAGGTCAATCTCGGCGTCGGCGTTTATTACGACGAGAACGGCAAAGTGCCGCTGCTCGAATGCGTGCGCCGCGCCGAGCAGGCGCACCTCGCCAGGGGCGCGCCGCACGCCTACCTGCCGATCGACGGATTGCAGGCGTACGACCGCGCCGTGATGCAATTGCTGTTCGGCGCGGAATCGACGGCGGTCCGCGACGGGCGGGTGGTGACCGTGCAGGCGCTCGGCGGAACGGGCGGTCTGAAGATCGGTGCCGATTTTCTCCGGCGCATGGCGCCCGAGGCGAAGGTCTGGATCAGCGATCCGAGCTGGGAAAACCACCGCGCGCTCTTCGAGAGCGCGGGGTTCACGGTCGAGAGCTACCCCTATTACGATGCGGCCACCAGGGGGGTCGAATTCGGCGCCATGCTGAAGGGCCTGCAGTCGATGCCCGCCGGCGCGATCGTCGTGCTGCATGCCTGCTGCCACAATCCCACGGGCGCCGATCTCACGGCGGATCAATGGCGGCAGGTGCTGCAAGCCGTGCGCGAGCGGGCGCTCATTCCGTTTCTCGACATCGCCTACCAGGGATTCGGCGACGGCATCGATGCCGACGGCGTCCCGGTACGGCTCTTTTCCACGGAGTATTCGCCGCTTTTCGTGTCCAGTTCGTATTCCAAGTCGTTCTCGCTGTATGGAGAGCGGGTCGGAGCGTTGAGCGTCGTCACTACCGGCAGCGAGGAATCGGCGCGCGTGCTCAGCCAGCTGAAACGGACGATCCGCGCCAATTACTCGAATCCGCCGACGCTGGGGGGGCAGATCGTCGCGACGGTGCTTTCGACGCCGGAACTTCGCGCGCTGTGGGAGCAGGAACTCGCCGCGATGCGTGAACGCATCAAGGCCATGCGCCAGGCGCTGCTCGAGGGCATCCAGCGGCGGGCGCCGGATGCGGATTTCGCGTTCATCCTCCGCCAAAGAGGAATGTTTTCGTATTCCGGATTGACCAGGGATCAGGTTGCTCGGCTGCGCGAGGAGTCTTCCATCTACGCAATCGACAGCGGCCGCATCTGCGTCGCGGCACTGAACCGCGGCAACGTCGATTACGTCAGCGAGGCGATCGCGAAGGTGATCAGGTCCTGAAGCTGTCTTCACACCTTGCTCCTGATGCGCACTTCCAACCGGAATCGCAACAACAGCAAATGGGTCGGGGATGTTTCCCAGTCTCAGATCATGGCTGCGTTGCTCGAGCGCGGCGTCAAGGTGATGCTGCCGTTCGGAGACAACGCGCGCTACGACCCTGTCGTCGAAGAAGGCGGCGTATTTTCGCGTGTGCAGTGCAAGACCGGGCGAATTAGAAACGTGGCCGTCGTGTTCCCCGTCGCCTCGTCCCAGTACCATCGTGGCGGCAAACGCCGGGATTACCGTGGCGAGGTGGACGCCTTCGGCATCTTTTGCCCGGACAACGGTTGCACCTATATAATCCCGCTCGCCAACTTGCCTCTCGTAAGGGAGGCGAAGTTGCGACTGACGCGGCCCGCGAACCGGCAGGTGAAGGGAATTCGATGGGCACGGCAGTATGAAATCCGATCCCCGATAGCTCAGTTGGTAGAGCGACGGACTGTCAAGTAGGCAGCCCGCCATGGAAACGTGGTGGTGAAAACGGCGCTAAGTCAGGGAAACCTAAGGACCTTGCGGTCTAGGGCAATCCTGAGCTAGCAGGTGGCCAAGCCACCGGGCAAGTGCAGAGACTTTACACGCCGGACCGTCCCCGCGATTGCGCGGGTCGGCCAAGAGAAAGTCCAGGCCCAGGGGAAACCTTGGGGTACCTGTAATCCGCAGGTCCCAGGTTCGAGCCCTGGTCGGGGAGCCACTCCAATGGCAGCGATGCCGGTCTGAATCCGTTGCGATCCCAATTTCCCCGGTCAGGGAACGGGTCGCACTTCAATTGCCTCTGCACGAACTCGGCAGCATGTCCGCCGATACGGTCGTCCCGGTGCCGCCGCATCGCCAGCCGTACAGCGGCCCTCCGAGATTGGAAGCCGTCGCCTGGTTTGTCGCGTCGATCATCGGCGCCATCGTGACGATCTTTCCATCCACGGCGCCGCTGATGCCACGCAAGGTGACCGAAATCACCCCGTTTGGATCCGTATTGAGGCTGGAAACGTACTTCGAAGTCACGCTGCCTTCCCCACAGCCCCAACCATCGACGCTTGGCGCCGAGGAAACCTCTCGACACGTCGACCTGGACGCTAAAGGCGTGGCTCTCCCGGGTAATCATGGGTCTTTTCGTGCCGGGTCTGGCAGTCGATGCAGCGCGCTGCAACGGGGGTGACTTGCAGGCGCGCGAGACCGATGTCGCCGCCGCAGTCGCTGCACCGGCCATAACTGCCGTCGCCCAAGCGAAGCAGCGCCGCCTCGAGCGCGCGTACCTCGTTCAGGTCGCGCGAAACCTCGGCCTTCCCG
>MERB01000002.1:31245-36996 GCA_001770475.1 Betaproteobacteria bacterium RIFCSPLOWO2_02_FULL_66_14 | reverse complement strand
CAGGTGAGCGACGGACTTGTCCGCGGGATCGGTCACCGAACCCGCGATCGCGGCATAGGACTCGTCCTGCGCACGCGCAGCGTCTTGGTGGATCTCGGCCTGCAGCGCGGAGAACCGCGCCCGGATCGTGTCCTCGAGTTCCTTCAATTGGGATCGGCTCAGGCCCATGCGCCCTCCTTTGTTTCTCCCCGCGCGATTGCAAATAGGGGCTCAGCGCAGGACCTGCCTGCCGACGGCTCCACGTTTGGGATAATGTTCCGCCCTGCAGCGACGCACGTTGACTTACCTCAACGGGCGATTCCACCAACGCCTTACGATTCGATCGACTTCAACAGGAGCCACCATGGACTACAAGACGATTCTGGTTCACCTGGACGCCGGCAAGCGGGTCGAACAACGGATCAAGATCGCCACCCAGTTCGCCGGCACGTTTGACGCGCATTTGACGGGACTGTTTGCGCTCAGCACGCCGCGCATTCCATCCTACGCGCTCGCCGAGGCGGGCACCGTCGTCGCCGAAGCAGAGGCACGCTATCGCGCGGAAGCAGTGCGAAACCTGCAAGCGACGTTCGCGACCGCTACCCAGCAGACGTCCCGAGGCTGCGAGTTCCGCGCTTCCGCTCGCGACGCCCTGGCCGCAGTGCAGCTCAGCGCGCGTTACGCCGACCTGGTGATCGTGGGACAGTACGACCCGGAGAACAGCAGCGGCGTCGATCGGATCTTCATCGAGGAACTCGTGCTCACCGCCGGACGGCCCGTTCTGATCGTCCCCTACGCCGGCCGTTTCTCGGAGGTCGGACGGCGCGTCCTCGTCGCCTGGAATGCGGGTCAGGAGGCCGCACGAGCCGTGACCGATGCGCTGCCCCTGCTCGCGCGCGCGAGCAACGTCCACGTGGTCGCATTCGATCCGCGCAAAGGCGGGTCGGATCACGGGGACATTCCCGGCGCCGACATCGCGTTGGTGCTCGCACGCCATGGAGTGAAAGTGACGGTCGCGCAGCAACAGAGCGACGACATCGACGTCGGGAACCAGATCCTGTCGCGCGCGGCGGACATGCAATCCGACCTGATCGTGATGGGCGCCTACGGACATTCCCGCTGGCGCGAACTGATTCTCGGAGGCGTGACACGCACCCTGCTCGACACCATGACGGTCCCGGTGCTGATGTCGCATTGAGGACACCGTTTTCTCCGGCCGCGCTGCGGCCGTACCTCGAAACGGTGCACGGAGCCGCCGTGCAGGACGTGCGCGTGTCGCCGCTCCAGGGCGGGGCCGCGGGCGACAAGGGCTACGGCTACGGCATTCCCCTGCGCGTCGACTACGTCGTCGCTGGCGAAGCACGCAGCGCGGTTCTCGAAACGGTGCGCTCCGGTCCGTTCGGGCACGAGCACATGTCCGACCGAGCCCAGGCGCTGCTATGGGCGCATCAGGCCTTCGCACGGTTGCCGCGGCACGTGCCCTCGATCGGCGTCGGCGCGGTGCGCGCCGACGGCGCGCTCCAGTCGCTGGCAGAGGCCGAGGAATTCTTCATCGTCACGAGGTTCGTGGCAGGCCGTGAATATGCCGGCGACCTGCAGCGCCTGCGCGAGGGGGCAGCGCTCGCCCCGCTCGATCAGGCGCGCGCCGACGCGCTCTGCGACTACCTGGTCGAGATCCACGCGGTCCGGGGCCCAGACCCTGGACTCTACGTGCGCCGCATCCGTGAACTGATCGGGCACGGCGAGTGCATCTTCGGCATCTCCGACAGCTACCCCCTTCCGACCGGATTCATCACTGCGGAATTGCTGCGGTCGGTGGAACGGCAGTGCGTCGACTGGCGATGGCGGCTCAGGGGCCGCGGTCACCGGCTGCGGCAGGTGCACGGCGATTTTCATCCCTGGAATCTGCTGTTTCGCGAGCGAACCGATTTCACGGTGCTGGACCGCTCGCGCGGCGAATGGGGCGAACCCGCCGACGACGTCGCCTGCCTGACGCTGAATTACCTGTTCTTCTCGCTGCGCCGCCACGGCCGCCTCGAAGGCGGGTTCGAGACCCTGTTTCGCGGGTTCTGGGATCGCTACCTCGAGCACAGCGCCGACCATGAAATGCTGGAGGTCGTGGCGCCGTTCTATGCCTTCCGCGCCCTCGTGATCGCGAGCCCACTGTGGTATCCGTCGCTCGACGAAACGCTGCGGAGACGCATATTCGATTTCCTGCAGGCCGTGCTCGGCGAAACCCGTTTCGATCCCGCGCGAGTCAACGACTACTGCGGCGCCTGAGGATGGCGCCCGCGTTCGCAGTCTGGCTGACGGGACGACCCGCTTCGGGCAAGAGCGCAATCGCGAACGCGCTGTCGCTCGAACTGCATGGGCGAGGCGTCGACGTGGCGGTGCTGGAATCCGACGTGCTGCGTGCCCTCATTACGCCGTACCCCAGGTACGACGACGCCGAGCGCGACCTGTTCTACGCCTCGCTCGAGCACCTGGGCCGCTTTCTCGTACGACGCGGCGTATGCGTCATTTTCGATGCCACCGCGAACCGCCGCGCCTATCGGGATGCGGCGCGCGCCGGGATCGAGCGTTTCGCGGAAATCTTCGTCGATTGCCCGCTGGAGGTCTGCGCGGCGCGCGATCCGAAAGGGCTCTATCGTGAGGCACGTGAAGGACGGACGGAACATCTTCCCGGGGTACAGACGGGCTACGAGCCGCCCGAGCGCCCGGAACTCGTTCTCGCATCGGATCGCACCCTTCCGCGCGACGGCGCGCTTGCCATCCTCGCGCTGCTCGAGCGTCGTGGCTGGCTGACCGTCGCCGAGGGTGGCACCAAAGGCAACTGACTCGAACCGACCCGATTCAGGGATGGCCCTTGGGGCGCCGGTAGATCACGTAGTACACGAGGGCCACCAGAACGCTGCCACCGACCAGATTTCCCGCAATCACGGGAACGAGATTGCCCGTCAGGCCCGCGAGACCGATCGTCTCGCCACCGGGCGGCAGTTCGATACCGGAGGCCTTCAGCAGCATCGCAAGCGGTATGAAATACATGTTGGCGATCGAGTGTTCGAATCCCGCCGCGACGAAGGCCGAAATCGGGAACACGACGGCGACCAGCTTGTCCACGACGCTGCGTCCCGCAAACGACATCCAGACCGCCATGCACACGAGCACGTTGCACAACACGCCACGCCAGAACGCCGTCCAGAACGGCATCTGGGTCTTCGTGACGGCGATCTCGAGGTAGGTTCGGGCGACGGCGCCGCCGTTCATCGACGAGTGGTCAGCGAGAAACACGATGAACGCGAGTCCCACCGCGCCGATGCCGTTCGCGGCGCAGACGACGATCCAGTTGCGCAGCACTTCCCAGGTCGTGATGCGGCCGTCGGCCCAGGCCATGGCGAGCAGATTGTTCCCGGTGAAAAGCTCCGCCCCGGCGACCACGACCAGCAGCAGGCCGAGCGAGAAACAGAGGCCTCCGAGCACGCGCGAGGCCGCAAACCCGAGTTGGGAGTCGCTTACGACGAGCACGTAGTACAGGGCGCCGAGCCCGATGAATGCGCCCGCGAGCAGGCCAAGCATCGCCGTCGACAGCAGCGGCAGGCGCGCCTTGACCACGCCGACGTTCTCGATGCGTGCAGCGATCTCCTGCGGCGAAAAGGCATCGAATCCGAGGATTTCCGCCATCGTTCCCGGATGCTCGGCCTGACGCGTGTGTTGCGGTTTGATTTCCATCAATCGCGCAATCGATTGAGGTGTGCATATAATCGACCGTCATGAATCGGCGCAACAAGCAGAAACTGCGCACGCGGCCTCGAAAGTCGAGACGCTTCGAAGAGGGGCGAGTGCTGTTCGTAGAGCGGCCGGACGGCGTCTACTGGCAGAACAAAGATGGCGGCAAGGAGTACGGCCCCTTCGCGTCGCTCGCGCAGGCCGAGGCCGACGCGCTGAGTGCCGAAATCACGGATTTCGAACCCGTCGAATCCGTCGCCGAGGCAGAAGCCGAAATCGGCATCGCGGACTGGGTCGATCCCGACACGGGCGCGCCCGCGGAGGAATCGGTCCCTCGCATCGAGGATCACTGAGCGCGATCGCGCGCGGGTGCGCATCGCGCGTCCGTTGCCTCGTAACTGAAGTTGGGGAGCGCGCGGGTACCGGCCGCCACCAGCGAGCAGTCGCCAGGCAGTCTGCTCGGCCATTCGCGCAACCGGAGCGTTCTCGAATCAAACGACGAAAGGCACACCATGGATCGACGCAATCTCGAGGATCGGGCGAAGGACGGGCTGGAAACGCGCCGTGAGGTGCTGGGCGCGGAATACGTGGACCAGGCGATGGCGGTGGTGGACGAGTTCAACCGCGAGTTTGCCGAACTGCTCAACACCTATTGCTGGAACGACATTTGGAACCGGCCCGGTCTCGATCGCAAGACGCGTTCGATGCTGAATCTTGCGATGCTCACGGCGCTCAATCGCGGCCCCGAGTTGAAGCTCCACGTCAACGGCGCGCTCAACAACGGCCTGAGCAAGGAGCAGATTCGGGAAGTGTTCCTGCAGGCCGCGATCTATTGCGGAGTGCCCGCTGCGGTAGAGGCATTCCGCACCGCGCGCGAGGTGTTCAAGGAGCGCGGCGTCTAAGCCCTGACCGGATGCGCGCCGGCTACGCCGCGCGCGCCGCAGCGTGCAGGGATTCCATTTCCCGGCGCAGGCGCACCGCGGCGAGGCCCGTGTCGTGTGCGACATCGCCCCACTTCACCGGCTGGCCCGCGGCGACCGGCCGAAGCAGCTTCACGCCCTGCGCGAGTCCGAGCGGCAGGCAGCCCTGCGCAAGCGAATCGGCCGCGGGCATCAATCGTCCGGCAACGGTGTACCCGCCCTCCCCGTCGAGCATCTCGCCGGCTTTCAGTTGCCGCTTGGAAAACGCGATCGCATCTGCGCGCCAGCCCGTCGCGCAGCCGGTCGGCTCGCCGCGAAGCCCGATCGACGCGACGGAGATTCCGACCTCCAGCCCGATCAGGTGCCAGCGCTTGTACATGCACGCGTAGCGGCCGCTCGGATCGGTTTGAACGCCGTACTCCATGAAGCAGCGCCGGACGTATTCCGTGTCACCCTCGAAGACGACCCACACGCCCATGCGAATGTCGTACGGCACGGGCTGGCCGCTCGCATCGAGCGAGGACGCCACTTCCACCTGTCCTTTGTGGTGCAGGCAGCCGCCCTCCTCTTTCGGCCGCATGACGCTCGGCAGCGCGTCGATCGAACAGGGCGGATAGGCGAGCCCCCAGGGCGCCGGCGTCAGGCCGGTCGCATTGCAGACTGCCGTCGTTTCGATCGCCGGCTTGGAACCGTCGAGGAACGAATTGAACATCTTCGGGTTGAGGCCGCCCGCCTTCGCCTGCTCGGCGGACAGACCCCAGTGCTCCCAGACCGTGTCCGGGGTCGACTGCGCGTAATGCGGCAGCCACTTGTGGCCGCGCCCCGCCGCCACGACCTCGAACCCGGCGGTCCGCGCCCAGTCCACCAGATCGCAGATGATCGCCGGTTGGTCGCCGTAGGCGAGGCTGTAAACGACGCCGGCAGCGCTTGCGCGTTGCGCGAGGATCGGGCCGCAGAACGCGTCCGCCTCGACGGTCACCATGACCACATGCTTGCGGTGCGCGAACGCCTCGAGCGCGTGCTCCACGGCCGCGACCGGATTTCCGGTGGCTTCGATCACGATGTCGATCCGCGGGTGCGCAACGAGCGCCTTCCAGTCCTCGCCCAGATGCGTGCGCCGCTCGCG
>MERB01000002.1:28181-31232 GCA_001770475.1 Betaproteobacteria bacterium RIFCSPLOWO2_02_FULL_66_14 | reverse complement strand
GATCCGCTCCAGATTGGTCCGCGCGTTGGCGGGGTTCAGGTCGGCGATGGCGGCGAGGTGCACGCCCGGGGTCTTCGGCACCTGCGCCAGGTACATTGCGGCAAACTTTCCCGCGCCGATCAATCCGATCCGAAGCGGCTGGTCGCGCCGTTGCGCAAGTTTCCGGTAGAGGTTCATGCCGCTCGCAACGTGCCCTGCAGTTCATCTGCCGGAGTACCGCCTTTCCAGGGCAGTGGCACCTCGTAGTCCCTGAGCAGGCAATCGTCGGGCAGGCACTGGAGCGGGGTGAAATCCCGGTGCGCGATGTAACCGGGTCGCTTGAAACGCCGGATGTGATTCGACACCGCGCAAAGCGAAAGATACACGCTGACCCGGTTCCAGGGCGACAGGTTCGAGGTGGACGCGTGCACCAGACAGCCGTGAAACAGGATCATCGAACCCGCGGGACCCTTGGGCGCCACGATTCCGCCGCGCGCCACCAGCCTTCGGACCGTGTCGTGGCCGATGGTCCACAATGGGTAGCTCGTGGTCGAGGTATCGTGTTCCGCCTCCAGGACGCCCAGCCGATGGCTACCGGGGATGAACATCAGCGGGCCGTTGAACTCGTTGACCTCGTCGAGGAAAATCGCGACGTTCATGGCGCGCGCTTCTGGCATGAGATCGTCGTTGCGCCAGGTGCCGTAGTCCTGATGCCACTGCCAGAGATCGCCGTCGAACGCCCTCTTGCCGTTGATCTTGAACTGGTGCACGTACAGGTCTTCGCCGAAAATCTGCCGCACCGGCTCCACCATGCGCGGATGGCGCGCGAGCCTGGCGAACGGGGCGCTGTACAGGTGCGCCGCAAAATTCGTGCGCACGGCGTCGCCGGTTTTCTCGCGCACGTTTTCGGGTCTGTGCTGGGCGTACAGCGCCGGCACCTCGTCGGTGAGCACCCGGATTTCGTCGGCGGAGAACAGCGACGGAAAAAACAGGTAACCCTCCCGATCGAATTGCGCGAGTCGGTCTTGATCAAGTTTCATCCCTCGCGAGCCTCCTGCCGCCAATTATAGACATCGACCGCAGGGATACGCGCGGCACGCCCGCTCGCCGCGACGGGTGGTGCAAACGCCGGGAGGGGCGGTCAGGTACTCCCGGCCACGATGCGGCAGAACAGCGCGAGATCGATGTTGCCGCCCGAGAGAATCACGCCGACCTTGCGCCCGCGCATCGCCTCGCGCTCCCTGAGCAGCGCAGCCAAGGGGGCCGCGCCCGCGCCCTCGGCGAGGTTGTGGGTATCGGTGAAATAGGCGCGCATCGCTGCCGCGAGCTCCAGTTCACCGACGGTCACGATGCGTTCCGCGCCGTTGCGGATGATCTCGAACGCTGCGGCGTCCGGCACGCGCGTCGCCATTCCGTCGGCGAAAGTATCGGCGGTTGCGGTCGTCACCACGGCGCCGGCCGCGAACGACTGCGCGTAGGCGGAGGCGAGCTCGGATTGCACGCCCACCACGCGTGTGTCGCAACCCAGCAAGTCACGCGTGCGGATGACGCCGCAGATTCCAGATCCCAATCCGATCGGGACGTACACGGTATGCAGCCCGGACACGGCGCGCAGCAACTCATACGCAAACGTCGCGACCCCAAGCGCAAGATCCGGATGAAAAGATGGTACCCAATCGAGATTGCGTTCGCGCGCGAGGCGCTGCGCCTCGAGCCGTGCTTCGTCGAAATCCTTTCCATGCTCGATCAGCGTCGCGCCGAAGCCGCGCATGGCGGCGTTCTTTTCCGTGCCGTTGCCCCGCGGCACGACGATCGTCACCGCGACGCCCGCACGCCGCCCCGCGAACGCGACGCTCTGACCGTGATTGCCCCGGGTTGCGCAGATCACACCGGTTGCGGACTGGTGTCGGTCGAAATACACCAGGCCGCCGCGCAGCTTGAACGCCCCGGTAGGCGTGTGATTTTCGTGCTTGACCCAGACCTCGCAACCAGTCCGCGCCGCGAGCAACGGCCAGGCGTATTGCGGCGTCGGCGCCATCGCGCCGTACACGACGCGCGACGCGGCCTCGAGTTCCTGAAGGGAGAACATCCGACCGCCCCGCCGGGTTCTACTGCTCCGACCTGGTCTTCTCGACGATCTGGAAAAACACCTCGTCGGCGCGCACATAGCCCAGTTCGTAGCGCGCGCGCTCCTCGATCGCCTCGAGCCCCTGCTTGAGGTCCTTGACTTCCGCCGCCAGCGCGCCGTTGCGCGCTTCGAGCCGGGCGTTCTGCGCGCGCTGACCGGCGAGCTGCCGCTCCACGTCCCAGACCCGCAGCCAGCCGCCCTTGCCGAGCCAGAGCGGATACTGGATCGCAACGATCAGCACGGCGAGGATCGCGGCAAGCGCCTTCATCTCAGTCGTGTGAAGGCGTCGCGACCCGGGTAGCTCACCGACTCGCCGAGGTCTTCCTCGATCCGCAGCAGCTGGTTGTACTTGGCGGTGCGATCGGAGCGCGACAGCGAGCCGGTCTTGATCTGCAGCGCGTTCGTGCCGACGGCCAGATCGCTGATCGTCGTATCCTCGGTCTCCCCCGAGCGATGCGAGATCACCGTGCCGTAGCCCGCTCGCTTCGCCAGCTCGATCGCCTCGAAGGTCTCGGAGAGCGTGCCGATCTGGTTGACCTTGATGAGGATCGCGTTGGCGACGCCCTGGCGAATTCCGTCGCGCAACAGGCGCGTGTTGGTGACGAAGACGTCGTCGCCGACCAGTTGCATCTTGCCGCCGAGCCGCTCGGTGAGCAGCCGCCAGCCTTCCCAGTCGCCCTCGGCCATGCCGTCCTCGATCGAAACGATCGGGTAACGGTCCGCGAGGCTCGCGAGGTAATCGGTGAATTCTGCCGAGGTGAGCGTGAGTTTCTCGGACCCGAGCACGTAACGGCCATCCCGGAAGAATTCCGAGCTTGCGCAATCGAGCGCGAGCAGCACGTCCTGACCGCCCGTGTAACCCGCCTTGTCGATCGCTTCCAGAATCAGTTCGAGCGCCGCGGCGTGAGACGCCAGCTCCGGCGCGAACCCGCCTTCGTCGCCGA
>MERB01000002.1:22630-28130 GCA_001770475.1 Betaproteobacteria bacterium RIFCSPLOWO2_02_FULL_66_14 | reverse complement strand
ACCGGGACGATCATGAATTCCTGCACGTCGAGCCGGTTGTTGGCGTGCGCGCCGCCGTTCACCACGTTCATCATCGGCACCGGCATCTGCATCGGGCCCGCGCCGCCGAAATAGCGGTACAGGGTCAGCCCGGATTCTTCCGCCGCCGCCCGCGCCACCGCCATCGAGACCGCGAGCATGGCATTGGCGCCGAGACGGGACTTGTTGTCCGTGCCGTCGAGGTCGATCAGCGTGCGGTCGACGAAACTCTGATCGGAGGCATCCAGCCCGGCGATCGCCTCCGAAATCTCCGTATTGACGGACTCCACGGCTTTCAGCACGCCCTTGCCGCCGTAGCGCCGGGCGTCGCCGTCGCGCAGTTCGATCGCCTCGCGGCTCCCCGTCGATGCGCCCGAGGGCACTGCAGCGCGCCCCATGACCCCGGATTCGAGCAGCACGTCGGCCTCGACGGTTGGATTGCCGCGCGAATCGAGAATTTCCCTGCCCACCACGTCAACGATCGAACTCATGGTCTCATCCAGTCCTCTGGCCGGTTTTCATTGCATTCTCGGCGAAGCCGCGCCGTTTCGCCACGCCGTCGAGTTCGGCAAGCGTCTCGAGCAGTTCCCCCATCCTCCCGAGCGGCCAGGAATTCGGTCCGTCGCACAGGGCCTCCTCCGGCCGCGGATGGGTTTCCATGAACACGCCCGCCACTCCGGCGGCAACCGCGGCTCGCGCCAGCACGGGGATGAACTCGCGCTGCCCGCCGCTTGCGTCGCCCAGGCCGCCCGGCAACTGCACCGAATGCGTCGCATCGAACACCACGGGGCACCCGGTTTCCCGCATCACCGCGAGGCTGCGCATGTCGACGACGAGGTTGTTGTACCCGAAGCTGAAACCGCGCTCGCAGACCAGCACCTGCCGGTTGCCCGCAGCGAGCGCCTTGTCGACGACGTTCTTCATCTCCCAGGGCGAAAGGAACTGGCCTTTCTTCACGTTGAGCGGCTTGCCCTGGCGCGCCACGTTGCGGATGAAATTCGTCTGGCGACAGAGAAACGCGGGGGTCTGGAGCACGTCGACCACCGCGGCAACTTCCGCCAGGGGCGTGTCCTCGTGCACGTCGGTCAGCACCGGAACGCCGATCTGCTTGCGCACCGCGTCGAGGATGCGCAGCCCTGCGTCCACGCCGGGTCCGCGGTAACTCGCGCCCGAGGAGCGGTTGGCCTTGTCGAACGAGCCCTTGAAGATGTAGGGCATCGAAAGTCGCGCCGCATGCTCCCTGACGCGGCCGGCAACCTCGAGGCAAAGCGCCTCGCTTTCGAGCGTGTCGGGACCGGCGATCAGGAACAGCGGCTGGTCGAGGCCGGCCTCGAAACCGCAGAGTCTCATGCTGCAACGACGCTGAGCGCCCCACCCGGGGAAGAACGCTTGGCGCGGACGCGGTACTTGAGCGCGGCGGCGATGAACGCCTTGAACAGCGGATGCCCGCTGCGCGGCGTCGAAGTGAATTCGGGATGGAACTGCACGCCGAAGAAAAACGGATGCCCGGGCAGCTCCATCATCTCGGGCAGGTTCTCGCTCGGCGTGCGCGCCGAAATCCGGTAACCCTTGGCTTCGAGCTGGGGGACGTAGATGTTGTTGACTTCGTAGCGGTGGCGATGGCGCTCGTTCACCACGTCGCCGTAGATCGAGGCTGCCAGCGTGCCGGGCTCGACCGGGCAGGCCTGCGCGCCGAGGCGCATCGTCCCGCCGAATTCCGATGCCTCGGTGCGCCGCTCGATCCGCCCGGTGCGGTCCAGCCACTCGGTGATCAGCGCGACGACCGGGTGCGGCGTGTCCGGATCGAACTCGGTGCTGTTCGCTCCCTCGAGCCCGCAGACGTTGCGCGCGTATTCGATCGTCGCGAGCTGCATCCCGAGGCAGATGCCGAGGTAGGGAACCTGCTGCTCGCGCGCGTAACGGATCGCCCGCATCTTGCCCTCGGTGCCGCGCTTGCCGAAGCCGCCGGGCACCAGGATCGCGTCCATCTTCTCCAGCGCGGCGGGGCCTTCGCGCTCGACGCGCTCCGAGTCGATGTAATGCACCTGCACTCGGCTGCGGGTGTGGATGCCGGCGTGCGTCAGGGCCTCGTTGAGCGACTTGTACGAGTCCTGCAGATCGACGTACTTGCCGACGAAAGCGACGTCCACTTCATGTTCGGGATGCTCCTGTGCGTCGACGATCCTGCGCCACGCGGAGAGGTCCGCTGCGCGGGCGAGGATCGCGAGCTTGTGGCAGACGATCTCGTCGAGCATCTGGTCGTGCAGCATCATGGGGATCTTGTAGATCGAATCCACGTCCCAGGCCGAGATCACGGCCTCCTTCTGCACGTTGCAGAACAGCGCGATCTTGCGGCGCTCGTCCTCCGGCAGCGGCCGGTCCGTGCGGCACAGCAGCGCGTCCGGCTGGATGCCGATCTCGCGCAGCTCCTTGACCGAGTGCTGCGTCGGCTTGGTCTTGATCTCCCTCGCCGAAGCGATGTAGGGCACCAGCGTCAGGTGGACGTAGCAGACGTTCTGCCTGCCGAGTTCGAGGCCGATCTGCCGGATCGCCTCGAGAAACGGCAGCGATTCGATGTCGCCGACGGTGCCGCCGATCTCTACGATCGCGATCTCGGCATCTCCCGCGCCGCGCTTGATGAACAGCTTGATCTCGTCGGTGATGTGGGGAATCACCTGGACCGTGCCGCCGAGGTAGTCGCCCCGGCGCTCCTTCTTGATCACCGACTCGTAAATCTGGCCCGTCGTGAAATTGTTCCAGCGGTGCATCTTGCCCGACTGGAAACGCTCGTAGTGCCCGAGGTCGAGATCGGTTTCCGCGCCGTCCTCGGTGACGAAGACCTCGCCGTGCTGGAACGGCGACATCGTGCCGGGATCGACGTTGATGTAGGGGTCCAGCTTGATGTTGGTGACACGGATGCCGCGCGACTCGAGAATCGCGGCGAGGGATGCGGCGGCGATCCCCTTTCCCAAACTCGAGACCACACCGCCGGTGACGAATACGTATTTCGACATTTACGCCTATCAGGGCGTGTTTGGCCGAGTCTACCGGAATATGACGCGCGCTTCAAACGCGCGTCGCACGCGCAGGCGCGATCAATGCGCGCGCGCGGGCGCCGTCTGCAGCGGGCGCGAGCGGTAGGCGACGTCGCGCACGCCCTGCACCGCAGTGGCGACCTCGACGCAGGTCAATTTTTCGTTGGCGCTGCACTTGTGACCCCAGAGCGTGATCTTGCCGCGTTCGGCAGTGACCTCGAGCCTGCGGTCGCGGGTCTCCGGGGCGCGCACCAGCGCGGCGCGCACGCGCGCCGCAAGCCCCAGGTCCTCGAGTTGATTGCGCGCGGCTTCCGTCTCCTTGAACGCCGGCGAACGCAGCAACGCCAGCACCTGGTCGACGCACTCGCCGACGCTCACCCGCTGCGTATTGAGTACCAGGTCGTAGTGCTCCGAATCGGTCCACTGCACGCCGAAATGACGCCGCACGATCGCGGCGTGCGCCTCGTCATTCAGTTGGATCTCGCCACTGACTTCCGATCCGCTGTCCGTGTTGAGGCGCTCCATCATGCGGCGTTTCCGGGTGTCGAACGGCGTGCAGACGCGCACGCAGACCACGTGCGGCACGGCGCGCAGCAGGAAATTGGCGCCCCAGCCGCGGATGATGGCGCCGTTGTTCTGAAGCGCCATGCCGATCACTTCGTCGGCGGTATGGACGAACAGGCTGATCTTGTCGGCGGCGAGACGCTCGAGCAACCCGGCGCGGCCGTCGAGCAACCGGATGACATGGCTTTTTCTCACCCGGAGGCGGTCAGCCAGGTGATCCACGATTTCGTTGTAGATCAGTGGAATGCCGAGTTCGTCGCTCAGCCCGGCCGCGACGTCCTTGCCGAGCGTGCCCATTTCGCGGGTAATCGTGATGACGGGCATCCCTGACCTCCGGAGCGCAGCGGAAACGACCTAGTTTAGACTTTCGTTCACGAAGGGCAATGGGAGACCAGATTGGCTCCGACCGACAGCGTTTCACAACTGCGCGCACGCTGGACCCCGGAACTGGGCGCGGCGGCGTTCCGTTTCCTGCAGGGCGAAGAGCCGGGGGCCGAACTGTCCGCCACGGAGCAGGACGGCCGGACGTATGTCGACCTGAGGGGAATCCGCATCGAGCAGACTCAGCTCGACGGCGCGATCCTGCGCCGGGTCAATCTGCGCTGGGCGACGTTTCGCGACGTCGGCCTCAAGGGCGCGAAGTTCCTGGAGTGCAATCTCAGTCAGGCCAGTTTCGGCGAGTGCTATTTCCGGCGCGCCTTGCTCCAGGACTGCGAAATCGTCAACACGCGGTTCAGCGCCTGCGATTTCACCAACGCCTCGCTCGAGCGCAGCCGACTCGACTTTTCGACGTTTACCGGGTGCGAGCTTCGGCTCGAAGACATCGCTTTCCGCAACGACGCGCCCCCGCAGACCCTCGCGCGCGCCTGCCGAAACCTCAAGTTGAACGCGATGTCGCTCGGGTACTTCGGCGACGCAAGCGAACTCGCCTACGCGGAGCGCACCTACGATCGGCAGGCCCTACGACTGCGCGCTTTGGCACCGAACATCCCCTTCCTCGCGCGGACACGGGCGCTCTCGCTATGGCTGGACGCGGTACTGTTCAACTGGATCTGGGGCTACGGTGAGCGCCCGTGGCGTTTGACGATTGCGATGATCGTTGCGATCCTCGCCTTCGGAACCCTGCAGTACGCGCTCGATGCGGTTCCGGGCCATGACTGGTGGGAACACGTCTATTTCAGCGGCATCACGTTCTTTACCATCGGTTACGGCGACCTGGCGCCGGTCGGGTTCCTGCCGCGGCTCCTGTCGATGATTGAAGGCGTTTCGGGAATCGTGTTCATCGGCATGCTGATCGCATCGGCCACCAAGAAGATCATGTACCGCTGAGCGAGCCTGAGGTTGCCCTCACCTTTGATGCGCCTGCGTTCCCCGGTCGCGCTCGCCGCCCTCGCGGCGCTGCTGCTCGCCCTGCTCGGACTCGCCGACCTCGGTTACTCGGCATTCAAGAGGAACGAATTGAAGACGAACGTGCTCGCGCTCGTCGACGACGCGACGGTGCGAGTCAACGCGTCCCTCGCCATGGCGGACCCGGAGCCTGACACGCTGGAGCGCTTGAACGCGCACTTCTCGGCGCTCGGAGCGGCGGACCGGCGCCTGGCCGGCCTCGAGGGTTGGCGCGATCCGCCGCTTGCCGAGCGTGCGGGGCGATACCTGGAAGAGGCGCAAGCGCTGCTTCGCCGGCTGATCGCGTTGCGGCGCGGGCATGAGGCGGTGCTCGCGGACCTGGGCGCGCTCGCCAGCCACATCGCCGCGGCGCGCTGGCGCTCGCGCGACTGGATTCGCGAGGCACTTGCGCTGAAACAGGCGCTGGAACGCGATTACTTCGACCTTCGACTCGTCGAGGGCGGGTTGCGGAAATCGCTGCGCTCGCTCCCCGAAGC
>MERB01000002.1:15478-22609 GCA_001770475.1 Betaproteobacteria bacterium RIFCSPLOWO2_02_FULL_66_14 | reverse complement strand
GCAAGTCGAAGCCGCGAGGACCCTGCCGGTTCCGCCCTAGCCAAGCGTCACGCTGGTGCGGATGCGCCCCGCGCACTGGTGCATCGTCGGCACTCCTTCAGGCGGCCATCTGCGCCGCGATGATCGACTCGGTGCGGATCTGCTCGGTCAGCTCGGCCTTGTAGCCGGAAAATTCGACGCTCGTCTTCATGCGGTAATGCCGCGGGTGCGGCAGTTCGATTCTCAGCTCGAATTTGATGCGCCCCGGACGCGCCGACAGGACGGCGACGCGGTTCGCCATGAAAATCGCTTCGTCGATGTCGTGCGTCACGAACAGCACCGTCTTGCGGTCCGCCTCCCAGATGCCGAGCAGCAACTCCTGCATCAGCGCGCGGGTCTGGTTGTCGAGCGCGCCGAACGGTTCGTCGAGCAGCAGGATCTTGGGGTCATTGGCAAGCGCGCGCGCCAGCGCGGTGCGCTGCTGCATGCCGCCCGAGAGCATTTTCGGGTAGTGATTTTCGAAACCCCGAAGCCCCACCTTGTCGACGTAGCTCTCAACGATGCGCGCCTGCTCGGCCAGTGGCATTGCCTTCTCGCGCAGTCCGAAGGTGACGTTTTCCCGCACGGTGAGCCAGGGAAACAGCGTGTACGACTGGAACACCATGCCTCGATCCGATCCGGGGCGGCTGACGGCCTGTCCGTCGAGCAGCACCCGGCCGGTGCTCGGCGCCTCGAGCCCGGCCACGATTCGCAGCAGAGTCGACTTGCCGCAGCCCGAAGGGCCGAGAATCGTGATGAAGTCGTTGTCTTCGACCACGAGATCGGTGCGCTCGAGCGCCTGCGTCGGGCGTCCGCCGCCGACGCCGGGAAAAGTGCGCGAAACCTGCTCGATCCTCAGAAAGCCCATGGGTACATTCGCTGGTTCAGCCACTTGAAGCCGAAGTCGGAAACCAGGCCGATCACGCCGATGCAGAAAATGCCGAAGATCATCTGCCCGGTGTCGAGAAGTCGCTGGCTGTCCATGATCATGTGGCCGATCCCGGAAGACGACCCGACCAGTTCCGCGACGATCACGTAGGTCCACGCCCAGCCGAGCACCAGGCGCAGCGTCTCGGCGATCTGCGGCGCCGCGCCCGGCAGCATCACGCGCCTGACGATTCCCGCACCGTCGGCGCCCAGCGTGTACGCGGCCTCGATGAGGTCTCTGCGCGTCGATCCGACGATGACCGCGACCATGAGAATGACCTGGAACACCGAGCCGATGAAAATCACGAGCAGTTTCTGCGCCTCGCCCACGCCGGCCCACAGGATGAGCAGCGGGATGAACGCCGAGGCCGGAAGATAGCGCGCGAACGAAACGAAAGGCTCGAAAAACGCTTCCACGAACTTGAACGCGCCCATTGCAATGCCGAGCGGCACGGCGACGATCGCCGCGAGGACGAAACCGCCCAGCACGCGCCAGATGGTGACGCCGACATCCTCGATGAAACCGAACTCGGTGAACAGGCTCCAGCCGATGCGCAGCGTGTACCAGGGGTCCTTCAGGAACATCCCGTCGACGAAGCCGCCGAACGTGGCAACGCCCCATGCCGCGAAAAACAGCACGAAGAACGCGGCACCCAGGAAAATCCGGGTGCCGCGCGAAACGGGCTTGAGCGGTTCCAGCAACGCCTGCGCGCTGACGGACGGGTTACAGGAAACGCAGGTCGATGAGATCGGCGGGCTTGGGTTGGACCTGGATCACCCGGTTGAACTTCAGCACCCGCACCGCGAACTCGGCGAACGCCCGGTGCTCCTTCTCGTAGTACGCCTTGTTCGCCGCACGGTCCTGCCACTTGATGAACGCCGCCGATTTGGCGAACGCCTCGCCGGGCTGCTTCACCGTGCTCCCCATCAGTTCGTAGGCCTTCGCCGGCTCGCGCTTGATCAGGTCGAGGGCCTCGAAGAAGCTATCCACCGCAGCCTTGACGGTCTTCGGGTTCTTGGCGATGAAATCCTTCGTGAACACCAGCACGTCGATCACGACCGGAAAGTCCTTCGAGGTCACGAGGATCTTGCCGGCGTCGGGTTTCGCACGTACCGACGAGAGGTAAGGCTCGTAGGTCACCGCGGCGTCGCCCTGGCCCGCGACGAAGGCCTGCGCGGCGGGATTCGCGCCCATCGAGACGCGGATCACGTCCTGCATCGTCATCCCGTTCTTTTCCAGGATGTACGACAGCATGAAGTGCTGCACCGTTCCAGGCCCGTCGACGTTGATGGTCTTGCCCTTCAGTTCCTTGATCGAGTGGATGTTGTTGCGCACGGCCACGCCATCGCCGCCGTCGGACTTGTCGATCAGCGCCACCTGCACCGTCCTGATTCCCGCCGAGGTCCACACGAGATGCTGATCGACCGTCGTCGCCGCCGCGTTGAGCGCGCCTGCGGCGATGGCCGCCGAGCGCTGCACGGGCGGGATGAATTTGATCTCGATGTCGACGCCGTTCTTCTTGAATATCCCCGCGAGTTCCGCGAGCTTCAGCGGCTGGAAGCCCGTCCATCCGCTCATCCCGAGCGTCACTTTCTCCTGCGCCGCGGCGCCCGTCGCCGAAAGCGCAAGTGCAGCGGCCATGGCGAACGACTTGAAGTCAATCCTGATCATGTCTGCTCTCCCCGGATTCGAGTTGATGGCATCATTGTAGCGTCATGAACAACCCCATCATCGCCCGCAGCCGAACCGATCACGTCGGCAGCCTGCTCCGCCCCGAACCGCTCAAGCGTGCCTTCCTGGGCCATGGCGCAGGACAACTTTCCCGGGAAGGACTGGGTCGCGCGCAGGACGAAGCGATCCGCGAGGTCGTCGCCCGGCAGGCCGCGCACGGGTTGCCCGCAGTGACCGACGGCGAGTTCCGGCGGCTCAACTGGCAGGTGAGTTTTTCCGAGGTCGAAGGCTGGGACCTCCGGGGCGGCTCATGGCGCAACTTCCTGCAGAACCCGGAGAATCGCGCGCCGCACGAGCGGCCGCAGACCAAGGGCGACGACGCTGTCGTGTCGTTTCGCGCACCCGCCACTTCCCGCCTGCGGCTGGTCCGCAGCCTGCCGCTCGAAGAGTATCGCTTCCTGCGCTCGGTTACCGCGGCGCCCGCGAAGGTCACGCTGATGGGTCCGGACCGCGTCTGCCAGATGTGCGACCTCGAGGGCTCGCGCGACGTATACCCCGATGCCAATGGCTTCCTCGCGGACGTGATCGGAATCCAGCGGCGCATGGTCGGGGAACTCGTCGAGGCGGGCTGTGAATACGTCCAACTCGATGAGCCGAGCTACACCGGATACGTGGACCCGCCGACGCTCGCCAGGCTTCGCGAGCGCGGCGAGGACCCGATGCGCAACCTGCGCCGTGCGGTCGAGGCGGACAACGCGGTCATCGCCGGGTTCGAAGGCAAGGCAGTGTTCGGATTACACATCTGCCGCGGCAACCGCGCCAGCATGTGGCATCGCGAAGGCAGCTACGACGCGATCGCCGAACTGCTGTTCGGCGGACTCCGGTTCGACCGCCTGCTGCTCGAATACGATACCGAGCGCGCCGGAGGGTTCGAACCGCTCCGGTACGTGCCGGAATCCACCATGGTGGTGCTGGGCCTGATCACGACGAAAAGCGGGCGCCTCGAAACGGTGGACGGACTGCGGCGCCGCGTCGACGATGCCGCGCGCTTCATTGCGCTCGAGCAACTCGCGATCAGCCCGCAATGCGGCTTCGCCTCGGGGATCGCCGGCAACCAGCTCACCGAGGACGAACAATGGGCGAAGCTCGACGTGATGCGCGAGGCGGCGCGACGGATTTGGGGAACGTGACGTGACGTCGCCTCGCATCGTGCGCGCACCCCGCGGCGGCCAGCTCTCGGCGAAGAGCTGGCTTACCGAAGCGCCGCTGCGCATGCTGATGAACAATCTCGACCCGGAGGTGGCCGAGCGGCCGGAGGAACTCGTCGTCTACGGCGGCATCGGCAAGGCGGCGCGCAACTGGGAGTGCTTCGATCGCATCGTCGAGGCACTCAGGTCGCTCGAGGCGGACGAGAGCCTGCTCGTCCAGTCGGGAAAGCCGGTGGGCGTTTTCCGCACCCATCCCGATGCGCCGCGCGTGCTGATCGCCAATTCGAACCTGGTGCCGAAATGGGCCACCTGGGAGCATTTCAACGAGTTGGACCGCAAGGGGCTGATGATGTACGGCCAGATGACCGCGGGCTCGTGGATCTACATCGGCAGCCAGGGCATCGTTCAGGGGACCTACGAGACTTTCGCCGAGGCGGGCCGGCAGCATTACGGCGGCGACTGGTCCGGAAAATGGATTCTCACTGCGGGTCTCGGCGGCATGGGCGGCGCGCAACCGCTCGCAGCGACCATGGCGGGCGCCTCGCTCCTTGCAATCGAGTGCGACCCGACGCGCATCGAAATGCGCCTGAAGACCGGCTACCTCGACGAGCAGGCGCGAACGCTCGACGATGCGATTGCGATCCTGCAGCGCGCGGCCGATGAGCGACGTGTCGTGTCGGTCGGCCTGCTCGGCAACGCGGCCGAGGTGGTACCGCAGATCCTGCAAATTTCGCGCCAGTCGCAGTTTCGTCCCGCGCTCGTCACCGACCAGACATCGGCCCACGATCCCGCCAACGGCTACCTGCCGGAGCGCTGGTCGCTCGAGAAGTGGCGCGATCTGCGCCGCAAGGACCCCGAGGAGGTCGCGACCTCGGCGCGCGAAGCGATCGCCAATCACGTGCGCGCGATCCTCGGTTTCAGGGCTCTGGGCGTGCCCTGCGTCGACTACGGCAACAACCTGCGCCAGGAAGCGAAGGACGTCGGCGTGCGGAACGCGTTCGATTATCCGGGGTTCGTGCCGGCGTACCTCCGGCCGCTCTTTTGCCGCGGCAAGGGACCGTTCCGCTGGGCGGCGCTGTCTGGTGACCCCGAGGACATCGCGCGCACCGACGAAAAGATGCGGGAACTGTTTCCCGAGGATGCAATGCTGAACCGCTGGCTCGACATGGCTTCGAAGCGCATCCGCTTTCAGGGGCTCCCGGCGCGCATCTGCTGGATCGGCCTCGGCGAGCGTCACAAGGCCGGGCTCGCATTCAACGAGATGGTGCGCTCGGGCGAACTCAAGGCGCCGGTCGTGATCGGCCGCGACCACCTGGACGCGGGCTCGGTCGCGAGTCCCAACCGCGAAACCGAAGCGATGCGCGACGGGTCCGACGCCGTGTCCGACTGGGCGTTGCTCAACCTGCTCCTCAATACCGCGAGCGGCGCGACCTGGGTCTCGTTCCATCATGGCGGCGGGGTCGGAATGGGATACTCGCAGCACGCGGGCATGGTCATCGTCTGCGACGGCAGCGACGCCGCGGCGCGCCGCATCGAGCGCGTGCTCTGGAACGATCCGGCAAGCGGCGTGATGCGCCATGCCGACGCTGGATACGAGGACGCGATCACCTGTGCGCGCGAACATCGGCTCAACCTGCCGATGCTGCGCTGATGCCGCTGCGACTCGGCCGGCAGTCGCTCACGCTCGCGCACCTGCGGGCGATCGCACGGGACGGCATCGCGATCGAACTCGATCCGGATTGCCTGCCCGGCCTCGAAGCAAGTGCCGCTGCGGTCAATCGCATCGTGCGATCCGGAGCGCCTGCCTACGGCATCAACACCGGCTTCGGCAAACTCGCGCAGACGCGGATTCCCGACGACGAACTCGCCCGACTGCAGCGCAATCTCGTGCTCTCGCACGCCGCTGGAATCGGCCCCGCGCTGCCCGACGAGGCGGTGCGCCTGATCCTCGCGCTCAAAATCGCGAGCCTCGCGCAGGGATTTTCCGGCGTGCACGCCGCGACGGTGGTGGCGCTCGTGCGCATGTACCGCGAACGGATCTATCCCCGCATCCCGGCCAAGGGCTCGGTCGGCGCCTCCGGCGACCTTGCGCCGCTCGCGCATCTCGCGGCCGCCATGATCGGCGTCGGCGAGGTTCGGCTGCCGGAGCCGATCGTCCTCGCGCCGAAAGAGGGGCTCGCGCTGCTCAATGGAACGCAGGTCTCTACGGCGCTGGCGCTGCTCGGACTGTTCGCGATCGAAGACGCGTTTTCCGCCGCCACGGTCGCGGGCGCGCTGTCGGTCGACGCCGCGACGGGCAGCGACACGCCGTTCGATGCGCGCATCCACGCGCTGCGTGGCCAGCCCGGACAGATCGACATGGCGCGGCGCTATCGAGAACTGCTGTCGGGAAGCGCGATCCGCGCCTCGCATGTGCGCGGCGATGACCGCGTCCAAGACCCCTATTCGCTGCGCTGCCAGCCGCAGGTGATGGGCGCCTGCCTCGACCTGCTGCGCTCCGCCGCGCGCACGCTGGAAGTCGAGGCGCGCGGCGTCTCGGACAATCCGCTCGTCTTCGCCGATTCGGGCGAGGCGCTCTCCGGTGGAAACTTCCACGCCGAACCGGTTGCACTCGCCGCGGACATGCTTGCGCTCGCGTGCGCGGAGATCGGCGCGCTGTCGGAGCGCCGGATCGCGCTGCTCATCGACGGCACCATCAGCCGCCTGCCGCATTTTCTCGTCGAGCACAGCGGGCTCAACTCGGGGTTCATGGTGGCGCAGGTGAGCGCCGCGGCGCTCGCGAGCGAGAACAAGTCGCTTGCGCACCCGGCGAGCGTAGACAGCCTCCCCACCTCGGCCAACCAGGAGGATCACGTCAGCATGGCGACGTTCGCGGCGCGACGCCTTGGCGAGATGGCGGAGAACACGGCAGGCATCGTCGCGATCGAATTGCTCGCCGCCGCGCAGGGTGTGGATTTTCGCAGACCCCTTTCCACCTCGCCCGTGCTGCGGGTGGTGATGCGAGAGATCCGCGCGGCGGTCCCGTTTTACGAGGCCGACCGCCACTTCGCGCCGGATATCGGGCGCGCCAAAGACCTCGTCACTGCCGGCACGTTCAATCGTCACCTCGCCGGTCTGCTGCCCTCGTTGTGATGGAAGTTTTCCGTTTCCGCGCCGGGAATTCTCCCCTGCTCGTGTCGATGCCGCATGTCGGCACGCACGTTCCGCAGGAACTCCTCGCGCGAATGACGCGGCTGGCCGCGCGACTCGACGACACCGACTGGCACGTGGACCGGTTGTACGATTTCCTCGACGACCTCGACGCAT
>MERB01000002.1:5944-15456 GCA_001770475.1 Betaproteobacteria bacterium RIFCSPLOWO2_02_FULL_66_14 | reverse complement strand
CATTCGCGTTACGTCGTCGATCTCAACCGCCCGCCTGACGATTCGAGCCTCTACCCGGGTCAGGACACGACCGGGTTGGTGCCGGTAGACACGGCGGCGCGAGAGCGCCTTTATCCACAGGGGTCAGACCCCGATTTCGCCGAGATCTCGCAGCGCGTCGAGCGCTACTGGAAGCCTTATCACGAACGCCTGGCCGCGGAACTGGAACGGCTGCGCGCGACGCACGGGTGCGCGCTCCTATGGGACGCGCATTCCATCGCATCGGTGCTGCCGCGCTTTTTCCCGGGCCGGCTCCCGGACCTGAATCTCGGCACCGTGAACGGCCGGTCCTGCGATGCAGGTGTCGGCGAGCGTCTCCTCGGGATTGCCCGGAGCGCGTCCGCCTACAACTCCGTCCTCAACGGCCGCTACGTCGGCGGCTACATCACGCGCCGCTACGGCACTCCGGGCGATGGCGTTCAGGCTGTGCAACTCGAACTCGCCCAGTGCACTTACATGGATGAATTGCGTCCGCCGTATCGTTTCCGCGAGGACCTCGCCGAGCGCCTGCGGCCGCTGCTCAGTTTGCTGCTCGAGGAATTTCTCCGCTGCGCACCGTCCCGACGTTAGGGTTCGAGCCGAAGGCGTAGGCGAGTTCGGCGGGCGAATCGATCTGCCAGAGGGCGAGATCGGCCCGCTTGCCGATTTCCAGCGCGCCGTGGCTCGCTTGCAGGTCGAGCGCGCGGGCAGCGTGCCGGGTGATGCCCGCGAGCGCTTCCTCGGGTGTGAGGCGAAAAAGCGTGCAGGCCATGTTTACCGCGAGCAACAACGAGCACATCGGAGAGGTTCCGGGATTGTGATCGGTGGCCACCGCGATCGGGACCCCTCGCCTGCGCAGCGCATCGATCGGCGGCTGCCGAGTCTCGCGCAGGCAGTAGAACGCACCGGGCAGCAGAACCGCAACCGTGCCCGCGCGCGCCATCGCCTCGACGCCCGGTTCGCTGCTGTATTCGAGATGGTCCGCGGATAGCGCCCCGAATTCGGCTGCGAGTTGCGCACCGCCCGAGTCCGAGAGCTGGTCGGCGTGAAGCTTGACGCGCATCCCCTGCGCTTGCGCCGCGGCGAACACCCGCGCGGTCTGATCGCGATCGAACGCGATGTTTTCGCAAAAGACATCCACGGCATCCGCGAACGGCGCGGCCGCCGGAATCATTTCGCCGCAGACGAGATCGACGTAGTCATCCGTGCGGCCGCGGTACTCCTCCGGCACCGCGTGCGCGCCGAGCAGCGTCGCCCTCACCGTGATCCGGTCCCCGAGCGAACGCGCGGCCCGCAGCAGCTTCAACTCGGTCTCGACGTCGAGCCCGTAGCCGGACTTGATTTCGATCGCGGTGACGCCCTCGGCGAGCCACTGCCGCAGGCGCCGCGCGGCGCCCGCTGCAAGCTCGGACTCGGACGCCACGCGCGTCGCGCGCACCGTCGCCTGGATGCCGCCTCCCGAGCGCGCGATCTCCTCGTACGATTCCCCCTTCAGGCGGCGCTCGAACTCCTCTGCCCGATTGCCCGAGTACACGAGGTGCGTGTGGCAGTCGATCAGTCCCGGCGTGATCCACGCCCCGCGCAGATCGTGCTCTACGGCAGCGCTCTCGCGCCAATCCGCGCGACGACCGATCCACGAAATCCGTCCATCGCGCGCCGCGATCGCGCCGTCGCGAACGATGCCGTAGCCGTCACGCAGCGTTGCAAGGTGGCAGTTCAGCCAGACCGCGTCGTGCATGACGCTATCATAGCGGGGTGACGACCTATTTCGCGGATGAAGCGCTGCTACCCTCGGGCTGGGCGACTCGCGCGCGAATCGACATCGATGCGCGCGGCGACATCGCCTCGGTCGTTGCGAACGCGTCGGAGGAAGGCGCCGAGCGCCTCCGAGGACCGGTTCTTCCCGGAATGGCGAACCTGCACTCGCACGCGTTCCAGCGCGCCATGGCGGGACTCGCCGAGGTGCGCGGTCCGGACGACGACGATTTCTGGACGTGGCGAGACTGGATGTACCGGTTCGTGCTGCGACTCACTCCCGCGCAGGCAGAAGTCATCGCGCGCCAGCTGTACATCGAGATGCTGTGCCACGGCTACACCGCCGTGGCCGAGTTCCACTACGTCCACAACGATTCGGAAGGCCGCCCGTACGCCAACCGCGCCGAGATGCTGTTGCGCCACCTGGTCGCCGCACGCGAGGCCGGAATCGCCGTGACCCTCCTGCCTTCACTCTACGCCTGGTCGAATTTCGGCGCCAAGCCGCTGCACCCGCGCCAGCAACGCTTCGCGAGCGACCCGGGCGCGATTCTCGGGATGATCGAGATCGCCCGCGCCGCTGCGCGCGAGGATCCCGACGTGCATTTCGGCGTCGCGCCGCATTCGCTGCGAGCGGTGGACACGGCGCAGCTCGACGAGTTGCTCGCCGGTCTGAACGCGCTCGAACCTGAGGCGCCGGTCCACATCCATGCCGCCGAGCAGGTGAAGGAAGTGAAGCACTGCGTGAAGTGGAGCGGCAAGCGCCCGATCGAATGGCTGCTCGCGCGCATGCCGCTGGATACTCGCTGGTGCGTGGTGCACGCCACGCACATGACGAACCCGGAAACCGAAGGCCTTGCGCGTTCCGGCGCGGTGGCCGGACTCTGCCCGACCACCGAAGCAAATCTCGGGGACGGCATTTTCCCTCTTCTCGACTATCGCGCTGCCGGGGGGCGATACGGAATCGGCGGCGACAGCCACGTCTCGCGCAATCCGGCGGATGAATTGCGCTCGCTCGAATACGCCCAGCGGCTCACGGCCCGCAGGCGGATACTCGTGGTGCGGCCGGATCTGCACGCGGCCGGCACGACGCTGTGGCTGGAAGCCGCGGCGGGCGGCGGCTGGGCGCTCGGCCGCTCGATGGGCGCGATCGAACCCGGCATGCGCGGCGATCTCGTGGTTCTGGATCCAGAGCACCCGAATCTCGCCGGTCGCGCGGGAGACGGCGTCACCAACGCGCTGATATTCGGCGGCGGAGAAAATCTGGTGCGCGACGTGATGGTCGGCGGCAGGTGGCAGGTGCGCGAGGGCCGCCACCCGGGTGCCGCGCAAGCGGCGTTGCAATACCGCCAGGCGATCGAAGAGCTACTCGCCTAGCCCGGCGCCGCCGCCTACTTGATGGTGCACTCCAGGGAAGAACTGGTGCCTACGGTGCCGCCGAGAATCTGCTGATTCGCCGCCTGCTGCGGCAGCGCCACCGGCGTGGCCTGCCCCGCGGGCACCTGCACCGGCGGGCTCTGCGAGCTTTGCACGAAGCCGAATTCCCCGACCTTGAACTCCCGCGAGCCCCCCGCGTTCGAGACGATGATCGCACCGTCCGAGACGTCCACGTGCAGGCCGTTGGCCGGCGGCTGCCCGCCGCCACCACCGCCCGGGACGCCTGCGCAGTCGTTCTGGCAGAACAACGCCCCGAAGTTCGTGCCCCGGATCCCGATCGTCGCAGTGGGCGACTGCACCCGGAAGTTCTCCGGGTTGCGCTTCGCCAGGAGCCCCGTGACGCTTCTCAAGCCCCCCTTCAAGAGCGACAGCAGTACGTTGTCCTCGCGGGGCTTTTGTTCCTCGAACTTGAAGGCCTCGACCTTGATCTGCGTGTTCGGACGCAGCACGACTTCGGTGCCATCGCCGAATTTCACCCGCGCATAACTGTTGTCCGCGGTGGCGATCACGTCGCCTTCCTTCACCTCGGATTTCACCGACAGGATCTGCGACTGCCCGTCGCCGCGGCGCGCCACCACCGCCCCCGAGAGGTGCGTCACCGCACCTGCAGCCGCAAATGCGGAATCCGCAGCGATCCCGGCGAGCGCCGCCGCAAGCAGCGCGGCACCCTTAACTGCAAGCAGGCGGTTTCTTCTCAAGGGTCGTGTCTCCTGAAGTCGTGGCAGTCGTCTCGGTGCTCACCACCGGCACGATGACCGGTTCCACCGGCGTGCTCGAAACCTGCGTCGCCACCACGGTGTAGTTGTAAGTCGGCGCGATAGGCGCCGGCACGCTCGGGGCGAACGCGCTCACGGTGAGTTGCGAACCGCCCGCCAGGACCGGCACCACTACCGGCGATTGCAGGCTTGCCGGCTGCGAGATGGTTGTGAAGCTCCCCGAAATCGAGCCGGAAGCGTCGACGAACGTGTAGCTGTCGCCCGGAAGCGGCGTGTACGTGCCCAGCAGCGTCGTGTTGAGGCTGCCGCCGAGCGTGGCGTTTCCGATCACCTTCAACTGATCGTAATCGGTCCCCGCCAGCGTGCCGCCGACCTCCACCGCGAGCACGCCGCTCGAACCCTGCGTGTAGTTGCCGTTGATCGTCAGGATTCCCGGCGAAGCGCCCGGCGCAACCGTACCGCCGGAATTGTTGACGTTGCCGCTGATCGTGCCGTTGCCCATCAGCGTTCCGCCCGCAAGCACCAGCCCGGAGCCACCCACCCCCAGCGACTGGCCCAGCGGCACATCGAGAAGTCCGGCGTTCTGCTGAATGCCGCCGGAGGCGCTCGTCGTACCGCTGACATTCACCGTTCCGGTGTTCGTCAGCTGACTCGACAGGACCGTGTTGCCGAGATTCAACGTGCCGCTGTTGATTACGGAGCCCAACGATGCGGAGGTCGCGCTCGTCATGCCGCTATTGGCGAGCGATGCTGAAAGCGTCGTACCGTTCAGCGCGAGACTCCCCTGGTTGACGAGTGGCCGCGAAATCGTGACCGCGCCCAGCGTCGCGGTCGATCCGGACCCGAACGTGGTGCTGCCCGTCCCGGTTTGTGTGCCACCGGTCTGGGTGAAATTGCCGTTGACCACCAGATTGCCGCCACCCGAAAGCGTGCCGCCGCTGATCGTCATTGCTCCATTGACGGTCGAAAGCGCGGCGAGGTTCAGCGTCCCGCCTACGAGCGAAAGATTTTCGTTCGTCACGATCGAGCGGGCGGATTGCGTTCCGCTGCTGATGGTGATCGTCGCCAGGATGCTCGGAACGTCGATGATCACGTCATCGTTCGCCGTCGGAACTGCGCCACGACCCCAGTTCGCCGGATCTTCCCAGGCGGCGGACGCACCGCCGCTCCACGTATTGACGAACGCCGTGAACGGCAGCGAGAAACTCGTCGCGCCATAGGTCAGCGCCGCGTTGATCGTTGGCGAGCTCACCGCGCTGAACGTTCCCGTGCAGCTGCCGCAGGTGATCACCGTGTAGGTCGTGCCCGGCACGGCTGCGGTCGCGCCTTCGAGCACGTTCAGCGTTCCGCCCAGTGACGCGGTGCCTGTCACCGCGAGTCGATCGTAATCCGTGCCCGGCGTCGTCCCGCCGAGTTCGATCGCCAGCACGCCGCCGGAATTCTGCGTGTAATTGCCGCTCACCGTCAGGATGCCTGCCGAAGTTCCCGGCGCCACAGTGCCCGAGTTGCTTACATTGGCGGTCACCGTACCCGTTCCTTTGAGCGTTCCGCCCGACTGAACTTCGAGCGTCGGCGCAGTCAGCGAGCCGCCCGCTGCCGTGAAGGTCGCCCCGCTCGGGATGCTCGCCGTGCCGCTCGCGCTGATCGTGCCGGTCCCGAAGGTCATCGTCGGCAGCACCAGATTGCCAGACTGGTTGACGTTGACCGGCTGTCCGGCGACCTGGCTGATGCTGCCCAGCGTCAAGGTGGGTGCCGTATTGTTCAATCCGATCGCGCCGCTCGCCGTGTTCGTGGCGCTGAAGGCGTTCACCTGATTGCCGCCGCCCAGCAGCGACGCGCCAGCAGTGGTCGTGGACGCGAGCTGATTTGCGGCGATTGTCGTAAACGCCGCCTGTGCAATCGAGTTGGCCTGCAGCGATACGTTGCCGGAAGTGCGGATCGCGGTCCCGATACCCGACGCGGTGCCGTTCATCACGAAGGCACCTCCGGCCGTGACGGAAATCGTACCGCCCGCGATGCTCGCGGCCGGCGAACCGATGCGTGAACCGGCGTCAACGACCGTTCCCGGATTCAGAACCACGTTCCCCGTGACGTTGAGCGTGACGTCCGTCGTCTGTCCACCGAGAATTCCGCTGCCGATGGCGGTACCGGAATTCGCAACGTCACCGCCGGTCATCACGAGGTTCCCGCCCACTGTCACCGTTGCATTGGTCGCGCTCGGCGTCGTGCCGCCGAAACCGCCGATGCGCGCGCCGCCGCCGGAGGTTGCGGTCGCGGCCGAAGCGCCACCCGCCAGAGTCACATCCCCCGTCGTGCTGATGACCTGGATGGGAGACTGGACCACTGCATAGTTGATCGTGCCGGCGCTGTTCGTACCGCCCGTCAGCGCGAGATCCGCTGCTGTGATGTCCTGCTGCGTTCCCGCGGAAAGTCGCGCGAAGTTCTCGTAGCCGTCGCCGCCCGCGAGCAGGATCGAATTCGCGGTGATCGTTTGCGTGCCGGCGCTAGCGTAGAGCTGCGCCCAGTTGCCCTCGCCCGCGACGCCGCCCGTCGCGCCGCCAATGACGTGGATGTCCGGCGAGCCGGTGATCGTCTGACTGCCGTTGCGCGCGTTGATGCCCGCGTAGTTGCCGCTGCCGTTGTCCCCGCCGAGGACGTGAATCATGCCGCCTGGCGCGGCGAACGCGATGGTCTGCGCCGTGCCATCGGCGCGGATGTAAGCCCAAGTGCCGTGGTTGTTGAAGGTGTCGACGTTCGTCGCCACGCCGTATCCGCCGAGGACGAACAGGTTGCCGCCGCTCGCGACGTTGATCGCCTGCGTGCCGCTCGTGCCCGCCTGGTAGATCGACGCGAAGTTGTCGCTCGGCGTGGTCAGAGACCCACCGCCGCCGAGCAGCGTCAGCCCGCCGCTGCCGACCGAGATTGCCTGGCTCCCCTCGGCGCGAATCTGCGCGAAGTTGCCGGTTCCAGATCCGCCACCGTCGGCGCCACCCTGCAGATAGATGGCGCCCGCGCCGATCGTCTGGTTGGCGCCCGCGTAGATGCGCGCGAAGTTGCTTACGCCCGCGTCACCGCCGAAAACGTCGATCGAGCTTGCGGCGATCGTCTGCGCGCCGAGGTCGGCGGCAAGGAGCGCGTAGTTTCCTGCGCCAGAGGCCCCGCCGCTTGGGCCGCCTGTGAGATTGATCGTCGGGTTGCCCGTGATCGATTGCGAGCTGTTCGCCGCGTAAATGCCCGCGCTGTTGCCCGTGCCCGTGCTGCCGCCCGTGATGTCGAGCGTGCCGCCGGAGGGGAAGGCGAACGTCTGCGACGTGCCGTTCGCGCTGACGAATGCGTACGCGTTGCTCGAGCTCGAGCCACCCTGGATCGCCAGCGTGCCGCCGCCGTTCACGGTGACCGTCTGCGTGCCGCTCGTTCCGCTCTGGTAGATCGAGGCGTAGTTGTTCGCCGCCGTCGCGCCGCTGCCGCCGCTCAGGCTGATGCCGGAAGCGCTGACGCTCTGGTTGCCCGTGCTTCTCACGAGCACGTGCTCTCCAGTACCCCCGCCCGCGGTGAGACCGAGCGATCCGGTCGTGCTCACCGACTGCGTTCCGCCAGAGATGACGTCGATGACGCCGCCGCTCAGCAGCAGATCGCCGGTCGCGCTGATTCCGAGGTTGCCGCTGGCGGTCGAGATCGACAGAGCATCCGACGCGAAGCTTGTGGAAACTCCAGGAGCGAGCGGCACACCTGCCGACGATCCGCCAGTACCCGAAATGCTCACCGCCCCGGTTCCGTTTGCCGCAACCGTCACGGCGCCGCCACCCTGGAAATGCACTCCCGAATTCGAATTCCCTGGCGCCGACGTCCCGGAGGAAACACCGCCGGTTCCGAGAATCGTGATGTTGCCATCCGTGGTGCGGAGGACCAGCGGACCCGAAATCAGCATGCCCAAGTGCGATAGCGGTGCTGTCGACGTATCGGCGACACTGGCGGCGCCGATAATCGAAATCGATCCCGTACCCGTAGACTCCACGGTACCCGACACACTGACACCACGCGACTGGCCCCCTACCCCGCCCGCGTTCGTGCCGCCTGAACCGTTCATGGCAATGTTGCCGTCCACCGTCGTCACCGTACCGAGAGTGAGAATCCCACCTCCCACCGCGTTCGCCGGCGCGTTGTTCAACGTCCCGCCCGTGCCCGTCAGCGTGATGCTGCCCGAACCCGTCGTCGCGACGCGCGTGCCCGACTCCAGGCGCATGCCGCGAACGTCCGCGGATACGCAGGGGGGCGTACATGCAGGCGCGTTCGTCATGGTGCCGCCGACTCCTGTCAAGGTGATCGAACCGCCGCCAGTACTGATTTCACTATTCGTGCCAAACAGCCGGACACCAAGCATGCGGAAATTAACACCGCTCATGCTGCCGCCGGTACCGGTGATGTTGATCGACCCCGAATTCGCGTGGATGTAGGCCGGCGATGTTCCCGTCGGCGACGTGTCGCCGATCGTCACGCCGGCAAGGCTGCCACTGCCCGCGTTCGTTTTGCCAGTGCCTGTGATCGTGATCGCGCCCGCGTCCGTAGTGATGCGGCCGCCGTCGATGACCACGCCGTTGCCCAGTCCAGAGGTTCCCGCATTTCCGGCGAGCAGCGTCACGGCGCCAGCACCGGTTGCCTCGATGCTCCCACCGGAATTGACGGTGACGCTGCCGAGCAGCGCATCGAACACGACGCTCTGGCCCGCGGCGAGAGGTTGCGGCGCGAGGTCGGCCGTGACGTATGGCTTGAACGGGATGTCGAGCAGGATGTTGCCGCTCTCCGACTTGACGTAATAGGTGGCGGCGGTGTTGCTATTCTTGAAGTTCTCGAGATCAAAATCGATCACGACGTCGCCGGTGACGAACGAAATCGCGATATCACCCGACGCTCCGGAGTTCACGGCGTTGAGGTCGGGTCCCGTCGCGCCGTTGTTGATGCGGACCGGGCTCGCCTGGGTGCCGATGCCGTTCACCGCCTTGAGCCAAACGGTCTGGTTCGAGCTGCCGCTGATCACGCCGGCCCCGCCGACGATGGCGTTCGCGGCGTCGAGCGTGATGGTGGCGGTGCTGAGGTCCGCGGGATCGACCGTGTAGACATTCCCGCCCAGCACGATGTTGCTCGCCAAGCCAGTGGTCTTCAGCAGCACATTACCCGTGGTAATAACACCCGTGCCGAACCCGAGTGTCGCGTCCCCGAGCGTGACGTTGCCACCGGTGGTGATCGAAATGTCGCCGCCGGCGAGGCTCGCGGTGCTCGATCCAATGCGGGACCCCGCTCCGCTACCTCCGGTCAGCGTCAGGCTGCCGCCGACGGTCATGGTGATGCTCGTGCCCTGCGGTGAAGGCAGAATTCCCGCGCTGCCGATTGCGGAGCCCGCCGTCGCGCCACCTGTGAGATTCACATCACCGGTCACGTCGAGCATCAGATTGGTCGTCGTAGGCGTGCTACCGCCCAGGCCTCCGATGCGCGCCCCGGCACCGATTGTTCCGGCGACCGAATTGCCACCGGTAAGTGACAGATCGCCGTTCACGGCGATATTCTGCGACGGGGCTTCGATCACCGCGAAGT
>MERB01000002.1:0-5903 GCA_001770475.1 Betaproteobacteria bacterium RIFCSPLOWO2_02_FULL_66_14 | reverse complement strand
ATCTGCACGTAATTGCCCAGAGTATCCAACCCGCCGCTGCTGCCGCCGGTCAGGGATATGGTCGGCGAACCGGTGATGTCCTGCGTGCCGGTGGCAGCGAGAACTTGCGCGAAATTGTTGCTGGTTCCGGTTCCTCCCTCTAGATCGAGAGTGCCGCCCGACGAAAAGTCGATCGACTGCGCAAGGCCATCGTTGCGGATGCGCGCGAAGTTGCTCGTGCCGCCGCCGCCCTGCAGGCTGATCGATCCTCCACCCGTCACCGTGATCGACTGGTTCGCACCGCCGCCAAGTTGCCTAATTTCGGCACGGTTCTCCGTGCCGGCCGTGCCGCCCGTCAGCGAAATCGCAGCTGCCGTGATGGTCTGGTTTCCGGCTCTCACATTGATGAAAGCGCTGTTGCCCTCTCCCACGACCCCGCCGCTTGTGCCGCCATCCAGCGTGATCGACGGCGAGCCGGTGATGGTCTGCGCGCCGGTGTTCTCGGCAAAGATCTGCGCGAAGTTCCGCGAACCGACCGTGCCTCCCGTGAGCGTCAGACTGCCGGCCCCGACGAAATTGATCTGCTGCGCGCTGCCTTCCGAGTAGATCGATGCGCGGCTGCCATGGCCCGTCCCGCCGACGTTCGCACGCGCGCTCGAGCCGCCGCGAAGGGCGATCGAACCTCCATTCACAGCGATCGTTTGCGTGCCCGTCGTCCCGAGCTGTTCGATCAGTGCTGCGTTGTCGCTCAGCGACCCACCCCCTCCCGTGGACGTCAGTCCGCCACTTGCGACCGACAGGCTCTGGAATCCCCTCGATTGGATTTTGGCGGAATTTCCCTCACCGAGGAGGTCGCCCGCCGCGCCGCCGTCAGCGCCGCCTGTCAGCGTAATGCCGTTCGCCGTGATGGTCTGTGCAGCCGATCCCGATCCCGACGAAGGCCCCTGATAGAACCGCGCGTAGTTCTGTGTCCCGCCCCCGCCTCCGGTAATCGTGACGGTAGACGCAGTAATCGATTGCCCCGCGTTGCCGCGGATCTCGGCGTAGTTGCCTTCGTCGATCCACAGTGCTGAATCCGCGTTGCTGTGATCCACGTAGCCACCGCTCGCGCCACCGCGCACGACGACCGTCGGCGAGCCACTGATCGTCTGCGACCCGTTTGGTGCGTAAATCGAAGCGAAGTTACGGCTTCCCTCGGTTCCTCCCGTCAGGCTGAGCGTCCCAGCAGCCAGGAAGTTGATCGACTGCGCGCTACCGTCAGACTCGATGAACACACGGCTGCCATGTCCAGAGCCACCAACATTGAATCCAGCACTCGATCCGCCCTGCAGCGTGACGTTGCCACCATTCACCGTGATGGTCTGGGTGCCAACCGTCCCGGTTTTGAGGATATAGGCGGGATTGTCGGTCAGCGTCCCGCCGCCGCCCGTGAGACTCAATCCGCCGCTGACCGTTATGCCTTGTGTGCCACCCGTCTGAATGAACGCGCCGTTTCCAAATCCGTCATTGCCACCTGAGAGCCCAAGCGCACCTGCGAAGATGTTCTGCGTCCCCACGCTCGCCTTAATGAACGCATTGTTACCAATGCTCGCTGTAGCGCCACTCGTGTTGCCACCGCTCGCGCCACCGTTGAGCGTGATGTTCGGGTTATTCGCGGTGACATCACCGGAAATCGCCTGACTGCCTGCGCTCGTGTCGATACTCGCGATATTGCCAAAACTGGCGGTATTCACGATGTCGCCCGTGCCGCCGGACAGACTGATGGTTTTCCCGGGAGCCGTAATGGTGACCGACTGCTGGCCCGAGCCCGCGCTCAGGATCTGACCGGCGTTCTGGCCGCCGCTGCCTGTGCCACCAGAGATCGTGATCGATCCGCCGCTGGAAATCGTCTGCGAGCCACCCGTGTGCTCCTGACGGATCCAAGCTCGATCACCGGTTCCGGAGGCGCCACCGTTGCCTTGCAGCGTGATGCCGCCGCTCCCGACGCTGACGGTTTGGCTCGGCGTCAGGTTCCAGATATTGGCGTGATTGGAGATCCCGCTCGGTCCACCGGTCAGGCTGATACCTCCGGTCCCCGTGACGGAAACAGTCTGCGAACCACCTGCACCGGTAGCTGCCACATAGATGCCGGCGTTGTTGTTCGTTCCACTCGGAGAATTGATGCCGTTGCTGCCGCCAGTAACAACCAGCGACCCGCCACCGGAAATACTCACTACCTGCGTGGCACTGGTGCCGGAGTCGACCTGGCTATCCGCGAGCACCCACACGCCAGCTTTGTTCTCCCCAGCGGACCCGGTACCACCCTGCAGTATCAGGCCGCCGGATCCGACATCCACCTGCTGCGACACGGTTGAGCCCGGGTCCGTATGAATCGACGCCCAATTGCTGCCACCGGTGACGCCACCTCCGCCCGTCAGCTGAATCTTGTTTGCGGTCACGTGCTGCAAGGCGCTGCCGAACTGCACGATTGACGCACTGTTGCCAGAGCCTGAGCTGGTAACGCCGCCTCCGGTCGCTGTAATGGTGCCGGTCGCCGTAACAGTCTGCGTACCAGTCGTACCGATTTGTCTGATGACAGCAGAGTTGTTCGTCCCTTCGCCGCCGAGCAGGGTGAGGGCGGCAGCGCTGACGGTTTGGCCGCCGCCGCTACTCAACCACGCGAAATTCCCGGACCCCGAGGCTCCGCCCGTGATGACCACTGACCCAGTGCTGACCGATTGTGACCCGAACCCCGTAGTCACGTTCGTCCACGTGTTCGTCCCAGTGCCGCCGAGAATCCTGAGGGCACCCGAAGCGGTGAGCGTCTGCGTGTTGGTTCCGGCCTGTACCAAGAGTGAACCAGCGATGGTGTTCAAGTTCTGAAAGGTGAGGTCACCGGCGGTTGCTGTGAGGGTCTGCGTGCCCCCGCCCGCGACTTCGATAACGCTGCTGCCGCCCGAAGCCGTCGCAGTAACTGAGCGACCGGAGATGTCCATGAAGCCCGTCGTATTTCCGCCAGTACCAACTTGAAGCGTTACCGCGCCAATGCTAACGCTGCCGCTCGTCAATCCATCGCGGTCCGCCAGAACCGTCAGGCTCCGATTGTCGGCGAGGTAAATGTTAGAGCCGAAGGAAGCGCTTGCGTTCGGCTTGACCTCCAGATTGTGGTTAAAGCGGCTGCCGCTGGTGCCGATATCCGCGCCGGAATTGAACGTCACCGATCCGTGATACAGACGCAGCGTGCTGGCGTTGAGGTCGGCCGTAGTCAGCGGCGCGCTGATGATCGTTGACCCGGTCCCGCTCGTATCGCCGATCTCGAGAACGCCCGCGGTGATGTTTTGGAGCTCGCCTGGCGTGAGGCTAAGTGACCCCAATGTCTTCGTAAGCTCGATATTGATCTGCCGAGCCTGCGTGTTAGGCGCCAGCCGCACGGTTCCCGTCCCGGCGTTGATCGTGCCACCAACCGTGAAGTCCATGTTGTCGGCATAGAGCGATACGTCCGGCGCGGACAGCGTGAACGACGACGAAACGTCGATTGAGTTGCTCGTTCCGATGGCCCGTAGTATTAGTGGACCATTCGGGCTAGAAAACGCGAGTCCGCCGTCGCTGATGCTTCCAGCTTCGGCCGTCAGGCTCACCGTCCCCGAGCTTCCGTTGCTGATCGTGTAACTCGGCAGGTAGATGTCACCTGACGTCTGCGCCAGCACGACGTCACCCGCCGTAGCATTCGCAGCGATTACGGATGCCGCATCGTCAAAGATGCGAATGGGCGAGCTGACCCCACCGACGACACTGCCGATGCCGTTCTTGGCGATCAGCCGGACCGTGCCTGTAAAGCCACTATTCTGAACCTTCAGCAACCCCGAACCGGGTGTAATCGCATGGATGTAGCCGTTCGACGCCTTCATCAGGATCGAGTCGGTGTAAGTGGCGGACTGGATAAACGCGGTTCCGGGTGCACCAGCCGAGGTGATGCTGGCGTTGGAATCAACGTTCCCCGTGCCCGACACGACGCCGACGATGGCGTTCTTGTACGTATAAGGTGGTGGAGGTGAAATGGTAACGCCCGGACTAGCACCCGCGGTTGCGGACAACGCTGGTGTGGCGAACGTCGCAGGAATCGAAATCGTGCCGACCGAATCGAGGACGAGCGTGGCATTACCCGCGCCCGGGCAGGACGTGTTGTAGCAGTCGCCGCCCTTCGCAGTCAGCGTGCTCGAGTCCGCGCCCAGCGTGCCGGTCGAGGTTAGCCAGAGCGTGGCACTGCCTGCGGTGGTCGGTCCATCGCCGGCGGTCACCGTGACCGTGCTATTCGTCACGCTTACGTTTCCGCTTCCAAGCGCCGTATCGAGCGTTACGGTCGAACCGGCTCCGGAGCCTGGCGCGCCAGTGACTGTGCCCGTCCCGCCGTATCCCCCGGTTCCGGCCGTGCCCGTAATCGTCGAGTCCGTCACGGTCACGTTACCGAGCGAGTTGCTGTAGATCGCCACCGACACCAGCCCCCCCGCTCCGCCGGCCCCGCCCGCGCCACCTGTGCCATTCCCACCGTTGCCGCCGGATCCCGCCGTCGCTGTGAGGTTGCCGGAAGAGATCGTCACGTCTCCTGGCGCGTAAACGCTAAGCGTTGCGAGTCCGCCTGCTCCGCCCGCACTGCCGGGACCGGTAAGCCCGTTCGCGCCAGTAATTCCGGCGCCCCCCGTCGCAGTAAGACTCGACCCCGTGATATCGAGGGTCGTACCCGCAGCCAGTGTCACCGAGTTTGTGCTTCGCCCGAATTTCGAGGTCAGTGAGGCGCCGCCTGTAACGGAAATACTCCCGGCAGCGTTGACGCTGAGCAGTGCATCGTTCAGCGCCGGTGTGCTTGTAGAGGTGCGGTGCTCGGAACTGATCGTCCGATTGTCGATGAGGACGTTTCCGCCGCTCGAGCTAATCGAAATATTGCTGTCCTCGGTCGCTGTTCCTGAACCCGCGCCGCCGACCGCAGTGATCGCGCCGCCACCTGTAAGGCTGACACCCGATCCGCCTGAAAGCGTAAGAGTCGCCGCGCCACGGCTATACAAGTTCGAGTCGGGCTGAGGTGTAGCGTTGCCGCCAGAAATGCTGATCGAACCACCCGTAATGGTCAGTGTTCCGCCGGCCTGCGCACTCAGCGCGACGGCACCGCCTGGCGCAATGCTTCCACTTCCCCCGGGTGACGGACTAGTTCCCGTCACGCTCAGTGTCGCACTCGTCAACGCAATGTTGCCGCCAGCACTAAGGTTCAAAGTCCCGATCGTGGTATTGCCTCCAGCCGGCAATGCAGAACCGAAAGGGGTAACGGACAGCGATGATCCTGAATTCGCAGTGATGGATCCACCCACTGCATTTAGCGTCAGCGTATGGGCATAACCGGTCAGGTTCCCGATGCTCACGCCGGTTGCCACGGTGATGTCTTTACCCGCTCTTAGCAGCAACTCGCTAGTGGTATTACTGATGCTGATGTTCTGATTGACGAAAATGCTGCCAGTGCCGGAAGTCACTGTCGGTACCGTTGGGTAAGTGAACGCACCTCCATTCCAGCCCGCAAACACCTGAAGATTTCCGCCGCCCGTATTCGTGATCGTGCCATTGATCGTCACGTCGCTGTTTGCGACGAGCCACAGGTTGTTCGGCTGCGCGAGCGCGGGACTATTTGCGCTTACCGTGATGTTCCCAGTTCCACCAGTGCCGGTGGTCTCGATGACGATATTGTTGCTTCCGAGCGCGGTACTGAGATCAGACCACAAGACATTCGCGGTCGATCCAGCGGGTGCGAAGATGCCGCCGCTGAATGACCCACCGGACGTCGCGCTGTTGCTGATCGTTATATCCGATGGATCGAGCAGTAGTGTCCCTGTTCTGCCGAGTGTGGCACTCGTGTCCACGGCTGCGGTGAAATCCAGCCAGTTCTTGCCCGACACCTCGAC
>MERB01000001.1:10820-11213 GCA_001770475.1 Betaproteobacteria bacterium RIFCSPLOWO2_02_FULL_66_14 | reverse complement strand
CCCGGCAGGCTCATGACGGCTTCGACGCGGTTGTTCTCGATCAACTGACGACGCAGTTCCTTGTGCGCGCCGGTCGATCCGAACAGCACGCCCTCGGGCACGATGACGCCGCAGCGCCCGCCCGGCCGCAGGCTGTCCATCATGTACTTGAGGAACAGAAGTTCGGTCGCAGTGGTCGTCCCGACCTTCACGTCATCGACGATCCGATCCCTGTCCACCCTGCCGGAAAACGGCGGATTGGCGAGGACGACGTGGTAGCCCTCCTGAGGCAGGCCCAGCTCGGCCTTGCGCTCGGCATCGAACGTGGTGGTCAGGACGTTGCGCAGCAGGATGCGCACGTTCGGCAGGCCGCGCAGCGTGAGGTTCATAGTCGCGAGCCGCACCATCTTCGGA
>MERB01000001.1:10681-10759 GCA_001770475.1 Betaproteobacteria bacterium RIFCSPLOWO2_02_FULL_66_14 | reverse complement strand
TCATGAGCCTGCCGGGTGGCGTGTTCCAGCCGTACTCCGGCGTGAAAACCTCGGTGCTCTTCTTCAGGAAGGGCGGCA
>MERB01000001.1:10492-10663 GCA_001770475.1 Betaproteobacteria bacterium RIFCSPLOWO2_02_FULL_66_14 | reverse complement strand
TCCTGCACGCGGATAACGACGGCTACAAGATCGATGCCAATCATGACCAGGCAATCGAGGCCGACGATCTGCCGATCCTGATCGCCGCCTATCGTGACCGCGAGGCAGGGCTGAAGGCGTGGGACAAGCGCGATCCGAAAGCCGAGTGGACCGAGCAGTGGTGGTTTGCCG
>MERB01000001.1:0-10408 GCA_001770475.1 Betaproteobacteria bacterium RIFCSPLOWO2_02_FULL_66_14 | reverse complement strand
CCGGGCGTTACCGTCCCATGAGCCAGCAGCAGGTCCAACATCGGGACCCGCGCGAACTGTTGGACGAACTGGCGGCCATTGAGTCCGAGATCGTGGAAGAAGTAGAAGCACTGCGCGTGGCGCTGGGTGAATCGGCATGACAACGCGGATGATTCGCCTCGGAGACCTTTGTCATCAGGACCGAACCACTGTTCGGCCCGGAGAGCGCCCAGACCTGCGATACATCGGTCTCGAAACGATCGAATCGGGAACGGGACAGTTTCAAGCTGGCGAGCTCTCGAAGACCCCCGATGTTCCGCAAGCCAATAGCTTCCAATTTGGCCCCGAGCACGTTCTCTACGGAAAGCTCCGACCGTACCTGAACAAGGTTGCTCTGCCCGAATTCGAAGGAAAGTGCTCGACCGAGATTATTCCGCTTCGGCCAGATGCGGCATTGGATCGACGTTACCTGGCCTATTTCCTGCGAAGCGCAGACACCGTGGCTCACATTTCTGAGCGGACTGCCGGCGCGCGGATGCCACGCGCAGACATGGACTTCGTTCTTGGGCAGCAGCTAATTCTGCCGTCCATCGAAGAGCAACATCGGATCGTTGATTTGCTGTCTCGAGCCGAGGGAATTGTCAGGCTGCGGCGCGAGGCGCAGAAGAAGGCCGCCGAGATCATCCCCGCGCTTTTCCTCGACATGTTCGGCGATCCGGCGAGGAATCCGAAGGGGTGGCATGAGGCGACGCTCGGCGACGTGATCGCAGGCGCCGATTACGGTAGCAGCACAAAGGCGACGGATGAGGGGCCGGGGCTTCCTATGATCCGAATGGGCAACGTGGATTACGAGGGGGGAATAGACCTTTCGGTGCTCAAGTATGTGCAGCTGGCAGACGACGAGGTTGCTCGATTTCGATTGGAGAAGGGTGACCTGCTGTTCAACCGGACGAACAGCAAGGAGTTGGTGGGGAAAACTGGGCTTTGGGAAGGCGCTATCGATGCTATCGCCGCGTCCTATTTCATCCGTGTGCGTGTCGACGAGAAGAGGGTGCACCCGTTCTACGTTTGGGCTTTCATGAACAGCCGGCATATGAAGCGGGTACTGTTTGAAACCGCGCGCGGTGCGATCGGTCAGGCGAACATCAACGCCAAGGAGCTTCGGGCATTTCGCATCCCTTTGCCATCTCTCGCTGTTCAAGGACAGTTTGAAGAACGATGCCGAGAGCTACAAGGTGTCTTCAAACATCAGGCCAACGCGGAAGTGATTGCCGAAGCGACATTCAACGCCCTGCTAGCGAGGGTGTTTTCTGATGACAGCAAACAGTCGGTCGCGAACGCCGCCGAAAGGGTGGAGGCTGCATGAGCAGCGAGGCACTTGTCACGACACGACACACTCTTTTCATCAGCAAGGCGACATTTCACGGGCGATGAATCACTTGCTGCCCATACTTGCTCCGAGCTGGCCGCATATCCCCTTCAGGCATGTATTCATCGGGCTTGGAAGCGAGATTGTGCGCATTTCCGCGCCCGATTTGGGGACGCAGGCGTTGAACGATTTGTGGCGCGTCGAGTAGCCGGGCGGCGCACAAGTGCTGACGTGAGGTCATAAATGAACGCGGCGCCGGTTCAGGATATTCACGAAGCAGAATTGGCGCGGTGGCTGTTTACTGAGAGGATGCCTGCTGCGCTGCTTGCTTCCGAACTGCGGTTCGCACCTGCTACCGGCTTGGCGTTCTGTGTCGATCCGTCGCACCTGATGGGTGATGCCCGCGCACCCGGCGACATCGACGTTCTCGCAATCGATCACGCGCGCCTCGACCAAGCAATCGCGATCGAAATCAAGCGTGTGAAATTGCCTCCGAAAGCCTATCTCACCGCGCAGCCCAACAAGCTACAAGACCTGGAGAAGGGTTGCCGGCAAGTTAGGCTATTGCGGAGCATGGGTTTCCACCGATGCTATCTTGTAGTGGCGGTTGTTGCCGATGGGCGCGAGCAGACGGATGTGGGCTTTCCTTTTCGGGGTCCGCCTCCCGCACTCGTCAAGGTCGTGCGCGACAAGCTGCGTAGCCTGCCTTTTCATCCCGATGTCGGCGTCTTCGTGGTCGAGGTCACCCAGCCTGTTGATAAGGATATCCGGGATAGTGGTGCAGTCGGAATCTGGACGCATCAACACGCACAGGATGTCGAGCAGCCAGCGGCGCTGACCGATGGATTGCGGGCTTTTCTGCGGGCTGTTCCGGACTCGTCCCCGGCCGAGCTTTCGCGGTTCAATCCGCCTCGGAGCGCGTGATGAAACGGCTGCACGACTTGCTTGAACCACAGCAGTTGAAGGACGTCGAGAACGCGCCGCTCATTATGGGGACGAGGCATCCCACGTGGTTTCCCCTTTTTTCTGAGAAGTCTCGCGCTATTGACCATCTCGTGCACGAGGCGGTTGCGAGGGTTCACCGCGAGCCTAACGGTGACGGATGGTTGAAAGACCTCGTCCCTCGACTCCTCGATTTCACGGACATTAATGGCGCTTCCTCTGCATTGGCCGAGCTTCGCGCCTATGGCGGCTTGCTGGAGGCCGGGTTCTCGGTCGAGCCGATTCCACGCAGCGATGACAGCACGCCAGACTTTCGGATCGATACAGGGGATGGTCCGATCACCGTCGAGGTGTTCGCCAAGCATCAGGACAAGGAGCAGGACTGCCTGCTCGACGCAATCAACACGCCTGGCGCGCCGCTTCCTGTCGGCGTCGAGCGGCACGTCCAAATGGTCGGTTCACGTAGCGTCATCACAACAACGGCCGAGCTGATGCCGGCAGGCCGGCCCGATCCGACAAAAACCTTTGACAGCATTCAGGCCAACCTGGTGAGCCGCGTATGCGCGATCAAGCAAACGGAGCATCAGCTACCTCACGACGAGCCGGCACTTCTCGTCATCGACTTCACGAACTTCGGCGGCCCGCAGATTGCACAGTTCCTAAAGCCAGGACAGACCGCACCGATCGAAAGCGGCCATCGTGGAGTCACGTGTGGTGCCATCTGGTACGCGATGTACGGATGGAAGGGTGCGCCGCTGTTCGAGGAAGGTTCGCACAAGCTCGTCCGAATGGGGCATGACGGCCGCTTTCGTCTCACGGGAAAGAAGAAGACCAAGCTCTCGGGCGTCTTGGTGGTGTTTTGCGCCGGTGCGGTGTTCCTTGAGAACCCTTGGGCGGCGCACCGTATCCCTGATCGGACGCGGCTGACGCTGTCTCGGTATCCGTGGTTCGATCTGTCGCGATCGATCGCCGACTGGCAGCCAGGTGACGCGGCGAAGCAGGTCGATTTGCAGCGCCGCATGATCGAGACCCTGGAGCGGGATGGCTCGCGCTTCGAGTTCGAGTAGTCCGGATGCTGTGGCTGACGTCCGCAGCGGGTCGTGACAGGTCGTGAACCGATGGACAACGAACACCCGGATGCCCCCGATATCGAGGCTCTCCTCGCGGAAATGGCGCCTCCGAGCATCCCCGAACAAGGGTTCAGACCAGACAATCCGGATCTATTTCAGATTCGGGGTTGGAACAAGACCCACGCGGCAACGGTGCTTGCAGGCCTGGCCACCGTACCTGACTTCCACGCAAACGATATCCGGCTGGACTGGCTGCTGCGGCTGATACTTGCCAAGGCGGAAGGCCATATCAAGGTTCAGCCGGCCCAGTTGCAGCGGGCACTCAATGCGGGACTGTCCAAAGCGAAGGTATTGAGAGCCGAAGACCCGATTGAAGATCTTTTCTGCGACCGGATCGCAACTTTCCGCGGAAATTTCCGGATTATTGCCGGTAGATGGGAAGCGCCCGGTCCCTATACCCAGACTTTGCTTTCGGCGTTTGAGGCGCTGCCGGCCGGCGGGCTGAAGGATCGGACCCTGGCCTCGGTCTACGCGCTCCTCTCAATCAGCGACGAGATCGCCCGCAGGGCAAACCTCCATCGTTTTACGCCGTCAGGCGGCGTGGAGATGGGCGAATTGTCAGTGCCCAGCGCCGATTCACTGAAAAAAATCGCTCGACGGGTTGTCTTCACGACGGGTGCGTTGAATAACCTCGGAATAGACAAAGAGGCTCTGGCTCCATTCGTTCTCCAGCAGGAGCATTTTTCCCATGTTGGCGCGGTGCCTCGGGGCGAGTCTTCCCTAGAGCTGCATCCGCTTATCGAACACCACAACGGCATTGCCGTCGTCTCCCCTACAGGTTTGTCGCTCGCCATTCGGGTCGTGATGGTCAATGCTGCGAAGCGCGGTGGGGTTGAGCGGCTGTTGCTGGCGGCACTGATGTATGCCCAAGAGAAATACGCCGAGATTTCGGGCTTCTGGAATGGGCCCCTTTCGTTGCCGGCGCCGGACGCCTATTTTGTCCGGACGTCTATTGTCGAAACGGGAAGCGGGCGATATCTGCAGGTAATACAGGTTCCGCCGACGTTCGAGTATTTTCCTCAGCGCTTGTTTTCAGCCGTGGCGGAGATCGGGGCGGAAGTGAATCAAGCAATCGCCGATCATGTCATGGCCTTCTTCAACTTCCTGGGCGGTCGCTCGGACTATCGCGAAGCAACCACATTGCTGTTGACGAGTGGCTGGGGTGCGCCTCACAGCATGGCGCCGCCAATTGACGATAGTCGGGCACCCCGGAATTGGCGGTTTCTGGCATTGAGCTTCTTTGAGGCGTCCACACTCGGTGCTTGCGATGATGGAAAGCTGTCGGACTTCCTTCGCATCAACGCGCAGAAAGAGCGGTTGGAGACGGAGGGATTCTCATTCGAGAATCCAAACGGCCCCATCAATCTGTTCGGATTCTGGCGCGACACTCGGAACAACCTCATTCCTGACCATATGACGGACATTGAGCCGCCCTTTGGATTGATGCTTCCCGTTGACAGTCTCCGCCCGCCGCACATCGAAGCTGCGCGGCGCAAGGATCTCCAAGCGTTGCCCTTTGTCGATAGCACGTACCGGTGGGTACAGCGAGAGAACTGGGACGATGACGACCAGCTTCAACCAATTTACGCGAGCCTCGATGACATCGTTCACCACCGGCTGTTGGGCGCAGTTGCGCTCAAGGAGCGCGTCTGGTGGCTGGAATCCCTGGAGGTCGATGGGGCCTCGCGGGAATGGCGATACCGGCTATGGCACGCGATGCTGCAGTGGTTGGAGGCAATCGGGCCACAGTTGATCGACCGCTTTCCCAACAGCTTTCCCCGTGGACCCCGCTGTGTGGGACTTTCCGTGCCAACTGAAACGGAGTTTCAGAGCATTGGCGACATCCCCGCTGACAACGCGCAACTCGCGCGAGCCGTGGTCGTCATTTCTGCACAGGCCAATGCAACGGCCTCGGTAGCCGTGACCGGCTCGTGGCTCTCGCATGTCCGCAGGCCGGAGAACGATGCCGAGGTCGAGCTGGTTGCCGCGATTCTCGAGCAGCTGACAGCGACGGGGACCAATGGCTTGTCTAGGGACGCACTTCGCGAAATCGTTAGAGCGGCCATTGGCTCGGAGCATTGGCGCTGGACTCATGCGGGCGTGACCTTGACCCCTTTGGATCGCATGGGGGCACAGGGGTTGCTCGGGTCATTCAAAGCCATTCGAAAGTCCGCCTTGGCTCTTGCCAAGTGCGGCTCGATTTGGCGGTTTCATTCCCGAACGGATGGGTTAGAGATCGTCGGCGAGGCGCCTTGCATGGAGTTCCTCGCCCGTTACCGCGCCAGCATGCTCGATGCCTTGATCGAGAGGATTCGGACGTTCAATCGCACTGAGTTGGTCCTCCTTGCCGCGGGGCGCTATCAGGCTTCGCGGCACGAGCAGTCATCGTGGCGACGAGCAATCCGAGCCATGCGGGCGATTCAAGGTAAGGCGGCCGATCAGCACGCCTTTGAGCGCCAGAACGAGATGAACGCGGTTCAACGCGCCGCGAAATCCATCATGGAGATCGCTGCCTGTGAGGCTCAAGCGACCGAAGGAGTGTCACCGGACCAGGATGACCTCGACGACTTGTTCGCGACCGCGCTACTACTTTTGGGCAACGGGCAACTGTTTGCCTCCATTCGCGCAGGTCTTGTTGAACCTCGGCTCAAGATTAGTCCGGCTGGAGACCTGCTCAGCAACCGCAGCCTTGTGGAGGTGGCTATCCGTCCGGGCGCTGAGTGGAAGAACACGCAGACACTTGACGAAGCTGACCGATCCTACGGGCGAGACAGATCGCCAGAGGTGGAGGGTCGCCAGCAAGGGTCGCAAGTTGATGCCAAGCTTCGTGCTGCGATCGAGGCAGAGTACCAAATATCTGCAGAAGCGTTTATCGACTTGCAATATGCAGTCGTAGCAATGGCCTTGACTGCCCGGCAAGAAATTATTGTAATGCACCGTTCGGAGCTTGCCCGCACGTTGGCGGCTGATGCATCGTTCTCTCATGAGGCCCTGACGCCGCTTCTCTCACGCCTCACGCTTCCATGCCGCAAGTCTTGGCGCGAAATTTCCGTCGGCCTCAAGGCGATTAATTTCGATCTCAGCAGGTTCGACAGACCTTTTTCCTTGATCGGACGCCCATTGCTCGCACTGGACGACGGCGCCGATCCAACCGTGTTGGTTGCACCGTTGCTGATAAGTGACTCAACGATGTACTCGTTGTCCGGGCTGATGGACGGCTCACTACAGAATCAGTTCTGGACCTCCGATGTTGCCCGAGGTTACGTGGGAAAGGTCTCCGCGGCAGCAGGACCTCTATTCGAGGAATTGGTCGCGGAGAAGCTGAGAGGTATGGGCCTGCGAGCCTGGGTGCGTTGCAAGATCTCTTGGGCGTTGAATCAAAAGGTCAGCCAGGAGCTTGGTGACATAGATGTGCTGGCAGTCAGCCCGGGCGGCCGCCGCGTGTGGGTAATTGAGGCAAAAAACCTGCGGCTATGCAGATCGGAAATCGAGGTCGCGTCCAGGCTCTATGAATACCGTGGCCTGACGGTGACGGATCGCAAGGGTAAAGAGGTTCCAGACGCGCTTCTGCGACACATTCGTAGAATCCGCTATCTGCGCGAGCGCAATGATGCCTTGTGCCATCGCCTGGAACTGGAAACACCACCTGAAGTGCGCGGACTGCTGGTCGTTGATTCCCCCCAGCCAATGAACTTCTACATGCTCGAAAAGATCGAGGACGCCGACAGTGCATTTCTCGGCGCTATCGACAAATTCAAGTTTTGACCGAACGATTGAATCGCATCGGACAGGGCGTTATCCACGGTGGCGGGCGGACCGCGCCTCTCTCGCAGGGACCGGCGGGCGCGGTGGGTAACGTCGACCCGCGAGCACGTCAGGCCTCGAAGATCGAGCAGGGCATGTCCCGGGTGAGCAGCGTCAGCGGGTGCTGCGGCTCCAGGACGTATTCGGGCCATTCGTCGGCAACGTTCTTGATCGTGCCCTTGTAGCTCGGCCATTCGCCGGGGCGGGCACTGGATCGTGCCATGTCGATCATGTGGTCGAGGACTTCGATCACGCGTTGTTCGCCGAGGATAGCGGGGATCGTCACGCGGACGCTGTCGGCGCGATCCTCAAGGCAGATATGAGCGACGTGCTGGTGCAGACGCCGGGTGTTCTCCAGCAAGTTCTGGTAGTCGAAGTACCGACGCCGGCTTCCGCGAAGGTAGATGCTGACGTCGTAAAAGATGCCCTCGTGGCCGGCCACTGGTTCCGTCCACTTCGCCCAAGGGCGGACGGTCGCGGCAACCGATACGCCAAACCAGGCGTCATGCGGGATGGAACCCGCCTGTGCCCATTCGCGCGGTGCGACTTCGACGAAGGGAATCAGGTCGAGGGGCAGGAAATGCGCGAAGACCGGATCGCCGTCCTGCGGCAGGACGTGGCGCTGGCAGTTGTATGACGTGATGAACTTCCAGAATCCCTTGTCCAGATCGCGCAGCAGATGCACGACACGGTCCAGGTCTCGCTCGTTACCCTGCCGGAAGTGCGCGACGCGGTGCCGGACCTGGGAGATTTCCTTCATTCGGCCTTCCCAGACAACTGCCGGCGGGAGGAACGGATCGAACAGACGGCGGTTCTCCGAGACGATGCGGCACAGCTCCGAGAGCTGGACGTAGCTGAGCGGGTCTTCCTCGGGGGTAGGCATGTGGACAAGGGCCTTGTCCTCCTTCTGTGGGAGTTGCGCTTTCTCAAGCTTGACGTTGCTTTTCCAGTCATCGCCGAGGTGTGCGCGCAATTCCACGTACACCATGCGCCGCAGCCAGGTTTCCAACTGCCAGAGGCGGGCGTAGGTTTGCAGAACCCGCTCGGGAAGTTCGTGCACATCATGCGCCCTACGCCTGGGCGGGGACGGCGATAGAAGCAGAGGTTCCTCATTCATGGGCGCTCAGACTCCCTGGGCAGCGTTGATGACCCGCATGTTCTTGACGATCGCGGCTCTGTCGGCGGCGCGCTTCGGGTTGGGATCGAGAACGGCGACAACGGCTTCGATCTTCGCAATGTAGTCGGCGGGCAGCCGGTGATACCGGGCGCCGAGCACGACCATGTCCTTGTACCAGGTGTAAGGGACGAGCGTGGCGTCTATGTGGGTCGAAGCGGCCACATACACGAGTGCGTGGCGTGTAACGCCGTTCAAGGGGAACGAAACCTGTTGCTCGTTGTAGCCCTTGTTAAGCCCTTCCAGATCGTCAAGGATCGGCTTTTCGGCCATGTCGATCTCGTAGGCAACGCCGTACATCATGTCCTCGGTGCCGCGCGGTTCATAGAACAGGCACTTGCCGGAACCGTCGTCGCTTCTCTTGTGAAAGGCGAGTCGCTTGCCTGGCATGGGTACCACGCCAATCGGTGTGGCCGAGCACACGCGCTGCGTCAACCTGAACGGGTGCAGGTTGGAGCCGTAGGCGAGGGATATGAAGCGTGCGAGGGCCATGATTACGCTTTCGTTGTGTCCCAGAAAGATACACAAAAATCGGTCGAAGCGTTTTGCCACGCCCGACCTCGCCACGCTCGGTTTTCGACCAGCCCTACGACTTATCCCGGAAGTCCGGCCGTGGCGAGCGCAGAAGACAACGCACAGGGAGGCATTGTGATCGCAGATGGTGGCTTGAAGGATGAACTGGTGCGACGGCAAATTAACCCCGCTCCACCCGCTTTGCAGCGGGCCGAATGCCTTACCCACGGTCGCGCGTGGAGGCGCCGCTCACGCACGGAACGCGCGGCGGTGGGTAAGGTCCGCGTCAACGGTTGTCTTGTGAGATCGTTAGCAGTGCTGACAGGCGCGTTCTCATGTCAACGGAACTTGTGCGATGATTCGGTGGTCACACGCGCATTGCGGCGATCACCGTAGTACGCGCGTTGTGCGCTTGCGACGATGCGCAAGATCGCCGGAAATTGAACATCGTTTTACGCTGGCTGAGTCAGCCCGGTTGATGCCCGTAACCGCATCGCCCTTGCTCGCAACGTCGAGCGCGAAAGCCGGTCTCATCTCCTGAAAGCCGGTGGCCGCAAGGCTCGGAGGTATCCGTAAGTAGCCGCCCCGCGGGGCGCCAGCAGTGCGCATGACGCAATAGTTCGCGTTCCTGCCGCAGTGCGTTAGTCGCGCCAGCAACCGGAATTCTGTTTGCATCGGCGTCAACCTCGAACGGGGTTTCTCTCCGTTCGCAGTCCGTAGAACTGCCCCTGCTGAACGCTTGGTGCGCCAACCGCGCGTCCATGCGTAATGCTCGCGGGCAGACTCGTGCTCGCACACCGCGACGGTTTCAGCCGCCGCGATCCCTGCGCCAGCATTTGCCCGCATTCCTGCGGCAACCCGTGGCTGCGCCAGCCGGCGTCGTCACTGGCGGCTTGCTGCTAGTGACGACGCGCCGTATGCCTCAGTCGTCAATGAGTTATGGGGTGCTGGCGCAAGTGACGACCCCTCGTGATCCGCTCTCTGGCGCATCACATCGTAACAACCGCGCAATGCGGTTCGTCCATCTGCCCGTTCCTCAAAGGGCGTCGTTCGACCTCGCGCGCAACCCGCGTACCCCTGAGCCTTGGGTGATGGCTCATCTCGAAGGATCGACTTCCAACAGGAAGCGCCCTCGACGCCAATGCCACGTGTCGGGCAGGCAAGCAGCAAAAACAACGGCACAAACGGGAGTGGTGTCCCGGGTCCCTCGGAGTGCTCGCCCTGCCCAGGCAGGCGAGACGGACAGAAACACTAACCGGACATGCAGCACGCACCAGGGGCAATTGAGCAACGAACGAAGAGGACGCGATGAGAGACCTGAACTACGAACTGAAGCAACTCTGCCTGCGCAACCGCGACGGCAGCTTTTCCACGCAGTACGCGCGCGAACGCATTCTGACCATGATCGCCAACCAACTGCACGAGATGGCCTTCCATCACATGCAGGCGGCGAGCCTGAAACCCAAGCACGTGGAGGCACTGGTCGAGCGCTGGAAG